>JADJQA010000038.1 GCA_016712985.1 Sulfuritalea sp. | reverse complement strand
CCCGGTCCGGGCGAAGGCGGGGTTCGCGAAGCATGCTTCACGCCGCCGCCGACCGGCTGCGCAAAGCCGGCCGCACTGCGCCCAGGGCTGCGCCTACTTTGGCTGCGCGCCGTCCACCCGCTGCGCCTCAATCCGCTCACGCTTTCCGCGCAATCGCTGCCATCTTCTGGCCAAGCACTATCAGGATGGCGCCCTTGCGCAGCGGGTACCGCAACAATCCGCCGAAGGATGCGGAACTTGCCTGAGCCTGTTTCGCGATCAGCAATCGCGTCGGCGGCAACGCAGCGAGCCAGACGGCGGCGGTGATGGCGGAAGTTGAACGCCTGGCGGCACTGGATCGCGACTGGGACTGGCCAGTTCTGCGCCATCATCGGCGCGGGAATGGAAATGGCTGGTATCCTGTGCGCAGCTATTGCGAATGACGCGGCATCCCGGCGCAACCGGCCAGCGCGAAGACAGCGCCCAGTTCTCATTGGGGACACCAATGGCCCCTCCCCTCCAGGGCTACCGTATGCCTCTCAAGGCACCGTCGGCGAAAGCCACAAAAAGTCCAGAAGGCTGGGGCGATGGACTTCGGGACGGTCTTCGGCAAAGAAAAGCCAAGACATACAGGGTAAATCGATGTTTTGCGGTCCCGTCCACCAGTTCGGCCTGCGCCGGAATGACGGGGAAGATATTGTGCTACGCTAGCCTCGCGGGGTGAAGGCGTTCTTCATCCACCACGTTCATTTGCACGGCAGGAGAAGCGATAATGTGGACCTTACCTGCCGTTGCGACCGTCTCGCCAGAGCCGTCCGAGTGGATAACCGGCCCGCGAGCGGAATCCCCGGCATGCAAGGCGCCGCTTCTCTAACCCTTGACCTGTTCCGCCTCCATGAGTTTTTCCGCCATTCCTGCCGGCCGCGACATCTTGAGCAGTCAGGCCCCACGCCCGCTGACCGCTTACCGCCCGTACTGGGCGCAGCGCTTCGGCACCGCGCCCTTCCTGCCGATGTCGCGCGCCGAAATGGACGCGCTGGGCTGGGACGAATGCGACATCATCCTCGTCACCGGCGACGCCTACATCGACCACCCGAGCTTTGGCATGGCGCTGGTCGGCCGCCTGCTCGAAGCGCAGGGTTTCCGCGTCGGCATGATCAGCCAGCCCGACTGGCAGTCCGCCACCGACTTCAAGCGCCTGGGCAAGCCGAAGCTGTTCTTCGGCATCACCGCCGGCAACATGGATTCGATGGTGAATCGCTACACTGCCGACCGCAAGATCCGCTCCGACGACGCCTACACGCCCGACGCCGCGCCCGACCGCCGCCCCGACCGCGCCGTGATCGTGTATTCCCAGCGCGCCCGCGAAGCCTTCCCCGAGGTGCCGCTGGTGATCGGCAGCATCGAGGCAAGCCTGCGCCGCATCGCGCACTACGACTACTGGTCGGACAAGGTGCGGCGTTCCATCCTGCCGCATTCCAAGGCCGACCTGCTGATTGTTCGGCAATGCCGAGCGCGCGCTGGTGGAGCTCGCCCACCGCCTCGCCAGGGGTGAGAAGATCCACGAGATCCGCGACCTGCGCGGCAGCGCCTTCATGGCGCCGCATGGCTGGCTGCCGGGGCCGGACTGGGTCGCCACCGCGTCGACCACCGTGGATACCCCCGGCGCCGTGCATGCCCATCCCGATCCCTACGCCGCGAAGGAAGTTCCCTTGGGGTACGCGATGGACGCCAGTGCTTCGTCCCCGCAAGGCAAATCCATCTCATCCGTTCGGCCTGAGCCTGTCGATGGCCAGCATTCGCACGCAAACCCCGGTTCGACCGTTCCACAAGCTCACGACTCACCGCGAACGGTATCTGGCCAAACGAAGCAATCAACCACCATGCCGACATCTGCAACAGTCGGCGCTGGTGCTGTGGCGCTCGTACGCGTTGTCAGCCGCGCCGAGCGGCTCGGGCAGAAGAAGCACGCACGCGCTCACACGGCGATCCGCCTGCCCTCGTACGAAGAGGTGCGCGACGACCCGGTGCTCTACGCCCATGCCTCGCGCGTCTTCCACCTCGAATCCAACCCCGGCAATGCCCGCGCCCTGATCCAGGCCCATGGCGAGGGCGCGGCGCGGCGCGACCTGTGGCTGAATCCGCCGCCGATCTCCCTCTCCACCGCCGAGATGGACCATGTCTTCGGCCTGCCGTATGCCCGCGCGCCGCATCCGGCCTACGGCGAGGCACGCATTCCGGCCTGGGAGATGATCCGCTTTTCGATCAACATCATGCGCGGCTGCTTTGGCGGCTGCACCTTCTGCTCGATCACCGAACATGAAGGACGCATCATCCAGAGCCGCTCGGAAGCCTCGATCCTGCGCGAAGTCGAGGAAATCCGCGACAAGACGCCCGGCTTCACCGGCGTCATCTCCGACCTCGGCGGGCCGACCGCCAACATGTACCGGATGGCCTGCAAGGACCCCAGGATCGAGTCCTCCTGCCGCCGGCTTTCCTGCGTCTATCCGGGCATCTGCGAGAACCTCGATACCGACCACGCGCCGCTGATCTCGCTCTACCGCAAGGCGCGCGCGCTGCCCGGCATCAAGAAGATCCTGATCGGCTCCGGCCTGCGCTACGACCTCGCGGTGCGCTCGCCCGAGTACGTCAGGGAACTGGTCACGCATCACGTCGGCGGCTATCTGAAGATCGCGCCCGAACACACCCAGGAAGGTCCGCTGTCGAAAATGATGAAGCCGGGCATGGGCGCCTACGAGCGCTTCAAGCAGATGTTCGACAAGTTTTCGAAGGAAGCCGGCAAGGAGCAGTACCTGATCCCCTACTTCATCGCCGCGCACCCGGGCACCACCGATGAAGACATGCTGGAACTTGCGCTGTGGCTGAAGCGGCACGGCTTCCGCCTCGACCAGGTGCAGACCTTCCTGCCGACCCCGCTGGCGCTGGCCACCGCGATGTGGCACACGGAGAAGAATCCGCTGAAGAAAGTCACCGCGGAATCCGAAGCCGTTTCCGTGGTGCGGGGCGGCCGCCAGCGCAAACTGCACAAGGCTTTCCTGCGCTGGCACGATCCCGAAAACTGGCCGCTCTTGCGCGAAGCGCTGAAAGCCATGGGCCGCGCGGACCTGATCGGGCCGGGCAAGCGTCACCTGATCCCGGCCTGGCAGCCGGCCGGCACGACAACGTCATCAGCACTGCACCAACCCGGCCGCATCGCTCGCTTGAAGCAGCGACCGACGGCAGAGTCGGCGGTGCCGGCACGGCGATCGACACCATCGGCGCACCCCAAACCCGCCAGGGCGGCGCCGGCACGGCGCCATCCGGACGTGCCGCGTCACCCGCTCTCGCGCCGCAAGGGCGGCTGATGTCGCACTGGGGAACTTGCGGTTCGGGTCATGGCGACAGGCGCCACCGCTGATGATGAAAGTCGTCATGCCCGCGAAGGCGGACATCCAGTTCGTCGCGCTTCTGGGTTCCCGCCTTCGCGGGAACGACGAAGGTGAGGCCCTGCAATGTTTCACGAAACTGTTTCCCGTTTCACGTTAGCGCCCCGCGGCAGACCCGGCACTCCCGCCCTGCTGCAACGGCTGTCCCGCACGCCGCGCCTGCTCCATGGCCTCGCGAATCTGGCGCGCGTCCTTGGCCCGCAAACCCTCGGCGAGCGCCCGCGAGGCATTCCGGCGCACTTCCGCGTAGTTCCGCAAGGTCTCCAGGGTAGCGGCGGACGGCAGTTCGGGGCTCGGATGCACCTTCGACAACTGCTCGAAGCTCTGCTCGTATTGGTCGGCAACCACCGTGTCGAGGCGCCCGGCCAGTTCGTCGAATGACGTGCCGCCGCGCCTTCCCTCTTCCAGAATGCCACGCCACGCGCTGGTGATCGCCGCATCCTCGCGCAGGAACTGCCTGATCTCCTGGCGCACCTGCGCCTCTTCGCTCCAGCGATAGACGGGAGCGGGATATGGGTTGCCAGGTAAGCCGTAACCAGCAGCCAGGCGCCGCCCGGCAGCAGGCGATCGCGAATAGGCACGGCCCGGCCGGCATCCAGAGGCCTGGCGAACGCCATTCCGCCAAGGATGCCGGTCAAAAAACCGCCGATATGCGCCGCATTGTCGATGCCCGGCACGACAAAGCCGAAAGCAATATTCGCCAACGAAAAGCCCGTCGCCCCCCAGAACATCCAGCGGAACTCGCTGCGATGCAACTGGCGGCGTTCGCCCCAGAGGAACACCAGCAAGGCACCGAAGACGCCGAACACGGCGCCCGACGCCCCGCCGGACACGGCGCGATCCCCCTGGGTAATCAGCGAAAGCAGATTGCCCGTCAGCCCGCTGACCATATAGAGAGCGGCAAAGCGGGCATGGCCGTACATGCGTTCGACCAGGCGGCCGCCATCCCATAGCGCCCACATGTTCATGCCCAGATGCAGGACGCCGAAATGCAGGAACATCGCGCTGGCAAGCCGCCACCACTCGCCGTCCTTGGTTGCCGGCCCGAAGCTCGCGCCCCAGGCGAACTGCACGGCACTGGACGAATGCCACAAACCCGCGCCGGCGAACAGCAAGGCCACAAACGCGAGCAAATTGGCTACGATCAGCACGCGCGTCACCCAAGGCTGCGATGGCCGCTGCGAGATCAGGTCATGCAGCGAGAGGCGGGGTTCGGACATGCCGATGGCGAGCACAAGGGGACGAGCCAGGGAACGAGTCAGGGAACCAGTCGGCTGAATGGTCCAGTCGGATCTTGCGGACGAATCCGGGCGCGCGAATCGTCTTCACCAGAGCAAACGAACAAAGGCGGGGCCTGTTTCGGGAACCTTGAAACGCAACAGATTGGCGCCCCGCTGCAAGCGCAGCGTTTGCGGCAAGACCTTGAAGGGCCCGATCGGCGTGCCGGAACCGGCGAAACGCACCCGCCCTTCCCGCGGTGAGAAAACCCTCAGCTCGAACTGGCCGGGGCGGGTTTCGCGCAACAGCGGCGCGAAGGGCGCGGCCAGGGGCTCGCCGACGAACACGCCTTCTCCGGGCCAGGCGAGGCTTTTCCAGTAGGCCTCGATGGCGCTGGCGCCCTGGAAGTAATAGAACATCGCGACGGCGGGAAAAGGGAACTTCTGCGGGTGATTGCAGGGCTCGACCACGGTGCCGTAACTGGCGGTGGCGCCGGCCTCCAGCCAACGCAAGCTGCTCATCTGGCTCGAACCGCTGAGCTGGCCGCCAAAGGATGTCAGATGATCGGCAAGGGCGCCGGGCAGGAAGCCCAGGGTCTTCAACTGGGGCACGAAGGGCAGGCCGGTGAAATAGAACAGCACGTCCCGGCGATCCTCTATCGAGCCGGCTTCAAGGACATCTACCGGAAACACGCCGGCGAATTCCTTCGCGGCCTGTTCGAAGTAGGCTGAGCGGACGCTGCGCGCCTTGTCCGGCGTGTTCAGCAGGTAGGCCCGCCCCTCCGGAAAACTCGAATCGGCGGCAATTCCACGGTCGATCAGCGCCTTGACCTGGTTGAAATCGGCGCCGGCCAGCATCATTGCCGGCCGCAGCTTGAAGTCGGCGGCGGGTTGCCGGCTGGTGGAATTGAAGTAGGTGCTGGCTGCCGTCGGCCCGCATTTGTCCGAGCAGTACTCCTCTGCAAACCCGAGTGCCAGCGCCGATGTCAGCGACATCCAGGCAACCCGGTAGGGCATGGTCCACGCCACCGCGTAGGCCTGGACATGGGCGGGCGTGGCACGGTCGATCTGCGCCTTCAGCGGCAGGAACTCGTCTTTTGCCAGGGCGGCGCGGCCCGGCGGGAAACGCAGCCGGATCAGGTTGCCTTCCGGGATCTGCCTGGCCTGCTGGTAATACTCGCCGATCTGGCGCGACAGCGGATCATCCTCGTTGATAAGAATCGCCACCTGATCCGGGCGGAATCCGGTCTGCTGCAGTTGCACGCGCGGCAGCGCATGAACCAGCGGAGCGGCGAGCACCGCAACAAGGACAAGCAAACGCAGCCATGGCAGCGGTGACGTCCATGCTTTTCTGCGGTGCGGGCTGTTGAAGCGCATCTTGCCGATGATAACCGTTCCTCGTCAGGGTGACGGGGCCGACAAGGTGAGGCGGGAGGAATTGAAAGCGTTGGGAATTGTCCGTTCGCGGTGAGCCTGTCGAACCACAGTTGCCTCGCAGACACTGGACTTCGACAGGCTCAGGGCGAACGGTTCCGTCGCCAGTGATGTCATTCATCACCATGAAAGTTTTCTTATTTTTTTGGCGCCACCGGTGATTCAAGAGCGACCCACAGTGGCGCCACGGCGCTGTGGCGCACGTGGTGCGACAGGCGCTTTGCGCGCCGCCTCAGAACTCGGAAATCACGCTACCGACGGGCTGGACGCCAAGCTGGCGCAGGCTTTCGGTCAGGGCGCCAAGGGCGTCGAGCGAGGTCTGGTGCTTGTGTGCCAGCAGCAGCGCACCACCTGCGCGGACAGCCACGGTCTGGGCATCGGCATAGTCGGCCGTGGCTGGCGTGTCGATGATGATGGCGTCGAACTGGCCGCGAAGCTGGGCCAGCAGCGTGGCGAATTGCGGGCGCCCGAGGAGTTCTTGCGGGTTGGGGGGAGTGGGGCCGGACGGCAGGATCGAAAGGCCCATGAAGGATGGAATGCGCTTGACATCGGAGGCATCGCCCCGGCCGGAGAGGTGGGACGAGAGGCCGGAGCGGTTTTCGAGCTTGAACAGGGTGTGCTGGCTGGGGCCGCGCATGTCAGCGTCGATCAGCAGGGTATTCTCGCCGAGTTGGGAGAACACCACGGCGAGGTTGGCGGCGAGCCAGCTACGGCCTTCGCCCAGACCGGGGCTGACGATGGCCAGCGCCTTGTGCTCCGGGTCGCCGGTGAACCAGCGCAGCATAAGCTGGCTGCGCAGGGCGCGCAGGGCTTCGACCTGCGGGCTGAAGGGCTGATAGGCGGCGATCAGATCGCTGGAGGCTTCGCCGTCACCATTGACCAGGTAGGGGTAGTCGTATTGCCGGGCGAGGGCAAAGGCGACATCGCTTTCGGTGAGCAGGCCGAGCTTGATGGCGGCGTCGCCAAAGCGCAGGCCTTCGTCCTTGCGCAGCCGCAGGATGCGTTCGGCGTCGGCCAGGGTGAGCTTGCCGGAATCGATGAGGATGGCGCCGATGTGACGATCCCCGGTGGCAGGGCTGGATGTAGTCATGGTCATGATCCGGAGGCTGGGGTCAAGCGACGGCGGGAGCGTGGCCGCGACGGGCCAGGCGTCGACGGGTGAAGCGCGCCAGGAGCCCGACTCGCGGCGCCTTGGGCGGTGCCAGATCGGCGAGGACGGGCAGTTCGAGGGTTTGCTCGAGGTCTTCGGCGGAGCGCACGCGGCGGTCGAGCATCTCGAGGACCAGCGCGGCGCCGACGCCGAGCAGGGTGCCAAGGAAGATCGAGACCAAGGTGTTGAGGAGGATTTTCGGCGAGGAGGCTTCGAGCGGCGGCGTGGCCGGGGTGAGCACGGAGACGTTGGTTTGCGTCGAGTTGCTTTCCAGGCTGCTCTGGTTGTAACGCAGGTTGATGGCTTCATAGGCGCGCTGGGCCGATTCCACGTCCTGCTGCAGGACGCTGACTTCGTCGCGCTCCTTCTTCAGGTCGAGGATGCGCTTCTTGTGGGCGTCGATCGCGGCCAGGAGCTCCGTCTGCTTGCCCTTGCTGACGCGGCCGGAGGTGGTGATGCTGGATGAAATTTTTTGTATCTCGGCCTGCATCTGCTGGCGCAGGGACGCCAGTTCGGCTTCGGAGCGCTGGTACTGGGGATGGTTCTTGCCCAGGTTGCCGGCCATGTCCTGCAGCTTGGCTTCAAGGCGCGCGATGTCCGACTTGAGGCTGTTGATGATCGGGCTTTGCATCACGTCCTGGAGGGTATCGCCGGCACCGCTCTTCTGCTTGCTCTGGGCGTCGGCACCCTGGGTTTCGGCCATGACCAGATTGCTTTGCAGCTCGTTGAGCCGCTGGTTTTCGTAGTTGAGGCGTTCGTCGGTGGCGACGATGCCCTTGGTCTGCTGGTATTCGGAAAGCTTCGCCTTGGCGGCTTCTAGGTTTTCGCGGAGCTGTTTGGATTGCTGGCCGAACCAGGCCGAGTATTGCTTGGCGGGCTCGACCTTGAGATCGATTGTGGTGTCGATGTAGGACTGCGCGTAGGCGTTGGCGATGGCGGCGGCAAAGGCCGGATCGGCGCCCTTGTAGTTGATGGTGATGACATTGCTTTCGCGGGAGGGCTTTACGTCGAGTTTCTTTTGCAGCAAGGCGGCCAACCAGACGGTGATGTCGCCCTTGCCTTCGGTTTCGTCCCTCCATTGCTCCTGAATGGTGGGAACCTGGTCGAGCTTGAGCAGCTTGACCACGCGCTGGGATACGCGGTCGCTATTGATGATGTCCACCTGGGTGGCCATGTAGCCGGGGGCGATCATGCCTTGCAGCACCATGCCGGCGATGGGGTCGGGCGACTTGACATCGACCACCACGGATGCGGTGCCGGTATAGCTGTTGGGCCAGAGCAGGCTGACCACCAGGGTGGTGATGACCGTCCCCAGCAGTGTGAAGAGGGCAATGCGACGACGCGCAAGCAGGATCAGCAGGAATTGTTGCAGGTTCATGGTCGGGCTTTCAGAACAGGCTTTCGCGCACGTAGAGAACGTCGTCGGGCTGGACGGCGTCGGTCAGTTCCGGGGAGAGCTCCGCAACTGCCCCGCTGGCATCACGACGATGCAGGCGCAGGCGGCCTTCGGTGCCGCGGATGGTGGGGCCGCCACCCTGCGCCAGCGCTTGCTGCACGGTCATCTTGCGCTCGATGCGGAACGACCCGGGGCGCTGGACCTCGCCGTAGATGTAGAACACCGGGGCGCGATTCACGTAGATGGTGTCACCGCCGGAGAGGACGAAGTCGGCTTCGGCCTTTTCGCCCAGGTAGAGCGCCGGGATGTCGATCAGCTTGCGGAAGGGCTTGCCGTCGCGCACGCCGGTAACGATGGCGACATCGTCGCCGGCGACCGTGGCGCCCCCCGCGGCGGCGAGCATGTCGCTGACGCGCGTGTTGAAGGTTTCAAGCGGGAAGCGGCCCGGACGGTTGACCTGGCCGAGCACGGAGACCTGGTTGCCGCGGTTCTGGATCAGGACGATGTTGACCTGCGGCTGCTGGACGAAGCCGCCGGACTTCAGCGCCGAGGCGATCTTCTGCTCGGCGCCGCTGATGGTGAGACCGCCGATCTCCACCGTGCCGATCAGCGGATAGGTAATCGTGCCGCCTTCGGACACCCGCGAATCGAGGGTGAGATCGGGATTCTGGAACACCAGGATGCGAATCGCATCACCGGCGCCGAGTTGATAGTCGCCTTGCTTGTCCTGGGCCTGAGCCTGGGCTGCCAGGGACACCGCCATGCAGGCGGCTAGCGCCAGGATAACCATTCGCTGAAAGATCGCTCTCATACCTGCCCCATTGTCTTTTCCCACCTGAAAATTTTGTTCTACACGGCACTGGCGCGAATCCGCAACGCCTGCCCGAACCCGGGCAAAACCGGCATATTACCGCAGCCATGTTGCCGCAACATGATTTCCGTGTGGCGAGTCACTGGACTCACCGGGGCGACGAACCATGAAAAAAGCCCGGCCTGGGGGTTCCTGGGCCGGGCTTTCTGCCCGAAGTGCGGGTGTCTGAGCTGGTCTGGAGAAATTCAGCGGCCGCTGCGGGCAAGCATGAGGCCGATCAGACCGATACCGGAGAGGAACAACGCCCATTCGCCGGGTTCCGCGACGAGTAGGCCGAATGTCTCGGCGTGACTTGCGCCGGCGAAGCTCAATGCGAGCAAGAAGACAGTCAAGCTGGATTTGAGTAGCGTCACGGAGTGCCTCGGAGAATTGGTTCAACGTGTGCGCAGCCTAACGGCAAGGCGCGGATTCTCCAATAGTCCAAAGGGGCCAATCAGGCCGAACGCATGGACCCCTGGGCCGTATCTGAAGCCTGCAAAAGCCTTGCCGCGCAATCTCAGAAGGAGATCTGCGCGGCGATGTTACTGACGCTGGCCTTGTACCCGAAGAGGTTGTGGTAGTTGGAGTTTCGCTGATCGTGCAGCAGATTGACGCTCAGCGAGACGGCGCGTATCGGCGACCATTCGAGACCCAACTGGGCGGACTGCGTCCTGTCCCGGCGGGCGACGGGCAGCGCGACGACGGCGCCGCCAAGGAAGTCGCGCTGACTGCTGACGAGATTGAGGCGCAGCGCCGTCTTGCCGCTGATCTGCCAGACCGGAGCAAAGGCGATGCTGTCATCGACGTAATAGCTGCTGGTCGTTAGCTGGTCGCTGACAATCTTGCGAACGGCAGAGAGCTTCATCTGGAACTTGCCAGTTGGTGGCAAGGGGTAGTCGAGCCGGCCGGCCGTGCCCGAATAATCCCTCTGGGAAATGTTCGGAAAGCTGCGTTGGAGATGGGTGATCCGCCCGTCGAGCAAGGACTTGCCGCTGAGAGCCCACGACATCCGCAGTTCGATGTCGGACTGGTCGTACTCGTTGTCGACCAGTGACGCGAAGTTGATCTGACGCTGATCGTAGCTGCCGTGGGTCCGGCGGCCCAACAGCGCGAGGGAACTGCCGGATTCGGCCACATAGCGGACACCGGCATCGGTCGAACGCTGGGAAAACGAGTCGTCGACGCGAAGGCTCTGGCTGTCGCGGTTTATGTACTGCGCAACGCCACCCGTCAAGTGCCAACTGCCGTGCAGCCACCAGTCCGCGTCGAAGCGGCGATTTTCGGCCGTCACGGTACTATTGCGGGCGCGAAAGTCGCGGGTGTCGGCAAAATTGGATTGGCTCTGCTTGCTGTCGGCGCTCAGATTGCCGCTCAAGCGCGGGGTGAGGTGCCACATCCACAAGGCACGGTAGTCAAGCGCATTGAAATCCAACTGGTTGAACGTCTGGTAGCGGTGGTTGTTGGCGGTCACGTCCACCTGAAACCGTTGCTGCGAATAGCTCTTGTCGAGCTTCATCCCGAGATAGGTCAAGTGCACCCGGTCGGACTTGGTCGGCTTGCCAAGCACCAGTTGCGAATTGGCGTCCCCTGGCAGGCGAAACAGGTTGTCGTCATGCGTGACTGAGGCGCCGACGAAGAAATTGAGGGTGTCGCCCGCATCGGCCCTGACGAGTCCGGCCGTCAGCATCGATCCGATTGCCGCTGCGAAAAGTGGCCAAGACAGGCTCGCTCGGCGGACATGAAAATAAATCACGGCGCGACTATAGCAGAGCCATCACGGGAATGAGGGCACGCGCGGCTGTCCTGGATTCTGGCCAGAGAGACAAGTCCCTAGACCGATTATGGGCAATGCGACGGACCAGTTCCGGGCCGCTGGCACAGCGGTACACACAGTTCAGCCCACTGTCCAGTGTGCACTTGCCTTGGTCAAAGGTTGTTCTCTTGTAAAATCGTCTGGTAAGCCGTCAGGTAAGCGGATTGGCCGCTGCGGAAATTGTTCCTGGGCTTACATTGGTCACCATGCTCAAGAAGATCCAGACAATTTCGAAACATGCCGGCGCTTCGGGAGGCTTGCCTGAGGATTCCGCGATCGGCTCGCAGAGCTTCGCCGAGATTGCGCGGGAGTCGCTCCGGGTCGCCGGGCACCTTCAGCTCCTGTTTTGGCTGCAGGGCGAGTTCCAGCGCAGCGTGCCCCACCAGATTTTCATCGCCGCCTGGGGAGACCTTTCCAGCGGCCCGATGCAGTACGACCTTGTATCCTCGATCCCCTCCGTGCGCACCGACAATGTCACCCATCAGGACATCAGCCCGTTGATCGGCGGCCTGTTCGGCAAATGGGTCGAAAACGGGACCACGCCGATCGGCGCACGCTTCGAGGACGGCCTGCGGCTCGGATCCGAAGCGGAGGAACGTGACAAACTGAAGGCCTTTCAGACCATGCAATCGGCTCTGGTGCACGGCATCCGCGATGCGCGCAGCGAGGAAGACTGCCTGTATGTGTTTTTCAGCACGGACCCAGTAATCGCCCGCTCGTCCCTGGAGAATCTTCGCGTCCTGCTGCCGTTCGTCGATTCCGCTTCGCGCCGGGTGGCCCACTTGCCCGGGCAGACTCCGGAAATTCCGCAACAGTCCGCCAAGGAGACGCCGACAGACTTCGGTCTCAGCGGGCGCGAGCTGGAAATAATGCACTGGGTGGAAAAGGGGAAGACCAATTTTGAAATCGGAATGATCCTGGACATCAGCACTTTTACGGTCAAGAACCACTTGCAGCGAGTATTCCGCAAGCTCACTGTGACCAACCGCGCCCAAGCGGTTTCCCGCTTGCAGCGTCAGGCCGAAAGTCCGGAGGAGGCGCCCGCTGCCGATAGCCCCGGCGTTGATTCCCCGCGAGCCTGGATTTCCCGAGCGGTCAGCGAGGAGAGCTAGCCGGCATGCCTTCGGCAACTGCCCAGATTCGCATTCGTCGTGCAGCTTCACTGAAAGTCGGACGCGACAACCTCGTCAATATCGCAGAATCGCTGATCGATCCGCTGGTATTCGTCCTGGCGCTGTGGGGCGTGGCGATCTATACGGAAGGGGAGCTGACGCCGCCCTATCTGGTGCTCTCCGTCATCATGTTTTCGCTGACTTTTCCGGCGCCTTCGCGCCTTGCCCTGCCGCTGTGGCGGATGATCCGCAATATCGTGGCGGGCTGGATCATCATGGCCGGCCTTCTGGTGTTCTTCGGTTACGCCAGCCGTTACATCAAGCTGTTCGATGACGAGGCGATCACCCTGCTGCTGTGGCTTGCTCCCGTCTGCCAGGTCGGCGCCCACCTGCTGTTTCGCGCTTCGCTTCCTTACTTCAAGACCTTCCAGGGTGGCGTCAAGACCGCGGTCATCGCAGGCATGAATGATCAGGGTGTGGCGCTGGCGCGCCGCGTCACCGACAGCCCGTATGCCACCGCGCGGGTGGCCGGCTTCTTTGACGACAGAGCGGCGGACCGGCTGGTCAACCCCGGTGCGATTCCCCTGCTCGGCAAGCTGAATGATCTGCCGCGCTACGCCAATGAACATCGCATCGATCTGATCTATCTGTCCCTGCCAATGGTCACCCAGTCGCGGATTCTCCATCTGCTGGAAAATCTTCGCGACACGACCGCTTCGATCTATTTTGTGCCCGACACCTTCGTTACGGATCTGGTGCAGGGCCGCATCGACTTCGTCGAGGATATTCCGGTGGTGGCGGTCTGCGAAACACCCTTCTCCGGAGTGAATCGGCTGGTCAAGAGGGCCAGTGACATGGTGTTTTCGCTGCTGATCCTGACGGCAATCGCGCCGCTGCTGCTGTGCATCGCCGCCGCGGTGAAACTCAGCTCGCCGGGTCCGGTGATCTTCAAGCAGCGCCGCTACGGCCTCAACGGCGAGGAAATAATGGTGTACAAGTTTCGTTCGATGACGGTCTGCGAAGACGGCGAGAACATCCCCCAGGCGCGCCGGGACGACGCGCGCATCACCGCGGTGGGCGCCTTCCTGCGCCGGACCTCGTTGGACGAACTTCCGCAGTTCTTCAACGTCTTGCAGGGACACATGAGCATCGTCGGTCCGCGGCCCCATGCGGTTTCGCACAATGAGCTGTACCGCAAGCTGATCCGGGGCTACATGGTGCGGCACAAGGTGAAGCCGGGAATCACCGGCTGGGCGCAGGTGAACGGCTTCCGCGGCGAAACGGACACGGTGGAGAAAATGCAGAGCCGGATCGATTGCGATCTCGAGTACCTGCGCCACTGGTCGCTCCGGCTGGACGTGTTCATCATCCTGAAAACGGTCCTGGTGATCTTCAAGGACGAGCATGCCTATTAGCGTGGAACGTGGAACAACTTCGTGAATCGACCCAAACCCTCACATTCGTCGTTCCCGCGAAGGAACACCACCCCGGACCCCGATCCGGGGCGGGAACCCAGAGACGACGAAGCTGGATGCCCGCCTGCGCGGGCATGACGCGTTTTTGTCATCAGGGCTGGCGCCTGTCGCCATGATCGTTTGCAGGCTGCCGCGGGCGTTGCCGTGGCTTGCACTGGCGCTGTGGGGCCTGGCGCCGGGGCAGGTTTCCGCCGGCGAGCGGGGGTCTGCCGCCGCTTCGCCGTACAAGCTGGCGATGCCCGCGCCCGAATTCTTCCGCGTCTCCAATCTCGACCAGTACAAACTGGCGCCCGCCAATCGCGGCCCGGCGGCGGCATTTGCCGAAAAGCCCTTTGCGAGGGAAATCGAGGCAGCGGCGCGCAGCGCGGAGCTCGATCCGGCCTTGCTGCATGCGCTGATCCATGTCGAGTCGCGCCACCAGGCCCAGGCGCTTTCGCCGAAGGGAGCGACCGGCCTGATGCAGGTGATGCCGGAAACCGCTGCGCGTTTCGGGGTGCCTCACCCTGAACGCTCGGTCGAGGCCAATCTGAAAGCCGGGTCGCTGTACCTGCGCAGCCTGATGCGGCAGTTCGATGGACGCCTGGATCTTACCCCTCGCGGCGTACAACGCCGGCGAGGGCGCCGTGCTGCGACATTCGATGACGATTCCGCCGTATGCGGAAACGCGGCGCTATGTGCCGGCGGTGATTTCAAAATACGATGAGTGGCGCGTCCCCATAAGTGGTGTGGTGCGCATCGACTACCTCGCTGGCACGCGACTGCTGCCGCTTCGGTAGGCGCGGGCGCGATTGAAGGCGTTGGACAAACCATGTTTTCGCCCTTCACCCCAACTCGACTCCCGCAAGCGTAGTGGGGCTTTCAGATCAATTCCCCACTGACACACCACCGCCTGCTTCCGGAAGGCCTTGAGTGTTCCCCTCGCGATTAGTCTCGGTACTGAGTTTCGCCGCCGCGTCAGTGTTGGTGCTATCGCTGTTTGTGTCCGCCCCGGCCACCGGGGGGCTCCTTGAATCGCCATGGGACAAGCTGGTCCACTTCGGCTTTTTTGGCTGTGTCACCTTTCTGCTGGCGATCGGCTTCGGCCGCCGCCGGGTTCCTTTGGCCTTCGTTGCGGCGGTTCTTACAGGGCTTGCCGACGAGTCTTACCAAGCCTTTCTGCCAACCCGACGCGCAGATTGGGGTGATCTGCTGACGGACGTGGTCGCAGCCGCCTGCGCGGCACTGCTGGCTCGCCATTTTCTGGCTGGGGCGCGACCAGCAGCGCCAGTTCCAGGCAGTCACAAGCCGGAGTCGGAGTAGCCGCCTGTTCGCGCGGCCTGCCGTTCGCACAGGATCACTGCGACAAAGCCGTCCGGTAGCGTGTCACTTCAAGCCGGCCATGCCCTTGCTGACGGATTCCGCACTGACGCCTTTGTCGACTGCGGCCGCCGGCTTCTGCTCCACGACAGGCTTAGCCTTTGGCTCGCCTTCAGGCTTGGCGAAGCTCCCCTGATATTCGATCTTCGCCGCGGCGCGAATCTGGGCGACTTCCTTGGATGCCATCTCCGAGCGCCGCTGATTGAGGTTGAATTGCTCGATCAGGGGTGTTGCGGCAGCCAGGTCGAGGGGCGCCATCTGAGAGGCGACGAGCTGCACGATGAGCAGACCCTTGGGGTTGGGGAGCAGGCTCACCTGCCCATCTTTCATCTGATGCAGACGGGGCAGCAATTCCATCGGCAATTGTTCCGCTGCCTTGGTGCCAGCGTTGGTGGCGAACTTGATGTTATTGGCCTTGAGCCAGGAAAACACTTCGTTCAGGCTCTTTGATTTGGCGACCTGCTCCTGCACGGCGGCCAACTGGTCGGCGCCGACGGCAACCGCCGTCTACTGAAAGCGATAGATCCGACGTTCACTGAACAACTCGGGATGTTTGTCGAAATAGCTCTTGACCTCTTCAGGCGTGGGCTTTGCGGCGGCGCCGGTGACTTGCTCGAGATAGGCTTGGGACAAGACCTGGCGGCGGCCGGCTTCAATGGCCTGCATTACATTCGGTTCTCGATCGAGCTTTTTCTCGACGGCCTTTTGCACCAGCAATTCCTGATCGATCAGCTTTTCGAGGACTTCTCGACTCGCCTGCTCGGTCTGCTCGGCGGACAGGCGTCCGGCACGGGACAGAACTGCATTGATCTGGTGAACGGAGATCTCCTCCTTGACTTACCTTGGCGGCGACCTGACTTGCCGGCTTTTTTCTTGTCCTCACCGCCACAGGCAGTCAGAAGCAGGACAACGGCCAGCGCGGATAACCAGGGGGTGGTGCGGTGCATTGGACGATACATGGAATCCTCTATGAACTTGTGTCGCCGGCGGGCGACTCGGGTGGCAGGCAAAGCAAGGGCGGCCTTGACCGCCACGGTTGCCAACGGGAGTTTCAACAAAACCAGGGGAACAGGCGGGGTCAAGACCAGATCAAGAAATCGCGCCCGCAACCCTCGCCGGAATCAAACGGTGGCCCCGGCAATATGCGGCAGCAGGTGATCGCTCGTGTCTCGCAAGCGACGCGTCATGACTTGCAGCAACAGCAACAGAAACTTGTTTCCGAGGCGGGGCATGCTGTGCACAATTTCACCCAGGTCGTCGCGCGACAGCACCGCGAAATCGGTCGGATCCAGCGTAACGCAACTCGCAAAGCGCGGCTGGCCGTCGACCATGGACATTTCGCCCAGACTTCCCCCCGGGTTCACGACCGCAATGGTTGTAGCGTCGCCATCGGCGGACTGCTTGACGATCTTCACTTTGCCGGTCAGGATGATCAACAGAAACTCACCGTTGCTGCCTTCGGAAATCAATGTCACGCCGCGAGGCGCACCGAAGCAATGCATGAAGGCGCACAGCGCCTCCACTTCGCCAAGCTCCAACTCGTCAAAGAGCGGAACTTCGTCAATGATGTCGGTTATTTCGCCTATGTAACGCGTCGCGCTGCCCAGATACTCCAGCGAGGGAAACAAATCGCGATAGGCGGATTTCATCGCCTCATTATAGAACTCGCACGCTAGTTCGCTCAATAGGCCGAATGACCTAATTTGCCGGCTTGAAACGTCGAATACAAATGCTTTTGTGGTCAATGGAAGCGGTTTGCGGTGCTGCTGCGTTGCCTGTCCATGGGTTCTGAGATCGCGGCCAATCAGCGACCGACGAAGTTCCTGGCAACCAGGGAAGCGCGCTGAATCCTCAGGGTCCCGCTTGCGGAAATCCCGGACGCCGCGTCGGGAACGCTGAAGAAAATGATAGGATCTCCGGGCTTCAACAACGGAATGAGGACCACTTCCGTGGATCACCAGCTTGAAAGCCCCTAAGCTTCTTCAATCAAGGCAAGGGGTTGCAAGGGGTTGTTGGAAATGGCGGAGAGGGTGGGATTCGAACCCACGGTACCCTTGCGACATCGCCTGATTTCGAGTCAGGTACATTCGACCACTCTGCCACCTCTCCGTGGGCGCGGATTATACGCGCGAAGCGCCGGTCGATTGCAGCACTCAGGGAGGGGAAAGTTGCCGAATCTGCTGCGCCTGATCTGCTGTCTTGGATTGGTCTGCCTCGCTGCCTGCACCCGTATCGAACCCCCCGCGGCGGACGGCAGGCTGGTCGTCGCAATCCGTGAAGCGCCGGCGTTCTTTCAGCGTGAGGGCGAGACGGCGAGCGGTTTCGAGCACGACCTCGTCACTGCGTTTGCCGACAGCCTCGGCCTCAAGCTGAGTTTGATCGAGGCCGCCGACGCCTTCGAACTTAACGATCTGGCGCTCGCCGGAAGGGTGCATCTGGCCGCGTCCGTGCCGCTAGTCAACGGCCACTTGCAGTTCTCGACACCGATCCGCTCGGTAACCCATTGGATTGTCGGCCACAACAATGTCCTTGGGCCCGAGCAGTTATCCGAACTGGTCGGACAAACCGTCGAGGTGGTGGCGGGTTCGCCGCTGGCGGACACCCTGCGCGGGCTCGACGAAAAATTCCGGCCGCAGGTCGTAGAGGTGCCACGCGTCAATGAAATGGAACTCTTGGCGCGCGTAGCCGAGGGCAAGGTCGCGCTGGCCGCGGTGTACGACATCCATCTCGATCTGGCCGTCAACTTCCACCCGGAATTGAGCCCTCTGCTGCAACTTCCCGGCAAACTGGAGTTTGGTTGGGCGTTTGGCGGCGAAGGCGCCGACGCGTTGCGCGCCCAGGCCGATGCCTTCATCGCCGGCGCCCGCGCGAACGGCATGCTGGCGCGCATCCATGACCGCTACTTTGGCCACATCAAGCGCATCAATTCAGCCGGCATTGCGCGATTCCTCGACGATATGAGAAGCAAGCTCCCGGTCTGGCGCCGCCACTTCCAGTCGGCGCAGGATCTGAGCGGCATCGACTGGCGCCTGCTGGCCGCGCTGGCCTACCATGAATCGAAATGGGATCCGCTGGCGACCTCGCCCACCGGCGTGCGCGGCATGATGATGCTGACCGAGGACACGGCCGATCATTTGCGCGTGAAGAACCGTCTGGATGGCCCGGAGAGCATCCGCGCCGGGGCCCGCTACCTGGCGGAACTGGCGGAACAACTACCCGGCGGCGCCAGGCATCCGGACCGCCTGTGGCTGGCGCTGTCGGCCTATAACCTGGGCATGGGCCACTTTCGCGGCGCGCGCTCGATCGCCAAGAACATGAAGCGCGACCCGGACGTCTGGTACGACATGAAACAGGTATTGCCGCAACTGGCGCGGCCGGAGATCTCCGCCCGTCTGAAGGGTGGCCCGGCACGCGGCGGCGAAGCCGTGGTCATGGTGGAGAATATCCGCAGCCTTTACGACATCCTCAGCCGCTTCGAGGCCGCCTACGCTTCGCCCTATCCTGCGCAGTCGGCCCTTGGTCAACGCCAGTAGATCGCTCCGGAAAAGCCATTCCCGTTCGCGATGAGCCTGTCGAACCGCTTTGGCTTGCCGCTACCGGCCTTCGACCGTTCGACAGGCTCACGACTCAGGCCGCACGGTTACTTGTAACCGTCTTGGCGAAACGATCCACTGACGCTCATGGCAGCTAGAGGCACCCGCTGATGATTAAACAAGCGAAAGGCGAATTGAAGGCCCGCCCCTCCCATCCGCTGCGCGGCCCACGGCTGGCTTTGCACAGCCAGCCGGCTGCGGCGGCGCACCGCGTGCGGTGCGAAACCCCGCCTCGCCCCCTCGCGGGGAGGCTATGGATTGGCTCGCTGCGCTCGACTATAGGCAATCGCTCCGAGCGTGTTGTTTCACGTTAACCCGCGCTGATCTTCTCGACGCCGCCCATCCAGGGCCGCAGAACAGCAGGCACCGTGATGCTGCCGTCCTCGTTCTGGTAGTTCTCCAGTACGGCAACCAAGGTCCGGCCAATCGCCAGGCCGGAGCCGTTCAGCGTGTGCAGCAGTTCGGGCTTGTTCTTTTCGTTCCTGAACCGTGCCTGCATGCGCCGCGCCTGGAAGGACTCGAAGTTGGAGCAGGAGGAGATCTCGCGATAGGTATCCTGCGCCGGCAGCCAGACTTCGAGGTCGTAGGTCTTGGCCGCCGAGAAGCCCATGTCGCCGCTGCACAGGGCCACCTTGCGATAGGGTAATTCGAGCTTTTGCAACACTGCTTCGGCGTGGCCGGTGAGTTCTTCCAGCGCTGCCCAGGATTGCGACGGATGGACCATCTGCACCAGTTCCACCTTGTCGAACTGGTGCTGGCGGATCATGCCGCGCGTGTCCTTGCCGTAGCTGCCGGCCTCGGAGCGAAAGCAGGGCGTGTGGGCGACAAACTTCAGCGGCAGCGCCGCCAGGTCGAGGATCTCGCCGCGCACGAGGTTGGTCACCGGGACTTCGGCGGTGGGAATCAGGTACAACTCTGAACTTGCCATTTCCGCAACTTTTTCTGGATCTAGCAGATCTTTGATCAGCCCTGATCCGCCTTTGTAGGCAGAGAACAAGTCCTCTTTAAACTTGGGAAGCTGTCCCGTTCCAAACATGCTTTCGGAGTTGACCAAGTAAGGGACGTAAACCTCGGTGTAGCCATGCTCCGTCGTATGCAGATCGAGCATGAACTGGGTGAGCGCGCGATGCAAGCGCGCGATCTGTCCCCTTCATCACCGTGAAGCGCGCGCCGGAAATCTTCACACCCGCCTCGAAATCCAGCCCGCCCAGCGCGGTGCCGAGATCGACGTGGTCGCGTGGCGCGGCGATCGGGCGCGGCGTGCCCCAGCGCAGCACCTCGACGTTGCCGGTCGCATCCTTTCCCACCGGTACGCTCTCGTGCGGCAGGTTGGGAATCACTGCCAGAAACGCATCGAAGCGCGGCATCAGCTCCGCCAGCGCCGCCTCGCCGGCCTTGAGCTCATCCCCCAGTCCGGCGACTTCTGCCATCACGGCGGCGACATCCTCGCCCTTGCCCTTCAACATGCCGATCTGCTTCGACAGCGAATTGCGCTTCGCCTGCAAGTCCTGGGTATGCGTCTGCAAACGCTTGCGTTCCGCTTCGAGCGCTTCGAAGCCGGCAGCATCGAACGTCGCGCCACGCAGCGCCAGGCGCTCGGCGACGAAGGGGAGATTGCTGCGGAGGAGTTGGATATCCAGCATGGAAAAACCCTTACTTGAGTTTGGCTTTGCGGTCGAGTTCGCGCAAATGCGCCAGCTTCTCCGCGATTTTCTGTTCCAGCCCGCGCGCCACCGGCTTATACCAATGCACCGCGGGCATACCCTCGGGCAGGTAATTTTCTCCCGCCGCATAGGCCTCGGCTTCGTCGTGGGCGTAGCGGTAATCGGCGCCGAAGCCGAGTTCCTTCATCAGTTTGGTCGGAGCATTGCGCAGGTGTTCCGGCACGCCGCGGCTCTGGTCTTTCGCGACGAAGGCGCGGGCGGCATTATAGGCGACGTAGGCGGCATTCGACTTCGGCGCCACGGCCATGTATAGCACGGCGTTGGCCAGCGCCAGCTCGCCTTCCGGACTGCCCAGGCGCTCATAGGTGGCGCAGGCATTCAGCGCAATGTCCCAGGCGCGCGGGTCGGCCAGGCCGACGTCTTCGATGGCCATGCGCACGATGCGCCGCCCCATGTACAGCGGATCGGCGCCGCCGTCGAGCATGCGCACCAGCCAGTACAGCGCTGCATCCGGACTGGATCCGCGCACGGCCTTGTGCAGGGCCGAGATCTGGTCGTAGAAGGCATCGCCGCCCTTGTCGAAGCGGCGCAGGTCGGCGGCCAGCGTCTGTTCAAGGAAGTCGGCGCTGACGACACGGTGCCCGGCGGTGGCAGTGGCGGTGCGCAATTGCTCCAGTACGTTGAGCAGGCGCCGCGCATCGCCATCGGCATAACCGAGCAGGCGCTCACGCGCCGCCGGCTCGAACTCCAGAGCATCCAGCACGCCGGCGCGGGCGCGATCGAACAGTTCGCCCAGCTCGGCCGCGTCGAGGCTCTTCAGGACATACACCGAGGCGCGCGACAGCAGCGCCGAATTGACCTCGAAGGACGGATTCTCCGTGGTGGCGCCGATGAAGGTCACGGTCCCGCGTTCGACGAAGGGCAGGAAGGCATCCTGCTGCGCCTTGTTGAAGCGATGCACTTCATCGACGAACAGCAGGGTGCGGCGCCCCTGCTGCGCCATGACGTCCGCCTGCTGCATGGCCTCGCGGATGTCCTTGACGCCGGAAAACACCGCCGACAGGGCGATGAATTCGGCATCGAAGCTGTCCGCCATCAGGCGCGCCAAGGTGGTCTTGCCGACGCCGGGCGGACCCCAGAGGATCATCGAATGCGGCGTACGCGAGGAAAACGCCAGGCGCAGCGGCTTGCCCTCACCCAGAAGGTGGCGCTGGCCGATCACTTGATCCAGCGTGCGCGGCCGCATCTGCTCGGCCAGCGGGGCGTGGGGATTCTGCCCCGCGAACAGATCGTTCATGGAATCTGGCGGGTAGCGGCCATGCTCAACCCAGCGCATCCAGCGGGCTGACCACGCCGCGCCCACCCTTGTTCAGCACATGGGTGTAGATCGTCGTCGTCGCCACGTCGGCATGGCCGAGCAGTTCCTGCACCGTGCGGATGTCGTAGCCCGACTGCAGCAGGTGCGTGGCGAAGGAATGACGGCAGCACGTGCGGCGACACCGGCTTGACGATGCCCGCCTCGCCCGCCGCGCGGCGAAATCGACATCCTTCACCCGCAGCCGCACGCACTCCATCAGGCGCATGCCGGTACCGTAAAGCAGGCGCAGCATAAGCCCCGTGGTGCCATCCAGCCGCCCCAGCACCGCCCCCACCTCGGCCGCCAACAGCACCGTCGGCAAGCGTGCAGGCCTTTTCGCCCGCTCGATCCCGTCCAGCCACGGCAGCGGCATTTCCAGCACCTCGCGATAGAGAAACAGGATCGCCGACAAGGCCAGGTTCTGCGTCGCCGCCGCCACATCGCGATCCACCGCGAGGCTGGTCAGAAAGGCCTCGACCTCGGGCGCGCCCATGTCCCGCGGGTGCCGCTTGTCATTGAACAAAATAAAGCGCCTAATCCAATGCGCGTAGGATTTCTCGGTGCGTATGCTGTAACCCTTGCGCCGGATCCGGTCACGAACGCGGTCAAGCAGCTTCGGCGGGTCAGCCGCAGCGGAAGAGGTGGAAGTTGCTGGATAACTTTTCGCAGCGCCCATTACAGTCAATAGGTTACAAAGATATGTCTGAATTGTACGCCAGACCGAATAACCGATTAACACGCCGCTCGGCCTACACATCACGTAGATGACAGACTCCGTATCCCGCAGCCCCGCAATTCTCTACAAGTACCTTCCGCCCGAGAGAGTGGATGTTGTCGCCAATGGCCTATTGAGATATACGCAGCTAGGAGCATTCAACGATCCATTCGACGGGCGGCCGCATTTGACCGCGCTAGGTACAGACGAGCAGTTGCTAGAGTCGCTTGCCTGCATCATCCCTGAAGAGAATAGACGTGCCTACGACATGCTTTCAGAAGAGGTAAGAGCACAGGTTCCGTTTGAAGTGTTTTCGGCCCTTGCTATTTCAATAGCGGAACACGGAACTCCAAGCTTTATGGAACAAATGCGTAACGTCGTTCCGTCTTTTCAAGACTGGTTTCACTCGAAGATGGACGAACACATTGGGGTTCTCTCTCTCTTGGCACTCCCCGACAATTTATTGATGTGGTCGCATTATTCATTCGGCCACACGGCTTTGTTCTCGGGTTTGATGTGCAGCATGCCTATTTCAACAGCAAGCTTTCTGAATCTGACGAATTGCGTCACATACGCGAAGTGCTGTATCGCGAAGAGCGTACTCAAGCTCCCTTAACCGCGATGAATGGAGTAGAGATGTTCTTTGTTAAGAGTGCCCATTGGGCATACGAACAGGAGTGGCGCATCCTTCGTCCTTTGGCAGATGCTGAAGTTACCGAAGAAGTTTCGCCATTTCCAGTTCACTTATTTCGGTTTCCCGATGATGCATTACGTCAAGTCATCTTCGGCCCTAAGATGGATCACGCTACAAAGCGCGCCCTTATAGCCGCCGTAACGGCCCGCCCTGGCCTTCAGCACGTAACGTTTAAGCAAGCCACCCTTGAGAGAGAACGCTATGCCCTTAGTATTGCCAATGCTGTCATCCAACACTACGGTCCGCCGGACGCTGCGCGATGAAGCCGCGCAGCGCCGGTCACCTCTACGTTGGGCATCGCCGGTTGCCTATCGCAGAGCGTAGAACGATAATCTGTCTTTCCATGTGATTCCGGAGCCAGCGATGAGAGTCTATTCAGCGGTAATTGAAAGGTGCCCACAAACGGGCCTGTTCGTTGGTTTCGTTCCGGGTTTTCCCGGCGCTCATTCCCAGGGGGAAACACTGGACGAAGTCAATCACAACCTGCACGACGTTATTGCAATGCTTCTCGAAGATGGCGAACCCACGCTGGAGTCCGAGTTCGTTGGAGTTCAAAACGTTGCCGTAGCTTGAGCCATGGGCAATGTCCCCGTCCTCAAACCCAGTGAAGTCATAGCCATTCTTCTATGACTCGGCTTCACCGAAGTTCGCCAGCGCGGTTCCCACAAACAATTCCGCGATGCCGCTGGCCGCTGCACCACGGTGCCGTTTCATCAGGGTCGCGACATTTCCCCAATCTTGCTCCGTCAAATCGCCAAAGACATCGGCCTCGCGCTTGATGAGTTGCTCAAGCACAGATAGCCCAACCCGGCAGTCCACACGGACGCTGCGCGATAAAGCCGCGCAGCACCTCTGACCTTGGACGGAGTACACCATCCGCCGATTGGCGCGGAACCTCGTTCACCATCGCCAAACGCAACCCGGCGGTCCGGTCAAGTCCGTGCCGGTGGCGCCAGGTTTGCGCCTTGCGCGCCGTCTCGCCAGTACCGACTTTTTAGAAGCTCGTCCGAAGTCCCGACTTTTCCCTTGCTGCGCCTCACCCGCCAGCGCGCGGTTCGTGCGCTCTCGGTCAGTCGCCGACAACATCGGCCCCGGCGGGTGCGACGAAACGAAACAGCGACGCGGGCAGTGCCGGATTGGCCTCGAACTGGGTGAAGCGCAGCACCGTCACCTGGCCGAAGCTGTCATGGATTTCCATGCTCACCGGACGGTTCGCGGCGAAGCCGATCTTGACGCGCTCGAAGCTGGCGTCGCCACCCCTCGGCGCGGCCTCGACGAACTCCAGGCCGTCCGCCGCGGTGCCTTCCTTGAGCACGAAGTGCTTGTCGAGGTCCTGGCCCGCGAGCAGCGCCGCGGGACTGGCGCCGAAGGCCGTGCCGAGCTTCTTGACCGCAACCTGGTTCAGGTCGGGGTCGTAGCTCCACAGCTTGTTGCCGTCGCTGACCAGCAATTGCTTGTAGGGCTTCTCGTAGGACCAGCGGAACTTGCCCGGCCGCTGCAGGGCGAAGATGCCGGCCGACTGCTGCGGCTTGCGTCCGGATTTGGAAATCACGGTTTGCGTAAACACGCCGCTGGCGCTGCGGTTGGTTTCGAGAAAGCTCTTGAGCTGGTCGAGGCCGGCGGCCTGGGCCGGGAGGCAAAAAGCCATGACGACAAAACCCGCGATGCAGTTGTTCATGGGACAAAGTCAGCCAACAGGGCGATGCGTCCAACGTCGCTTGCCCTGCGGTAGTAGCGCTTGTCGGCCGTCACAAGGGTTGCGCCGGGCGTGTGCAGCGCCACGGCGTGATAGAGAGTATCGAAGAGATGCTGCCCCATGCGCATGGCCAACTTGCAAGCGGTCTCGTAGACCGCGGGCTCAGAGGCCGGTTCAAACTCCACTGCCATCAGGTCTCTCAAGTCGGACAGTGCATCGGCCGGCTTTTCGCGCGCCAGCACGGCCCCAATCTCGGCCAGAAAATGTGGCGGCTGCACCATGATTGCACGGCCGTCACCAACACGCGCAAGGATCTCCAGGGCACGCTGGCAATGGTCTTCGGCGTCGCGAAAATTGAGGAACCATTTGATCGCAACACTCGCATCCACCACCAGAATCACGGCCGGCCCTGCTCGCGGGCCTTGCGGAAGGCTGCATCGGTCACACTGGGAGCCTGCTCACGCTTGGCCGAAATGCGGCTGATCGCGGCACGGCTGCGCTCCTTGCGCCTGGCCCGCTCCACCGCCTCGCGCATCAACCCGGCGATGATGGCGCTCTTGTTCTGACCTGAGAAAACGGCGTTGAACTCATCCTTGACTTCATCCGGCACGCTGAAATTGACGGTGGACATGGCAAGCTCCGCTTGTTGAAAATTTCTACAAAGTATAGCGGATGTTGCCTGGCAGCAACGTAACTGACGCCGTCCCGTCAACCAGGAGCCATGCGCGTTAGCCACGCAATAAAGCAGCGCCCCGGTTTCCGGCCAGGCATTTCTCGCTTACTCGGGCTCGCGCCTCCCGAGGTCCATGAACCGCGGTGTATGGCCGCGCGACTTCAGCCAGTCCGCCAGCGCGTAGCCGGTGCCGGCCGGCCAGCACTTGATGGCCTCGGGCGCGAACAATCGATAAGCCACGAGTTCCGGCGACAGCCGCACCTCGCCGTGGCACAGCGCATGATAGGCAATGATGACCTGGTTCATGCGCTGGAAATCGTAGACGCCTATCAGGGTCAGGGCATCCGTCGTCAGGTTGGTCTCTTCCAGGATCTCGCGCACCATGCCGCCTTCCGGCGTATCGCCGGCTTCCATGAAACCTGTGATCAGCGCAAACATCCTGCCCGACCAGGCCGCGTTCTGCGCCAGCAGCACCTTGCCCTGGTACTCGATGACCGCCGCCAGCACCGGCGTCGGGTTGTTCCAATGCGTGTAGCCGCAGGCGGGGCAGCGCAGGCGCTGCATGTCTCCGCTGTCCTCGGCCAGCGTGATCGCCGCCAGCGGCGTGGCGCAACAGGGACAATACTTGAACGGCTGGCTCATTGGTTCAAGTCCTGGCGGTACGCGGTCGCGGGTCCTGGTCGCACGCTGCGACTCTATCGGGATTGAATCAGCATCAGCCGGTCGCCATCCTTGACCATCTCGACGCGGCGCAGGAAGCTCATGCCGAGCAGGACAATGGCCGGCGAATCGGCGAGGACCGAGATGGTGGCTGCGACGTCGCGCAGGTGAATGGAGCCAGCCTGCACGTTGTCGAGCTTCACCAGGTAAGCCGAGCTTTCGCCGGCAGCGGTTCGGGTGGGAATTCTTCCCGCGTCACGATAGGCGATGCCCAGCCGGTCGGCTTCGGTGCGGCTCATCGAAATGCTGCTGGCCCCGGTGTCCACGATGGCCACGGTACTGCGGCCGTTGATCGCCAGCTCGGTGGTGTAGTGGCCTCGGCCGTCGGCCCGCAACGCGAGCATGGGCGCAACGCGCTCGCCTAAACGCAGGCGGTGCATATTGCCGTTGGCCTGAATCTCTGCGTAGCCGCCCGAGATGGAAATCAGCCTGACACCCTCGGGACTGTCCTGCCCCGGCCGCATGGTCCGCTTCATGTCGTTGATCTGCAATTCCGCGTGGCTGGGGCCGATGGCAACCAGTCGAACCCACACGGCGCCGGCGACGATGCTGTAGCCGAGCAACAGGGACAGAAGGACCATCCTGGCAATCACCTGGCACCCTCGTCAGTCTGTTGGCACTGCGCCAGCGCGGCTGGCAGCCTTACTCCGCCCGCGCCGGCGCAATCACCTCGCGCCCGCCCGCCCCGTTCATCGCCGTCACCATGCCGGCCTTCTCCATGGCTTCGATCAGCCGCGCGGCACGGTTGTAGCCGATGCGCAGATGGCGCTGCACCAGCGAAATGGACGGCCGTCGCGTCTTCAGCACCACTTCGACCGCCTGGTCGTACATCGGGTCGTTCTCGGCATCGCCGGCCGCCGTGTCACCGGCACCGACTTCCGCATCGTCCGGCGCCGGGCCTTCCAGCAAGCCCTCGACATAGTCCGGCGGACCGACCTTCTTCAGGTGATCGACGACATGATGCACCTCCTCGTCGGCAACGAAGGCGCCGTGCACGCGAACCGGCAGGCCGGTGCCCGGCGCGAGATACAGCATGTCGCCCTGGCCGAGCAGCGCTTCGGCACCCATCTGGTCGAGGATGGTCCGCGAATCGATCTTGGACGAGACCTGGAAGGCGATGCGCGTCGGAATGTTGGCCTTGATCAGGCCGGTAATCACATCCACGCTTGGCCGTTGCGTGGCGAGGATCAGGTGGATGCCGGAGGCCCGCGCCTTCTGTGCCAGGCGCGCGATGAGCTCTTCGACTTTCTTGCCCACCACCATCATCAGGTCGGCCAGTTCGTCGATCACCACCACGATGTAGGGCATGGTTTCCAGCGGCTCGGGCCCGATCTCCGTGTCGATCGTCAGCGAGAAGGGATTGGCAATGGGTTCGCCGGCCTTCCTCGCATCGTTGATCTTGGTGTTGAAACCCGAAAGATTGCGCACGCCCAGCGCCGACATCAGCTTGTAGCGCCGCTCCATTTCGCCGACACACCAGTTCAGCGCATTGGCCGCCTTGGTCATGTCGGTCACCACCGGCGCCAGCAGATGCGGAATGCCCTCGTAAATGGACAGTTCCAGCATCTTGGGGTCGACCATGATCATGCGCACGTTCTTCGGCTCGGACTTGTAGACCAGCGAGAGGATCATCGCATTGACGCCGACCGACTTGCCCGAGCCGGTTGTGCCGGCGACCAGCAGGTGCGGCGTCTTGGCCAGGTCGGCCACCACCGGCTGGCCGCCGATGTCCTTGCCCAGCGCCACCGACAGCGGTGAATGCATGCCATGGTAAGCCTGCGAGCCGATGATCTCCGACAGCCTGACGATCTGCCGCTTCGGATTGGGCAGTTCCAGCGCCATGCAGGACTTGCCGGGTACCGTCTCGACGACGCGAATCGACACCAGCGACAGGGCGCGCGCCAGATCCTTGGCGAGGCCGACGATCTGGCTGCCCTTGACGCCCACCGCCGGCTCGATCTCGTAGCGCGTCACCACCGGGCCGGGGTGCGCGGTCAGTACCTTGGCTTCGACATTGAAGTCGGCGAGCTTGCGCTCGATCAGGCGCGAGGTGAATTCGAGCGTCTCGGCAGCCGGCAGGTCCGCCGGATTGTGCGAAGGCTCGGCCAGCAGATGCAGCGGCGGCAGCGCGCCTCCCGGTGCATCGAAGAACAGCGGCGCCTGACGCTCCTTGTCGGCACGGGCGACGGCCTTGGCCGCAACCGGGACCGCGAGTTCGACCGGCTCGATCCTTAGCGGTGGCAGCGGGCTTTCCTCATGCTTGCGGCGCTCGGTTTCCACCACCTCTTCGCGCTGCTCGGCCAGCGCCCGGCCATAGCGCCGATCCTGCCAACTTTCCCACAGGCTGCGGACGCCGACATATGCCCCTTCCAGCAGGATGCCGGCCTTCTCGGCGATGCCGATCCAGGATGTACCGGTAAACAGACTGAATCCGATCATTGCCAGCACCAGCAGAATCAGGGTGCCGCCCGTGTAGCCGAGAAACTGCGCGACGAGACGGCCGACTTCGACGCCGAGGATGCCGCCGGGCGCGAGCGGCAGGGAGAGCTTCAGGCTCCAGAAGCGCATGGCCTCGAGCCCGCAGCTTGCCAGCAGCAGCAGCAGGAAGCCCGACAGGGCAATCAGCAGCGAACGCCGGTCGCCGCCAAACCAATGGCTCAGCCGATGGTAGCCCCAGGCCAGCAGGAAGAAGGGCAAGGCAGCCCACCACCACGCGGACAGCCCAAACAGATACAGCAGCAGATCACTCAACCAGGCGCCAAAGCGCCCGCCCGGGTTGGCGACGCGCTGCACCGCGACCGCATGCGACCAACCCGGATCGGCGCGGTCGAAACCCCACAGCACCAGAGCCAGATACAGCCCGGCGAGACCGACCAGCAGCCAGCGCGCCTCATGGACCAGCAAGGCAATTTTCTCGGGCAGCGGGGTCGAAATGGATGGAGATGTGCTGATAGCATTCATGGCAACGGGCCGGTCCGCGGTTGAACCGGGGCCGGATTGACGGACACTGTCAAATTATGGCCGGCCGCAGGAGCGTCCAAACCCAAAAAAGCCGCCCAAGTCAGGCCCTGTTCCACTCTATATAATCTGCTCGACCCAAACCAGAGGATTCCCCCGCCATGAGCTCTCGTCACGCCCGCCTGCTAATCCTCGGTTCCGGCCCGGCCGGCTACACCGCCGCCGTCTATGCCGCCCGCGCCAACCTGAAGCCGGTATTGATCACCGGCCTCGCGCAGGGCGGACAGTTGATGACCACCACGGACGTCGACAACTGGCCTGCCGACGCTGATGGCGTGCAGGGCCCTGACCTGATGGCGCGTTTTGAGAAACACGCGGCGCGCTTCGAGACCGAGATCATTTTCGATCACATCCACACGGCCCTGCTCAAGGAGAAGCCGTTGCGCCTGATCGGCGACGCAGGTGAATACACCTGCGACTCCCTGATCATCGCGACCGGCGCATCGGCGCAGTACCTCGGCTTGCCTTCCGAGGATGCCTTCGCCGGCAAGGGCGTTTCCGCCTGCGCCACCTGCGACGGCTTTTTCTACAAGAACCAACGGGTCGCCGTGATCGGCGGCGGCAACACGGCTGTCGAGGAAGCGCTGTATCTGTCCAACATTGCCAGCCACGTCACGGTCGTGCATCGCCGCAACAAGTTCCGCGGCGAAAAAATCCTTCAGGACAAACTGTTCGAGAGAGAGAAAGCCGGCAAGGTCACCATCAAGTGGGATCACACGCTGGACGAGGTGCTCGGCGACAAGTCCGGCGTCACCGGCATGCGCATCAGGAGCGTCAAGACAGGCGCTACCGAAGACCTTGCCCTGATGGGCGTGTTCATTGCGATCGGCCACAAGCCCAACACGGATCTGTTCGTCGGCCAACTCGAAATGGAAGGCGGCTACATCGTCACCCAGAGCGGTCGCAATGGCAACGCGACGGCGACCAGCATCCCCGGCGTGTTCGCCGCCGGCGACGTGCAGGACCATATCTACAAGCAGGCCGTGACCAGCGCCGCGACCGGTTGCCAGGCGGCGCTCGATGCCGAGCGCTATCTCGACAGCCTGGAATAAGCCGGCGAACCTCACCGGGTTCAGGGCTCGGGATTTCTCCTCGGGCAGCCGCCAACCGTGATCAAGCGAGTTGCCCCAACAGCGGCGGAACGCGCCGCGTTCCAGGAGGCGGTTGCCGATGTCCAGCCGCTGACGTGGGACCGCGTCCATCACGAGCCGCCCTTGCCACCGGCCATTCCCCGTCAGCACATCCACGATGAAGCTGCCGCTCTGGTTGAATCCCTGCACGCTGCGCCGCTGATCGACTTGTACCTGGAAGGCGGCGACGAAGCCGCCTGGCGGCGCGACGGCCTGCCGAAGGCGCGGCTGAGGGACTTGCGGCGTGGGCGCTGGGTGACGCAGGAGAAACTCGATCTGCACGGCCTGAACCGCGATCAGGCACGAAACGCCGTCGTAACGTTTCTGGCCGAATGCCAGGATCATGGCTATCGCTGCGTGCGCATCGTGCACGGCAAGGGACGGAGCTCGCCCGGCCGCGAGCCGGTACTGAAGAAACTGGTGCTGGGCTGGTTGAGCCAGCGCCGCGAAGTGCTGGCCTTCTGTCAGGCCCGCGCCGCCGAAGGCGGCGCCGGCGCGGTGGTGGTACTGCTCGCCGCGCCCAAATAGATACCGAGGGATGACACGTTGGCTGCTTGGCCGCACCAAGGGTGCTGTAGCAATTCGATCATCCGCAACGACCCACCGCGCCCGTCTTGAAGGTCGGCTATGCAGCGATAGCGGCCGGTGGCGCCGAATTCCTGGCTGACGGCTGACGGCCACCAGCCGACGCTAACGATGCACAAATTCTCCGCCTCTGAGCGTCGGTTCCCGACCGGACAGCGGTCATCCAAATACCGCAATCCCAAGCCGCCGCAAACAACGGCGCCCGGCACGCGCCGCCGAACGCAAACTCCTCTTCGCACTGCTGCAGAGGGTATTCCCCGAGCACCGCTAATCGTGCCGCACCTCGGCCCGAGCCAACCCCGTCAGCGCCTCATTGATGGACATCCAACAATCAGTGATGTATATTAACAACTATCGGTCCATGAATACTGTGCAGCCTAAACATATGTCGAAGTCCCGCCATTACTGACAGGGACGAAACCGGCGGAAAGGAACTCAGATGAAATCCATTCTCAGACTTTCGGTCAATGGCAAACCACGAGAAGACGCCGTTGCCGACAACGCCCTGCTGATCGACTACTTGCGCGATACCCTTAGACTGACCGGCACCAAGCAGGGGTGCGACGGCGGCGAATGTGGCGCCTGCACCGTGCTGGTCGACGGCCAGCCGCGCCTGTCCTGTTGCACGCTAGCGCACAGCGTCGCCGGTCGCGACATCGAAACCATCGAGGGCCTGAGTCACACGGGCAATCTTTCGCGGCTGCAGCGAGCCTTTCACGAACACCTGGGCAGCCAGTGCGGCTTCTGCACGCCGGGCATGATCATGGCCGCCGAAGCCCTGTTGCGTCGCAATCCGCATCCGGACCTTCCGCAGATCAAGGCCGCGCTGGCCGGCAACCTGTGCCGCTGCACCGGTTACGTCAAGATCATCGAATCGGTCGAAGCGGCGTCGCGCACCGAGGAGCTTGCCGCATGAACGCACCCGAGCGGAATATCGTCACGCTGAAGCCGGCCAGCGAGCCGCGCGGCGTCGGCGCCCGCCTGCCCTTCGTGGACGGTGTCGAAAAAGTCACGGGCACGGCGCGTTACACCGCCGATCTGCCGGCCGACGGTGCGCTGTTCGGCAAGATCCTGCGCAGCCCTTATGCCCATGCCGAACTGCTCGAAGTCGATACCCGCGAGGCGCTGGCGCTGCCGGGAGTGCGCGCCGTGATCACCGGGGACGAATGCGACATGCCTTACGGCGTGATTCCGATTGCCCAGAATGAGTTTCCGCTGGCACGCGACCGCGTGCGCTACATCGGCGATCCAATAGTCGCCGTCGCCGCGGTGGACGAAGCAACGGCCGACGCCGCGCTGGCCTTGGTCCGCCTGCGCGTGCGCGAACTGCCGGCCTACTTCAACGCCGCCGCCGCGCGCAAGCTGGACGCGGTGCTGCTGCACGACAATAAGCCGGGCAACATCGAGCGCGCCGTACACAACGAGTTCGGCGACACCGCCGCGGGTTTCGCCGCGGCCGACCTGGTGCGCGAGGACAACTACGAATGCGCGGAGGTCCATCACGCGATGATGGAACCCAACGCCGCGCTCGCCGCCTGGGACGCCGAGCGCGGCCACCTGACCCTGTGGTCGGTGACCCAAGTGCCTTACTACGTGCATCTGACCCTGGCGCGCTGCCTGAAGATGGAAGCGGCGCACATCCGCGTCATCAAGCCCTTCATCGGCGGCGGCTTCGGCCATCGCACCGAATCGCTGAATTTCGAGGTCATCTGCGGCCTGCTGGCGCGCGCCGCGCGCGGCACGGTGCGCCTGCTGCAAAGCCGCGAGGAAACCTTCCTGGCCCATCGCGGCCGGCCGGAAAGCCATATCCGGATGAAGCTGGGCATGACCCGCGACGGCCGCCTGACGGCCTGCGAGGCCGAGGTGGTGCAGCGCGGCGGCGCCTACGGCGGTTATGGGCTGGTCACCATCCTGTATTCCGGCGCGCTGCTCAACGGGCTCTACGACATCCCGGCGGTGAAGTACGACGGCTACCGCGTCTACTCCAATACGCCGGCCTGCGGAGCGATGCGCGGCCACGGCACGGTCAACATCCGCTTCGCCTTCGAGTCGTTGCTCGATTCGATGGGCGCCGAACTCGGCCTCGACGCGATCGAGGTGCGGCGACGCAATCTCCTCGTTGCCCCGACCGACACCATCAACGGCCTCAAGGTCCTGTCCTACGGGCTGCCCGACTGCCTGGACTGGGTCGAGGCGGCGAGCGGCTGGCAGGCGCGCAAGGGCAAGCTGGGCCGCATCGGCCATATCGGCCGCGGACTGGGCATGGCCTGCTCGCACTTCGTCAGCGGCTCGGCCAAGCCGGTACACTGGTCCGGCGAGCCGCATGCGGTGATCATCCTCAAGCTCGATTTCGATGCCAGCGTCACTATCCTCACCGGCGCCTCGGACATCGGCCAGGGTTCGTCGACGATCATCACGCAGGTCGTCGCCGAAGTGCTCGGCATCGACTACAGCCGCATCCGCCTGGTCGCTAACGATTCGGCGATCACGCCGAAGGACAACGGCTCGTATTCCTCGCGCGTCACCTTCATGGTCGGCAACGCCGCCGCCGATGCGGCGGCCAACCTGCGGCGCCTGCTCGTCAAGGCGGCGGCGAAGCGACTCGATGTCAGGGAACACGAAGTGGATTGGCTGGGCGAGGCCGCCGCGGTCCTCGGCGACCCGGAGCGGCAGATTTCCTTCGCCGACGCGGTCGAGGAAGCGCTGGTGGCCACCGGGACACTGACGGTCAAGGGCACGTTTACCTGCCCGCCAGAGTTTCAGGGCGGCAAGCAGCGCGGCGGCGCGGTGGGCTCGACGATGGGCTTTTCGTATGCCGCACAGGCCGTCGAAGTCAGCGTCGATCTCGAACTCGGCAAGGTCACCGTGGAAAAGGTCTGGGCCGCCGTCGATTGCGGCTTCGCCATCAACCCGATGTCGGTCGAGGGCCAGGTGCAGGGCGCCGTCTGGATGGGCATGGGCCAGGCCCTCAGCGAGGAAACCGTGTACGAGAACGGCCACCACATGGCCGCCAACATGCTCGATTACCGCGTGCCCACCATCGTCGAATCGCCCGACATCGAGGTGCATATCGTCGAGAGCATCGACCCCAACGGACCCTTCGGCGCCAAGGAAGCCAGTGAAGGGCCGCTTTCGGGCTTTATGTCGGCGCTTGCCGCCGCCGTCGAGGATGCCACCGGGCAACGCTTCAGGACGCTGCCGATCACGCCCGTTCGCGTCTTTGAGGCGCTGAACAAGAAACCCCGCGCCGCGAAGTCCCCGGTGGCGTCTGCCCAGGGAGCCGCGTGATGGCCGCCCTGTCCGATTTCCGCCTGTTGCGTCCGGCCAGTGCCGCCGACGCCGTGCGCCTGCGCGGCGAGCATCCGGCCAGCCGGTTTCTTGCCGGGGGCACCGACCTCCTGCCGAACATGCGCCGCGGACTGGTGACGGCCGAGGCGATCATCGACCTCGGCGGCGTCGCCGAACTCGCCGAACTGCGCGTGGTGGACGCTGCCCTGCACGTCGGCGCCGGCGTCACGCTGGCCACTCTGGCCGCCGATCCCGTGGTGCAGGCGCGTTTGCCGGCGCTGGCGCAGGCCGCGGCGAGCGTGGCGGGGCCAACGCATCGCACGGCAGCCACGTTGGGGGGCAACCTCTGTCTGGACACGCGCTGCATGTATTACAACCAGAGCGAGCCCTGGCGCCACGCGATCCAGAACTGCATGAAGATCGCCGGCGACACCTGCCGCGTGGCGACCAAGTCGGATCGCTGCTGGGCGGCTTTCAGCGGCGATGTGGCGCCGGCCCTGCTGGCGCTGGATGCCGAGGTTCAGGTGCTCGGTCCGCAAGGGTCGCGCCGTCTGTCGCTCGCCGACTTCTATCGCGACGACGGCATGGCCTGGCTGTCGCTGGCCGCCGACGAATTGCTGGTATCGGTGCGCATACCGCTGACCGACGGCTGGGTCAGCGCCTATGAAAAGTTGCAGGTGCGCGGCGCCATCGATTTTCCGCTCACCGGCGTGGCCGTGGCGTTGCGCCGCGAAGGGGACCTGATCGGCGATCTGCGTGTCGCCTGCACCGGCGTTTCCTCGCGGCCGGAACTGATCGGCGGTCTCGAATCCCTGGCCGGGAAGCCCTTCGACGATGCTGCGCTGGCACTGGTCGAAAAGCAGATCAAGCGCGGCACCCAACCGATGGAAACCACGGTGATCAACGTTTCCTACCGGCGCCGCGTGACGCCGGTCCTCGCAAAGCGCTTGCTGCGGCGGCTCTGGCAAGCCGCCGCCTGATCCAGTGCGGGAATTGACCGCCGCCATTGATGATGCCGCGCGATGATGACGCACGACTGCGCTCGCTTGCAGTCGATCGGGCTATCATAAATGCGCTGCTCGCAGCGTTCACCAGCCGCGCCAGCATTTGACCCATCAGTGGCGATCTGCTGCTCCAGTGCGGCTTCACGCCGCTACCCTGAAAGTAACCTGCACATCCATAGGCGGTGCGGCATACGGTGACGAGGTCACCAGGAAATCTGCTCCCGCCGTCGAATAGGCGGCGGCGTTGTCGGCGCGGATGCCTCCGGCAGCGGCCAGCGTGGGACGGATCGAATGGCCCATTCGTTCGAGCGCAATGCGGCATGCAGCGACTGCGTCGGGCGTAAATTTTCCAGTTGCAGCACATCGGCACCCGCGTCAGCCCAGGTCAAGGCGCTTTCCTGATCGGCCACCTCAACGACGATCTTCTTTTCCGGCTGGGCCGCACGCAAACGCTCAATGGTCCGCGCCGGCGTTTCATTGAGAAACAGTCGGTGCTCCGGAAATACCAACAGGGTTTCCGAAAGGCCGAGCCGATGCATGAAGCCTCCACCGGCCCTGACTGCTTTGACCGACATGGCTTTGGTTCCCGGCACATTCTTGCGAGTGCAAGCGACCGGAATCCCATTTGCGGCGACAGCAATTGCTGCCGTGGCAGTCGCGATGCCGCTGGCCCACTCAACCAAAGTCTGGGCCGTCTTCCAGGCTCGGTGCAAGCAGGACGCAGAACCTTCAGCTTCGAGGATTGGCTCGTTCGGGGACAGGGCCAAACCCGTGGTGGCAATAAGGCGAGCATCGGCCCCGGCAAGTTCAAAGAGTCGCTTTGCCTCTTCACTGGCACAGACCGTCATCGCTTGACGCGCACGGAATTCCAGTCGTGCCGCCTGATCACCGATGCTTAATGAATCAGTCGTCAGGTCGCCGCAACTGACATCATCGTCAAGCAGTGCGCGGAGCTTGGTATCGTCGAGTGCCAGCATGTCAATGGAGCGAGAACAGGTCGCGTAGCATGCAGTGATTAAAGCTCATACCCGAAGAATTTGATAACCGCCCGTGCCTTGTCTCCCCTCAAATACTTCAAGAGAGCTTCGGCCGCGGGTTTTCCCTTGCCCTTTTCAAGAAGTACCGCGTCCTGTCGGATGGTGGGATACAAGTGGGTTGGAACCAGCCACACCGAGCCCTCTATCTTTCCGTCCCTCAACACCTGGGAAAGCGCGACAAACCCGAGCAATGCGTTCCCCGTCGTTATGAACTGATGGGTCTGGGCGATATTTTCGCCGGTGACAAACTTGGATTGCAGGCTGTCATAGACTCCGAGCGCCTTCATTGTTTCCACGGCAGCGGCGCCGTATGGGGCGAGCTTTGGATTGGCAAGAGCAATATGGTCGAAGGCACCCTTTTTCAGCACCTCGCCCGCACTGTCGACAACAGCCGGCTTGGCCGACCAGAGCACCAGCTTGCCGATGGCGTAGGTAAATTGAGTCCCGGCTACGGCGAAATTTTCCTTCACCAACTTGGCGGCAGTTTCCTCGTCGGCCGCCAGAAGCACCTCGAAGGGCGCACCGTTCATTATCTGGGCGTAGAACTTACCGGTCGCTCCATAGGAGGCCACCACCTTGTGACCTGTCTCCTTCTCGAACTCGGGGGCAATCTTCTGCATCGGCGCAGTAAAGTTCGCTGCGACCGCTACGGAAACGTCATCGGCCCAGGCAAGAGGCGAAAGGCCAAGAGCGGACAACAGCAAGACAGACAATACACGGGATGGTTTCATTGCAAACTCCTTTAATGATATGAACAGAAATCAGTCGGTGGCGACGAGAAATACGCTGGACGCCTTGAATACCGCAGTAACAGCCTGACCAAGTGCCAATCCAAGCCGCTTGACGCTTTCGGCCGTGATTACGGCGGTGATGACGTGTCGTCCGCCAGGCAGATCCAATGTCACTTCTGAATTCACAGGCCCCTCGTGAATATTGGCGACGGTCCCGCGAAAGCGGTTGCGGGCGGAAATACGTCCATCTTCTTCAACAAGCAAGAGAATGGATGACGCCTTGACGAAGGCCAGAACATCCTTCCCTTCCGACAGACCAAGATTTTCGGCAGACTCGCGAGTGACAACCGCTGTCAATTTGAGGGCCGGATCGAGGCGGATGGTCACTTCCGTATCCACGACTCCTTCCTTGATTGCGACGATCGGGCCGGCAAACTGGTTGCGGGCACTGGTCTTCATGGACATTCTCCTCAATACCTGCCTGAAGCCCGCGACATCCAGAACTCCGCTTTGTCCGAGATTGCCGGTCAGCTTTTCCAGTGCGGCCTGGTATTCCTGTTCGAGCGCACGATAGAAGGCGATCAAGCGCCGCCCAAAAGCAGTGAGTTCCGTTCCGCCACCATGACGGCCCCCCGTCGACCGCGACACAAGCGGCTCGGGGGCCACGTTGTTCATGTCATCCACCGCATCCCACGCCGCCTTGTAGGAAATAGGAACCATCCTTGCGGCCTGAGAGATGGAACCGAACTTGTCGATGGCTTCGAGCAGGCGGATGCGTTTGTCACCGAGGAAGCTGCCCACTGCGGTTTCAATTAGCAGCTTCCCCATCAGCTTGGGTTGTGCCGAGGTCATGTCTGGCTCACCAGCAAATTGGCGCAAAGGGCCACGCGCGTGATTAGTTCTCGGCGCTGTGGTTGCAATGACTCAACGGTATTTGGGATTATCAAGACCACCATAGCGTTGGAATAAGACGGGACGAACGGTGCTGGGCATGTGCGTTGCCGGCGGTTCGGTCTACCAACGTGAGTTCTCCGTACACTTAGCCAAGGAGTTTCAAGATGGGAATCAGCGCGAGGAACGTTTTCAAGGGCAAGGTCACGGCGGTCAAAGAAGGCTCCATCAACGCTGAAGTCGAAATCACGACGTCAGGGGGCGACAAGATCGTTGCGATGCTGACGGACGCCAGCGTCAAATCCCTGGGTCTTTCGGTCGGCAAGGATGCCGTTGCGGTGATCAAGGCGCCGTGGGTGACGTTGCTGTCGGGCACCTCGGAATACCGCTTCAGCGCCCGCAATCAGTTGAAGGGCACGGTCAGCGGTTTCGTCAAAGGTGCCGTCAACTGTCAGGTCAACATTGCTCTGCCTGGTGGCGCGACCGTCAGCGCCATGATCACCGAGGAAGCGGTCGCCGACTTGGGCCTCACGGAGGGCACACCCGTCGTTGCATTGTTCAAAGCAAGCCACGTACTGCTCGGAGTCCGGCTTAAAGCGATACCGGGCAATCGCCCGGGATGCGACGCCTGGCAGTCCCCACCATGTTGGGGAGAATCGGCCTCGCAGACGTATCTGTTCATCTTGGGCAGACCGCAAACGGTGCGCGCCTCTGGGGTTGTTTTACCCGGTCGAAGGGATAGCGCTTCGGCTGACTCCGGAAGGTTCGCCGGTTGATCATTCGGATCGAGAACGGCTCCATCCAGTTCCAGTATTCCTCGCGCACTGCCGAAGGCCATTCTGTTTCCTCCAGTGCCTGCCAAAGGCAACTGAGCCAGATTTCGCGAGCCGTTTCGTCAATGTCAAACGGAAAGTGGCGGACTCGCATGCAGGTTTTTCCATGCTTCATCGTGTAGTCGGTACGGCCGCCGCAACTCTCGACGACAAAGTCGGCAATCTTGGTGACTGCGGATTGGTACTCCGCTTCATCGCTGGAAAACAGGTCACCGATCTCGCTCGCCCGGAGCAGATCATGATGACGGCGGACCAGCTTGCGCAGCAAGGCTTCGCCGACAACGTTCAGAATTCGGCTCGAAGGAAATGGCACTTCCGGGAAATCCAGGTCGTGCGAGGCATCGGCAATGCGGCGCTCATTGCCCGCGGCTATTTCGCAGGAATCGCGGACATGGCGATCCGTCATTTGAGGGAAGGGCACAAGGGCGACATGGTGCTTCGATTGGCACATGATGGCCCGTTGTTAGGCGATCTTCTGACTTGCCTTGAGCCACCGGACGCGCGGCCTGTGGAAGGTCCTTGGGAAATAGGCAAGTCCCTTCGTCATCGCCCAGCGGCTGGGCTCTCTTGATTCCAGCGTAGATTGTGATTGGTACATTTCGTCATCTCCCAACTCTTCTGAATCTTCCTGCCTTCCCCACGATTCGTCGGTTTTCCAACCTACCGATGTAGTCTTTGCTACATAACGACAACAGCGAAGAATTGCTTTTAATTCAACTGACAACGTGACCAAGTCGTGGGCTCGTCGCTAGCAACCGCATGCGAGAAGTCATATCGATGTATAGCTTCGCAAACAGCGTGCCAATACCGAGGACAAAGCGGACGGCTCATTATTCGGATGAGCGCGTGCTTGGGTTGATTCCCCGCGGCGACAAATTCGCTAGTCGATCAACACCTGCGAGGGATCGAATCCCCCGAGCAACAAAAATTGAAGTTAGGCCGCCATTTGTGCTACTACGGTTGCCGGCATAGCTCTGCCCACTCACCGTCACTGAACACTCGCGATCGGGTATGGAACGCCTTTCCTTCCGGGCCCTCGAGCGAGAACGTGCCGCCCGTGCCTTCGATCACATCGATGATGAGCTGGGTGTGCTTCCAGTATTCGTACTGCGCCTTGCCCATGTAGAACGGACAGCCGCCGATATCGCCAAGATAGACGTCGCCGGCACCGATGGTGAGTTCCCCCGGAAGGTAGCAGTTGGCTGCACTGTTGTCGCAACAGCCACCGGATTGATGGAAGAACACAGGGCCATGCTTCTTCTTCAGAAACTCGATGAGTTCCAAAGCTGCCTCGGTAGCGATCACTTTTTCAACCATGTTGTCCGTCTCCATGAAAAAAGGGGCGGTCACCCGCCCCCTAAAGCTCAACACATCACTGAGCGGAGGATCAGAAGAAACCGAGCTTCTGCTCGGCATAGCTGACCAGCAGGTTCTTCGTCTGCTGATAGTGGTCAAGCATTACCTTGTGCGTCTCGCGCCCGATGCCGGATTCCTTGTAGCCGCCAAACGCTGCGTGGGCCGGATAGGCATGGTAGCAGTTGGTCCATACGCGGCCGGCCTTGATGGCGCGGCCCATGCGGTAGGCAACGTTACCATTGCGGCTCCATACCCCAGCACCGAGGCCATACAGCGTATCGTTGGCGATCGCCAGGGCTTCCGCCTCGTCCTTGAATGTGGTCACGGCGAGCACCGGCCCGAAGATTTCCTCCTGGAAGATGCGCATCTTGTTGTGACCCTTGAACAGGGTCGGCTGCACATAGTAGCCACCGGCCAGGTCGCCGCTCATGTTTGCCTGAGCGCCGCCGCTCAGCACTTGGGCGCCTTCCTGCTTGCCCAGATCGAGGTAGGTCAGGATTTTCGTCAGTTGCTCCTTGGACGCCTGGGCGCCGAGCATGGTGTCGGTATCCAGCGGGTTGCCTTGGGTGATGGCCTTGACGCGAGCCAGGCAGCGCTCCATGAACTTGTCGTAGATGGATTCCTGGATCAGCGCGCGCGACGGGCAAGTACAGACTTCCCCTTGGTTGAACGCGAACAGGACGAGACCCTCGATTGCCTTGTCGAGAAAGCCGTCATCCTTGTCCATGATGTCAGCAAAGAACACGTTGGGCGACTTGCCACCGAGTTCCAGCGTAGCTGGAATCAGGTTGTTGGCAGCAGCCTGAGCGATGACACGCCCCGTGGTCGTCGATCCCGTAAATGCGATCTTGGCGATACGCTTGCTGGTGGCCAGTGGCATGCCCGCTTCGCGCCCGTAACCGTTGACGATGTTGAGCACGCCAGCAGGCACCAAGTCGGCGATCAGTTCGGCCAGTACCAAGATGCTGATCGGTGTCGATTCGGCCGGTTTGAGCACGACGCAGTTGCCGGCGCCAAGAGCCGGGGCCAGCTTCCAGGCGGCCATCAGGATCGGGAAGTTCCACGGGATGATCTGGCCAACCACGCCAAGCGGTTCATGAAAGTGATAGGCGACCGTGTTCTCGTCGACATCACTCAGCGCGCCTTCCTGAGCGCGGACACAGCCGGCAAAATAGCGAAAGTGATCGACGGTGAGCGGAATATCGGCGTTCAGGGTTTCGCGGATTGGCTTGCCGTTATCGACCGTCTCTGCGTAGGCCAGCAACTCGAGATTGGCTTCAATGCGGTCGGCGATCTTCAGCAGGATGTTGGCGCGCTCGGCCGGTGGGGTCTTGCCCCACTTGTCAGCGGCGGCATGTGCGGCATCGAGCGCCAACTCAATGTCCTCGGCGCCGGAACGGGCTACGGTGGTGTAGGTCTTGCCACTGATCGGGGTGATGACGTCGAAGTATTGCCCTTTGACCGGGGCAACCGATTTGCCACCGATGAAATTGTCGTACTTTGCCTTGAACTGAACTTTGGCGCCGGCAGTGCCGGGGGCAGCGTAGATCATGTTGTTTCCTCCATAGTTTCGATCTGTTGAAGCGATTCCCATGCGGGCCATCCCATCTCTCAACTACCGTGCCAATACCATCCGCCCATGCCAGTCCTCTGATTCGGCGAAGAATTATTGATGCGGCTTGAGGTGTCGCGCGCGTCGCGCAACGTTCCCGAAGGTGACACCTGTCACAAAACGGTACAGATGAAGTTGTTGTGACCGCTTTCCTATTGCGCCTCCAATGCATCCCCCTATACTCGGCAGAAATCGGGCAACGACCCGTGGAGGAGAACAGATGCATACCCCGTCCCCGTTGCCGGCCTTGCGCCAGGCACGGTCGCATTTACTTGAGCATGGCGATTGTCCATCCGGTGTGCTCAGCGAACATGTCGCGCGGTCTTGGCGGCGCAGTTTGGCTGCCGGGTTGCTACCGACCGGCCGGGTTGCCGACAGTGAGCATGCCAGCGGAAACCGGCTTGGCCACTTGCTCGCACGCAATCACGACCTTCTGGCGCACTCTCGGCCCGTGATGGAATACCTCTTCGAGCAGGTTCGCCACAGTGAGAGCATGGTCATCCTGGCTGACAGGCGCGGTACCCTGATGCATACCCTCGGCGACACCGACTTCCTTGGCAGGGCGGAGCGGGTCGCGCTGACGCCAGGGGCGTCATGGCATGAGCAGCACCGGGGCACCAATGCCGTTGGTACTGCGCTGGCCGAAGCCAGCAACATCGAAATCCACGGCGCCGAACACTTCCTGGAGCGCAACGGCTTCCTCACCTGCGCTGCCTCGCCGATCATGTCCGCCGGCGGCAAATTGATGGGTATTCTCGATATATCCGGCGACCAGCGCGGACGGCATCCGCATACGCTGGGACTGGTCAGCACGGCGGCCCGCATGATCGAAAATCGGCTCTTGATAGCCGGCTGCCGCCATGAGATCCGCTTGCACCTTCACGCCCACCCGGAGGGCATCGGTACCGTTGCCGAAGGGGTTCTGGTTCTGTCGCCCGATGGCTGGATTGTTGGCGCCAACCGCAACGGCCTCAGCCTGCTTCGTCTGGTGCCACCCGATCTGGGCGCGACGCCGATTTCGCGCGCAATCGACTTGAACTTAGATGAATTGCTTTCCCGACACAAGCGGCGTCCGGGGCAGCCAAGTACGGTGCGCTTGCATGACGGGACAACGCTTTTTGCGCAGGTGCATGCTGACTTGCCTGCACTGTCGGTTCCATCGTCTCCAGACAGAACGGTCGTCGCAGCGAAAGATCCCCTGGCTGGTCTCGATACCGGCGACGCTCAGTGGCGCAGCGCGACCGACAAGGCTCGGCGCGTCGCAGGCAAACCGATACCGCTCCTGATCCAGGGTGAATCCGGCGTCGGCAAGGAGCTGTTCGCGCGCGCCGCGCACGACACCGGGCCCCGGCGCGACGGCCCCTTTGTCGCTATCAATTGTGCCGCCCTGCCGGAGAACCTGATCGAAGCCGAGTTGTTCGGCTATGCGCCAGGAGCCTTCACCGGTTCGAGGCGTGAGGGCAACCTCGGTCGCTTGCGCGAAGCCCACGGCGGCACGCTGTTTCTTGACGAAATCGGTGACATGCCGCTCCCGATGCAGACCAGACTGCTAAGGGTATTGCAGGAACGCCAGGTCACGCCCCTCGGTGGCGGCAAGTCGGTGGATGTTGACTTTGCGCTGATCTGCGCCACCCATCAGAATCTCCGGGAAGCGGCCGACAAAGGAAGTTTCCGCAGCGATCTTTATTATCGTATCAATGGCCTCACCGTTCATCTGCCGGCCTTGCGCGATCGCGGTGACTTTCAGGCACTGACTGAACGCCTGCTGGCCGACCTCAATCCGGGGTGCGATATCCATCTCACTCCCGACTTGCTGGCGAAGCTGAGCCGGCATCCGTGGCCTGGCAATCTGCGCCAGTACGTCAGCGTATTGCGCACCGCCAGTGCGATGCTCGATCCGGGTGACGGATGCATTGATTGGAAGCATCTGCCCGACGATATCGCTGAAGAGCTTGCGGCCACCAAAAAGCCCGACCAACCAGCGCGAATGAACGGAGCGACGCAAAGCCTCAGGGCGCTTTCGAGTGCCGCCATACAGCAAGCATTGGAGGGAAGTCGCGGCAACATTTCTGAAGCCGCGCGACGCCTCGGGATCAGCCGGCAGACTCTCTACCGAAAGATGGACGGCGGACGTCATGTGCCGCCCTGATGGAGACAAGAAGGCTTGATGCGTGCTGCCAAACCAACGCGCAAATTGCTGATTTGGGATAACGCAGAGCCTCCCAATTCGATAGATTTGCGTCCTCGGCAAATCGGCAGGGCAGTGCATTTCTGCGCAGCCCGGAAACAAGAAAATCAATGGAAGCCGAGGCCAGCCGTCGCTTAACGCACAGCGAATCCATCACCAGAAATTTGGGGAGTCATTCATGAAGACCTATCTCAATACCATCAACGGTCAGCCAGTCGGATCGGACAAGAGCTTCGAGTCGATCAATCCTGCCACCGGCGAAGTTCTTGCCCGTGCACCCATTTCCACGCAGGCACAGGTAAGCGAAGCGATAGCCGCAGCCCGCGCCGCGCAGCCGGGCTGGGCAGCACGCCCGGACGCAGAGCGCAAGGCACTGACAATGAAGATTGCCGATGTAATCAAGCAGAACGCACCCTACCTGGCCGAATGGGTTACGCGTGAACAGGGCAAGCCGCTCGGCGGTGTCGGGCCGGATCAGGTACCCGGTGCGCGCTTCGAACTCTGGGGCTGCGAAGTCTGGACCCAGGTGCCAGCCAGTCTCGATCTGCCGGTTGAGGTTGCCTTCGAAGACGACACGCGCCGTGACGAGGTCTACCGCAAGCCCTATGGCGTCATTGCCGCCATTGCGCCATGGAACTGGCCTCTCTTGATAGCGATCTGGCAGATCATTCCTTCGATCCGTGCCGGGAATACGGTCGTGCTCAAGCCCTCCGAATACACCACGATAGGCACCCTCGAATTGGTTCGGCTGATCAGCGAAGTGCTGCCCAAGGGTGTGGTTAACACGGTCAGCGGCCCCGGCGAAGTGGGCTCGTGGCTGGTCAGTGATCCGGGCATCGACAAGATCATGTTTACCGGGTCAGGGCCTACAGGCAAGAAGATCGCCGAAGCGGCAGCCCGCAATATGGTGCCGACCACGATGGAACTGGGTGGCAACGACGCTGCGATCGTGCTGCCCGATGCCGATCCCAAGGCCATGGCCATGGGTTTGTTCTGGGGTGCGTTCCTCAACATGGGACAAACCTGTGCCTGTGCCAAGCGGCTCTATGTGCATGAAAGCCTGTTTGATCAAACAGTCCAGGCTCTCAAGGAAATCGCGCAGGCGGTGCCGATGGGAAACGGCATGGATGATGGAATGGTGATGGGACCGATCCAGAACAAAATGCAGTTCGACAAAGTCGTCGCCTTGGTGGAAAGCGCCAAACAGGCCGGTGCGACCATCGTTTGTGGCGGTAATCCAACGGGAGGACCGGGCTACTTCTATCCGTTGACGCTGGTGACAGGGCTGAAGGATGGCGCTCGACTGGTGGACGAAGAACAGTTCGGCCCGGTGCTGCCGATCATCAAGTACAGTAGCGTGGATGATGCGGTGGCCAGTGCCAATCGGCTGGATGCGGGCCTGGGCGCTTCGGTCTGGTCTTCCGATCTCGAAGCAGCTCGGCGTGTGGCAAGCCGGATCCAGGCGGGGACGGTTTGGATCAACCAGCACGGCATGATCCATCCCATGGTGCCCTTCGGTGGCATCAAGGGTTCCGGATATGGCGTGGAATTCGGGATTGATGGCTTGAAGGCCGTCACCCAACCTCAAGTCATCAGTATGAAAAAGTGAGTCGGTTGATCTGGTGCGAGGATGTCATCCAGTGCAGCGGACTAATCTTGGCGGACTTCAAGTACTCGCTGGTTAGTCCGCTTGTCGGATGATAGCGGGCAGTCGATATGAAATACTCATGCGGCCGCTTGGGGCACTGAAGAGTCAGTGCCCCGAAAAACTTGACCGGCAGCAATCAGTCTGACCTGACTTTGACACCGCCGAGTAACACGCCTCTCGGCAAGCCGCATGGCGCAACGCATTCGGCGTTGTTGCCGAAATCGGTGTGTATCTAGTGCCTGACCGAAAATTCAGCAATCCCAGCAGCAGCAAAGGATCCAGTCATTCTTGCGGTGCCGAAGAATGGACGGCGGAGGGGTCAAGCGTGGCTGGGAGCACGGAAATGCAGGTCTGATTACCGATAACGGAGGGAATCTTCGCGCCAGAAGCGGAGCGGAATCGGACGATGAATTTTTCTTCGTTTCCGTTTGAAAGGCTTGGCCGCTGTAGACCAGTAAAAAAAAGGTCGGCGAAGTCCTGCGTGGGCGTTGCGACTCTTTCGTGGTTGAGACGAATGTGCATTACCCGGCCGATATCAGCCTGCTCTTTGACGCCTGTCGCAAGGTCATCGAACTGACGGCGCGTCTCAGCGCCGATCAAGGATCGAGCGACTGGCGGCAGCACGCCTACAACGTCAAGCAGGTCAAGCGGCACCTGCGCGCGGCGCAGAGCACAAAGCGCCGCAAGGGACGTAATGATGTGCAGCAAGAGAAGAACGACGAACGCGTTATCGAGGCGCACCAAGCCTACTTGGAGGTCGCCCACGGCTATCTGGACAAGGCACGGGAGACCCTGGCCAAGCCCGTGGTGTGGAGCGTCGAGCACCTAGCGGCCAAGATCGAGATCGCGGCGTTCATCCACCATGCGGACCGTCAGATCAACCAGACGAGACGCCGGGTCATTCTGAGAGAAGCCATTCCCCATGACGAGAAAGTCTTTTCCGTGTTCCAGACGCACACCGAATCGATCAGCAAGGGGAAGGCCGGGGTGCCGGTCGAACTGGGCTTGCGGGTCTGCATCATGGAAGACCAGCATCGCTTCATCCTGCATCATCAGGTGATGGAAAAACAGACGGACGACCAAGTCGCTGTCGCCATGGTCAAGGAAACCAAGCAACGCTTTGCCGACCTGGAGTCCTGCAGCTTTGACAAAGGATTCCACTCACCGGCAAACCAGCAGGAACTGCAGGCCCATCTGAAACTGGTGGCGTTGCCGCGCAAGGGCAAGCTGTCGCAACAGGCGCAGGCAGTGCAGAACGCGGAAGATTTCATCAAGGCGCGACGTCAGCACTCGGCGGTCGAGTCGGCGATCAACGCGCTCGAGGTCCATTCGTCGCGCATCTGCTTGCCATACCGAAGGACGATGCACAGCATGTCGAACCCGGTCGTGTTGCTCTGCGCGACGTCGATCTCTGATGTTCCTTCTCGATACCGTAATCGTCTCCGAGCTGCGAAAGAAGAGGCCGAATGTCGGGGTGGTTCGCTGGGTCTCGAAGCAGCAGGAGGATCAACTGCATCTCAGCGTTGTCACACTTGGAGAAATTGAGCGGGGCATGGAAAAGCCCCGCAAGGGTGATCCTGAATTCGCCGACGTGCTGGCAGCCTGACTTGAGAGTCTGACGCGACCTTACGCAGATCGGATTCTCCCGGTTACGCCAGGCGTGGCACGCCGCTGGGGTCGCCTGTCTGCGCAACCTGGGCACGAAGGTGCCGACTTGCTGATCGCCGCGACCGCGCTTACCTATGGACTAACGGTAGTTAGTCACAACGCAAATGACCTCGAACCAACCGGAGTCAAGCTGATCAATCCATTCTCTCGATAAGCACGTGATCGATTTAGTGCTCGGTCAGTGACTGGTCGCCGCTCCCAACAATCGAGCGTAGCGAGCAAATTCAGTCACCCCTTCCCGCGGGGAAGGGGCCGGGGGATAGGCTCACCAGTTTGCCGAAGGCGAAGCCAACGAAGCCGCCTAAATGGCGGCTTCGTTGGCTTCGCCCGTGCGGATCCGCACCACCTGCTCCACCGATGAGACGAAAATCTTTCCGTCGCCGATCTTGCCGGTGCGCGCGGACTTGATGATGGCGTCGATGGCGGGTTCGACGGTCTCGTCGGCGACAACGATCTCGATCTTGATCTTGGGCAGGAAATCAACCACGTACTCGGCCCCGCGATACAGTTCGGTGTGGCCCTTCTGCCTGCCGAAACCCTTGACCTCGGTGACGGTCAGGCCTGTTATACCCACTTCCGAAAGCCCTTCGCGCACTTCGTCGAGCTTGAACGGCTTGATGATGGCTTCGATCTTCTTCATGTGCATTTCCCCTGATTCAGCAATTCAATATTCGTCCGGATATCGCGATGTTATCGGATAGCGCCAATCCTTGCCGAAACCGCGTTGCGTGACGCGGATGCCGACCGGCGCCTGGCGCCGCTTGTATTCGTTCTTCTTCAGCATGCCGACCACCTTGCGCACATCCGCCTCGCTGATGCCGCCGGCAATGATCTGGCGCGGGCTTTCATCGCGCTCCATGTAGGCTTCGATGATCGCGTCGAGCACCGCGTAAGGTGGCAGCGTGTCCTGGTCGGTCTGGCCCGGCTTGAGCTCGGCCGACGGCGCGCGCGCGATGATGTTGTGCGGAATCACGTCGGAGACTCCGTTGCGCCAGTGCGCCAGGCGATAGACGAAAGTCTTCGCCACGTCCTTGATCACCGCAAAGCCGCCGGCCATGTCGCCGTAGAGCGTCGCGTAGCCAACCGCCATTTCGCTCTTGTTGCCGGTGGTCAGCACGATGCGTCCGGTACGATTGGATAGCGCCATCAGCAGCATGCCGCGAATGCGCGCTTGCAGGTTCTCGTCGGTGGTGTCCCACGCGGGCTTCGGCCCAAGGCTGGCAAAAGTCGGCGCCAGCAAGCTGGCGAACTGGTCCATCGCGGCGGCGATGGGAATCTCGTCGTACTGGACGCCAAGCCGCCGCACCATCTCGCGCGAATCATCGAGGCTCATTTGCGCAGTCCATGGCGAAGGCATCATTACCGCGCGCACCTTGTCCGCACCCAGCGCATCCACCGCGATGGCCAGCGTCAGCGCCGAATCGATGCCGCCGGAAAAGCCGATGATGGCTCCGGGGAAGCCGTTCTTGCCCAGGTAGTCGGCGACGCCGAGCTTCAGCGCGGCGTAGACCTCTGCCTCGGGGGACGGTGGCTCGATCATCCGGCCGGGCAGCAGATGACCGTCGGCGTAATCGACGAACTCGAGCGCTTCGACAAAGGCCGGCGACTGATGCGTCAGGCGACCCTGTCCATCCAGGGCGAACGAGGCGCCGTCGAACACCAGCTCGTCCTGTCCGCCTACCAGGTTGGCATAGACCACCGGCGTCGCCGTCGCCGCGACGCGGTCGCGCAGCACCTCGTAGCGGCGCGCCTGCTTGTTCATGTGAAACGGCGAGGCGTTGAGCGTCAGCATCAGTTCCGCCCCGGCCTGCGCCGCGGCTTCGGCGGCGCCCGATTCCCAGACATCGGCGCAGATGGCCAGTCCGCAGCGCACGCCGTTGAGTTCGAGCACGCAGGGTTCGTGCCCCGCGGCGAAGTAGCGCTCTTCGTCGAAGACTTCGTAGTTGGGGAGGCGCAACTTGCGGTAGGTCGCCACCACCTGACCGGCGGCCAACAGCGAAGCCGCGTTGTAGCGCTCGCCGCCCGACTCCTCTGGCCAGCCAATCACCATGGGCAGCGGAGCGGCGCCGGCCAGTGCATCGAGTTGCGCGGCGCAGGCGCGATAGAAATCCGGCCGCATCAGGAGGTCTTCCGGCGGGTAGCCGCTCAAGCCCAGTTCGGGCGTGAGCAGCACATCCGCGCCGCCGTCACGGGCACGGGCAGCGCACCCCAGAATGCGCTCGGCATTGCCGGAAAGATCGCCGACATGGGCGTTGAACTGGGCGATGGCGACGCGAAGACGTTTCATCGGGCGAGCACTAGCGAATGCGGGGCAAGCCCGCCTCGCGGCGGGCGCGGCGGGGCCGGGCCATATCAAAAGGCAGGCTTGTCCTTGGCGCTTCGGTAAGCCGCAACGCCATCCATTATTTCCTTTCGGGCTTCTTCGATGCCAAACCAGCCCAGCAGCTTGACGAACTTGCCGGGCTCCAGGTCCTTGTAGTGCTGGAAGAAATGCGCGATCTGCTCTAGCACGATCGGCTGCAGATCGCTCGTGCCGCGGACCTTCCGGTACATCGGCGTCAGCCTGTCAACCGGAACGGCCAGCACTTTGGCGTCTTCGCCGGCCTCGTCGGCCATCATGAGCATGCCAATCGGGCGGCAATGAACCACAACCCCCGGCGGCAGGCCAAACTGGGACAGCACCAGGACATCCACCGGGTCGCCGTCACCGGCGATGGTGTGCGGGATATAGCCGTAATTGCACGGATAGTGCATCGCCGAGGACATGAAGCGATCAACGAAAATCGCGCCGGAGTCCTTGTCAACCTCGTACTTGATCGGCTCCGAGTGCATCGAAATCTCGATGACCACATTGAAATCGTTCGGCAAATCATCGCCGGATGGAACGCGATCCAAGCCCACGGCTGGCTCCCTTTTTTACGAAAGGGTTAATTATAACGCCGTGTGGAGGCCGTCTTCCCGAGCAATACGATCAGGGCATGCAGGCTCGATCCGGCCGCGCGACGCCAAATCCCCCTGCATTGAATCCCTGTTGACAAGAGGGTGCAAATCAATGAGAATCGTTCGCATTATGATTTGTGTTGAGAGGCAGTCAGTCATGAACACCAAAGCCCAGCTATCGACAGCAAGACCCGAGGTGCCGCGGGGCGCGGCCGCAGAGCCGCATACGCTGGATAGCGCAACGCTTCTCGGGGCGAAGCGGGAACTCCGGATTGTCCACGAGGGCGAGACCTATCGGCTGTGCCGCACGCGGCAAGACAAGCTGATCCTGATCAAATAACACGGGGAGCCATCATGTACGTCTGCGTCTGCAACGCGGTGACCGAACAAGATATCTTCAACGCGGTCGCCGAAGGCTGCGCCAGTCTGCGACAATTGCGCGAGCAACTCGGCGTCGGCGCCTGCTGTGGGCGTTGCACGGGTTGTGCGCGCGACATGCTGAAGAGTTCGCTGCATGCTCAAGCGCCTGCCTATCGATTTACCGCCGCCGGGGCGCAACGGGCGGCGGCCTGATCCGGAGATCCCCATGAAAGGCGACAAGAAAGTCATCCAGCTCCTCAACAAGTGCCTGATCAATGAGCTGACATCCGTCAACCAGTACTTCCTGCATGCCCGCATGCTGAAGAACTGGGGCCTTGCCGCCCTGGCCAAGCACGAGTACGAGGAATCCATCGAGGAAATGCATCATGCCGACAAGCTGATCGAGCGCATCTTGTTTCTCGAGGGCCTGCCCAACATGCAGACGCTGGCCAAGCTGATGATCGGCGAAAACGTGCCCGAATGCCTTGCCGGCGACCTCAAGCTTGAGCACGCCGGGCATGCCGACACCAAGGCCGCCGTCACCTACTGTGAAAGCGTCAATGACTACGTGTCGCAGGACGTGGTGCAAAAGATCCTCGAAGATACCGAAGATCACATCGACTATCTGGAAACCCAGTTGCAACTGATCGACAAGGTCGGCGTGCAGAACTATCTGCAAACCCAAATGGGTATGCCCTCCAGCTCGTAGTCCGCCGTCCCAGCGGCAGCGCATGACGCGCTGCCGCACCCAGCCAGCCAGCCGGCACACCGGCAAGCCAGCCAAAGACCATTTTCTTGTTCACTTTGGAGGTTTGCCATGTCGTTCCTGCTTCGTCCCCTCGCCTTTGCCGCGCTGGCCGCGGCTTCGCTCTCCGCCGCCGCGCTCGAATATCCGATCGGCTCGCCTCAGAACGTCGCCGGCATGGAGGTGGCGGCCGTCTACCTGCAGGCCGTCGAGATGGAGCCGGAAGGCCACATGAGGAAGGCTTCCGAGTCCGACATCCACCTCGAAGCCGACATCCACGCCCTCGCCAGCAACCCCAACGGCTTCCCCGAGGGCTTCTGGATTCCCCACCTGCTGATCAGGTACGAACTGACCAAGTTGCCTTCGGGCGAAGTGATCAAGGGCGACATGATGCCGATGGTCGCCAGCGACGGCCCGCACTACGGCGACAACGTCAAGCTCAAGGGGCCGGGCAAGTACAAGGTGAAATTCACCATCTACCCGCCCAACGCCAAGGAAAATGCCGCCGGCAACATCTTCGGCCGCCACACCGACCGTGCCACCGGCGTGCGCCCCTGGTTCAAGACGGTCGAGACCGAATGGGAATTCACCTACGCCGGCGTTGGCAAGAAGGGCGGGTATTGAGATGAATTTCACCCGCACCGCGGTGGTCGCGGCGGTGACCGCCGCCTTTGGCCTGCCCGCTTTTGCCGCCGACGACATGGCGAACCTCAAGGCCGAACTGAAACGCCTGTCCGAGCGCATTGGAAACCTCGAACGGCAGAACAAGGACATGGAGAAGGCGCTGAGCACCGAGCGCCTCAGCGAAAAGGAACCAGAAATCGCGACCCGCCTCAAGGCCGTCGAATTCCAGACCCTCTCGATGCAGAAGCAGGCGCGCCAGATCGAAGCCCTGGAAGGCATCACGGTGGGCGCCAGCCTGACCAGCGTGATGCAGCAAGTCGGCGCCAACCATACGGCAAGCGCCACGGACGAATCGCGCGCGAATTACCGGGGCGATGTTTCGGTCACGCTGCCGGGCGGCGAAATGGGCGATGCCGAGGGCAAGATCTTCGCCCACTTCCGCTTCGGCCAGGGTACCGGCATCGGCTTGCGGCCCGCTTACACCAGCACCGCCAACACCACGGCCTTCGAAGTCACCAGTACGCCGGCCGACGATTCCTTCGGCATTCTGGCGCAGGCCTGGTACCAGCTCGCGATTCCGCTGGCGAGCGATGGCTTGAAGGCCAACGCGCGCGAGCACCTGTACCTCACGGCCGGCAAGATCGATCCCTTCGTCTTCTTCGACCAGAACGCCGCGGCCGATGACGAATCGGCGCGCTTCATGAACAACGTTTTCGTGCACAACCCGCTGCTCGATTCCGGTGGCGACGTCGGCGCCGACGCCTACGGCTTCGCGCCCGGCGCGATCGTCCAGTACGCCAACAGCCGCCAGAAGGGCGCCGAATGGGGCCTGTCGCTGGGCGTCTTCGGATCCGGCCCCGGAGCGAACTTCACCGGCTCGCTGGCCGGCCCCTTCGTCATCGCCCAGGCCGATAGCGCCGCGCGCTTCAACGCGCTGCCCGGCAACTACCGCGCCTACCTGTGGCGCAATGGGCGCGGCGCCGGCTACGACGGCATCGAGCGCAGCCACGCCGGCATCGGCTTCTCGGCCGACCAGAAGTTGAGCGACGACATGATGCTGTTCGGCCGCTACGGACATCAGATCAATGGCCAGGTGCGCTTCGACCGGGCGCTGACCCTCGGCGCGGAACTCGCCGGCACGCCTTGGGCGCGGGCATCGGACGGCCTCGGCGTGGCATTCGGCCACCTGCGCACCAGCGACGACTTCCGCCGGGACTCGGGAGCGGACGTGGATGGCGATGGGTTCCCTGACTACGGCTACCAGGCCGGCGGCGCCGAAAAGCAGATGGAAATCTATTACCGCTTCAAGCTGAACAGCCACGTCGAACTGACGCCGGACTTCCAGTGGATCCGCCAGCCCGGTGGCGACGCCGCTGCGTCGAACGTGAAAGTGCTTGGCCTGCGGGCGAAGGTCGGGTTCTGAATCATGGCCCGACCACGATTGCATTGGTTCGCTGCTCCCCGCCGGGGAGCCCATGCCCTGTTGAGCCAGGTCGCCGAGGGCAGGGTGCGCGTCCCATTCGCGCATGGGGCTGTTGTCCTGGCGCTGGGGCTGGGCCTGGGCTGGGCGACGCACAGCCTGGCCCAGGCGAGCGAGCTGCCGACCTTCCACATCGTCGCGAAGGGCGGCCGGCTGTCGCCCGAGCGCATCGACGTGCCCGCCGGCAAGCGCATCAAGCTCACCATCAAGAACGAGGGGCCGGGACCGATCGAGTTCGAGAACCTCGACCTGCGCGTCGAGAAGGTGCTCGCCCCCGGCGCCAGCTCCTTCGTCGTCACGCCACCGCTGAGGCCCGGCGCGCATACCTTCATCGACGAGTTCCACCCGGATACCGGCTCGATGCAGCTCATCGCAAAATAGGGTCGTTCGATGCTCAATGCCCTCATCATCGTCTGGCGCGAAAGCCTCGAAGCCCTGCTGGTCATCGGCGTGCTGCTATCGTGGATAGCGCGCCAGCCCGAGCCCGCGATGCTGAAGCGGGGACTCTGGGCCGGCGCCGGCGCGGGCGTGGCGCTGGCCCTGGGCCTTGGTTTCGCCACCTTCGCCGTACAAAGCCAGTTCGCCGGCGAAACCCTGGAGCGCTTCCACCTGGCGATGGTGCTGCTTGCCGCGGGCCTGATCCTGCAGATGGTGTTGTGGATGCACCGTCACGGCCGCCGCATGAAGCGCGAACTCGAAGCCCAGGCCGCCGGCAATTCCGACGCGCTCGGCATTGCCGCGATCACCGCGCTGGCCGTGGCGCGGGAAGGCGCCGAAACCGTCGTCTTCCTCTATGGCCTCGGTCTGGAAAGCGCCGGCGGCGCGCTGGCCGGAATGCTCGGCGCGGCCCTCGCCGGCTTCCTGCTGGCCGTGGCGACGAGCTGGCTGCTGGCCCGCGGCGCCCGCCATCTCAACTACCGCACGGTGTTCCGCGTCAGCGAGATCCTCCTCTTGCTGATCGCCAACGCGCTGCTTGCCAACGGCATCGACCGGATGATCGCCATGGATTGGCTGCCGCCGCTGCTCGATCCGGCCTGGGATGCCTCGTCCGTGCTCGCCGATGGACAGGGCCTGGGGCGCTTCCTCGCCGATTTCGTCGGCTACCGTGCCCGTCCGGCCGGCATCCTGCTGCTTGCCAGCCTGGCCTTCTGGGCCTACGCACTATGGCGCCTGCGCGACGGCCCCGCCACCGCCGCCCGCTGAGCGCATGGAAAATATCGTGAAAAATTCGCACGTCATCAAATTCGTCCCGCCCCTTGGTCGCCATGGGGGCGTCGGACGGACCCGGCTTGCCCGCCTTGGCGACTGGATGGCGCGGCATCGCGGCACGATCCTCGGCATCCAGTGGATCATCGTGGCCTTTTACGCGGTGCTGGTCGCCCTGCCCGCCTTCATGCCGCACCCCCTTCCGGAGTCGCGGCTGTTCTCGGGCAACTACGGCGCCAGTTCCTTCGTCGATGCGACCATGTGTCTGGCATCGGGCGAACCTGTTCTCCAGGAGAAGACGCCGACCCTGACTCCCTGGCACGACAAGCTCGTGCTGTTCGCCCAGTTCGCCTTCTGGGGCATCTGGTGGCCCTTCGTCATCCTCTCGATGCTGCTGATGGGGCGCGTCTGGTGCGGGGTGCTGTGCCCCGAGGGCGCGTTGACCGAGTTCGCCAGCCGGCATGGGCGCGGCGGCTCGATACCGCGCTGGGTGCGCTGGAGCGGCTGGCCCCTGCTCGCCTTTGCCTTGACGACGATCTACGGCCAGCTCGTCAGTGTCTATGAATATCCCAAAGCCGTACTGGTGATCCTCGGCGGCTCCACCGTGGCGGCGATGGTCGCCGGCTATCTGTGGGGCAAGGGCAAGCGGGTCTGGTGTCGCTACCTGTGTCCGGTCTCCGGCGTCTTCGCGCTACTGGCGCGACTGGCGCCGTTCGCCTTTCGCGTCGATCGCGCCGCCTGGGATCTCCAACCGGCGCAACGCGCCGCGGTCGATTGTCCGCCGCTGCTCGACGTCAAGCACCTGCAAGGCATGTCGCAGTGCCACGCATGCGGTCGCTGCAGCGATCACCGCGAAGCGGTCACGCTGGCGCCGCGCTCGCCGAATGCCGAGATCCTCGGCGGCCCGCCCCCGGCCACGACCGAAGTGCTGCTGCTCTGCTTCGGCGTGCTCGGCGTCGCCATCGGCGCCTTCCAATGGACGGTCAATCCGTGGTTCGTCCGCGCCAAGCAGGCCGCCGCCGAATGGCTGGTCAGCCGCGACATCCTCTGGCCGCTCGCGGATAGCCCGGCCTGGTGGCTGCTGACCTCCTACCCGGAGGCCAACGACGTGTTCACCTGGCTCGACGGCATCGCGATCCTGGCCTACATCGGCGCCGTCGCCCTGGTCCTCGGCGGCGCCACGCTGCTGGCCGTCCGCGGCGCGGCGCGCCTCGCCGGCGCCGACTGGCGGCGCCTGGCGCTGGGGCTCGTGCCGCTGGGTGGCATCGGCCTGTTTCTCGGCCTGTCGATGATGACGGTCAGCCAACTGCGCGCCGAAGGCATTGTGCTTCCCTGGCTATCGGCGCTGCGCGGCGTTCTGCTGGGCCTGGGCCTGCTCTGGTCGGCCTGGCTTGGACTGCGCCTGCTGCGCAGCGCGGCGCCGAGCCCGATCCGCCTCGGCGCGGCTTTTCTCGTCTGGCTGATGCCGCTGGCTTTGGCGGGAAGCACCTGGGTCCTGGTGTTTTACGTCTGGTGAGGGGCACTTTGATCATCCGCTGAACCTCGTTTTTTATCAGCCAGCCACCCAGACGCCGCGCAAGCGGCGGCGAGGCAGCCAGCCAAGCATCCGCCTGGAGACTGTCTTGCATGAAATCGTATTCATCCACCCGCTCGGCCCCCGCGCTGTCGCCGATCGCCATCGCGCTCGACACCGAGGGTCCGGGCGATCATGATCACAGGCTCCGTCAACTGGCGGAACTGATACACAAATGCGTGGCCTGCCAAGCCAGATACACCGTACTGCGGCCGGGAGACAGCCCGTGAGCGCCACCCTCGCCCGGATGATCGGCGCCGCTTTCGGCGATGGCGCCGCCGTCGATGGCTCCCGCAGCGGAAGGCCAATCGCGCAAGGCGCGCCGGCGCAAGCCCCCTGCCTCCCGCCGGGAACTTCCAGCCGCCGCAGGAAATTGTGGGAATTGCCCGCCCAACGGCATTGTTCCCTGATCGGCACCTGCCTGCCGGTGACCGAAATGCGCAAGCTCGCGGCGCGCGCCGGCTACGACGCCAAAGACCTGTCCGACTACAGCCTGCACGCCGTGGTGACGGGGTATTGCAATGAGCGCAGGGAACCCGCCGAGCTGATCCAGCGCTGGCTCGACAAGCGCTACGCCGCGACGATCCAGCGCTTTGGCCTGGCGAGGGACGCCGCCGCCGTGCTGTTCGCCTGGCGCAAAGCGCTGACGCTGGGCGACGACATCGCCGGGGCGCTGTGGGCAGCCTGGACGCATCCGCTGCTTGACGAAGCGGACGGCGGGGAGATCTTCGGCGACATCCACATGCTCTCGCACCAGATCGGCGCCGGCGCGCGCGCCGATCCGGGCCAAACGGAACACTTGAAGCGGGAGAATGCCAGCCTGCGCGAGCAAGCCCAGGCCCTGCGCCTCGAACTCAGCCTGGCGCAGAGGGAGCACGAGGCTGTGGTCGGCGAACTGCGCTGCCGTCTGGCGGCTGGCGCGCGAACTGAACGAAACCCAGGACAGTCTGGCTGCCGCCGAAACCGCCCTCGAAGCGTCGCTCGACGTCTGCAACGGCGGCAGCGGCACCCCGCTTGCCGGAAAACTGGCGACCCGGCAGACGAACGCAGAATAGTAATTATCTATTCGTCCAATAATCACAATTCAATTGAGTAATTTATCGGAGCCACCTAACATTCGTGCATCAGCCCCCGACCCCGGAACCGACTGACGACACGCAGACTCTTGAAACGGAGGAAATTCAAATGAAAGCGAAAAACAAGCAGCCGCCGCCAGCATCGACATTGGCATCTCGGACGCCGACCGCGCCAAAATCGCGCGGGCCTGTCCGGCCTGCTTGCCGACAGCTATACCCTGTATCTGACGACCCACAACTTCCACTGGAACGTCACCGGGCCGATGTTCAACACCTTGCACCTGATGTTCATGGGCCAATACACCGAACAGTGGAACGCGCTCGACCTGATCGCCGAACGCATCCGCGCCCTCGGCCACCCCGCGCCCGGTACCTACAAGGAGTTCGTCAAGCTGGCGAGCATCGAGGAAGTCGAAGGTGTGCCCAAGGCGATGGACATGGTGCGCCACCTCGTCGCCGCGCAGGAAGCCACCGCGCGCACGGCGCGCAAGCTGTTCCCGCTGGTGGACAAGGCCAACGACCAGCCGACCGCCGACCTGCTGACACAACGCATCGAGGTTCATGAGAAAACTGCCTGGATGCTGCGCAGCTTGCTCGAAGAGTAGAGCCCGAGCATTCGCCGCCGCGAGCTACCTCCGAATCGAACCAGGTCGTTGAGTACACACTGCCAAGGAAAATCACATGACAACCGAAACGAAATGCCCGTTTGTTCACAAAGCCGGAAGTGGCACATCGAACCACGACTGGTGGCCGAACCAGTTGCACCTCGAAATCCTGCACCAGCACACCCCCGTGTCCAGCCCGATGGAGCCGGAGTTCGACTACGCAGAGGCCTTCAAGACCCTCGACCTCGCCGCTCTCAAGGCGGACCTCGCGGCGCTGATGACGGATTCTCAGGACTGGTGGCCGGCGGACTACGGTCATTACGGGCCTTTTTTCATTCGCATGGCCTGGCATAGCGCCGGTACCTACCGCACCGGTGACGGCCGCGGCGGCGCTGGGCACGGCAACCAGCGTTTCGCGCCGCTCAACAGCTGGCCCGACAACGTCAGCCTCGACAAGGCACGCCGCCTGCTGTGGCCGGTCAAGCAGAAGTACGGCAACAAGATTTCCTGGGCCGACCTCATGATCCTCGCCGGCAACGTCGCCTTGGAATCCATGGGCTTCAAGACCTTTGGCTTCGCCGGCGGGCGCGAGGACATCTGGGCGCCGGAAATCGATGTCTACTGGGGCAACGAGGAAAAGTGGCTGGACGACAAGACCCGCTATTCCGGCGAACGCAAGCTCGAGAATCCGCTCGCCGCGGTGCAGATGGGGCTGATCTACGTCAACCCGGAAGGACCCGGCGGCAACCCGGACCAGATCGGTTCGGCACGCGACGTACGCGAGACCTTCGCGCGCATGGCGATGAACGACGAGGAAACCGTCGCGCTCACCTGCGGCGGCCACACCTTCGGCAAATGCCACGGCGCTGGCCCTGCCTCGCACGTGGGACCTGAACCGGAAGCCGCGCCGATCGCCCAACAGGGGCTGGGCTGGCAGAGCAGTTTTGCCACGGGCAAAGGCGCCGACACGATCAGCAGCGGCCTGGAGGGTTCCTGGACACCGACCCCGACGACGTGGGACATGAGCTACCTGGACGTGCTGTTCGGCAACGATTGGGTATTGACCAAGAGCCCGGCGGGCGCCTGGCAGTGGACGCCCAAGGAAGCGAGCGACAGCAACACGGCCCCCGCCGCGCACGACGCCTCGAAGAAGGTGCCGATCATCATGACCACCGCCGACATGGCGATGCGCATGGATCCGGCCTACGAAAAAATCGCGCGGCGCTTCCACCAGAACCCGGACCAGTTCGCCGATGCCTTCGCCCGCGCCTGGTTCAAGCTCACCCACCGCGACATGGGCCCGCGGTCGCGCTACCTCGGCCCCGAGGTGCCCGCAGGAGGAGCTGCTCTGGCAAGACCCGATCCCCGCCGTCGATCATCCGCTGGTCGACGACAAGGACATCGCCATGCTGAAGGCCAAGCTTCTGGCATCCGGGCTGTCGGTCTCCGAATTGGTCTCGACCGCATGGGCCTCGGCCTCCACCTTCCGCGGCTCCGACATGCGCGGCGGCGCCAACGGCGCGCGGATTCGCCTCGCGCCACAGAAGGATTGGGAAGCCAATCAGCCTGCGCAACTGTCCAGGGTGCTGGGCAAACTCGAATCCATACAGCACGAATTCAACGCCGCGCAAACCGGCAAGAAGGTCGCGCTGGCCGATCTCATCGTGCTGGCGGGTTGCGCCGGGGTTGAAGAGGCTGCCCGGAAGGCGGCGTCAATGTAACGGTGCCGTTCGCGCCGGGCCGCATGGACGCCTCGCAGGCGCAAACCGATGTGGAATCCTTCGCCGTGCTCGAACCGATCGCCGATGGCTTCCGCAACTACCAGAAAGGCCAGTACTCCGTATCGGCCGAGGAGCTTCTGCTCGACCGCGCGCAGTTGCTGAAGCTCTCCGCGCCCGAGATGACCGTGCTGGTGGGCGGCATGCGCGCGCTCGATACGAATGTCGGACAGTCGCGGCACGGTGTCTTCACCGAGCGGCCGGGGACGCTGACCAACGATTTCTTCGTCAACCTGCTCGACATGGGCGCGGAGTGGAAGGCAGTCCCGGACGCCCAGGACGTGTTCGAAGGGCGCGATCGCAAAACCGAAAAGGTGAAGTGGACCGCCACCCGCGTCGATCTCATCTTCGGCTCGAACTCCCAACTCCGTGCCCTGGCTGAAGTCTATGCAAGCGCGGACGCGCAGGAGAAGTTTGTCCATGACTTCGTGGCGGCCTGGAACAAGGTGATGAACCTCGATCGCTTCGACCTCGCGTGATCCCTGAGGAGAAGCAGGTGCTGTTCCAGAAAACCGCGCGTTCGCTGGGCGGCGCGCCCAGGAAAAGCCGCTTGCGCCATATCGGCAATTGCCTGGTTGCCGACTCGCCCTCTGGCAAGGGTGTCGCCGATGCCGTGGGTGATGCGCCGTCCGAGGCGCCGGAGTATGCCGCCGGCGCCGACTGTTACCCGCCGGAATCCACACGATGCCTCTTCACGCCAGGTTCTTTCTCTTCCTCGGCGCGCTCAGCGCCGCCGCATCGGTCGCGCTCGGGGCCGCGGCCGCGCACACGCTGGCCGAACGCGCGACCGCCTTCCAGGCGTGGTTCCATACCGCGCTGCAATACCACCAGTTCCACGCGCTCGGCCTGCTGATCGCCGGACTGGTCGCCGCCCGCCTGCCGGCATCGCGCTGGATCATTGCGGCGGGCACACTGATGGTGCTGGGCACGCTGCTCTTCAGCGGCAATCTCTACCTGCGCAGCCTGGCCGATTTCCATGCGCTCCACGCCCTCATCCCCTTCGGCGGCGGCGCCTTCATCCTCGCCTGGCTGGCGCTGGCGATCGGCGTGCTGAAAAAATGACCCGGAAGTGCTGCAAGAGCACGCCGCGTTGCAAGCATTGCCCACGACGCGAGGGCAAGCAGACGAAAAGTCGGCGCTGGAAGGACGGCGCGGCAGATGTCCCAAAGCACTTCGTGCCTGCAACGGTCGATCCGCCATGCCGAACCCGCCGAGAGCCCCGATCAGGGGCCGAAGCAGGAAACCCGGAAAGCCGGCTTATCGGCCACAGCGGCCGCCCCAAGTCGATACGCGAAAACTGGGTGTGAAGGTCTGCTTCTCATTCTTGCGAATGCGTACTTTGTGC
>JADJQA010000037.1 GCA_016712985.1 Sulfuritalea sp. | reverse complement strand
CAAACCGCCATCGCCACCGGTCCTCTCCGACATGGACGCCGAACTCGCTGCCCTCGATGCCTGCCGCGAGGAAGACCCGCGCCCTCAAGCAGGGGGCATGATGCAGAACTGCTGACCGGGAGGATACGGCTGGCATGAAGTGCCCTGAACAAACGTTCAACGACGTTCATTGACACTCAGTCAACAATGTCATAACATACAAACATTTAAGGGCTGGCAGAGGCCAGCCCTGTGAAGGAGAGAAAAATGTCCGTTCACACCTATTCGAGCCGGAACTTCACGCGCGATGTGGGCGCGGCCAAGCGCGCCGCAGCCGAAGGGCCGGTGTTCATCACCGACCGCGGGCGGCCCGCCTTCGCGCTACTGAAGATCGAAGACTATTACCGCCTGGCGGGACAGCAGGAAGCATCCCTGCTGGAGGTCATGGAAGCCATCCCCGGCGGGGCGGGCATCGAGTTTGACCCGCCGCGCCTGAAGGTGGAGTTCGGCGCCGCCGATCTCGGCTAATCGCTTGGGGCGCCCGGCCAATGTACGTTCTGGACACCAACGTGATTTCCGAACTGCGCCAGGGCAAGCCCAACCCGTCGCCCGAGGTGCGGGCGTGGGCGGCGGGCAAGTTGGCGAGCCAACTTTTCCTCTCGGCGATCAGCCTCCTCGAACTGGAGAAAGGTGTGCTGGCGCTGGAGCGCAGGACACCGCCGCAGGGCAGTGCGCTACGCGCCTGGCTGACCGGTGTGCGGGCGGCTTTCGCCGGCCGCATCCTGCCCTTTACCGACCATACCGCGACGCTGTGCGCCGCCATGCACGTTCCCAACCCGCACTCGGAGCGTGACGCGATGATCGCCGCGACAGCCCTCGAACACGGTATGACCGTGGTGACGCGCAATGTGGCCGACTTCGCCGGCACCGGGGTGCAGTTGATCAATCCGTTCATGCCATGACCCTTGTCGGCCAAATCGAAAAACGCACCGAGGCCCGCGTCGTCGCGCTATTCCGGGAAAGGCTTTGCTACGACTACCTTGGCGACAGGACTGACCTCGACAACCGCAACATCGAGGAAACGCTGCTGCGGAGTTGGCTGACCAAGCAAGGCGTCAGCGACACGCTGATCAACCGTGCGCTGCATGAGCTGAACAAGGTGGCGACAGACACCAGCAAGAGCCTCTACGACCGCAACAAGGAGGTCTACGACCTGCTGCGCTACGGCGTGAAGGTGCAGCCCGGCGCGGGCGAGAACCGCGTCACCGTCTGGCTGATCGACTGGAAGCACCCGGAGAACAACCACTTCGCCATTGCCGAGGAGGTGACGGTCAAGGGGGCCGATCTGGCCAATGCGGCCAAGGCCGGCACCAAGCGCCCGGACGTGGTGATCTACATCAACGGCATCGCGCTGGGCGTGCTGGAACTGAAACGCTCCACCGTGTCGGTGGCCGAGGGCATCCGCCAGAACCTGGACAACCAGAAGAAGGAATTCATCCAGCCGTTCTTCTCGACCATGCAGTGGGTGATGGCGGGCAACGATACCGAGGGACTGCGCTACGCCACTATCGAAACGCCGGAAAAGTATTACCTGCGCTGGGTGGAAGAGAGCGGCCCCTATGCCAGCGAGCCGAACCTGCTGGATCGCCAACTGTTGCAGGTTTGCCGCAAGGCGCGGCTGTTGGAGTTGTTCCACGACTTCGTGGTGTTCGACGCGGGCACCAAGAAGCTGTGCCGCCAGAACCAGTATTTCGGCGTGAAGGCCGCGCAGGAGTTCATCCACCGCCGCGAGGGCGGCATCATCTGGCACACGCAGGGCAGCGGCAAGTCGCTGACCATGGTGTGGCTGGCCAAGTGGATTCGTGAAAACGGCGCGAAACCGCAAAGGTGCGCGGGTGCTGATCATTACCGACCGCACCGAGCTGGACGAGCAGATCGAGAAGGTGTTTCTCGGCGTCCATGAGCAGATCTACCGCACCAAGAGCGGCGACGACCTGATCGAGAAGTTGAACGGCACCACGGAATCCTTGCTGTGTTCGCTGGTGCACAAGTTTGGCCGTCAAGGCGATGACGAGGGTGACGAAGGAACCAAGGCATTCATCGCCGCGATCCAGAAACTACCGCCCGACTTCAAAGCCAAGGGCGACATCCATGTGTTCGTCGATGAGTGCCACCGCACCCAAAGCGGCGACCTGCACAAGGCGATGAAGGCGCTGCTGCCGAATGCGATCTTTATCGGCTTCACCGGCACGCCGCTGCTGAAGGCAGATAAGGAAACCAGCTACGAGGTCTTCGGCGGGTACATCCACACCTACAAATTCGACCAGGCAGTGCGCGAGGGCGTGGTGCTGGATCTGCGCTACGAGGCGCGGGACATCGACCAGACGCTGACCAACCGCGACAAGATCGACCAGTGGTTCGAGGCCAAGACCAAGGGGCTCAACGACCTGGCCAAGGCGCAGCTCAAGCAGAAATGGGGAACCATGCAGCGGGTGCTGTCCAGTCAGGACAGGCTGGAGAAGATCGTCGCCGACATCCTGCTCGACATGAACACCAAGCCCCGCCTGATGGACGGCCACGGCAACGCAATGCTGGTGGCGGGCAGCATCTGCGAGGCATGCAAGTTCCATGAGCTGTTTGCCAGGCATCGTCACCAGCTACGCCCCGGCATTGCCGACACCAAGGGCGAGACGAGCGGCGAGGGCGAGACGGACAACCTGATCAAGTACGGGGTGTATGCCCGGATGCTGGCCGACTGGTTCAACGAACCGGCGGAGAAGGCGCTCAACAAGGTGGAGAAATTCGAGCAGGAGGTGAAGAAGAAGTTCATCACCGAGCCGGGGCAGATGAAGCTGCTGATCGTGGTGGACAAGCTGCTCACCGGCTTCGATGCGCCGCCGGCCAGCTACCTCTACATCGACAAGCAGATGCGCGACCACGGCCTGTTTCAGGCCATCTGCCGCGTCAATCGGCTGGACGGCGACGACAAGGAATACGGCTACATCATCGACTACAAGGATTTGTTCAAGGGTCTTGAAGGCGCGGTGGGGGATTACACCAGCGGCGCACTGGATGGATACGACAAGGACGACGTAAAGGGCCTGCTGGAGAACCGGCTGGTCAAGGCGCGGGAAGACCTGGAAGATGCCCGCGAGGCGGTGAAAGCGCTGTGCGAGCCGGTGGCGGCACCGACGGATACGGCGGCCTACCTGCACTTTTTCTGCGCCGACAGTACTGGCAACGGCGCGGGCCACGCCGAGCAACTCAAGGACAACGAGCCGAAGCGGCTGAAGCTGTACAAGTTTGTGGCGGCGCTGATCCGCGCCTACGCCAGCATCGTCGGCGAACTGGCGGAAGCGGGCTACAAACCCGACGAGATCGAGACGATCAAGACCGAGGTGGATCACTACAGCAAGGTGCGCGACGAGGTGCGGCTTGCCAGCGGCGACTACATCGACCTCAAGGCATATGAGCCTGCCATGCGCCACCTGATCGACACCTACATCCGTGCCGAGGACAGCGAGAAGATTTCCGCCTTCGACGACATGAGTCTGATTCAGTTGATCGTCGAGCGCGGGCCGGAGGCGACGGACGCAAAGCTCAAAGGCATCATGAAGACCGAGGAAGCGGTGGCCGAGACCGTCGAGAACAACGTCCGCAAGCTGATCATCAACGAGTCGCCGGTTGATCCGGCCTACTACGACAAGATGTCGAAGCTGCTGGATGCGCTGATCGAACTGCGGCGCAAGGGCGTCGTGAGCTACAAGGAGTATCTGGAGAAGATCGCCAGGCTGACCAAGGACGCGACGCTGCCGGGTGGCGGGCCGGGCGGGTATCCCGCAGAGGTCAGGACGGCAGCGCAGCGGGCGCTCTACAACAATCTGGGCAAGGACGAGGGGCTGGCGTTGGCGGTGGATGCGGCGATACAAGCTAGCCGTATGGATGGCTGGCGCAACAACGTGATGAAGACCAAGAGGGTGCGGCTGGCCATTCGGGACGTGCTGGCTACGGCTGCGGCCGAACCTGCTGCTCGCAATTTGGCGTGTCAGGTCATGGTTCGCGACAGCTACGTCATTGAATCCCTGACCGACCAGATTCTGGAACTGGCCAAGCACCAGAATGAATACTGAGATTCACCACTTCACCATCAGCGGCATCAAGGTGGAAGTGGTTCGGAAAGACATCAAGAACCTGCATCTGGGCGTATATCCTCCCGCCGGCCGCGTGCGGGTGGCGGCACCGCTGGTGGTGAGCGATGAAGCGGTGCGGCTGGCGGTGATCGACAAGCTGGGCTGGATCAGGCGGCAGAAGGCCAGGTTCGCGGAGCAGCCACGGCAGTCACAACGCGAGATGGTGAATGGCGAAAGCCACTACTTTCTGGGCCGGCGCTACCGGCTACGCGTGCATGAGCAGGCTGCTCCGGCCAGGGTCACGCTGCGCGGTGTCGCCAGTCTCGACCTGTTCGTGCGACCCGGCGCCAGTGTCGAGCAGCGGGAAGCCGTCCTGCTGCGCTGGCATCGTGAGCAGCTCAAGGCGCTGATTCCGCCGCTGCTGGACAAATGGCAGCCTGTCCTCGGTGTCGCGGTCGCCGACTGGGGCGTCAAGAAGATGAAGACCAGGTGGGGAAGCTGCAACCCCGCTTCCCGGCGCGTCTGGTTCAATCTGGAATTGGCCAAGAAGCCGGTGCAGTGCCTGGAATACATCGTCGTGCACGAACTGCTGCATCTGCTGGAACGGCGCCACAACGAGCGCTTCGCGGCGCTGATGGAGGTTCATGTCCCGCAATGGCGGCAGTACCGGGCCACGCTGAACAGGGCTCCGCTGGGGCATCAGGAATGGGACTACTGAGGGTGCGCCGTGATTCGGCGTATCGCCAGCGCCGACTCTGTTGCAGAGGCTGAGGCAGACTTCCCTTGCGCCGCTCGCGCGGCGGGAGATCAACCCGCCTTCTGATTGGCAATGATCGTCAGCCAGCGAACAATTTGTCGATTAGCCTGTCATTCCGGGGCTGCCCGCCAGGGCAGAACCCGGAATCCAGGAATTTCCAGACGCGATTCCGGGATCGAGGAGCTGTTCGACGGCCAGACACCGCCACCGGCCGACTAGCCGCCAGGCGCTGCCTCGCCACGCAGGCGCGCCGCGCGCAGCCGCGCCTCGGTATAGCGGACGAGCGCCCGCGTTGCGCGCTCGCTGGAGCGGAAGATGCAGACGCCTTTCTCCATCAACTGGTCGGCCATCGGGTCGAATAGCGGGCCGCCGTCAATGAAGGCCACGATGGGTTTCGGACAGGAGGCGACCAGCGCCGGCAACGTCTGGACGATGCTCTCCGGGCTGTCGATGTCGAAGCCCGCCCGCGCGCTCTTCTTGAGTGATCTGACCATGGGCGATGTCGGGTCGAGTCCGACGACTACGGAGTCGACGTCCGGCTCGGCGGCCATGGCCTCGATGCACAGCAAGTGCGCCTCGTCGTCCGCTGCCGGGTTGATGTCGAACGGGTTCCTGACTTCCATGAGCGCATCGAGCTTCTTGGCCTTCAGGATTGCGATCAGCCGCTCCCGGGTCGCTGTGCCAATCGTGGCCAGAGACATGGAGAAGTCGCCCACCTGGATGCTGTCGGCGATGGCCACCGTGTCGTACCCCGCGCCGGCCACGGCGCCAAGTCGCTTGCCGCGGACGACCTTGTCGCACAGGCAGTCCGAGATGTAGAACAGGTCGCTGAACTCGCTGACGTCGGTCGCGATCAGCGCGCCGGCCTGCGTGAGCACGGACAGGCAGACCTCGTAGTCGCCGGCGATCGAGGCCGTGTGGCCCATCGCGGCCCGCCCGCCGGCCGCGGACTGTCCGGCCTTGTAAATGACCACCTGCTTGCCGGCAGCGGTCGCCTTGCGCACGCCCCGCGCCAGGGCCAGCCCGTCGAGGTCCTTGAATCCTTCGACGTACGCCCCGATCACGCGGATCTCCGGGTTGTCTGCGAAGTTCGCGACCATGTCGCCGTGCGTGATGTCGTTCTGGTTGCCCAAGGCGACCATGTAGGCCGGGTCGAGCCACGCGTTCTTGCTGAGCCGCGTGACAAGAAAGGCGCCGCTCTGGCTGATGAACGCCGAACTGCGTCGTGCCTTCTTCTGGGTTCTCGGCAGGCGCTCCTCGGGAATGAACCAGGAATCGTAGTTGCCAGGGTGCGAGATGATGCCCAGGCAGTTGCCGCCGACGAATACCGGTCCGCGGCCTGTCGTCCGGCGGGCGTCGTCGATCGTCTCCAGCATGCGCCGGGCAGGCTCCCTGCTTGCCTCGGTTTCCCCCATTCCACCGGGGATCAACAGCACCGATTCCGCGGCATCGGTCTTGATAACCTCATCGATGATGCCGAAGGCGACGTCGGCGGTAACCGCGAGGATCAGCAGGTCCAGCTTGTTCTCCAGCGCCCCCAGGCTCGCGGCGCACTGCACGCCATCGACTTCCTGGCCGTCGGGATTGATGACGCGCAGCCGCGATCGGTCATAGCCGGATGCGATGATGTTCTTCAGGGTGATCCGGCCGAAGTTCATGCGCGTGGCGGATGCACCGATGATTCCGATCGAAGCCGGGTGCAGCAGCTTGTCGATCTTGCCCTGGGGCCGCGGCGGGCGGACCCTCTGCGGGCGGCCGATCCGGCACAATCCGTCGAGCGCGACGAGCGAACCGGCGGAGCAGGTGAAGGGGTTGACCTCCAGCTCCTCGATGACGAAGTCGGTCTCGGGGTTGCCCGCCGAGCAGTCGTTCGCGAGGCGGATGAAGGCGCCAAAGCACTGGAGGAGGGTTTTCGTCCGTCACCAGCCGGCGGCCTCCCCGCGTCTGTCCGGCGATCCTCCGGTAGGCAATCGTCGGTCTGAAAATTTCGAGGAATTCCTCGGCCGTGGTCAGCGCGGTCGAGGCCGACACGACCGCCTGCCCGCGGCGGGCGCTAGTGGCATGGAGCTCGGTGTCGACGCCGCCGATTCCGGCGCTGATGATCATGCCGAACTCGCGCGTGTTGCGGATGCCGACCAGGAGTTCGCTGCCGGTACCCGCGGCGTCCGCTTCGATGAACTCCGTTAGCATCACCCCCGCGATGTCGCGGGCAATTGCATCCCGCAAACCGCTGCCGTCGAGTCCGCCGTACTCGGCAGGAGCCGACTGCGGGCTGCGCTCCAAAAGGGCGCGATACCGCTCCGGCAGCTCCGCGAGCATGCTTCTGCAGGCGGCTCGCACGGCCGTCGGCTGGTTGGTCACGACGGCGACCCCGCCCACGTCCGACTTGTGGGCTATGCCGCCGGAGACGATCTTCACCACCACCCGGCTTCCGGGGAACGACGCCAGGAGCTCGTCCGCCGGCTCGGCCCCGCCGGCGATCACCTCGTGTCTTGGCGTCGAGGCGATGTCGGCCGCGGCGAGCAGCCGGTACACCTCGTGTTCGAACAGCGAGGACCGCCCTTCGTTGTGGGCCGTCCGGAAGATGTCGTTGATCAGTGTTGTGCTCATGGTAGGTCCTGTATTTGTGTGTGGATTCTTGACGAATGACGGGTTCAGCGATTTCGTTTGATGAGGCCCTCGGCATTCAGCCTTGCCTCGAAGTAGCGCACCAGCGCCTTGGTGCCCCTGGCGCAGTTGCGGAACACGCAGACGCCCTGGTCCATCAGCTTCGCCGCCATCGCGTCATACAGCGTGCCGCCGTCGATGATGCCGACGATGGGCTTGTCGCAGCGATCGACGATGGGTGGCATGAGGTGTACCGTGCTCTTCGGATCCGTGAGGTCAAAGCCGGGACGAAGCTTGCTCGTTTCGAGCGCCCGTACCGAGGGTGCCGTCGGATCGAGTCCGACCACCACCGCGTCGATCTCCGGATCCTGCAAGAAAGCCTCGACGATTTGCAGATGCGCCTCGTCATCCGCGCCCGGATTGATGTCGATCGGGTTTCTGACTTCGACCAGCGCATGGAGCTTCTTGGCGAGCAGGACGTCTTCCAGTTGCTTGACGGTGGCAGGGGCCAACTCGCCCATCTTCATGGCAAAGTTTTCCGACTCGGTGAAATCGGCCATGCCGACCGCCTCGAAACCGGCGCCACTGATGGCGCCCAGGCGATTGCCCCCGATCTTCTTTTTGTGCAGGGCCCCGGCGATGTAGAACAGGTCGTCGAAACTGTTGAAATCTTCGGCGACGATCGCGCCGGCCTGGCGCACTACCGAGTCGAACAGCATCGGGCCGCCCGCGATGGACGCGGTATGGCCCATCACGCCGTCGATGCCGGGAGCGGTCTTGCCGGACTTGTAGACCACCACCTGCTTGCCCTTGAGCACGGCTTTGCGCACGGCCCTGGCGAAGTCGAGGCCGTCCAGATCCTTGAAGCCCTCGATGTAGATGCCCAGGGTTTCGACTTCCGGCAGTTCCGCGAAGTAGCCCAGCATGTCGCCGTGGGTCAGATCGGTCTGGTTGCCCAGGGCCAGCATGTAGCGCGGATCAAGCCATGGGTTCTGGCTCAGGCGCGTGATCATGAATGCGCCGCTCTGGCTCAGCATGACCGAGTTTCTTTCCGGCTTCTTCTGCGGCTTCGGCAGTCGCTCCAGCGGGATGAACCACGAGTCGTAGGAGCCGGGATGCGAAACCACGCCGAGGCAGTTGGCGCCGAGAAAGATCGGGCCGCCGCCCGGTTTGCCGTGGGCCGCGTTGATGCGCCCGGCCAGCGCGGCCGCCGGCTCGCGGCTGGCCCTGGTTTCGCCGAGACTGCCGGGGATCAGCATCACGGATTCCACGGCGTCGGTCGCGATGATTTCATCGACGAGTTCGTAGACGGCGCTGGCGGCCACGGCAACGATCAGCAGATCGAGCTTGTGGTCCAGGGCTTTCAGGCTTTCGACGCACCTGACGCCGTCGATCTCCGTCTCGCCGGGGCGGATGATGGTCAGGCGCTCCTTGCTGTAGCCGCTGCCGAGCAGGTTGCGCAGGATGATGCGGCCGAAGTTCATGCCGCTGGAGGAGACCCCGACAATGCCTATCGAGGCCGGGTGGATCAACTTGTCGATCTTGTGGATGGGGCGGGGCAGGCGCATGGCTTGCGACGGGCCGAACTCGCAGCATGCTTCTGCAATCGCAATCTGGTCTCCCGCCGCAGTAGCGGCCAGTTCCAGGCTTCGCAGGACGAATTCGGCATCCGGGCTGGTCGGCGAATGTGCATCGGCCAGGGCGAGCAAGCCTGCGAAACAGGCCTTCAGTTCCTGGTCTGGCGGTGGCAGACCATCGTGCCTGGCGATGCCGGCCAGCCGTTGATAGGCCAGCGTGCGCTTGAACAGACCGAGGAAGCTCTCGGCATCCGTCAGTTCGGTGGCGGCGTAGACCGATGCGCGATCCTTGCGGAAATTGCCTCCATCCAGTTCCGCGTCCGGTCCGCCCAATCCGGCGCCGATGACCATGCCGAATTCGCGGGTGTTGTTGAGGCTGACGCGAAATTCGACCGCTGGTGCGGTCCGTGTCGTGACGGTGCCTGGTGCGAATGTCAGATTCAGAGTGGCGAGCAGGTCGCCCAGTTCGGCCGGATCCAGCGCGTAGCGCCCGGCAGCCGTAGCCTGCCTGAATAGCGCGCTTGCTGTGGCGGCATCCGCGGTGGCGCTGGTGCGGGACGGCGATATGTTGTTCATGGTTTGACTCCCCCTGATGCCGGGCGAACTCGCGAGTGTGCCCGCGGAAAGACTATAACAGATACAGAACAACCAAGGAAAATTGTCGACAATGTATCAGTTGATATCCATCGATCCGGGAGTTGCTCAGGGCCTGGCCGGTGTGGCCGGCGCGTCCAGCCCGCCGAAGCGCTCGTAGAAGTACGCTGCCGCCGGCGGTAGCGGCCCGTTCGCGGTTTCGCAGACCGAAAGCAAATGCTGTTGGGCCAGCGGGTAGGTGATGCGGTAAAGATCGCGGCAAAGCTGGCGCGCGACACCGCCGCTCCAGTTGGCCGGAAGGAGTTGTGACGGCAGTTGCGGATCGTGCAGCAGCACCCGGCGAAAGCCGTGCATCAGCAGGGTCTGTACCAGGAAGCACTGTTCCGGATCAAGGTCCCCGGCGGCGCGCAGCGTGCGCAACACCGGACGGAACAACTCGATGAAGTCGAGGTACTTGGCGGCAAGGGTGTCGAGGTTCCAGCACTCGTGCACCAGTTCCTGCAGCGGCTTGCTGGTCAGCGCGCCGATATTGACGGCTTTCATCGCGACCACCTTGTCGTGCGCGCCGGTTTCCTGAAGGATGTCGAGCAGCGCATCGGTGTCGCCGGAAGGATGCGCAAGTATGCCCGATGCAAGCGCGCCATAGCCCGTCCAGGCCAGTTCCTTGCGCAGGGCATCGCGGTGTGCGCCGACCAGCGACGGGGGAATCATGACCAGTTGCCACTCGCCGGACCAGGTGTCCTGCGGGGCGAAATAGATGCGTCGATAGGCATGTTCAAAGCGGCGCCGACCGGATGTGGTCAGACTGTAATAGCTCTTGCGTCCGAGTTGCTCGGAGACCAGCCATTTCTCCTGCGACAGGCGATACACGCTGGTGCGCACCATGCGCTCGTTGAGGCCCAGCGGCTTCACCAGTCGAATGAAGCTGCCGAGCCAGACCGTGCCGCCATGCGCGGCGATGAAGTCGCCGTAGATCGTGATGATCAGCGAGTTGGCGCGGGTCGCATGCTGGTCAAGGAAGTCCCTGATCCACTGACTGACAAATCGGCTCTTCATGCCATTCCTATAACAGGGCGATGCTCGCCGCCAACCGGGCGGCGCGGCGATCGAGAACCGCAGTTTCAGCGCAGGCCAACGTCAACCCTTTCGACGTCAAGTGCGGCGGCCGGAGCTAAAACCGATTCAGCGCAACAGCAGGCATTGTATTGGATTCAGACGTATACGGTATGCAGCATAAGGCAACTCTAATGTGATACAAAATATTTGCTTTTGTAGTTGTCAAAGTGTATCGTAACGACAGCAGGGTCAAGTTGGGCTCCTGCGCTACCGGACAAGGCGAGCAATGCGGCACGAAGTGGGTGTGGGCATCGAGGCACATAACAGCTACGGAGCTTGTCGCTGGGTGGGTGGCGATGCAACGCATTCGGACGAGACGGTGGCGGAAGAGGTGCCCGTGGCGCTGGTGTACAACGGCATCTCGCATGCCGTGATGCTTGCCACACCGCTGGATCTCGAAGACTTCGCGCTCGGTTTCAGCCTGAGCGAATGCATCGTCCGCCGTTCGGGTGAAATCCACGATCTGGAGATCGTCGAGCGGGACAACGGCATCGAAGTGCAGATGCAACTCTCCGCGCCGCGCGCCCAGGCGCTCAAGGAGCATCGCCGAACCCTTGCCGGACGCACCGGTTGCGGACTTTGCGGCACCGAAAGCCTCGATCAGCTCGCCAGGCGGGCCGCCACCGTTCAATCGTCTGCCGTGTTGAGTCGCGGAGCCTTGCCGCGCGCTCTGTCAGGGTTGCAGGGGATGCAGCATCTGTTTCAGTTGACCGGCGCGGTGCACGGGGCTGCCTGGTGCGGCGTCGATGGCCTGATCGATCTGGTGCGCGAGGACGTGGGGCGTCATAACGCACTCGACAAACTGATTGGTTCCCTCGCGAGCCAGCGCAAGGGGTTTGCCGGCGGCTTCGTCCTGATGACCAGCCGCGCCAGTTACGAAATCGTGCAGAAGGCGGCAGCCGTGGGCATTGCGGTGGTTGCCGCGGTTTCCGCGCCTACCGGCATGGCGGTCAGGGTGGCGACCGATTCGGGGGTAACGCTGGTCGGCTTTGTCCGCGGCGAGCGCTACTGCGTGTATTCACATCCGCAACGCATTCACTAGAGAGCAGGTGAGCAGCATGGAAACAGCCCAGTCGAAGTCGGTCAAGCATTTTCCAACGTTTTGCTACAACTGCGTGTCCGGCCCGGATTTCATGACGGTCAAGGTAGTCGATGGAGTGGCGACCGAGATTGAACCGAATTTTGCCGCCACCGAGATTCATCCGGCGCGAGGTAGGCCGTGCGTCAAGGCCTACGGCCTGGTGCAGAAAACCTACAACCCGCATCGCATCGTGACGCCGATGAAACGGACCAATCCGAAGAAGGGGCGCGACCAGGACCCCGGCTTCGTGCCGATTTCCTGGGACGAGGCGCTGGGCATGGTCGCCGAGAAGCTCAACGCCATACGTGCCAAGGGCCTGACCGACGCAGCCGGGCTGCCGCGCCTTGCGGTCAGCCTGGGTCACGGCGGCACGCCGTCCAACTACATGGGCACCTTTGCGGCCTATCTTGCCGCCTGGGGCAAGATCGATTACAGCTTCGGCTCCGGCCAGGGCGTCAAGTGCGTGCATTCCGAGCATCTCTATGGCGAGTTCTGGCATCGCGGCTTTACCGTCGCATCGGACACGCCGAATGCGCGCTACGTGATCGCCGTCGGCGCCAACGTCGAAGTGACAGGGGGCCCGTGCGCCGTGATCCGTCACGCCGATGCCCGGATACGCGGCTACAAGCGCGTTCAGGTCGAGCCGAGCCTGACCGTGACGGGGGCCTGTTCCGCGGAGTGGGTGCCGATCCGGCCGAAGACCGATCCGGCCTTCCTGTTCGCCCTGATCCACGTCCTGGTGCGGGAGAACGGACTGGCGAAGCTCGACATTCCATTTCTGCGCGACCGGACCGCCTCGCCCTATCTGGTGGCGCCGGACGGCCTCTACCTGCGGGATCCACAAAGCGGCAAGCCCCTGGTCTGGGACGAAGTCACTGCTACTGCGGTGCCTCACGATACGCCGGGCGCGCGCCCGGCGGTCGCCGGTTGCTACCGCATCGGCAATGCCTTCGTCATCGACGCGGACAAGGAGCGTCGCGAATACTCCGACGTCGAGGGCAGGACTGCCTACGAGATGCTTTCGCGGCACATTGCCAAGTACACGCCGGAATGGGCCGAGACGATCTGCGACGTCAAGGCGGATACGATCCGCCGTATCGCCAGCGAGTACCTGGAAGCGGCCGGCATCGGCGAGACGATCGAAATCGACGGCAAGACCCTGTCCCTGAGACCGGTCGCCGTGACCCTGGGCAAATCGGTGAACAATGGCTGGGGCGCCTTCGAATGCTGCTGGGCGCGCACCGTGCTGGCCATCCTCGTCGGCGCGCTGGAAAATCCGGGGGGCCTGGTCGGCACCACGGTTCGACTCAACAAGGGGCGCGACAACCGCCACCTTTCCGTGCTGCCCGGCGAGGACGGGTTCATGGTCCAGTATTTCAATCCGACCAGCAAGGACGAATGGCAATCGTCGCCCGCCACCCGCAATCTGCACCAGACTCTGGTGCCGATCGTCGGCCACAACGGGGCCTGGAGCCAGGCCCTTGGCCCGACACAACTGGCCTGGATGTTCCAGTACGAGCGCCCCGACGACTGGTCGATGCCGATGCCGACGCTGCCCGATGTATGGCTGGTCTACCGCTCGAATCCGTCGATTTCCTTCTGGGATACGCGGCACCTGGCCGAGATTGCCGCGCGCTTTCCGTTCATGGCCTGCGTGGCCTACACGGTCGACGAGACCAATTACATGGCCGATGTGCTGCTGCCGGAAGCAACGGATCTCGAATCGACCCAGATGATCCGCATGGGCGGCACCAAGTACATGGAGCAGTTCTGGGACTACAAGGGCGTGGTGCTGAGGCAGAAGGCCGTCGAGCCGCAGGGCGATGCGCGCGACTTCACCTGGATCGCCACCGAACTGGCGCGGCGCACCGGACTGCTTGAACCGTATTTCGGAGCGATCAACAAGGGTATCTCTGGTGTTTCGTCGCTGAAGGGCCAGGGGTACGATTACAGCCTCGATCCGGCCGACAACCCTACGTCAGACCAGATCTGGGACGCCGTCTGTCGTGCGTCCACCCTGACGCTGTCGGAAGGCCGCGAGGAACACGATCTGGAGTGGTTCCGCGAACACGGCTTCTTCGCCGTGCCGATGTCGCGGCTCGACTGGTACCTGACGCCAACCATGGAAAAGCAGGGTCTGCGTTACGAACTGCCCTACCAGGAGCGCCTGCTGCGCACCGGTCGCGAACTTGGCCGCCGGCTGCACGAGCAGAAGATGAACTGGTGGGACGAACAGCTTTCCGAATACACCGCGCTGCCGGAATGGCATGACGTCCCGGCGCGCTGGATACGCAACCTCGAACTCGCCGGCGCCAAAGCCGAGGATTTCCCGTTCTGGTTGCTGACCAGCAAGAGCATGCAATACCACTCCGGCGGCAACGCCGCGATCGAGTTGATGCACGATGTGGCGCAGAACCTGCGCGGTCATGCCGGGGTGATCATCAACGCCAAGACTGCCGCCGGCCTGGGCATCGCCGAAGGCGACCGCGTCGAGGTGCGTTCCCACATTGGCGCCACCTACGGCAAGGCTTCACTGCAGCAGGGCATCCGCCCGGATACCCTGGTCATCGTCGGCCAGTTCGACCATTGGGCGACGCCCTTCGCCAACACCATGGATGCACCCAGCCTGAACACCGTCGCGCCGATGACGCTCGACTTGACGGACGCCACCGGTTCCGGTGCCGACATCGTGCGGGTTGCCGTACGACGCATGGAAGGGAGGGCTGCGGCATGACACGCTACGTGATGACCATCGACTTGCGCCGCTGCGTCGGCTGCCAGACCTGCATCGCGGCCTGCAAGGGCGCCAACGCGACACCGCCCGGAGTTCAATGGCGCCGCGTGCTCGACCTGGAGACCGGCGAGTTCCCCGATGTGCGCAGGACCTTTCTGCCCATGGCCTGCATGCATTGCGCCAACCCTCCCTGCGAGGAAGTCTGTCCGACCAAGGCTACCACGCGGCGCGCGGATGGTCTGGTGGCGATCGACTACGATCTGTGCATCGGCTGCGCCAACTGCGTGATGGCCTGTCCCTTCGACGCCCGCTCGATTGTCCATGAAGCGCATTTCTCCTACGGCGACCAGCCGATGCCTTCGGAGGCCACGGGCTTTGATCCGGCGCGCATTGCGGTGTCGATGAAATGCACGTTCTGCAAGGATCGCATCGACGAAGCCGCGGTTACCGGGCGGATGCCGGGCGTGCATCCGGAGGTGACGCCGGCCTGCGTCAATTCCTGCATTTCCGGCGCCATGGAGTTCGGCGACATCGAGGATCCCCGCAGCAATGTCAGCCGGCTGCTGGGGGAGACCCGACATTTCCGCATGCACGAAGAACTTGGCACCGAGCCAGGCGTGTATTACATATGGGATCAGCCATGAAGAATCAGGCCAAGCGAATATCCGATCTGCTGTCGCCGAGGCAGCAGCGTAACTGGGATTGGCGTGCAGCGACGAATTTCATTGCCGGGGGCGCGGGCGGAGGCCTGCTGCTGTTCGTCTCAATCGCCGGCCTTGAGCCGGATGTCGCCAGGGCCGCCATCCTGTTGGGCCTGGGTCTGATTGCCGCAGGACTGACCTGCGTCTGGTTTGAGATCGGCCGACCGTGGCGCGCGCTGAACGTCTATCGACATTTCGCCACGTCGTGGATGACGCGGGAGGCGGTTGCCGCGCTGGTCCTCTTCGCCGCGGGGGGAATGGCACTGCTGACCGTCCAGCCGTTATTTGTGGTTCTGACAGGCATTCTGGGTTTGGCATTTCTCTACAGCCAGGCGCGAATCCTGGCGGCCAACAAGGGAATCCCGGCGTGGCGACATCCGCGCAGTGTGTCTCTGATGGTCGCCACGGGCCTGACCGAAGGCGGCGGCTTTCTGGCTTGCGTGCTGGCGATGGCGTCCTCGACCGCGGACGTCCGTCTATTGGCCGGCTTGATCGCGCTGATTGTCATCCGCGCATTCTTCTGGAAGATGTATCTTGGCGGGCTGATTGCAGATGGCGCGCCCGATGGGGCCTTGAAGGTCCTGCGGGACATCGACTCGAAGTTCGTATTATTCGGCCACATTCTTCCGGTACTTGCTATTGTTGCAGTTCTTGCGGGAATGCCGGGGCGTGCCGGGCTCGTCTTCGTCGCCGGGATCCTGGTGGTTGCCGGCGGCTGGTCAGTGAAATATGCGCTGGTGAGGCGCGCAGCATTCACGCAGGGATTGGCACTGCTGCATCTGCCGGCGCGCGGGCGCGGACCCGCCGGTCCGGCGGCGAAGCCTGGCTGGAAGCCCATCTCAGGCACAGGAGTCGGATAGTCGGTTTCAGGTAGGCGAATATGAGAGGGGCCACGCAGCCCCCTCAAATCGGAGGAGACGGGATGTACGAAGTACGCTTTCACGGCCGCGGCGGCCAGGGCGCCGTTACGGCGGCAGCAATGCTGGCGTCGGCGCTGCTTGAAGAAGGCAAGTACGCGGTATCGATTCCGTCCTTCGGCTTCGAGCGGCGCGGCGCGCCGGTGGTGTCTTTCCTGCGTTGCAGCGATCGCGAGATTCGCCAGATGACGAATATCTACGCGCCCGACTGCCTGATCTGCGTCGATCCGACGCTGGCGAAGTCGGTTGATATCTTCAGCGGTCTGAAACCCGGCGGCACGCTGGTGCAGGCCACGCACAAGCCTCTGGCGGAAGTGGTGCTGTCGGAAGCGGTCGGCGTGGTCGGACTGTGCGACGCGATCGGTATCGCACTCGAAGTCTTCAAGCGGCCGATCACCAACACGCTGATGCTCGGGGCCTTCGCGCGGACTACCGGAGTGGTTTCGCTGGAGGCGCTCAAGCGTTCGCTGGAAGATTCGGATTTCCGCGACGCCGGCCTCGCCCAGAACCTCATCGCCCTGGAGCGCGGCTACAACGAGACCGTGGTGCACATCATCGAGCGGAGGGTTGCGGCATGAGCGCCGAACGTAGGGCCGTCCCAAGTCGGCGCCAGCAATTGCTGTTGAGGCCGCATCTGCGGCCGAACCAAAGTCACCCCCGCCCTTGGGGCGGGGGACGGAAGGTGGGCATATGAGCCGGCATACCAGCTATCCCTTGTTTGATTTGAAGAAGGCAAATGTTCCCGATGATCTCTGTCCGGTGGCCACAGAAGTCAGCCCGATGCTGCCCGGCGACTGGCGCAGCATGCGGCCCGTGGTCGACCGCGACAAGTGCGTCAAGTGCGCCGTTTGCTGGCTGTACTGCCCGGTGCAGTGCGTCGAGGAAAAGGCGGCCTGGTTCGATTTCAACCTGAAAACCTGCAAGGGTTGCGGCATTTGCGCCAACGAGTGCCCGCAACGTGCGATCACCATGATCCCGGAGGCCGCATGACTACTGCCACTCTCGATGCACCGAGCCAAGCCAGGCCGGCGAAACAGAAGGTCATCCTCTGCGAAGGCAACGAAGCCGCCGCGCTGGGCGTTGCACTGGCGCGACCCGACATGGTGGCCGTGTACCCGATCACGCCGCAGTCCTCGCTGGTCGAGCATGTCGCCAAGCTGATCGCCGACGGTCGCATGGACGCCGACATCGTCGATGCCGAAGGCGAGCATTCGGTGCTGTCGGTTCTGCAGGGCGGGGCCCTGGCGGGGGCGCGGACCTATACCGCGACTTGCGGTCCCGGCCTGGCCTTCATGTTCGAGCCGTATTTCCGCACCTCCGGCATGCGCCTGCCGATCGTGATGACGATCGTGACCCGCGACGGCATCACGCCGCAATCGGTCTGGGGCGGACACCAGGATGCCATGACGGTGCGCGAGGTCGGCTGGGTGCAGGTGTATTGCGAGACGGTGCAGGAAGTGCTCGACACCACCGTGATGGCCTTCAAGATCGCCGAGCATCACGACGTCATGTTGCCGGTGAATGTCTGCCTCGACGGCAACTACCTTTCCTACGGCACCTCCCGCGTCGAACTGCCGGAGCAGGCCGAAGTGGACGCCTTCATGGGAGTCAAGGATGTCAACTGGCACGTGGCCCTCGATCCGCTGCGGCCGATGGCGGTCGATCCGCTGACCGGCGGCTCGGGCGGCAAGGGGCCGTCAAGCTTCGTGCGTTACCGCAAGGGACAGTGCCGCGGCATGCAGAACTCGCTGCGCGTGATTGAGGAGGTTCATCAGGAATGGGCGCAACGTTTTGGTCGAAATTTCGCGCCACTGGTCGAGGAGTATCGACTCGACGGTGCGGACTACGCGATCATGACCCTGGGCAGCATGACCGGCGCGGCCAAGGACGCGATCGACGAGGCGCGCGACGCCGGCAAGCGGGTCGGGTTGATCAAGCTCAAGACCTTCAGCCCCTTCCCGGTCGAGGCGCTGCTGAAGTCCTTGCGCAAGGTACGGGCGCTCGGCGTGGTCGACCGTTCGGTCGGCTTCCGCTGGAACTGCGGGCCGATGTACCAGGAAACCATGGGCGCCCTGTATCGCCTGGCGCGCGAGTCCGGATCGATCCTGCCGTCGATGAGCTTCATCGGCGGCCTGGCCGGCGCCGACATCACCGTCGGACATTTTCACCGCGTCATCGAAGCCACCGAAAAGCTGCTGACCGGCTCCGCGCCGACAGAGCCGGTCTGGCTTAACGAGAAGGATTAACGTGAAACAACGAAATTCTGCGTCGACTCATTTATCGAGCGTAGCGAGCCAATCAGTCGCCTCCCCCGCGAGGGGGAGGGCGGGAGGGGGCGGGCCTTCCTGCCCTTGCGCTCTTTCATGGCCTGTCGGCGTCGCTCGCGACCGTGCGCGTTAGGGAGCCGGCATGGAACACACCAAATACCTTGTTGTTGGCAGCAGCCACGCCGCACTCGAAGCCGTGGCCGCGATCCGCATGCACGATCCCGAAGGTAGCCTGACGCTGCTGACCCGCGATCCACACCTGCCGTACTCGCCCACCGTCCTGCCTTATGTGGTGTCCGGCCGCTCGGCCGCCGACGGCATTTTTCTGCGCGACGAGAAGTTTTTTGCCGACAAGCATGTCCAGTTGAAGCGTGGCATCGCACTGAAAGCCCTGCATGCCGAGCGCAATGCGGCCGAGCTCGCCGATGGCAGCGAGATCGCCTATGAAAAACTGTTGCTCGCCACCGGCGCCGCACCGGCAATTCCGCCGATACCGGGCATCGACAAGGTTTCCTATCACGTCCTGCGCACCCTGGACGACGCCACCCGGCTCCACGCGGCGATCAAGCAGTCGAAACAGGCGGTGGTGCTGGGGGCAGGCCTGGTTGGCATGCACGCGGCGGAAAACCTGGTCAAGGCCGGTGCCAGCGTCACCATCGTGGAAATGGCCAAGCGACTGACCGACGGCTATTTCGATCCGGTAGCGGCGGCGCTGATCGAGAAGGCATTCACCGACCACGGTGCCAGGATCCTGACCGGCAGCCGGGTGGTGCGGCTTGAACCGTCCACGGTCGGGGACCAGGCTGACCCTCGAAAACGGAACGACACTGGACGCCGACCTGCTGCTGGTGGCCACCGGCATCAAGCCGAACATGGCCTACCTTGAGGGGCAGGTCAGCGGGCCCGACAAGGGCGTCGAGCACGACAGGGGCATCCTCGTCAGCGACACCATGCAGACCAGCGTCGCCAATGTCTGGGCCGCGGGCGATTGCGCGCAGGCCAAGGGTTTCTTCACCGAAGCCAGGGTGATCAATTCGATCCTGCCGGACGCGACGGAGCAGGGGCGCATCGCCGGCATGGCGATGGCGGGTGACCCCGGCTTGAAGAAATACCCCGGGGGCATGTCGCTGAACACCTACCATTTCTTTGGCCGCCATGCGATTTCGGTTGGCAGCAGCGCGGTACCCGAAGGCGCCGAGGTGGTGACGCGCTTCGACGAAGCCAGTGGCCGCTATCTGAAGGCGATTTTTCTGGGGGGGCGACTGCTGGGCATCTACGGTGTCAATGAGTTTTTCGACGCCGGCGTCATGTGCCAGTTGATCCTGCGGCGGGTCGATCTGTCGGCGGTCAGGGAACGCTTCCTTGCGAACCCGATGGCTGTCGGCCGCGAATTGATGTCCAAACTTTGGCGCTAGGAGAAGAAAATGGGCAGAGGCTACAACACCATCGCCTTCGATGCCGCCAAGTGCGACGGCTGCGGCGACTGCATGACGGCGTGCGCGACCGTCAAGACCGGCACCGACGACAAGGCGCGCTCGCGGATCCAGATCGTCGGCAGCGAGAGCGATGGCTTTGAGCTCGCGCTCTGCCGGCAGTGCGGCGATCCAAAGTGCGTCACGGTGTGCCCGGCGGCGGCGCTGACCAAGAATTATGATACCGGCGTCATCGAGTGGAACGCCGCGAAGTGCGTCGACTGCCTGCTGTGCACCATTGGCTGCACCTACGCCGGCATCGCCCTCGATGCGGGCGTCGGGCACGTCGCCAAGTGCGACATGTGTTACGCAAGCCCGGCCGGAGCCCCGGCCTGCGTGCCGGCCTGTCCGCACGATGCCTTGACCTACATCACCACGTCGCGCATCTACAACGAGGTCGGCGACTGGGAAGATTTATTCGCGCCAGGCCTGGCCGGCTGCCAGGGCTGCAATACCGAACTGCTGATGCGCCATACGTTGCGCAGGGTCGGGCCGGACACCGTGCTGGCAACGCCGCCCGGCTGCGTTCCGGGGATGGGATCGGTCGGTTTCAACGGCACCACCGGCACCAAGATTCCGGTTTTTCATCCCCTGCTGACCAACACCGCCGCGATGCTGGCCGGCATCAAGCGGCAGTACAAGCGGGTCGGTCGCGAGATCACTGCCCTGGCCATCGCCGGCGACGGCGGTGCTTCGGATGTAGGTTTCCAGTCCTTGTCCGGTGCGGCCGAGCGCAACGAGCAGATCCTGTTCATGGTGGTCGACAACGAGGGCTACATGAACACCGGGATGCAGCGTTCGAGCTGCACGCCGTACGGCGCATGGACTTCGACCACGCCGGTGGGCAAGGGATCCGGCGGCATGCCCGCGCAGGGCAAGACACAGGATGCCAAGAACCTGCCGCTGATCATGGTCAACCACCGCTGCGAATATGTGGCGACGGCCTCGACCGCCTACATGGAAGACCTCTACGACAAGCTCGACAAGGCGATCCAGGCCTCCAAGCGCGGTTTTGCCTACCTGCACGTGTATTCGCCCTGCACCACGGGCTGGCGCTTTCCGACCGACCAGAACATGGAAGTCGCGCGCAAGGCGGTGGAAACCAATTTCGTCATGCTCTGGGAGTACACCCGCGCGACGGCCTGCACTTCACGCGGCCGGTCGATGATCCGCTGCCGGTCACGGAGTATCTGAAGGCGATGGGGCGCTTCCGTCATCTGAGCCCGGATCAGATTTCACACATTCAGTCCAAGGTCGTGGAAAATCTCGCCTTCGTCAAACAAATGGCTCATCGAGAAGCCTGAGTTTTGCGCGAGGCCGGTGTCCGTCGGGACGAAGTCAGGTTCGGCGAACTAATTGCAAGTGAATAGGGAGAAGACAATTGAGCAAGCAGAATTTGCCGGGCGGCGGCCTGGAAGCGATCGAGAAGGCCAGCCGGGATGAACTGCAGGCGCTGCAATTGCAGCGCATGAAGTGGTCGCTGCAGCACGCCTATGACAACGTGCCGCACTATCGCAAGAAATACGACGCGGCCGGTGTGCATCCGGGCGACCTGAAGCAGTTGTCCGATCTGGCGAAGTTCCCCTTCACCACCAAGGCGGACCTGCGCGACACCTATCCCTTCGGCATGTTCGCGACGCCGATGCGCGATGTGGTGCGCATCCATGCCTCGTCGGGCACCACCGGCAAGCCGACGGTGGTCGGTTACACGAAGAACGACATCGCGATGTGGGCCAACCTGATGGCGCGCTCGATGCGTGCCGCGGGCGCTTCGGCCGACGACATCATCCTCAACTCCTATGGCTACGGTCTGTTTACCGGCGGCCTCGGCGCGCACTACGGCGGGGAATATCTCGGTGCGACGGTGATACCCATGTCCGGCGGCCAGACGGAAAAGCAGGTGCAGTTGATCCAGGATTTCAAGCCGACCGTGATCCTGTGCACGCCGTCCTACGTGCTCACCATTGCCGACGAGATGGTCAAGCAGGGCCTGAAGTCGAACCAGAGCAGTCTGCGCGTCGGTGTCTTTGGCGCCGAGCCCTGGACCAACGAAATGCGCCGCGAGATCGAGGAACGCCTGGGCATCGACGCCATCGACATCTACGGCCTGTCGGAAGTCATGGGGCCGGGCGTGGCCTGCGAGTGCGTCGAGACCAAGGATGGCCCGACCATCTGGGAAGACCATTTCTATCCGGAAATCATCAACCCGGAAACCGGCGCAGTGCTGCCTGACGGCGAAATCGGCGAACTGGTATTCACCTCCCTGTCCAAGGAAGCCCTGCCGATGCTGCGCTATCGCACCCGCGACCTGACCCGGCTGCTGCCCGGCACGGCGCGCACCATGCGGCGGATGGAAAAGATCACCGGGCGCAGCGACGACATGCTGATCATCCGCGGCGTGAACGTGTTTCCGACGCAGATCGAGGAGATCCTGCTCAAGCATCCGAAGCTATGCGCCCAGTACCAACTGCAGGTGTCGCGCGAAGGGCACCTCGACAAGCTGGATGTCTATGTCGAGGTGCGTGCCGAAATCTCGGAGTCCCTCGGTGAACTCCAGCGCAGCGAGATCGGCGCCAGCGTGCAGCACCATATCAAGGCCCTGGTGGGCGTCAGCGCGGACGTCCATGTCGTCGAAACCGACAAGGTGGAAAGAACACTGGTGGGCAAGGCCCGGCGGGTAATTGACCGGCGGCCAAAGTAGCAGCCGGGCAGGGAGGCAAGATGTTGTCGCAGTTTTTGCAGTTCCTGTTTTCGGGCATCACCGTGGGGGCTACCTATGCCCTTGCGGCGCTGGGGTTCACGCTGATCTACAACGCCAGCAACGTGATCAATTTCGCCCAGGGCGAGTTCATCATGCTGGGCGGCATGCTGGCCTTCTTCTTCATGCAGTCGGGGTTGCCGCTGCCGCTGGCCATTTTGCTGGCGATCGCCATTCCGGCCGTGGTCGGAATGTTGCTCGAAAAGTTGGCCATCGAGCCCGCGCGCGATGCCGAGGTGGTGACGCTGATCATCATCACCATCGGCGCTTCGCTGGTGATTCGCGGCCTGATCCAGATCTGGCTGGGCAAGGGCGCGCACAGCTATCCCGCATTCTCCGGCAGCGAACCGATCCACCTCGGCGGCGCCACGCTGCTGCCGCAGAGTCTCTGGGTGCTTGGCGTCACCGCGCTGGTGGTTATCGCGTTGTGGTACTTTTTCAGCCGCACGCTGGCGGGCAAGGCCATTCTGGCGACCTCCTGCAATCGTCTGGCGGCCGAACTGGTCGGCATCAACACGCAATGGGTGTTGCTGGTGAGTTTCGCCCGGTCGGCGGCGTTGGGCGCGATCGGCGGCGTTTTGCTGACGCCAATCACCCTGACTTCCTACGACGTCGGCATCATGCTGGGGCTCAAGGGATTTGTTGCGGCGGTGGTCGGCGGTTTGGGCAACGGCCTGGGCGCCGTGCTTGGCGGGCTGCTGGTCGGCATCATCGAGGCGATGGCGGCGGGCTATATTTCGTCGGCCTACAAGGATGCCGTGCCCTTCATCCTGATCCTGTTCATTCTGTTCTTCATGCCGCGAGGAATCTTCGGCGCGCAAGTCACGGAGCGCGTATGAGGGTGTTGCGGCGGCATTCCGCGCTCCTGTTTCTGGCCGGGCTGCTGCTGCTGCTGCCGCTGGTATTGCCCAACAACTTCTATTACGACATCGTGATTCGCATGGCGATCAACGCGATCATCGTCCTCGGCTTGAATCTATTGATCGGCTTTGCCGGACAAATCAGTCTCGGCCACGCCGGTTTCATCGGCATCGGCGCCTATGCCTCGGCGATTTTCCCCACCCACTTCGGCTGGCATCCGCTGGTTGCCATGGCGGCCGGCGCGGCGATCGCGAGCGCGATTGCGGCGATTCTTGCGCGGCCGATCTTTCGCCTGAAGGGACACTACCTGGCGATGGCGACCCTCGGCCTGGGAATCATCATCGCCATCGTGATCAAGAACGAGGCCGCCTACACCGGCGGGCCCGACGGCATGCCGGTTGCCGCGCTGGGCTTGATGGGCTTCGAGATCTCGGGGGAAAAGCAGTGGTATTGGGTGCTTGCCGCGTTGCTCCTGTTCAGTTTCTGGGCCGCGAGGAATCTCATCGACTCGCCGTTCGGACGCGCCCTGCGGGCGCTGCATGGCTCGGAGGTGGCGTCTCAGGTGATGGGCGTCGATGTCGTGCGCTACAAGGTTGCGATATTCGTCCTGTCGGCCTTCTTCGCCAGCCTGATGGGCAGCGTTACCGCGCATTACATCGGCTTCGTCACGCCCAACATCGCCGACTTCTTCCACTCTATCGAACTCGTCACGATGGTCGTGATCGGCGGCATGGCGTCGATTTACGGCTCGCTGATCGGTGCGATTCTGCTGACGGCATTGCCGCAGGCGCTATCGACATTCGAAGGATGGGAGACCGTGGCCTTCGGATCGATCCTGATGCTCTGCATGATCTTCATGCCCAGGGGACTGGTGCCCACGCTGACGGCGCGCTTCCGCCCGAATGAGCGGGAAGACCCCTGATGGCGCTGCTCGAAGTCGACAATCTTTCCAAGGCCTTTGGCGGCGTCACGGCCGTACAGAATGTCAGTTTCGCCGTTGATCGCGGACTGGTGTATTCGGTCATCGGGCCGAACGGCGCCGGCAAGACCACGCTGTTCAACCTGATCACCGGGGTGTACACGCCGACGGAAGGCGACATCCGGCTCGATGGCCGATCCATCGCCGGCGTCGCTCCGCACCAGCTTGCGTCGCAGGGCATGGCCAGGACATTCCAGAACCTGCAAATCTGCATGAACATGACGGCGCTGGAGAACGTCATGGTCGGCGCGCACCTGCAGCTTGACCGCAACCTGGTCAAAGCCATGCTGCGCTTCCCCGGCCTGGCCAGGCGCGACCGCGAACTGAAGGACAGGGCGCGCGAACTGATGGGTTTTGTCGGTCTCGGAGGTTACTGGAACCGGGCTGCCAATTCGATGCCCTATGGTGCGCTGAAGCGCCTGGAGATCGCACGCGCGCTCGCCGCCAAACCGCAGATCCTCTTTCTCGATGAGCCGGCCGCAGGCTTGAACTCGAAGGACACCGCCGAGATCGATGAACTCGTGCGCAAGGTCGCCGACAACGATGTTACGGTGGTCCTGGTCGAGCACGACATGAAGATGGTGATGAACATATCCGACCGCATTCTGGTGCTCGACTATGGCAAGAAGCTCACCGAGGGGACCGCCAGGGAGGTCAGGGAGAATCCGGACGTGATCGCGGCTTACCTGGGCAGCAACGCATGATCCAAGACCCAGAAGCCAACCGCCCTCGACGCAGAGTACGCAGAGGCGCAGAAGACGCAGAGGACAGGCAATGCTTCACCCAATCGATGCATGGTGTTGGTTTTCTCTGCGCCCTCTGCGTCTCTGCGCTCTCTGCGCTGAAAGAGGTTTCGGCTGCGTTTTTCCGGATATCTTCGTGGCAAATTCGCGCAGGGAGAACTCCGTGACCGAGGCGCTGCAGATCATCAGCAACGAGCATCGCAGCATGTGGCAGTTAACCGTGGTGCTCGACGAACTGCGCAAGCAGTTGGGTAATCCACGGCAGAAGCCGGATTCGGACCTGTTCAATCTGATTCTCGACTACATCGAGCAGTACGTCGAGCGGGTGCATGAGCCCAAGGAGGAGGCCTTCCTCTACAAGGCCGTGATGGAGCGCACCAGCGAAGGCAACGAGATGATTGCCGAGTTCCAGCGCGAGCATGCCAGCACTCCCGAGGTTGTCGCCCGACTCCGCAGCCAGTTGAAGTCTCTGGTGCGCGACTATCCCGCGGGGGTTGCCGAGTTTCAGGCGGCCCTGGAAGAGTACATCTCAATGATGCGCCGCCACATCTTGAGGGAGGAAAGCGATCTGTTTCCGCTGGCGCGCAAGATACTCACCGATCGGGACTGGGACGGAATCAACACCGCGTTTGCCGACAGCGAAGATCCGCTGTTCGGCGAAAGGGTCCGTGCCGAGTTTCGCTCCCTGATGTCGCGGATCGTCAATCAGGCGCCCGAACCGATCGGCTTTGGCCTGGTTGCCAAGGCCAAGCCGGCGGCCGAAGCGCATCCCGTTTTGCTCTCGGTCGCGAACCTGACCAGTCAGTACGGGCGCATCCAGGCGCTGCGGGGTGTCACGATCGAAGTCCGGCAGGGCCAACTGGTCGCACTTGTCGGCGCCAATGGTGCTGGCAAGACGACATTGCTGAGGGCGATTTCCGGGGTGCAGAAGGCCTCGGCCGGCGAAGTGCGCTTTGCCGGGCAGGACATAACACACCTGCGTCCGGACCAGCGTGTCCGGATGGGCATCTGCCAGGTTCCCGAGGGGCGCCAGGTATTCGGTCCTCTGTCGGTGGAAGACAACCTGCGCCTGGGCGCCTATACCCGCGGCGACAAGAAGTCGATCGAGGAAGACCTGGAACAGATGTACGCGATGTTTCCGATTCTCAAACAGAAGTTCAAACAAGCGGCGGGAACCCTCTCCGGCGGTCAGCAGCAGATGCTGGCGATGGCGCGCGCCCTGATGGGACGCCCCAAACTGCTGTTGCTGGACGAGCCGTCGATGGGCCTGGCGCCGCTGCTGATCCAGGAGATCTTCAATGCCATCATCAGCCTGCGCGAGCAGGGCAAGACGGTCTTCCTGGTCGAACAGAACGCCCAGGCCGCGCTGTCGATCGCGGATCAGGCCTACGTGATCGAGACCGGAGAAATCGTCCTTTCGGGCAGCGGCAGCGAGTTGCTCGACAACGAGCAGGTGAGGTCGGCTTACCTGGGTATCTGACCTGATTTGGTAGCTTCGGTAGCATGCCTGAAAATGTTCGTTAGAATTGCCCTGTAGCAAATGTTGTCATTCAAATCACATAAGGAGGAAGCAAGCATGGTCAAGCATTCATTGTTCAAGATTGTCACCGCCGCTGCGATAGCAGTCGGCGCCAGCCTGCCGGCGCATGCCGCCGACCCGATCAAGATCGGTTCGGTACTGTCGGTCACCGGACCCGCCGCGTTTCTTGGTGACCCCGAACTGAAAACCCTGCAACTCTATGTGGAGAAGTTGAACAAGGACGGCGGGGTGCTGGGACGGCAACTTCAGTTGGTGCACTACGACGACGGCAGCGATGCCAGCAAGGCCAATGGCTTTGCCAAGCGCCTGATAGATGACGACAAGGTCGACGTCATCGTCGGCGGAACGACGACAGGTTCGACCATGTCGATGGTTCCCCTGGTCGAGAAGGCGGAACTGCCGTTCATCTCGCTGGCAGGCGCGGTGGTCATCGTCGAGCCGGTGAAGAAATGGGTGTTCAAGACTCCGCATACGGATCGCATGGCGGCGGAAAAGGTGTTCGATGACATGAAGAAGCGCAACCTGACCAAGGTCGCCTTGTTGTCCGAAACCAGCGGCTTCGGCGCCTCGGGCAAAAAGGAAACCGAGGCCATGGCCGCCAAGATGGGCATCACCCTGGTGGCCAACGAAACCTACGGACCCAAGGACACCGACATGACGCCGCAACTGACCAAGATCAAGAACACGGCGGGCGTGCAGGCCGTGTTCGTCTTCGGTCTCGGCCAGGGTCCCGCCCTGGTCAACAAGGGCTACAAGCAACTCGGCATTGCCCTTCCGCTGTACCACGCGCACGGCGTTGCCTCGGAAGAGTTCATCAAGCTCTCCGGCCCTGCCGGAGAAGGCGTTCGCCTCCCGGCGGCAGCCTTGCTGGTGGCCGACAAGCTGCCTGCCAGCGATCCGCAGAAAGCCGTGGCCACCGCCTACCGCAAGGCTTACAGCGAGCGCTACAAGGAAGATGTGTCGACCTTCGGCGGCCATGCCTACGACGGCTTGATGATCGCGGTCGATGCCTTCAAGCGCGCCGGTTCCACCGACAAGGCCAAGGTGCGCGACGCGATCGAGGCCACCAAGGGCTACATCGGCACGGGCGGCAAGGTCAACATGTCGGCAACGGATCACATGGGTCTGGATCAGTCGGCCTTCCGCATGCTGGAAATCAAGAATGGGGATTGGATTCTGGTGAACTAAGTCGGTTCGAACGCAGAAAAAGCCCGCTTCGCGCGGGCTTTTTTTCTGGGTCGGGTTTCGCGAATACTTGTGCAAGCAACGATCTGACCAAGGTCAATACGTCGAGCGGTCTTTGAACGTATGACCTCCTGGGCTGCGGTGCAACGGCAGCCGTCATTGACGGATGAGCAGAAGCACTTGCCTTGACGCGCGCCGACGGGCAGGGTGACGTTGAACACCAGACGCGAGCCGACTTCGATGAAGGCGTCGTTGAGCAGGCCGATGCGACGCAGCCAGGCGCCGAGGCCGAGGATGACGAAGATCGGGCCGGTGACGGAAAATTGGTGGCACATCCATTACGTATGTGTTATCACCGCGCTCCGATCTGGGCATCAACCAATGCTCTTACAACAATGACTTCAAGATCGTCACTCGACTGAATTCCACCATCGTTGGTTACGAAGAACTTGCAGCCCGCCTGAATAGCCGTGGCGCAATGCAGCGCATCGATGAATTTCAAACCGCGCTTGGCTCTCAACTGTGCGGTCAGGTCGAAAATTTGAGCATCGTGCGACTGGATGGACAAAAAATTGTCCATTCCAAAAAATGTCTTGAAACTCGCCGCCAGTGCCAGATTGCCGGTTTGATAAGGCTTTACCAATGTCTCGGCAATTGCGGCATCCCCGGTGTGGCCGATAATCAATCCCGATTCAACGGCTGCAATGATGGGCGCGACCACGGAAAAATAGTCCGGGTTGCGGTCCAGGAAATACACAAAAACATTAGTGTCCAGATAGACGTGCTGCCCCGCCATGCGGGCGATTGCATCGTCTATCTTTCCCATGACTCACGATCGCCATTGAGTCCGGCGTCAATCTCGGCGGTTGTTTGCCTCAAAGACCACGAGCGATGCCTGCGTAGGCCATTGCCGATTGACTGCGCTTCTTGCGGTTTACGGGTACGAGCGTAACAACACCGTTTGCGTAAGCCACCTCAAGCATGTCGTCGGGCTTGATGTGCGCTGCCTCGGCAATACGGATGGGGATCGTGATCTGGTGTTTGAGTCTTACGCGCACCTGTGGCATTGCTGACTCCGGCCTGGTTGAAAAGTAGGATTTTACATTAATACTCCTACTATTCCTACTATTCGATACTACTCATACCAATCACGGGCATCAGCCGATTCAGTATTGGCGATTTTGGACATACTCGTCACCCTGTTCGCGGTGCGCATCGCCACCCTCACGGGCAGTAACGATCGCCCCGTGCTCACCCGACCGCACACCCTGCGCAGGCTGCGTGGCAACCTGGTGGACAACGCGCTCAATTTCGGCGGCAGCGCCAAGCTTGTGCTGGAGCAGGTAGACAAGGCGCCGGTCATCATGGTGCGCGACCGCGGACCCGGTATTCCCGAGGCGGAACTGGACAAGGTCTTCGAGCCCTTTTACCGGCTGGAATCCTCACGCAACCGCGAAACCGGAGGCACCGGCCTCGGTCTTGCCATCGCTCGACAACTCGCCGATGCCCAGGGGGCGGAGCTGGTCCTGCGCAACCGGGCGGAAGGCGGACTCGAAGCACGGGCGATGCTTGCGGCGGATCTGCCAGAAGCGCCGGCGGGGAGTATCGGCTGACATGGGTTGCGACAAACGGAAGGGGTCAAGGATTTGGCTATCCGGGTGTGATCGGGATTCAAGCCGCGGGCTGCGGCGGGGCGGCTTTTCGGGCGCGACTGTTCCAGCCAGGAAATCAGGCATGTTTCCTTCTTGCCCGGAGCCGACCGTGGCTGGGTTTCGAACGCTCTTCTGCCAGCGCGGCGTGTACAGGCTGCTGACAAATGCATAGCCAGCGGCCGCACCGCTCAGATACCTGCCGTTCGGCGCCGGCATGGTTGAATGGCTCGTCAGTGCCCTCTCCTGGCCTTCCCCCTCCCCCTTTCCCCCGGATCTCCCGTCAGTTCCTTCTCCCCCCCCCACTTCGGGCCTGGATTCCACCCGGGGCTCCTTGGACATCTGTTTCTGACGTAGGGTGTCAGGGGCGTTCTGAAAGTCGCCTGAACTTGGCGGTTTGGAAGTAGTGGATTTTCTTCGTCGATTTTCTTTGACGAATTCCATCTGAAGGTTTTTCTGGATCTTCTTCCGCACTCGTCCGTCTTCTTCGTTCTTCGCTTTCCTTCCTTGTAGATCTGCTCATAGTGCGCGTGGCAGCGCGCCGTTGCGCCGCATTGGTATGCGCAAGGAGGGTGGGGCATGGCGCGGGCAGAGGACCACAACTGTCTGTTTTGTGGAGCGTTCTTCCGAGCCGATGCGCGGAACGCGAAGCACCAGAAATACTGTTCCGAACCGGCTTGCCGCCAAGCGAGCAAGGCGGCAAGCCGGCGCGCCTGGCTGGCCAAAGCGGAGAACCGGGACTACTTTCGGGGGCCCGAGAATGTCGCGCGGGTGCAGTCATGGCGAGCGGCTCATCCCCGGTACTGGCGGCGGGCGAGCGGTCAAAGGGCGGCGCCGCCTGAGACGCCGTTTGCGTTACAAGATCTCTGCCCGACGCAGGACGTTGAAATCGCTGAAGATTCTCAAAGCGTGCCGCACCATGCGTTACAAGATCTCTGGCGCGATCAACCGGCTGTTCTGATTGGCTTTATCGCTCAATTCACCGGCACTACGTTACAAGATGACATCGCCAGTACCACCCGGCGGCTGATACAACTGGGGCATGACATCTTGGCCGGGAGCAAGGACGATGACCCTCAAACGTGTGCTTTGTCCGCAGCGGATTCGTCAGATTCCGCCCCAGTTCAGTTGGGTAGACCACCGACTGGTGCGCGAGCGGTACATCGAGCGCTGTGATCACCCGGCAGCGGCGCTCTACCTGTTTCTGGTGACGGTCGCCGACGTCGAGGGGCTGAGTTACTACTCGGATGCCGCGCTCACGCGCCGCCTGTCGATGAGTGTCGGCCGCCTTGATCAGGCGCGCAGCGATCTGGTCCGTCACGGACTCATTGCCTATCAACGTCCGATCTACCAGGTACTGGCCCTCGATGTACCCCAGCCGGTTGCCGCCCGCGAACTCGACGCCGAGGCGATCCGCCTGCGGATCGGCCAATTGCGCGCGGCCCTGGGACGGGCGCCATGATCGATTACGAGACCTACTGCAAGATCAAGGATTGTCACGAGCGACAACGACTCACCCTCGCCCAGACGGCGCGGGCTCTCGGCCTGCATGCGGACACGGTGGCCAAGTGGGCACACCGCACGCAGTACCGGGCGCGGCAAGCGGCGCCGCGAAGCAGTCGACTCGATCCGTTCAAGGCCAGAGTGGTGCGCCTGCTGGAGACGCACCCGTTCAGCGCGCAGCAGATCTACCAGCGACTACGCGAGGAAGGCTTCGACGGCGGCTTTACGATCGTCAAGGACTACGTACGCAAGGTCCGGCCGGCACGACGGGAAGCCTTCTTGAAACTCTCCTTCGCGCCCGGCGAATGTGCCCAGGTCGACTGGGGCGAGTTTGGCTCGATCGGCGTCGGCTCGACACGCCGGCGGCTGTCCTTCTTCGTCATGGTGCTGTGCCACAGCCGGCTGATGTACGTGGAATTCACCGTCTCGCAAACCATGGAGCATTTCCTCGCCGCGCACGAGCACGCCTTTGCGGCGTTTGGGGGCTGTCCGGCCCGCCTCATGATCGACAACCTGAAGTCGGCGGTACTCAGTCGCGCCGTCGGTGAAGCGCCGGTGTTCAATCCGCGCTATCTGGATTTCGCCCGCCATTGGGGGTTCGCGATCTCGCCGTGCAACGTCGCCAAGGGAAATGAGAAGGGGCGCGTGGAAAACGGCGTCGGCTACATCAAAAAAAACTTCCTGAACGGTGCTGAGTTTCTCGACTTCAGCGCGGTGAATCCGGCTGCCGCCGTATGGCTGGCGACCATCGCCAATGTTCGCATCCATGGCGAGACGCATCAGCGGCCAGTGGATCTGTTCAAGGAAGAGCAGTCCCACCTGCGGCCGCTCAATCCGCTGCCCTACGACATTGGCAGCATCAAGAGCCAGCGCGCGTCCAAGCAATTCCGCGTCGCGGTGGATGCCAACCACTATTCCGTGCCGGCCGAGTATGCGAGTCAGCGCGTGACCATCAAGGCGACTCCCGACTGGGTCTGCATTTACCATCAGGACAAGCTGATCGCCCGCCATGTCCGCCGTTACGATCGGCACCAGGATTATGAGGATCCCGACCATCCGAAGGCGCTGCTCGCCCAGCGCCACAATGCCCGTGAGCAGCGCCTGCTGAAGCAGTTCCTGAGCCTGTCGCGTCAGGCACAGGTCTATGTCGAGGGAATCGAGCAACGCCGCGTCAATCCGCGCCATCACCTACGCAAGATCGTGGCCTTGAGTGAGATTTACGGCGTGGAGGCGGTCGACCGGGCGATCCAGGATGGCATCGCTTTCGCCGCCTACAGTTGCGAGTACATCGCCAACATTCTTGAGATGCGCGCCCGCGAGACACCGGAGCCCGGCGCGCTGCATCTCATCCGCCGCCAGGATCTCCTGGATATCGAGATCGCGCCACCGGATCTCTCGCTTTACGAGGACCATGGCAATGACCACTAAGCGCCCGCTCAACAATTCCAGTATCCCCGCCGTCATCGAAGCGCTGCGTGCGCACTTGACGAGCCTCAAGCTGTCGTATGTGCTTGAGCACTTTGAATCGCTGATCCAGGAAGCCGGCGCCGAGCAGTGGCCGCACGTCGACTATCTGGCGCGCCTTATTGAAGGCGAGGCACATCACCGCGAAGACCGCAGTATCCAGCGGCGGGTTGCGCTCGCCCGCTTTCCGGTACTCAAGACCCTTGATGCCTTCGACTGGGGCTGGCCGAAGAAGATCAACCGGCCCCAGATCCAGAACCTCTTTCACCTGCGCTTTATCGAGGACAGGGCCAACGTGATCTTCATTTCCAATGTGGGGTTGGGAAAGAGCCACTTCAGCATCGCTCTCGGCTACACCGCCTGCTTGCGTGGCTACTCGGTACTCTTCACCACCGCGGTGGATATCATCAACTCCCTCTCCGCGGCCCAGGCGCATGGCAATCTGAAGCGCGAGCTGCACAAATATCTCCAGCCTCGACTGCTCATCGTCGACGAAATCGGCTATTTGCCCATCGACAAGCATGGCGCCGATCTGCTCTTCCAGATCATCAGCGGCAGGTATGAGCGCGGCGCCACCATCCTCACGTCAAACCGCGCCTACAAGCACTGGCCAGAGATCTTCAATAACGACAGCACCTTGACTTCGGCTCTCTTGGACCGGCTTCTACATCACGCCGAAACGGTTCTCATCGAGGGCAAAAGCTATCGCATGAAAGATCAAATCGAGGCGTGATTCGGGCCCCTCCTGCGCGGGGTTCCGTCACGAGTTTCAGACCGCCAAGT
>JADJQA010000036.1 GCA_016712985.1 Sulfuritalea sp. | reverse complement strand
GTCGCCAGCGTACCGGTAAAGATCTGGCACTGGAAACGATGGGCAACTTCAAGGCGGACAGCCTGCCAGTGGCCACGCTCGGCGAAAATGCCGTCGCCGCCCAACGGATTCAATACGACCGTGCCGGGTGGGAAATAGACGTCCACCGACATGGTACTCGCCGGTCTGCAACAAACGATTCCCGGTCCTGTATTTGCGCCCTGACGATTACCTCTGCATAGTCAGGGGCTTCGCCAACATAAAATGGAGATCAGCATGTCCAAGCCGGAAATCGCCGCAAAATCACCATTCGCCATCGACGTCGAGGCAGGTAAGGACTACTACTGGTGCGCCTGCGGCAAGAGCAAGTCGCAGCCATTTTGTGACGGTAGCCACAAGGGTTCTGAATTCACCCCGCTCAAGCACACCGCGGGGACAGCAAGACCGTGTATTTCGCGGCTGCAAACACAGTGGCAATGGGGCGCTGTGCGACGGTACGCATAAGTCGCTCTAATACGACCAGACTTCGCTGCCTATCCCCGATCGGCTTCGCCGCGCCGACCGGATAACGCACGCAGTCTCCGCCAGCGATGCCCCAAGATTGCCCGACCGCTCGGGCGACTCGCAGGCTGGCAATTCCGCGCGGATGAATCCGCCGACCTTCCGTTTGCCCGTCTTGCAGTAACATTGTCATCGATGCGACTTAGCGGGGCCCGGTGTGGCTGAACCATTCGTCACCGGATATTTCTTCACGAATCCTTGACGGAAGTCCGGTTCCAGCCTTCGTCATTGACGCCAGTCACAGCACAACGCATTGGAATGATGCCTTGGCGAGGATGTCAGGCATCCCTGCCACGGAGGTACTGGGACTCAACGATCACTGGCGCGCTTTCTATGTCGCGCACCGACCGACGCTGGCCGACATTGTTGTCGACGGCGCTCCGCTCGACCTGCTCGGAGAAGTTCTTATCGGGGAAAATACCGAGCGGCCGCTCACTGTCCGGACGCTGGGGAAGATTTCTTCCCGACCTTCGGGGCGGCCGGATCCTGGCTCAGCTTCAGCGCGGCCCCGATTCGCGACGCTGACGGCATAGTCATCGGCTGTATCGAGACCCTGCAGGACATCACTGAACGCAAGGTGGCCGAAAACGCTCGCCGCGAGTCGGAACGCCGCCTGATCGACATTGTGGCCCGGAAGTCCGGTCGCCACCTTCGTCCTCGATGCGGATTGCAGGGTCACGCACTGGAATCGCGCTTGCGAGAGACCCTCACAGGTCTGCCGCGCAGGAGGTGCTGGGAGCACTGAGGCCTGGCGCGCCTTTTATCCTACGACACGCGTCGCGTGGTGCTGGCGGAAATGATCGTTCGCCGGACTGCGCCGGAAGACCTGGCCGACTACTATGGAGGGCGCGCAAAACCTTCTGTCCTGGAGGCCGGCGCGTTTGAAGCCGTGGATTTCTTCCCGCCTTTGGCGCCAGCGGGACGTGGCTGCGTTTCACGCGGCCGCGCCCTTGCGCAACCGGCGTGGCGAGGTGATCGGCGCCGTCGAGACCCTGATTGACCTGGGCAGGCCCGAACCGTCCCGATAACACGACAGTCCTTCCAGGGAAAGCACGAGACATGGCACTGGACAGAACGCCGCTCCATCCTTTATGGCACCCGCCGGAATCGCCCTGTTTGGAGCCAGCCAGACGATCGGCACCTCGGCTACGGATTGGCAAGGAACCTCGTTCGCGGCGACTATGCCGGGCGGTCTTAGGCGTCGCGCAACAATAACATGACTAACTTTACTTCTGTGTTGGCAGGACCGCATAGTTCCAGTCGCCGTGAAACTTGTCCAGCTTGAGATTGAGGGAAGCCAGCTCTGCATCAGTGATCTTGATGCCGGTCGGGTACGTGCCTCGATCCAGTTCGGCGCGAATTCTCAGACCAGCTTGGGTGGTTGTGTTGGCGATCAGATTGACAATGACTTCGTGACTCACCAGCGGTCGTCCTCGCCAGTTTTGTGTGATATGACAAAACATCCGATGCTCGATTTTGTTCCATTTGCTGGTTCCTGGCGGGAAGTGGCACACATGGACCGGCAATCCCAGGCGGACCGACAAGCTCTGCAAGGCAACCTTCCACAACCGGCACCGGCTGCCATTGCTTCCGCCGCCATCGGCGGTGATCAACAACTCTCGGGCATCGGGATAGCGTTTGGCGCCCATCTTTTTCCACCACCGGCCAATGGCCTGCACCGCGAACGCGGCGGTGTCGTGATCAATTCCCACGCTCACCCAGCCTTCGTTGCGACTCATGTCGAACACACCGTAGGGGATGACCTTGCCAAGTTCGGGGTCGGGGAAGTCATGAACGTCCACTCGTTCCGGCTCGCCTTTGCGCTGCCACTCCCGCCCGTTGTTCTTGTACGGGCCTACGAGTTCTTTCTTTTTCGTGTCCACCGAAATCACCGGTTGTCCACGCTGCTGGAATCGTTTCACCTTGGCGTTGATGTACTCGAACTGCGTGTTGCGGTCCGGGTGCTCCGTTCCCTCCAAGGTCTTGCGGTTGCCCTGCAAGCTGTAGCCGTCCGCATTCAGCAGTTGCGCCACAGTCCTGGCACTGATCGGGTGTCCCTGTCGCGACAACTCTTGCGCGAGATGACTCGTGCTCTTACACGTCCAGCGCAGCGGCGACTCCGGATCGCCTCGCGTCAACGGGGCGACCAGACGATCCAGTTCCGCGCTCAACATCGGGTCTGTTTCAATCAGGCGCTTGCGGCCACCGCCCGTCTTGCGCAACCGCGACGTGACCTCAGCATCGGGATCGGCATCTCGGGTCGCCAGCTCGGCCAAGCCCTTGCGTATCGTGTTCGGCGACATCCCTGTGGCATCGCTTACCGCACTCACGCCGCCCCAGCCATAGGCTCGCGCTTCGGTCGCCGCCCAATGTCGACGCGCCCGTTCATCCAACACCGATGCCAGGGATTGATACTTCAAGCCGATCTGCTCTATCGCGGTTGCAATCTGCATACCGCTTTAGAACACATCTCGCAGACTTTATCAAGTTATTTCTGCGCGACGCCTAAGGGCACAAAGTATGCATTCGCCAGAATGAGAAGCAGACCCTCAAACCCAGTTTTCGGGTATCGAGCTGGGGCGGTCGTCTTGGTGCACCATCGGCCGCTCCTCGCCGTCCCGCCAGCGCCGACTCTTACGCGCCCTGCTTCAGGCGGGCTTCGACGAAATGGTCGAGGTCACCGTCGAGCACCTTCTGCGTAGCGGAGATGTCGACGTTGGTGCGCATATCCTCGATGCGGGAGTTGTCCAGCACGTAACTGCAAATGTGGTGGCCCCAGCCGGCGTCGGTCTTGCCGGCTTCGAGCTCGTCGGCCGCGGCCGGGCGCTTGCGCAGTTCGAGTTTGTAGAAACGCGGCGTCAGCATGGCCATCGCCTCGGCGCGACCGCGGTGCTGCCAGCGGTTGTCCTGGTACTGCACGACGATGCCGGTCGGCAAATGCGCGATGCGGATCGCCGAGTCGGTCTTGTTGATGTGCTGGCCACCGGCGCAATCGACGAAATGGGGTGCCGGGTGGCGGCTGACTGAAAGCGCTATGCGGACGCCGCTGAGCCTACGTCATTCCCGCTATCTTCCTGACCACGGCGTCCAGCAATTCCTCCGCCAAAACTACAGCTTCATGCAAGTCGCCGGCTCCGGGTTCGGGAAACGCATCCGGGCAACGGTACAGCGTGGCGTAAGGCGTCAGGACGATCGCGGCCTCCTCCCACTTGGCCGCATCCGCATCGCTTCCTGCAGCAAGCTTGACGAGCGCCGTCAAGTCGTGTGTCTTCGGGAATGGCACTTTGGCCGCAGTGAGAGCGTTTTGATGGCCTTTTCGGCCGACTGCTGGCCATGGTAGGCCGCAGTATCGCGGTAGGGCGGGTCGCCCGCGAGCAAACGCTTTGCCGAATCAAGGTCGCGCCGGGCGATGGCGAGCCATGCCTCGACCTCGTAGCGGGTTGCCTCATCCATGCAGGACTCGTCCTTCGCTCAAGGCACGGTGCGTTAGGGAAGTGGCGACACGGTCCAGTCGCTCGACTTCGGCGCGGGTGTGGACAATGACATCGCAAGGCATGCCCAGGCCGAACAGAGACCGATAGGCGGCTTGTGCGCGTTTGTGCGGCGGCAGGTCGGACTCCGCGACGATGACCAGAAGGTCCAGATCGCTGTCCGGGCCAGGCGTTCCCCATGCGTGGGAGCCGAACAGGATGATCTGTTCCGGGTGCAGCGAGCGCACTAAACGGCTTCGGGCTTCTTCGATAGCAGCGACAATGTCCATGGGGGAACCCGCAAATTGTGGCGCTAGGATAGCCTCGATTCATGCCACCGGCAACCAACTCCAACTACGCTTTACACGCCCTGCTTCAGGCTGGCTTCGATGAACTGGTCGAGGTCGCCGTCGAGCACCTTCTGCGTCGCCGAGATTTCGACGTTGGTGCGCAAATCCTTGATGCGCGAGTTGTCGAGCACGTAGCTGCGGATCTGGTGGCCCCAGCCGACGTCGGTCTTGCCGGCTTCGAGTTTGTCGGCCTCGGCCTGGCGCTTGCGCAGTTCGAGTTCGTAGAGGCGCGACTTCAGCATCGCCATTGCCTCGGCGCGGTTGCGGTGCTGCGAGCGGTCGTTCTGGCACTGCACGACGATGCCGGTCGGCACGTGCGTGATGCGGATCGCCGAGTCGGTCTTGTTGATGTGCTGGCCGCCGGCGCCCGAGGCGCGGAAGGTGTCGGTGCGCAGGTCGGCGGGGTTGATCTCGACTTCGATCGAATCGTCGATCTCGGGATACACGTAAAGGCTGGCGAAGCTGGTGTGGCGGCCGCCCGCGGAATCGAAGGGCGACTTGCGCACCAGGCGGTGCACGCCGGTCTCGGTGCGCAGGAAGCCGTAGGCATAATCGCCCTCGACCTTGATCGAGGCGCTGCGGATGCCGGCCACGTCGCCGTCGGTCTGTTCCAATAGTTCGGTCTTGAAGCCCTTGCGCTCGCAGTATTTCAGGTACTGGCGCAGCAGCATCGAGGCCCAGTCGCAGGCTTCGGTGCCGCCGGCGCCGGCCTGGATGTCGATGAAGCAGTTGTTGGGGTCGGCCGGATTGTTGAACATGCGGCGGAATTCGAGGTCGGCGACCCGTTCTTCGGCCGCATCCAGGTCCGCTTCGACCGCCGACAGGGTTTCCGCATCGTCTTCGTCCCTGGCCAGCTCGAACATGTCGCGGGCGTCGGCAAGTCGCGAACCGACAGCGGACAGCGTGCCGACCACGGCTTCCAGGGACTTCTTTTCGCGCCCCAAGGTCTGGGCGCGTTCGGCGTCATCCCAGAGTTTCGGGTCTTCGAGGATTTGATTCAGTTCGGAAAGCTTTTCCGCTTTTCCGTCGTAGTCAAAGATACCTCCGCAGTTGCTCGCCACGACCGGCAAGGTCGGCGATACGGTTGGCGACTGCGTTGATGCGTTCGGCTTCCATGACGGTTCCTGGGTGGGGCGAAGGGGTCAAATTATACGCGCTGCGCACCATGCCTCCAGCGCCGACTGCCGGGTGTGGCGCGACGTTCGATGCGATGTGATAGCCTCGAACCTTTCAGGCTTCGAGGCCAGCGCCATGTCCGAAATGATGTTCTACGAGCGCGTCGTGGCGCTCAACGACCAGACTCACGCCCACCTGAAGGTGCGCCCGGCGACCAGCTTCGCCTATGCGGCCGGGATCAACTCGGTGCCGTTGCTGGCCCACGAGTTCTTCGAGGCCGCGCGTGAGTATCCGATTGTCTTCGCCCAGGGCGAGGCCGGTCCGGTGCCGGCGGTCCTGCTCGGTCTGCGCGAAGGCGAGAATCTGTACGTCGGCGGCGACGGCAAATGGGATGCCCGCTATGTGCCGGCCTTTGTCCGGCGCTACCCATTCGTCCCTGGCAAGGGCCCGCAGGGCGAACTGCTGGTCTGCATCGACGAGGCGTCAGCGTGCTTTGACACCCGAGAGGGCGAAGCGCTGTTCGTCGCCGGCAAGCCAAGCGCGCAACTCGAGCATGCGATCAAGTTCCTCACTGAGTTTCACCAGGCGGCGGCGGCCACCGAACTGCTGGGACGTCGGCTGCAGGAACTCGGCCTGTTGCGGCAGTCGGATTCCGTGGCGCAATTGCATGACGGCAGCCAGTTTCGCCTCAACGGCCTGAATGTTGTGGACGAGACCCGTTTGCGCGCGCTGGATCGCGATGCGGTTCAGGAACTTTTTGCAAATGGCACCCTGGCCGCGGTCCATGCCCATCTGATGTCGCTGGGAAACCTGGGGTCGCTGGTTGATCGCTTGAGCCGGCGCGTAGCTGTGGACAAGGTCGCCAAGCGCCACTGATCCCCGCCGCCCCAGCCCGGTGGCCACTCTGACGGCGGGCGCGAGTCAAAGTATCGGTCAAGGCCTGTCTCTGCGTTCGGCCTGAGCCGTGAGTCTGTCGAACGGTCGAAGGCACTTGCGGGCATCGGCGATGTGGTTCGACAGGCACTCCACGGACGGAAATTTCCCACACTTTACTTCGCACCGTCTGGCGACTTTCGGGGGGGGGGGGGGGGGTGTGTCCGGGGGGCGGGGGGGGGTTGTCCCGGCGGGCCGGGGGGGGGGGGCGGGGGGGGGGGCGCGGGCCCGGCCCCCGCCGGGGGTCCCCCTCCGCGGGCGCCAGGGGGGCGGCGCATGCCCGGGGGGGGCCGGGGGGGGGGGGGGCGCGGCGGGCGCGGCGCGGGGGGGGGGCGGGGGCGCCCGGGGGGGGGGGGGGCCGGGGGGGGCGGCGGGGCGGGGCGCAAACCGGCCGGCGGGGGGTGGCTGGCCGGGCCGGGGTTGGTCGGGGGGGGCCCGGGTTTGGGGGGTTTTTTTTGTTCTCGGTCCCCGGGGGGCGCGCCGGGCGGGGCGGGCCCGCGGCGGCGGGGGCGGGGGGGGGGGGGGGGGGGGGGCCGGGGGGGGGGGGCCGGCCCGGGGGGCGCCCCGGGCGCCCGGGGCGGCGGGGGGGGGGGCGGCCGCCCCGGGGGGCCGGGGCGGCGGCGCGGGGCCGCGGGGCGGCGGGGGGGGGGGGGGGGGGGGCGGGGTGGGGCCCTTCGGGGGGGCGCGGCGGGGGGGGGGCGCGGGGGGGGCGGGGGCGGGGGGGGGCAGCCCCCCCGGGCGGGGGGGGGGGGGGGTTCCGGCGGGCGGGAAGGGGGGGGGGGGGCGGCGGCCCCGGGGCCGCCGCGGGGGGGGGGGGGGGGCGGGGGCGGCGCCCCGCCCGGGGGCGCCCCGCCCCCGGCGGGGGGGGGCCCCCCCGGGGGGGGGCGGGCGGGGGGGCCCCCCCCGCGCGGTGTTGGGGGGGGGGGGCGGGCGGGGGGGGGACAAAGGGGGGGGGGCGCCCCCCCCGTTTTTTGGGCGGGAGGGGGGCGGGCGGGGGCGCGGCGGCGGGGGGGCGGGGGGGGGTGCCGTTCTTTTTTTGGGGGGGCGGGGCGGGGGGGGGCGGTTCTCGGGGGGAGGGAGGGCCGCCCCCGGGGGGGGGGGGGGGGGGGTGGGGGGGGGGGGGGGGGGTTTGCGGGGGGGGGGGGCCGGGGGGGGGGCGGGGGGGGCCCGGGGGGCGGGGGGGGGGGCGGCGGGGGGGGGGGGCCCGGGGGCGGCGGGGGGGGGTGGTGGTCCCCGGGGGGCGCGGGGGGGCCCCCGGGCGGGGGGGTGGTTTTTGCCCGGCTCTTTTGGTGTCGGGGCCGGCCCGGGGGGGCGGGGGGGCGGGGGGGGGGGGGGGGGGGGGGCGGGCGGCGCCGGGCCCCCCGGGGGCGGGGGGGGGGGCCGTTGCCGCGGGGGGGGGGGGGGGGGGGGGGGGCCGCGGGGCCCCGGGGGCGGTGGCGGCGGGGGGGCGCCCGGGCGCGGGGGGGCCGCGGGTCGGGGGGGGGGCCCCGGGGCGGGCAAAGGGGCGGAACCCGGAACCACCGCTGTTTATCTTTTGGCCCGGGGAGCGGGGGGGGCCCTTTTTTGTTTTTTGGGGGGCTTCCGTTTTTTTTTCCGGTGGGTTTTTTGGTGAGATTGCTGGCACGGGCCTGCTACCGGGCGGGAAATTTCCGCTATGATTGGAATTTCCCGCACCTGCATTTTCATGGCCAAATTCGTTTTTGTTACGGGCGGTGTCGTGTCCAGTCTGGGCAAGGGGATCGCCGCCGCCAGTCTGGGGGCAATCCTTGAATCCCGCGGTATCAAGGTCACCCACCTAAAGCTGGACCCCTATATCAACGTTGACCCCGGCACCATGTCGCCGTTCCAGCATGGCGAGGTGTTCGTCACCGAGGACGGTGCCGAAACCGATCTCGATCTTGGGCACTACGAGCGCTTTACCAGCGCCAAGATGGGCCGGCGCAACAATTTCACCACCGGCCAGATCTACGAGTCGGTGATCAAGAAAGAGCGGCGTGGCGAATACCTGGGCAAGACCGTGCAGGTCATCCCGCATATCACCGACGAAATCAAGATTTTCATCAAGCGCGGCGCCGAGGGCGCCGATGTGGCGATCGTCGAGGTGGGCGGCACGGTAGGCGACATCGAGTCGCTTCCCTTCCTCGAAGCCATCCGCCAGATGGGTATCCTGGAAGGCCGCAACAATGCCTGCTACATCCACCTGACGCTGGTGCCCTGGATTCCCACCGCCGGGGAACTGAAGACCAAGCCGACCCAGCATTCCGTCAAGGAACTGCGCGAGATCGGCATCCAGCCCGACATCCTGCTGTGCCGCGCCGATCGGGCAATTCCGCTCGATGAGAAGCGCAAGATCGCCCTCTTCACCAATGTCCAGATCGAGGCGGTGATTTCGGCACTCGATTCCGACAGCATCTACAAGATTCCGGCCATGCTGCATGATCAGATGCTGGACGAGATCGTCTGCCACAAGCTGGGCATCCTCGCCCACGCTGCCAACCTCTCGGTGTGGAAGAAACTGGTGGATGCGCTGGAGCATCCGGACCACACGGTCGACGTCGCCTTTGTCGGCAAGTACGTCGATCTGACCGAATCCTACAAGTCGCTGACCGAGTCGCTGGTGCATGCCGGCATCCACTGCCGCAGCCAGGTGAACATCCACTACATCGATTCCGAGGAAATCGAAAGGAACGGTCCTGGCGTTCTCGCGGCCATGGACGCGATTCTGGTACCGGGCGGCTTTGGCCGGCGCGGCACCGAAGGCAAGATCGCGGCGATTCGCCATGCGCGGGAAAACAAGGTGCCCTATCTCGGCATCTGTCTTGGCATGCAGCTCGCCGTGATCGAATACGCGCGGGATGTGACCGGGCTGGATGGTGCGCACAGCACCGAGTTCGACCCTGAAACGCCGCATCCGGTGATCGCGCTGATTACCGAATGGCTCGATCGCGAAGGCAGGATTGAAACGCGCGATGCAAGTTCGGACTTGGGCGGCACCATGCGCCTGGGCGGACAGAAATGCCGGCTGACCGACGGTTCGCTGGTGCGCCGGGTGTACGGCAGCGAGGTCATCACCGAGCGCCATCGTCATCGCTACGAGGTCAACAACGCCTATCTGCCGCGGCTCGAACACGCCGGATTGCGCGTGTCGGGAACCTCCGCCGAGGGCAAGGCCCTTTGTGAAATGGTTGAGCTGGCCGAGAGCGAGCATCCGTGGTTCGTCGGCTGCCAGTTCCATCACGAGTTCACGTAGAACCCGCGCAACGGTCATCCGCTGTTCATTGCCTTTGTAAAGGCGGCGCTGGAACGCAGGGCAGTTACCCGGCCATGCGGCTGAACGGCTGACGCAAATGGAGCGCAAATTGACCTCATGAATCTTTGCGGCTTTCCTGTCGGGCTCGACCGGCCGCTGTTCCTGATCGCCGGCCCCTGCGTCATCGAATCGCGCGACATGGCTTTCGATACCGCCGGGGCCTTGCAGGAAATCTGCCGCAAGCTGGGCCTGAACTTCATCTACAAGTCGTCCTACGACAAGGCCAATCGCAGTTCCGGCAAGTCGTTTCGCGGCCTCGGCATGGAGCAGGGGCTGGACATCCTGGCCGACGTGAAAAAGCGGCTCGGCGTACCGGTACTGACCGACGTGCATGCGGAACACGAAATCGCGGCCGTGGCGGCGGTGGTCGACGTGTTGCAGACCCCGGCCTTCCTGTGTCGGCAGACCGATTTCATCCAGGCTTGCGCCGCGTCGGGCAAACCGGTGAATATCAAGAAGGGGCAGTTCCTGGCGCCCGGCGACATGAAACAGGTCGTGCTGAAGGCCAGGGAAGCCATTCGGGCAAGGGCGGACAGCGCGGACGTGGACAGCGACAGCATCATGGTCTGCGAGCGTGGCGCCTCGTTCGGCTACAACAATCTGGTATCCGACATGCGGAGCCTGGCGATCATGCGCGAGACCGGCTGTCCGGTGGTGTTCGATGCCACGCATTCGGTGCAACTTCCCGGCGGGCAGGGCGACAGGAGCGGCGGTCAGCGTGAGTTCGTCCCGCTGCTGGCGCGGGCGGCGGTGGCGGTCGGCATTTCCGGCCTGTTCATGGAGACGCACCCCGATCCCGACAAGGCCCTGTCGGATGGCCCCAACGCCTGGCCCTTGCATGCCATGGGCGCTTTGCTCGAACAATTGATTGAACTCGATGCACTGGTCAAGAAGAAAGGGATGGTCACATGAACAAGCCTGCCTACATTATTGTGAACACGCGCACCGGCAATCCCGAGGGCCTGGCCGAATACCGTCGCCTGGCACAGATCGTGGTCGAGCAATACGGTGGCCGCTACCTGGTGCGTGGTGCTCCATATGTCACACTGGAAGGGACCTGGCAGCCGCAGCGGCTGGTGGTCCTGGAGTTTCCGGACATGGACACCGCCAGGAGGTTTTATGATTCGCCGGAGTATGCCGTGGCGCGCGCCGCGCGGGCAGGCGTGGCGGAGTTCGACATGCTGCTGGTCGAGGGCTACTGAGTTAATCGGAAGGAAACAATCATGAGTGCAATCGTTGATGTCGTCGCCCGCGAGATTCTTGATTCCCGCGGCAATCCCACCGTCGAAGCCGACGTGCTGCTTGAATCCGGCGTCATGGGCCGTGCCGCGGTGCCGTCGGGCGCCAGCACCGGTTCGCGCGAAGCCATCGAACTGCGCGATGGCAATCCCGACCGCTATCTGGGCAAGGGCGTGGTGCAGGCCGTGGAAAACGTCAATACCGAGATCTCCGAAGCCATCATCGGGCTGGACGCCGAGGAACAGGCCTTCATCGACGGTGCCCTGATCGATCTGGATGGTACCGACAACAAGTCGCGCCTTGGCGCCAACGCGATTCTCGCGGTCTCGGTGGCGGTGGCCAAGGCGGCCGCCGAGGAAGCCGGCCTGCCGCTGTATCGCTACTTCGGCGGCTGCGGCCCGATGCAGATGCCGGTGCCGATGATGAACGTGGTCAACGGCGGGGCGCACGCCAACAACAACCTCGACATCCAGGAATTCATGATCCTGCCGGTGGGCGCCGGCAGTTTTCGTGAGGCGCTGCGCTGCGGCGCGGAGGTGTTTCACCACCTCAAAAAGCTGGTCGACAAGAAGGGCTACCCTACCACCGTCGGCGATGAAGGCGGCTTCGCGCCGAATGTCTCGGGCAATGACGAAGCCATAGAGCTGATCCTCCGGGCGATCGAGTCGGCCGGTTACACGCCGGGCCAGGACGTGGTGCTCGGGCTGGATTGCGCGGCGTCCGAGTTCTATCGCGACGGCCGCTACATGCTCGCCTCGGAAAACCTCGAACTGAGCTCGGAAGGCTTCACCGACTATCTGGCGACACTGGCCGATCGCTACCCGATCATCAGCATCGAGGACGGCATGGCCGAAGGCGACTGGCCGGGCTGGAAGCTATTGACGGATCGACTGGGCAAGCGGGTGCAGATCGTCGGCGACGACGTATTCGTGACCAATCCGAAGATCCTCAGGGAGGGCATCGCCCAAGGCATCGCCAATTCGATCCTGGTCAAGATCAACCAGATCGGCACCCTGACCGAAACCTTCGCCGCGGTTGAAATGGCCAAGCGCGCCGGCTACACGGCGGTGATCTCGCATCGCTCTGGCGAGACCGAGGATTCGACCATTGCCGACATCGCGGTGGGCCTGAACGCGATGCAGATCAAGACCGGCTCGCTGAGCCGCTCGGATCGCATCGCCAAGTACAACCAGTTGCTGCGCATTGAGGAAGATCTCGGCGATACCGCGGGTTATCCCGGTCTCGACGCTTTCTACAACCTGAGGAAGTAGGCGCTGCTGCACGTACTGAACCGGCATGAGCGAACTCGAAACCACCGTTCGCCCTGAGCTTGTCGAAGCCCCGCGTGCCCTTCGACAAGCTCAGGGCGAACGGACAAGTAGATTGCCGCCGGGTCAATAGCAATGAACTGGCCGACGCTGGTGCTGATCGCCCTGATCGCCCTGCTGCAGTATCCGCTTTGGCTGGGCAAGGGCGGCTGGCTCCGCGTCTGGGACTATGACCGGCAATTGCAGGAGCAGCGCGAGGTCAACCAGAAGCTGGAACAGCGCAATGCCGGCCTGGATGCCGAAGTGCGCGATCTCAAGTCGGGCCTCGATGCCATCGAAGAGCGCGCCCGTTATGAACTTGGCATGATCAAGGAAGGCGAGGTTTTCGTCCAGGTGCCGCAGAAGACGCCCCTGGCGCCGTCAGCGCCAAAACCGCCCGCGCTGCGCTGAAGCCGCCCAGTCAACCGCCCTCGACGCAGAGGACGCAGAGGCGCAGAGAACGCCGAGAACTTCAAGAGCAATTGAATTGCTTTTCTCGCTCGGTCTTTTCTCGGCGCCTCTGCGTCCTCTGCTTTGAAGGAGTCTGTTTCTGCGGCATTCCGGATCAGCCTTCCAGCTTCAGCCCGGTTCGATAGCGCAGGGCATTTGCCACATAGCCTTGTGCGGAGCGTTGCAGGCGCGCGACTTCCTCGTCGCTCAACTGGCGCACTACCTTGCCAGGCGAACCCACTACCAGTGAGCGTTCGGGGATGACCTTGCCTTCGGGAATCAGCGAATTGGCGCCGATGATGCAATGGCGGCCGATCACGGCGTTGTTCAGAACTACTGTCTTGATGCCGATCAGCGACTGCTCGCCGACGGTGCAGCCGTGCAGCATCACCAGGTGGCCGACGGTGACGTTGGCGCCCAAAGTGAGCGGTACGCCCGCATCCGCATGCAGCACCGAGCCGTCCTGAATGTTGCTGCCGGCGCCGATGGCGATGGTGTCGTTGTCGCCGCGCAGTACGGCATTCCACCAGACGCTGGCGTTGTCGCCCAGCCGCACGTCGCCGATGATCGTGGCGTTGGGCGCGATCCAGACGTCACGCCCGAGGATGGGCTGCCTGTCGCCGATGCTGTAGATGGCCATGTAAGTCTCCTTGTGCCTTATGGATCAAAGCGTCTGAGGCGAGCCTTGATCATCAGATCCGTCATTCCGGGCTTGACCCGGAATCCAGTGGTCTGCCGCTGGATACCGGCCTGCGCCGGTATGACGAACTTGAAGTGTATTCGAGGTCCGCTTCTTCGAGGCCGGCTTCTTCGCGTCCGGCTTATTGCCGTCTGGCTTCTTCCAGGCCGGTTTCTTTGCGTCGCGGACGGGCGGCGCGCGGCGCGGCGGCTTGGTGTCGACGAACTCGCCCGGTTCGACCACGCGCGTTTTCAGCGCGAACTGGCGCACGCGGATGCGGCGCAGCACATCCATCAGGTCGGCCGGCAGGTTGGGCGGCAGTTCCACTGTGCTGTAGTCGTCGAACAGGTTGATCTGGCCGATGTCCTTGCCGGCGATGCCGCCTTCGTTGGCGATCGCGCCGACGATCTCCTTGGGCAGCACGCCCTGGTTGCGGCCGATCTCGATGCGGTAGCGCGCCAGCGTACCTGGTGCGAAAGTGCGCTGTTTCACCGGGGTGTCGCTGCGGCCTTCCTTCGACGGGCGCTCGCGGTGCGGTTCGGCGGCCGGGTAGTCTGCCGCCGGCTTGGCGCGGACCTTGGCGGACTTCTTTTCGGTGTCGCGGCTGAAAGTCGGCGCTGGCGCAACGGCGGCCACAGGCGGGGCCGGAGTCGAGGAAGCTTCGCGCGGCGCATGGTCGCTTGCGCCTGGCATTTGCAGCGGGCGTTCGCGTGTCGCCAGCCAGGCCAGCGCCGCGGCGATTTCCCGGGCGGCGACGTCCTGCTCGCCTTCGATCCGGCGCACCACGTCGAAAAAGAAATCGAGCTTCTCATTCTTGATGATATCGACGATCTGCTGGGTGAACTGGGCGACGCGACGATTCGCCACCTCACCCGGAGTCGGCATGGTCAGCGCGGTGATCTTCTGCCGCGTGGCGCGCTCGATGGCCTTCAACATGTACATCTCGCGCGGCGCGAGGAACAGGATCGCGCGTCCGGTGCGGCCGGCACGGCCGGTGCGGCCGATGCGGTGCACGTAGGCTTCGGTGTCGTAGGGCACGTCGTAGTTGATCACGTGGCTGACGTGCGCGACGTCCAGGCCGCGCGCCGCGACGTCGGTGGCGACCACGATGTCGATACTGCCGGCCTTCAGGCGTTCGATGACCTGTTCGCGCAGGCCCTGCGTCAGGTCGCCGTTCAGCGCCGCGACCGAATAGCCGCGCGCCCGAGCTTGTCGGCGAGTTCGCCGGTGGCGGTCTTGGTGCGCACGAAGATCAGTGCGGCGTCGAAGTCGTCCTCGACCTCCAGGATGCGCGTCAGCGCTTCGAGCTTCTGGCCACTGTGGGTCTGGCAGTAGGACTGGCTGGTGGCGACGACGGTGGCTGTGGCGGAACGGATCTTGACCTCGCGCGGTTCGCGCAGATGCTGGTGTGCCACGCGCCGGATCGCATCCGGCATGGTGGCCGAGAACAGCGCGGTCTGGCGCGTCGCCGGGGTGTGCTCCAGAATCCACTTGACATCATCGATGAAGCCCATGCGCAACATTTCGTCGGCTTCGTCGAGCACCAGCATCGACAGGTTGTTGAGCGCCAGGCTCTTGCGCTCCAGGTGGTCCATCACGCGGCCCGGCGTGCCGACGATGACATGGGCGCCGCGCGACAACTGGCGCAACTGCACCACCATGCTCTGTCCGCCGTAGATGGGCAGCACATGAAAGCCGGGCAGATGCTTGGCGTAGCCCTGCAAGGCCTCGGCGACCTGGATCGCCAGTTCGCGCGTCGGCGTCAGCACCAGCGCCTGCGGCATGGCGCGGGAAAGGTCGATCTTCTGCAACAGCGGCAGGGCAAACGCGGCGGTCTTGCCGGTGCCCGTGTGGGCTTCGCCGAGCAGGTCGTGACCCGCGAGCAGCAGGGGAATGCAGGCTGCCTGGATCGGCGAGGGGGTTTCATAGCCGACGTCGGCGAGGGCTTCAAGCAATGGTTTGGCGAGCCCGAGGCTGTCAAACCCGGCGGCAACGGTGTCTGGGGAGGGGGTCATGGCGTGCCTGCGCGGGGCAGGAGATTCCGGAGTAAAGGCTGGCCCGGTTTGCTGGATGGGGCCGGAGAACCGCGCATTATCCCAGAGTCGGGGCAGGATTGGCCGGATTTGTTCCGGGGCGGGTGACTGCCGCAGGTCCGGGGGCCACTGAATCATTGACATCCGCGCTCATCAAAACGTACGATCGTGCGCATCAATTGGTCGCTGGAGCCGCACGATAGAAGCCATGCTGATCGCCCAGATTTCAGACCTGCACGTCAAACTGCCGGGCCGCCTCGCCTACGGTCGGGTGGACACTGCCGGCATGCTCGGTGACTGCGTTGCCGCGATCAACCGGCTCGACCCGCGGCCCGATCTGGTCGTCATCACCGGCGACCTGGTCGATCGCGGCCGGCCCGACGAGTATGCCTATCTCAGGAAAATCCTCGAACCGCTCGGCGCGCCGCTGGTCGTCATTCCCGGCAACCACGATGAACGCGAAGCGATGCGCGCCGCCTTCAGCGACGGCGCTTACCTGCCCGCCGCGGGTTTTCTGCACTTCGTCATCGACGACTACCCGCTGCGCATCGTCGGTCTCGACACGGTGATTCCAGGACAGGGCGGTGGTGCGTTGTGCGCGGAGCGCCTCTGCTGGCTCGACAGCGTGCTGAGTCGCCGGCCCGCTGCGCCGACACTGTTACTGATGCACCACCCGCCCTTTGTCACCGGCATCGGCCACATGGACGACATCGGCCTCGCGGGAAGGGATGAATTCGCTGCCATTCTCGCGCGCCATCCGCAGGTCGAACTGGTGCTGTGCGGCCATCTGCATCGCACCATCCACGCCCGCGTCGGCGGGCGGCCGGTGCTGACCTGTCCGAGCCCCGCGCACCAGGTGGCGCTCGACCTGAACCCCGATGCCCCGAGTTGCTTCCGCATGGAACCCCCGGGATTCATGCTCCACCTCTGGCAGGACGGCGCGCTGGTGAGCCATGTCGCGTGCGTCGGCGACTATGCGGGGCCGTTCCCGTTCTACGAGGACGATGGCCAACTGATCGACTGACGGCCGGTCGAAGCACGAATCCGGCGCCGACTTGTCAGACGCGCAGCAGCGCAATCTTCAACGGCGGCTGGCCGTCGGAACTGGGAAAGTCGGCCTCCGGCAGGATCCATTCCATCTCGCGGATCGGCCGGGCGGCCTTGGCGGCGCTGCGCTGCAACTGGTCGAGCCAGGTGTCGCGCTGCACATCGGCGACATTGTTGGTGCAGATCAGCGTGCCGCCCGCGCTGGTGCACAGCAGGGCGGGCTTGAACACCGAGGCGTAATCATTGACCAGGTCCACCACACCGAAGGGGCTCTTGGCAAGGCGCGGCGGATCGAGGAAGACCAGGTCGAAGGTTTGCGCCTCCAGCTTGGGGAAGGGCGGCATCAGCTTGCCGCGCACCCGCTCCGGCTGGCCGATGCCGGCGTACTGGCGCATCGCGGCGAAGGCGTCGCACTTGACGAAGCGCGGGCGCACAGGCAGCTCGTTGAGGCGCGCGTTCTCCTTGCCGACCGAGAGGCTGGAATCGGCGAAATCGACATTGACCACGAAGCGCGCCCCGGCCTTTGCCGCCGCGATGCCGACGCCGCAGGTGTAGGCGAACAGGTTCAGCAGCGACTTGCCGGCCACCTCTTGCATCACTCGCCGCCGCGCCGCGCGCAGATCGAGGAATAGCCAGGGGTCCTGCCCGGCGTGGCGCCCGGCGATGCGGTAGCTGACGCCCGTCTCGTGGATCTCGCGCGGCAGCATTGCCGCTTCGAGCTGTTCCGGCGGCAGCGGGTTGCCGATGCGCGAATTGGCATGGCTGCGATCGTTGTGGACCAGCGTCAGGCCTGGCAGCCGGGCGGCGTAGAAGGCATCGATCGCGGCCAGGGCTTCCGGCACCAGCGGGCTGTGGAAGCACTGCACCAGCAGCAGCTCGCCGTAGCGGTCGATGGTCAGGCCCGGATGGCCCTCGACGCTGCCGTGGAACAGGCGGTAGGCGTCGGTCTGCTCGGCGTGCAGCCGCGGCAGGAGATCGGCGCGCGCGTCGAGCGCGGCGGCAAGCAGGGGGAGGAGGGCGTCGGACATGGGGAATACTCGGCAGGGGTTCCGCGCGCGTCGGGAATGCAAAGCGCGGAAAAGGGCGACATCTTACGCGGAAGCGGGGTGAGTACCGTGGTGTCAGCGCCGACTCCAGGGTTCGGTTGGCCCTTGCGACTGGATTCGATCAGTCAGTGGTGGGTCGTCGGCCAGCGCGGACGGCCCGCTGAGTCAGGAGGGATAACTCCTCCAGACTGAAACCTGCCTGCTGACAACGGCATAGCCACTGGCCGGTCCGCTCAGATTCCTGCCGTTCAGGTTCGGCTTGGTCGGCTGACTCTTCCGTGCCCTCAAGAGACATTCAACAACTCGGTGGTCTAACGACTGGTAAGTGCTGCACTCCGGTCATCCAGGGCAACAACTGACTGACAGTTGGTCGGCGCTTCGCTCGCCGTCGCACTGGTGCCGACTTTTTCTTCCCGGCCTGTGGGGACTACAATAAGGCCGATATCAAGAAAACTGGAGACTGCCATGCACATGACTGTCGAACAAATTGCTTACGAGGCGCTGGCCCTGCCCAGCGAGGCGCGTGCTCTGCTTGCTGACCGGCTCGTCGAAACCCTTGATCCGGCAGAGGATGGTTATTTCCGTCAGCTCTGGATGCGCGAAGCGAAGCGACGCGTGGAGGAGGTGCGTCGAGGTGAAGTCCAGACTGTTCCTGCCGAAGCGGCATTCGCGGAAGTCCGGCGAGCCATTGCTCGATGAGTGTCGAGTTCCACCCGGAAGCCTTGGCCGAATTCCGCGCCGCTGCAGAGTATTTCGAGCAACAGCAGACAGGACTGGGTGAGCGCTTCGCCAATGCGGTCGAAATGGCCGTTGCCCACATTGCAGCTGCGCCCGAGTCCTGGCGAATCATCGAGGACGATATCCGCCGCTGCCTGACGAAAGTATTTCCCTACGCCGTTCTCTATTCGATCGAGCCGGACAATATCCTTATCGTAGCGGTAATGCACTGCCGCCGTGAACCTGGCTATTGGCGCAACCGGAGCTGATCGCAGTCCCTCCAACGCAGAATGTCAGAATCGTGGCAACTCAGGATAGCGATAGTGGGTGCACATTTTGACTGACTAGCAGTTATGGAAGCTCGCGATACCATCACTGCTGCGTTGCTTTCAGCCTTTCTCAAATGCCCGACGAAGGCCCGCTTTTTATCGCTTGGTGAGCGTCCGCCGGATTCATACTTTTCGGATATCGAGGAGGCAATCGCCTCGATGTACAAATCGCGGGCTTGCGGGATGCTGCATGACAGGGGGAACTGTCGGAGCTGGCCACTTTCGGGCAACTGGCCAAAAGTGGAACCGCGCCTCAGAGCCTGTGAACTTTTCGATTTCCGCAGTCGCCATGGGCGCGTCGGGATGATTCACCCGGCCACGGGATGAAATATGTAAATCGCATCAATTTGCCCGCTACCGACCGCTCATTTGGCGATTTCCCCTCATTTGTTGCCTTCAACCCGCCATTTCTGGAATTCCGGACGTGCCTGTCCCTATGCCGATCAACTCGGGTGCCAGTCGCACCATGCGCATCAGGTTGTGCGCCAAGACAAACAGCAGCGCCACCGCCTTCACTTTCTTCAACCCACGCACCGGCAACAGCACCAGGCCACGGTTCCTGGCCTGGGCATTGACGCATTCGGCCGTGGCCGCGCGCTCCTTGTAAAGTTCCTTGGACTCCGCGGTAGCCATCCGCTCCCGCCAGTCTCCGACTGCGGGGCTGTCTCCTGGCTTGCGCTGGTGCGGATCGACGGGCGGTTCGGGTGTCGCTTGCGCATCGTCCTGGGCGTTGGTTTGCGCCGTGGCGTCCTTCGTCTTCGCTTTCGGCTTGGGCACGGGGGCAATCACCCGCGTCTGTGACGCGACGGCATCAATCTGGTCGTGCGCCGGAAACCCGCCATCCACCAGCCAGTCGTCCGGTGCTTGTCCGCAGCGGTCCGCGACCTGCTTCACCATGGGGGCCATCTGCCCCATGTCACTGCCGGTGGTGACGACATCGACGCCGACAATGACCTGACTTTCGGTGTCGCTGCAAAATTCGATGTTGTAGGCCGGCCGGAATCCGCCATCGCCCATCTTCATCACCGTCGCTTCGGCGTCGGTGGTTGAGGCGCGTGCTTCTTCAGGCTTCTTGCCTTGCCGCTTCTTGATGTCGGCCAGTTCCGGCAAGCGCGCCAGGGCGGCTTCGATGCGGGCTTCCCGGGCCAGTGCGGCGCGCGCTTGGGCCGCCGCCTTGCGCCGCGAGTCGGCACTGGGGTCGTCATCGACTTGCCTTTTGAGGGCCGCGACTCGTTCGCGGGCGGCGGCCAAGAGACTCTCGAGTTTCTCCTCCCGGCGGAATGAGGCGGCTCCGGCGCTGGCCCGCACACGCACGCCGTCTTGGGCCCCAGCCTTGAGTTTGACGACACCAACCGCCATCAAGCTGGCCACGTTGTCGGTCAACAGACCGTCCAGTACGTCGCCTTGCTGGCTGCGAAAGTCGGCGACGGTGTGATAGTTGACCTGCACGCCGCCACAAATCCAGCGGTAGGCGTCGTGTTCCTGTGTCAGTCGCGTAATCGCCCGGGCGCTACCGATGCCTTCGAGCGTGGCGTATAGCCACAGGGTGAACAGAATCTCCGGGGCAATCGCGGTACGCCCGACGCCCCCTTCGACGGCTTTGATGTCCACATACAGGCCTGTCAGATCCTGCCGTTCGACGTAGCCCCACACAATCCGGGCTCGGTGCCCTTCCGGCAGCAGCGACTCCAGATCGCTGGGACGCAGTTCCAGTTGCTTGCGGTTGGGCTGTTGCACCCGCGCTATCCCGACTGGCTTGGCCTTCTGTATCGGCAATGCGCTGGCTGATGTTTCGCTTCCGTCAGCAAACAGGTCGGGGTTTGGATCCATCGTCAGCGCGATCGTAAAATGACTTTCGCATTATCGCAGGACTGCCCCGGTTCTGGGACGCGGCAGAGGAATATTTTCACAGCCTCTCAGTGGTTCGATTGCGAGAAGGTAGTCTGCAACATCAAGAGGTTACGACGTGCATCCGCTGATACTCGTTCGCGAAAGCCAGCCACGGGGAGCCTTGTGGTACCAGTCCACTTTTCGCCTTGGGAAAAGCCGGAACTTTCCGACAGCCTGCTCGTGTGCTTCGGTGCCCTCTCGTCATACAACCGGTCGGCGACTGACTCTTGCTCGTCTTCGCCGAGGCTGGCCCACCATGCTCCGAACTCGTCGGTGTATTCATTTTCGCCGCCCCACCAGCGCCGATCCTTGCGTTCAGCAGCGAATCCCGTCCCAGCCCAGCGCACGCAATACTTCCGCATAGCTCTTTTCCAGCGACGCCGCAATCGCCAGCACCCGCCCGTCCTGCGGATGCCGCAGTTCGATCGCGGTACACGCCAGCAGCAAGCGTCCGCAGCCGAAGCGCTGCTGGAAGAATCGGTTGTGGATTCCCTTGCCCCAGGTGGCGTCGCCGATGATGGGGTGCGCGATGTGCTTCATGTGGCGGCGCAACTGGTGCTGCCGGCCGGACTTCGGGGTCAGGCTTACCAGCGCATAGCGCGAGGTCGGGTAGCGGTCGACGGCCACGGGCAGTTCGGCGGTGGCCAAGCGCCGGTATTCGGTGACGGCGGGCAGGGCTTCGGTATTGCTTTCTCGGGCGGGCTTGCGGCCATAGTCGTCGAACTGGCGCGACAGCGCATGGCCGATGACGTCGGCTTCCGGCGGCCAGCCGCGCACCACGGCGAGGTAGCGCTTCTCCACTTCATTGCACTGGAACTGCGCGCCGACCTCGTGTGCGCTGGCGGCGTCGAGGGCGAACAGCAGCACGCCGGAGGTGCCCTTGTCGAGCCGGTGCAGCGGATGCACGCGCCGCCCGATCTGGTCGCGCAACAGTTGCGCGGCGAAGCGCGTTTCGTGGCGGTCGATGTCGCTGCGATGGACCAGCAGGCCGGCGGGCTTGTGGATGGCGACGAGGAAGTCGTCGCGGTAGAGGATGTCGAGCATGCGGGGTGGCGGCGTCGGTCTCGGTCCCGCATTGCCCTGATGCGATCAAGCGCTGACGTCGGCGAGCTTGAGCCCCGCGCCTCTCGCCGCGGCGAGCTGTCGCCGGTTGGCCGAAACAAACAGGTCCGGCTCGACGGCAAGCGCGCAGGCCAGATGCAGGGCATCCATCGCGCGCAACGGATGCGCCTCCGGCAACGAGATGGCTGACGCTACCACTCCCGGCGCCATCTGGCAGACGTCGACATCCTTCAGGTCGGTCGTCGCGCGGGCCTTGAGGCCCTGATAGGCACGATTTCGGCGATGGGCTTGCCGTTGCGGAAGACGCGAACCGTGTCGCCAGCTTCGACGGTGTCGAAATAGTCCCCGTCATGCCTTTGCATGAAATTCGGTTGCATCCGCGCCGCAGCGGGCCTAAGCTGATCCGAGTTTGGTGGCAGGAGGCGTGGTGGCTTCGCTCGATCGCATTCGGACAGATGGTTTTCGGCGCTGGTATGAGCGGCAACTCATCGAGTGTCATGCCTGGTTGGTGAGCTGGTTTCTCGGTCTCATTACCCTGGTCAGCGGAATCGAGGTAGCGGGCGCGGGGGGCGCTTCGCGGATGTCGGGGGCGCTGTTGCTCCTCGGTGGCCTGGCGGTCACCTTGTACAGTTGGAAGCGCTACCGACTGTTGCTTGAAATCGCCGAGCGCCTCGGCGAGCAGGCAATCTGCCCAGGCTGCTCAAGCTACGGCAAGTTCAAGGTACAGTCCTCGGGGCCGGCCCCCTTGCCGGATGGTGGAGACCCCGCGCTGGAAAACCACGGCGGTGGCGTCTGGCTACGCGTCCAATGCCGCAAGTGTGGCGACGAGTGGATGCTGAAATAGCGGTTGCCGCAACGATCCGGCTGCAGTGCCCACCGAACCGCGAGTGACCGGGCTCCGTGCCCGTAACCAGTATGGTGTAAGATTTGCTGATCGAACGTCGGGCTGGCGTTTCGATTCCGCAATCACCGACCACAGGACAAAGGCGAACAGCAGTTCGCCTTTGTCGCATCTAGGGTTTTCATCGCATGCTCGATATCGTTCGCAACAACAAGAGAATCACCCAGGTCTTCCTCGCGCTGATCACGCTCCCGTTTGCTTTCTGGGGCGTGGAATCGTATGTGCGAAATGCCGATGTCGGTACCGGCGTTGCCACCGTGGGAGGCAGCAAGATCAGCCAGCAGGAATTTGAATCGGCACTGCGCGAACGGCAGGACAGGATGCGCGCCCAACTGGGCGGAAGCGTCGATCAGGCCTTGTTCGAATCGGTGCAGATGCGTCGCGCCGTGCTGGATTCGCTGGTTACCCAACGCCTGCTGGCGGAGCAGGCACAGAAGATCCGGCTGGTCGTGGGCAATGAGCAACTGGTCCAGGTCATCGCCGGAGTTCCCTCGTTTCAGGAGAACGGCAAGTTTTCCAGGGAGCGCTACGAGGCGGTGGTCGCGGCGCAGGGCATGAGCAAGGAGATGTTCGAGGCACGTCTGCGCCAGGATATCGCCATGCAGCAACTGACGCTGCCGGTTACCGAAGCTGGAATAACCGGTCAGGTTGCCGCCAATCGCTGGCTGGCAACACAGACGGAGCAGCGCCAGATCGGCGAGGTGCGGCTACGCCCGGAGGCCTACGCAGGCCAGGTGACGCTTGCCGCCGATGCGGTGCAGAAGTTCTACGAGACCAACCGCAGGCAGTTCGAGTTGCCGGAGCAGGTGCGTGCCGAGTTCCTGGTGTTGAGCCGGGATGCGCTGACGGCCCAGGCGGCCATCGGTGACGAGGAGGCGAAGGCGTACTATCAGTCGCATGTCGATCGTTTCAAGGTTGGCGAAACCCGTCGCGCCAGTCATATCCTCATCTTGGTGGCCAAGGATGCGCCGGAGGCTGAGGTCCAAGCGGCAAAGGCCAAGGCTGACGAGCTTCCGGTCCAGGCAAGGAAGGCTCCCGGCGACTTTGCCAAGCTTGCTCGACAGAGCTCCCAGGATCTCATGTCAGCCAAGAAGGATAGTGACCTGGACTGGTTTGGCCGCGGCGGGATGGTCAAGGTGTTCGAGGACGCTGCCTTTGCCTTGAAGGAAGGGCAGATATCGGATGTCGTGCGCTCCGAGTTTGGCTTTCACATCATTCGCCTGACCGGTGTGCGTGCCGAGCGTGTCAAACCCTTCGAAGACGCCAAGGCGGAGATCATTGCCGACCTCAAGCGCGAGACCGGAACCAAGAAGTATGCGGAAGCGGCGGAAGCCTTTGGCAACATGGTTTATGAACAGGCAGACAGCCTGAAGCCGGCTGCGGAGAAGTGGAAGCTGGAACAGCGCCAGACGCAGTGGCTGGCTAAGGGCGGCAAGCTGCCACCGCCTTTCGACAACCCCAAGTTGGCTGCCGCCTTGTTCAGCGACGATGCCATGAAGAACAAGCGCAATACCGAGGCGGTCGAGGTTGCGGCGGGCACCCTGGTGTCGGCGCGAGTTCTCGAACACAAGCCGGCAGCGCTGCAGCCCCTGGAGTTGGTCAAGGTCGACATCGAGCGGCACTTGATTCGCGACGAAGCGATCAAGCTGGCGATCAAGGACGGCGAGGAAAAGCTTGCTCGGTTGGCAAAAGGCGAAGCGCTCGACCTTGCCTGGTCGCCCGCGCGAAGCGTGAGCCGCACCGCGGCACCGAAGCTGTCGCTGGATGAACTGCGCGCGGTGTTCAAGGCGGATACCGCAAGACTGCCGGCGTACGCGGGTGTCGCTCTTCCCGGAGACGGCTACGCGCTGTTGCGCATCAGCGCAGTCAAGCCTGGCGTGGCCGCCAAGGATGATCCGCGCGGTGGTGCACTGGTCCAGCAATATGCTCGGTTCATCGCGGAGGAAGAGTTCCTGGCCTGGATGGCGACCTTGAAGGAAAAATATCCTGTGCAGATCAACAAGGCCGTGCTGGAGAGCAAGGAGCGCTAAGCCGCTGCACGCCCCAAAAGACAAACTGACCAGCAATGATCGCCCGCCAGCGAACAATTTGTCGATTAGCTCGTCATTCCGGGGCTGCCCGCCAGGGCAGAACCCGGAATCCAGGGAACGTGTCTGAAGATCCCGTGGATTCCGGGTTCCGCTTCGCGGCCCCGGAATGACGGGCTGAGGCTCCTTGCCAATCAGGAAAGATAAAGCCCCGCGATGCGGGGCTTTGTCTTTGGGGCGGCGACAGGTGCGGACTAGCCGGGCAGCGGCTCGGCATTGCCCATGGCGGTGGTGTGCGTGCCGCCATCGACGTAAAGGATTTCGCCGGTGATGCCGCTGGCCAGGTCCGACAGCAGGAAGGCGGCGGCATTGCCGACTTCGTCGATGCTTACATTGCGCCGCAGCGGGGCGTGATGGGCGTTGTAGGCCAGCAGTTTGCCGAAGTTGCCGATGCCCGAAGCGGCCAGCGTCTTGATCGGGCCGGCAGACAGCGCATTGGCGCGGATGCCTTGCGGGCCGAGGCAGAAGGCCAGATAGCGCGTCGCCGCTTCGAGGCTGGCCTTGGCCAGCCCCATGGTGTTGTAGTTCGGCATGGTGCGTACCGCGCCGAGATAGGTCAGCGCCAGCAGCGACGGGTTGTTGCCCTTCTGCAGCAAGGGGCGGGCGGCTTTCGCCAGGGCCGGGTAGCTATAGGAGGACACATCGTGCGCAATGCGGAATGACTCGCGCGAGATGCCGTCCAGGAAATCGCCTTCAATCGCTTCATTGGGGGCAAAGGCGATGGAATGCACCAAGCCATCCAGCCCATCCCAGTGCTTTCCTAGCTCAACGAAGACAGCGTCGATTTCCGCGTCTTCGGCGACATCGCAGGGGAACACCGCCGCAGAGCCGAATTCGCCGGCGTACTTGGCGATGCGATCGCGGAAGCGTTCGTTCTGGTAGGTAAATGCAAGCTCGGCGCCTTCGCGGTGGCAGGCTTTGGCGATGCCGTAAGCGATTGAGCGGTTGGAGATCAGCCCGGTGATCAGAATGCGTTTGCCCGCGAGAAATCCCATCGCTTTTCCTTGGTCGGATCCAGCGGCGAATTATAGCGGATCGGCTAAACTCGCCGTCATGCGCAGCCTGTTCCCCTGCTTTTTTCTCCTGTTGCTGACCGCCTGCGGCAGTGCCTGGAACGATCCCTATCCCGCGGCGGATCGCGGCCGGAACATCCTCTACAGCGCCTTCACCGAGCGGCCCAAGCATCTCGATCCGGTGCAGTCTTACAGCGAGGATGAGATCACCTTTACCGCGCAGATCTATGAACCGCCGTTGCAGTATCACTATCTCAAGCGCCCTTACATACTGGTCGCCGCGACCGTCGAGGCGGTGCCTCTGCCGCATTATCTGGATGCAACGGGTCGCTCGCTGCCGGACAACGCTGACGTCGCAAGCATCGCCTTCACCGACTACGTGATCACGCTCAAGCCCGGCATCCGCTATCAGCCGCATCCGGCCTTCGCCCGCACGACGACGGGCGACTTCCTGTATCACTCGCTGTCGGCCGGGCAACTGGCCGGGATCAGCACCCTGGGCGAGTTCACGCAGCGCGACACACGTGAACTGACCGCCGAGGACTACGTGTATGGGCTGAAACGCCTTGCGCATCCGCGGTTGCATTCGCCGATCTTCGGTTTGATGGCCGACTACGTAATCGGCCTGGATGATTTCGCCGTGCGCCTGAAGGCGGAGAAAGACAAGCCGTGGATCGACTTGCGCGAGCACCGTCTCGAGGGCGCGGAGGTCATCGACCGCTATCGTTACCGGATACGGGTCAAGGGCAAGTACCCGCAGTTCCTCTACTGGCTGGCGATGCCCTTCTTTGCCCCGATGCCCTGGGAAGCGGACAAGTTCCACAGCCAGCCGGGAATGGCGGAAAAGAACCTGACGCTCGACTGGTATCCGATCGGCACCGGCCCCTACATGCTGACCGAGAACAATCCCAATGCGCGGATGGTGCTGGAGAGGAATCCGAATTTTCGCCACGAGAGCTACCCTTGCGAAGGCGAACCGGAAGATGCCAAGGAAGGCCTGATCAAGGATTGCGGCCAGGCGCTGCCCTTCATCGACAAGGTGGTATTCACCCGCGAAAAGGAGCAGATCCCTTACTGGAACAAGTTCCTGCAGGGCTACTACGATGCGTCCGGAATCTCCTCGGATGCCTTCGACCAGGCCGTGCAGGTGACTGCGGGCGAGATCACGCTGTCCGACGACATGCGCGCCCAGGGCATCGTGCTGACCACCTCGGTGGCTACTTCGAGCATGTACATGGGTTTCAACTGGCTGGATCCACTGGTCGGCGGCGCGGATCCCGAGACTGCGGAACGTGCGCGCAAGCTGCGCCAGGCGATTTCCATCGCCATCGATCAGGAAGAATTCATTTCGATCTTCCAGAATGGTCGTGGCGTTCCGGCGCAGGGGCCGATCCCGCCCGGCATTTTCGGCCATCGCGAGGGCCTGGCGGGGATCAATCGACAGGTGTACGACTGGGTGGACGGCCAGCCACGACGCAAGTCGATCGTCGAAGCCAAGCGTCTGCTGGCCGAGTCCGGATGGCCCAACGGCCGCGACGCGAGGACGGGTGAGCCTCTGGTGATCAACCTCGACACCACGGCCACCGGTGTCGGCGCCAAGGCGCGCATCGACTGGCTGAACAAGCAGTTCGCCAGGATCGACACGCAACTGGTGGTGCGCAGCACCGACTACAACCGCTTTCAGGAGAAGGTGCGCAAGGGTGCGGTGCAGCTCTTCTACTTCGGCTGGAACGCCGACTATCCCGATCCCGAGAACTTCCTGTTTCTTCTCCATGGCAAGCAGGGCAAGGTAAAGCATCAGGGGGAGAACGCGGCGAACTACGAGAACCCGCAATATGACCAGCTTTTCGAGCGCATCAAGGCCATGGAAAATGGGGCGGAACGTCAGGAACTGATCGATCGGATGACCGACTTGCTGCGCAAGGATGCTCCCTGGATCTGGGGCTTTCATCCCAAGGACTACACTTTGCGCCATGCGTGGCTGATCAACAGAAAACCTAGCAAGGTCGGCCACAACACGCTCAAGTATCAACGCGTCGATACCGCCTTGCGCGAGCAGCGCCGCGCCGAGTGGAATCGTCCCGTGGTGTGGCCCTTGCTGGTGCTCGTGCTGGTGCTTGGTGTGGCGATATGGCCGGCGTGGCGCGGCTATCGGCGGCGGGAGACGGCGACTGCACGTTGACGTCGGTCACGTAGCCGTGTCACCGGCGCCGTCCGCAGGGGATACCGCCCCCTGCTCTGCCGGAGGCATAACTCCTGATCCGGGCCTATTCCGCGACGGGCTGCCACACGCCGTGGCGCAGGGCTTCGAGCGGACGAAACTTGGCCTTGTAGGCCATCTTGCGGCTGTCGCGAATCCAGTAGCCGAGATAGAGCCAGGGCAGCCTCGCGTGCTGGCACTGGGCGATTTGCCAGAGGATGGCAAAGCTGCCGTAGCTGGCACGCGGCATGTCCGGGTCGTAAAAGGTGTAGACCGACGAGAGGCCGTCCGCCAGCACGTCAATGATGCTGACGATACGCAATACCTCGTTCTCGCGGAATTCGATCAGCCGGCTGTCGACGTGGGTCTGCAACAGGAAGTGGGCGTACTGGTCGCGGCTGTCCTGATCCATGCCTCCGCCGGAATGACGCGCCGCCTGATAGTGCTGGTAAAGGCGGTAGTGCTCCTCGCGAAAGCTCAGGCTGCATTCGCGCGCCGTCAGCGCGGCGTGCTGACGCAGGGCGCGGCGCTGACTGCGGCCGGGCTCGAACTGCGCCACATCAAGCCGCACCGGCTGGCATTCGCGGCAGGCATCGCAATAGGGACGATAGGTGAAGACGCCACTGCGGCGAAACCCGGCGCGCACCAGTTCGCTGTAGGTGGCGCTGTCAATCAGGTGAGTGGGCGCGGCGACCTGGGAACGCGCGACGCGCCCTGGAAGGTAGGAGCAGCCATAGGGCGCCGTGGCATAGAACTGCAACAGCGGAAAGGGCGGCAGATCGCGAAGGTGGGTCATGGCTGTCGTCTGAAATGATCGCCAATGGCGGTTTCCACCCAGCGCCGTGGCGCATCACCCCACGGGCACAAATCATCCAGCCGCGCGGCAAAGTCGCGGCGGGGAATCGTGCGGGCGCCCAGAGAGGCGAGGTGAGTGGTTTCCATCTGGCAGTCGATTATGCCGAATCCGCGCCGCTTGAGGTGGGCGCAAAGATGGGCGAGCGCAATTTTTGACGCGTCCCGTGCATCGCTGAACATCGATTCACCGTAGAAGGCTCGGCCTATCGCAACGCCGTAGAGGCCGCCGGCGAGTTTGTCTTCGATCCAGGTCTCCACGCTGTGCGCGTAGCCCAGCAGGTGCAGCTCGCAATAGGCAGCCTGCATCTCCGGGGTAATCCATGTGCCGGACTGCCCAACTCGCGGCTTGCCGGCGCAGGCCCGCACAACGTCGTTGAAAACGCTATCGAGGCGTACCTCGTATCTGGAATTGCGCAGTGTCTTCGCCAGCGAGCGGGAAATCCTCAAGGTTTCGGGAAACAGTACCATGCGTGGATCGGGGCTCCACCACAAGATCGGCTCACCCGCCGAGTACCAGGGAAAAATCCCGCGCCGATACGCGGCGATCATGCGCCGCGGGCTCAAATCGCCGCCGGCGGCGAGCAGGCCGTTGGGTTCAGTCAGGGCCGTTTCAAGCCGGGGAAATGCCGCGTCCTCAGGCAACCAGGGGACCATCAGGCCTGCGCGAAAGTGACGACGTGGTCGACCACCAGCCGGATGCCGATCATCTCGCCGATGGCGTGGTTATGGTGGGAGGGCACCAGGGACAGCACCTGCGCGCCTGACCTCAGACGCAGCGTGTAGAGAAACTCCGCGCCGCGAAAGGCCTTGGCGATGACCTCGGCCTTGACTTCACTGGCGTCGTCGTGAATCACGTCGTCGGGGCGCAACAGCACATCCAGCCGGCAGCCGCGCCGGCATTCGGCGCAACTGGCGCCGCACCATCGGCACGTCGGAATCGAGGCGTCCCAGTTCCACCTCGACGACCTGCCGCGACAGCACCGCGCCGGGCAGGAAGACTCCCTGACCGATGAAGTCGGCAACGTGGCGCGTGGCGGGACGGTGATACAGGTTGTAGGGCGTGTCCCACTGCTCGATGTGGCCTTCGCGCATGATGCCTACCGAGTCGGCGACGGCAAAAGCCTCGTTCTGGTCGTGGGTGACTATGATGGCGGCCATCCCGGCGCGCTTGAGAATATCGCGAACTTCCAGCGAAAGACGCTCGCGCAGTTCGACGTCAAGATTGGAAAAAGGCTCGTCCAGCAGCAGCAGGTGCGGTTGCGGCGCGAGGGCGCGGGCCAGCGCCACGCGTTGCTGCTGGCCACCGGAAAGTTCGTGCGGATAGCGCTCGCCGTGCTTTGTCAGACCGATAAGGTCCAGCATTTCGCCGACACGCTGGCGTCGCGCCGGCGCCGACTCTTCACGCAGGCCGAAGCCAATGTTGTCGGCAATCGACAGATGGGGAACAGCGCGTAATCCTGAAAAACCATGCCGATGCGCCGCGCTTCCGCACGCACCTGCGTTTTTTCGTCGGCAATCGTTGCGCCATTCAGGCGGATGCGGCCCGTCGAGGGTGCTTCAAAGCCCGCAATCAGCCGCAACATGGTGGTCTTGCCGCAGCCGGAGGCTCCCAGCAGGCAGGCAATTTCCCCCTGCCCCAGGTCGAAGGACAATTCACGCACCACGGCCTGCTTGCCATAGGCATGGCTGACACGGTCGACTTCGAGCAAGGGCATGATCGCTACCGGGACGAGATGGCGGATGGCAGAGAATGAGTCTCAATTATAATCGTCTCGCCCCAAGTTTATCCGGTGCCGGCCCTTGAACTCCTCACCTCTCGCTGCCTTCTCCTTCGTGCTCGCTGTTCTGGTCGCGTTGCCAGTACTCGCAGTCGGTGCGAATCTTTTGCGGGTGGCACTGGAGAAACCTGGGCTCATCTGCTGGCGACCGTCCTGCCCGAGTATGTGGCTAACTCCATCTGGCTCTGCCTGGGCGTTGGTATCGGCGTCGCCGCCATCGGGACGGGCGCGGCCTGGCTGGTGGCCCTGAATGATTTTCCCGGACGACGCATTGCAGAGTGGGCGTTGCTGCTGCCCATGGCGATGCCGGCCTATGTGCTGGCCTACACCTACACCGATTTCCTGCAGTTCGTCGGCCCGGTGCAAAGCGGCCTGCGCGAGATTTTCGATTGGCACAAGGGCGACTACTGGTTCCCGGACGTGCGTTCGCTTACCGGCGCAATCGTGCTGTTTTCCTGCGTGCTGTATCCGTATGTCTATTTGCTGGTGCGCACCGCCTTTCTCGAACGCGCAGGCGGCATGATCGAAGCGGCGCGCGCGCTTGGCCTCAACCCCTGGCAGGGCTTCTGGCGCGTCTCGATCCCGCTGGCGCGGCCGGCCATCGCCGCAGGCATGGCGCTGGCATTGATGGAGACGTTGGCCGATTATGGCACCGTGGCCTACTTTGCGGTGCAGACCTTCACCACCGGCATCTACCGCGCATGGTTCTCCCTGGGCGACCGGGTTGCCGCCGCGCAGCTTGCCGGGGCGCTACTTGGTTTCATCGCCTTGCTGCTAGTCCTGGAGCGCATGAGTCGCGGCCGTGCCCGCTATCACGACAGCAGCGGGCGTCGTCGCGCCACGCGGCAGGTGCTCGGCGGTTGGCGTGCGCTGCTGGCACAGTGCGGCTGCGCAGTTCCCGTCATCATCGGCTTTCTGCTACCGGCGATCCTGCTGCTGCGCCTGGTCGCGGGGGATGTCGGCGAAGAAGGCAGCGGCTTTGCCGGACGTTTTCTGCTGCTGGCAAGGAACAGCCTGGCCCTGGCGACGCTGGCCGCCACGCTGGCGGGGCTGCTGGCCCTGTTGCTGGGTTTTGCCGCGCGCGACGGGCGCTGGCTGCCGCGATTGGCCAGCCGGATCGTTGGCCTGGGCTACGCCGTGCCGGGCTCGGTGATCGCGGTGGGGGTGCTGATTCCGGTGACCCGGCTCGATCATCTGCTGGCGGGTCTGTGGACACAGATGACAGGAGTCAATCCTGGCCTCATTCTTACTGGCGGCATCGCCGCGCTGGTCTACGCCTATCTGGCCCGTTTCCTGGCGATTGCGCTGCAAACCGTCGAGGCAGGCCTGGTTCGCATCACTCCCAGCATGGAAGCTGCTGCGCGCAGCCTCGGCAGCGGCCCCGGCGAGACTTTGCGCCGCGTGCATCTGCCCCTGCTGCGCGGCAGCCTGCTCACCGCCGCACTGTTAGTGTTTGTTGATGTGATGAAGGAACTGCCGGCAACCCTGGTCATGCGCCCCTTTAACTTCGATACGCTGGCGACGCAAACCTACACCCTGGCCGCTGACGAACGCCTGGCAGAGGCTTCAAGCGTCGCGCTGGCCATCGTCGCGGTCGGCTTGCTGCCGATCATCCTGCTGGCCCGGCAGATCGCCGCCGGCCGCAGCGAAACCTCGGCCTGTTGAGGGCCACGCGGCATTCAGCGCGGCGCAACCGCTCAGAGGCTGCGCGAAACTTCCACTGCGCCGTCGGCTTCATCGGTCAGTCTGACGATGAAGTCCAGCGCATCCATCAGTGAAAGCATTGGCTCGTTGTCTCGCAGTACCTGACCGCGAATCTCGGTGTGTCCCTGCTGGCGGGCGGCATCCATCAGGCAGCGCATCAGGCGCGAGCCAAGCCCCTGGCCGGCGGTTTCGTCCGCAATCATGATGGCGAATTCGCAGGTCTTGCCGTCAGGAAGTGCCGTGTAATTGGCCTCGCCAAGCATGCGCGCATGACCGCCGCGCCGGACTGTTGCCACGAGAGTCAGCTCGCGGCCGTAGTCGATCTGGGTATAGCGTGCCAGCAGCTTCTGCGTCAACTCCGATACCGCACTGAAGTACCTGTAGTATTTCGTGCGCGGCGAGAGCCCGCGGACGAACGCCTGAAGTGCATCTGCATCCTCCGGGCGAATCGGCCGGATGGTACAGATCGTTCCGTTCTTCAGGGTCCAGTCGCCGCCAAACTGCGCGGGATACGGGTAGATCGCCATATGCCCGTAGCGATCGCGTACCGCCGGGAGCGGCCGGATGTCCATGCGAACATCGGTCACGATGGCGCCGTGTTCGTCTGCCAGCAAGGAACTGATGTCGAGCGCGCGCAGGCAGGGAAGTTCGCTGGCAAGTTCGGAAACCCGCAGCAGGATGTCGTGCAGCGGTTCCCTGGCCACGGCGGGCATCTGACGCAAGGGTCCCAGCAGCCGCGCCACATGGGGAACTCCAAGCATTTCTCCGACCAGGCGCGGATTCAGCGGCGGCAGGGCGATCGAGCAGGCATCGTAGATGTCGGGCGCAATGCCGCCTTCGGACAGCGCTATCACGGGTCCGAAGACGCGATCCGGCCGGATTGAAATGCGCAACTCGCGCCCCGTCGGCTTGTCGATGTAGGGCTCGAGATAGACTTCGATGTCGCCACTGGCTCTGGTCAAGTTGTGAAAGGCGGCTTCAACTTCTCCGGGGGATGTCGGGTAAAGGCGCTCACCGGAGAGCAGCGTTTTTTGTCCTCGTCCTTGCATGGACACCTTCATTGCCACCGGATAGCCGAGTTGATTGGCCAAACTCAGCGCTTCACTCGGGCTGCTCGCGACGTAGGTCGGAGATACCGGAACATGGAATGCCGCCAGTACCGACTTGGCTTCGGGCAGACTCAGGATCTGACGGTTTTCGGCCACCGCCCGCCACGATTGAGGACGCGACTTGAGTGAGCGGTTCCTGATAAGAAGTCAATGCCGGTGGCGTCTCCTTCAGCAGTTTCTGGTTGCGTACCCAGTTCACCATGAAGGCGAAGGCGACAACGGCGTTCTCGGGCGTGCGGAAAGTGGGGATGCGGGCCTGGGCAAATATGGCCCGTCCCTCGCGTGCCTCGGATTCTCCCATCCAGCAAGTCAGCAGGGGCTTGGTCATCTGCCGCGTGATCGTCGTGACGGAACGTGCCAGTTCCGAGGGGGCGACAAGGGTATTGGGCGAAAGTATGGCGAGAACGGCGTCGACATCCGGGTCGTCGATGCAGGTCGTCAGCGCAGCGACGAAACGCTCCGGACTGCCGTCGAAGAGCACGTCAACCGGATTGCCACCAGACCACGCGGGCGGCAGTCGCTCGTTCAACAGCTCCCTGGTATGCGGCGTCAATTCCCCTAGTTCAATGCCAAGCTCGGCGGCCGTGTCCGCCGCCATGACGGCGGGGCCTCCGCCATTTGACATGATCGCAAGGCGATTCCCCTTGGGCATGCGCGGCGTGGTCAGCGCGCGCGCCGCCGAGAACATGTCGCCGATCGTCCTGACGCGCAGCACGCCGGCACGCCGCAGGGCCGCGTCAAAGGCATCATCCCTGTCGACACGTGTCTTGCTGTGCGATTCCGCAATGCGCGCCGACATCGAGTAGTTTCCGGCCTTCACGGCAATCACCGGCTTGACACTGGCGGCCGCTCGCGCCGCACTGAGAAAGCGGCGTGCATCGTGAAGGCCTTCGAGATAGAGCAGAATGCTTTCGGTGTGCGGGTCGGCAGCCAGATAATCGAGGATCTCCGGGATTTCGAGATCGCTACCCTCGCCCGGACAGAAAATCGCGGAATATCCGAATTCGTTGTTCGGGCTCCAGTCGAGAATTCCGGAACAGATTGCGCTGGATTGAGAGATGAAGGCCAGATTTCCAACCGGGACGGTCTTGGCAATCGGGGTTGTGTTGAGTCCCTTGTGCGGCAGAACGTAGCCCAGCGCCTTGGGGCCCAGAACGCGAATGTTTGCGCGCTTGGCAGCCTCCTGCATGCGCCGGAAGTTGTCGCTGCCATTTGGGTCCGCGTCGCGAAACCCTGCCGAATAGATGATCGCCGATTCGATGCGGCGTTGTCCGCAAGCTTCAAGGACCGCGGCGATGTTGTCCGCCGGGGTGGCGATCAGTGCAAGACTGAGCGGTGCGTCGACGGCGTCGAGCGAAGGCAGCAGGCACGGTAGTCCGTCGACCTCCGAATGTTTCGGGTTGATGGGTAAGACCGCCCGGCATAGTCGCCGCGAACGAGGTTCCTTGCCAATCCGTAGCCGAGGGTGCCGATCGTCTGGCTGGCTCCAAACAGGGCGATTCCGGCGGGTGCCATAAAAGGATGGAGCGGCGTTCTGTCCAGTGCCATGTCTCGTGCTTTCCCTTGGAAGGACTGTCGTGTTATCGGGACGGTTCGGGCCCGCCCAGGTCAATCAGGGTCTCGACGGCGCCGATCACCTCGCCACGCAGGTTGCGCAAGGGCGCGGCCATGAAACGCAGCCACGTCCCGCTGGCGCCAAAGGCGGGAAAGAAATCCACGGCTTCAAACGCGCCGGCCACCAGGACAGAAGGTTTTGCGCGCCCTCCATAGTAGTCGGCCAGGTCTTCCGGCGCAGTCCGGCGAACGATCATTTCCGCCAGCACCACGCGACGCGTGTCGTAGGGATAAAAGGCGCGCCAGGCCTCAGTGCTCCCCAGCACCTCCTGCGCGGCAGTGTCTGTGAGGGTCTCGCAAGCGCGATTCCAGTGCGTGACCCTGCAATCCGCATCGAGGACGAAGGTGGCGACCGGACTTCCGGCCACAATGTCGATCAGGCGGCGTTCCGACTCGCGGCGAGCGTTTTCGGCCACCTTGCGTTCAGTGATGTCCTGCAGGGTCTCGATACAGCCGATGACTATGCCGTCAGCGTCGCGAATCGGGGCCGCGCTGAAGCTGAGCCAGGATCCGGCCGCCCCGAAGGTCGGGAAGAAATCTTCGGACTCCCAAGCGTCCGGACAGTGAGCGGCCGCTCGGTATTTTCCCCGATAGAACTTCTCGAGCAGGTCGAGCGGAGCGCCGTCGACAACAATGTCGGCCAGCGTCGGTCGGTGCGCGACATAGAAAGCGCGCCAGTGATCGTGAGTCCCGAGTACCTCCGTGGCAGGGATGCCTGACATCCTCGCCAAGGCATCATTCCAATGGGTTGTGCTGTGACTGGCGTCAATGACGAAGGCTGGAACCGGACTTCCGTCAAGGATTCGTGAAGAAATATCGGTGACGAATGGTTCAGCCACACCGGGCCCCGCTAAAGTCGCATCGATGACAATGTTACTGCAAGACGGGCAAACGGAAGGTCGGCGGATTCATCCGCGCGGAATTGCCAGCCTGCGAGTCGCCCGAGCGGTCGGGCAGTCTTGGGCCATCGCTGGCGGAGACTGCGTGCGTTATCCGGTCGGCGCGGCGAAGCCGATCGGGGATGGGCAGCGAAGTCTGGTCGTATTAGAGCGACTTATGCGTACCGTCGCACAGCGCCCCATTGCCACTGTGTTTGCAGCCGCAGAAATACACGGTCTTGCTGTCCCCCGCGGTGTGCTTGAGCGGGGTGAATTCAGAGCCCTTGTGGCTACCGTCACAAAATGGCTGCGACTTGCTCTTGCCGCAGGCGCACCAGTAGTATTCCTTACCTGCCTCGACGTCGATGGCGAATGGTGATTTTGCGGCGATTTCCGGCTTGGACATGCTGATCTCCATTTTATGTTGGCGAAGCCCCGACTATAGAGGTAATCGTCAGGGCGCGAAATACAGGACCGGGAATCGTTTGTTGCAGACCGGCGAACCATGTCGTGCGGACGTCTATTTCCATCCGGCACGGTCGTAGATCCGTTGGGCGGCGACGGCATTTTTCGCGAGCGTGGCCACTGGCAGGCTGTCCGCCTTGAAGTTGCCCATCGTTTCCAGTGCCAGATTCTTTACCGGTACGCTGGCGACGGCCGGCCATTCGTTGTTGCCGTCGGCGAAGTAGCGCTGGGCATCGTCGCCGGCGAGGTATTCGAGGAACTTGACGGCGGATTCCTTGTTAGGCGCGGCTTTCAGCATGCCGCCGCCGGAGATGTTGATGTGGGTACCATAGGTTTTCTGGTTCGGCCAGATAATGGCGACACGCTCCATCAGGCGGCGATCTTCGGCCTTTTCGGAACGTAGCAGGCGGGCGAGGTAGTAGGTGTTGGAGACCGCCACGCCGCATTCGCCGGCAGCGACAGACTTGATCTGGTCGGTGTCGCCGCCTTTGGGGGCGCGGGCGAAATTGGCCACCACGCCGCGAGCCCATTCCTCGGCCTTGGCTTCGCCGATATGCGCAATCAGCGCGGCCATCAGGGAAATGTTGTAGGGGTGACTGCCCGAGCGCGAGCAGACCTTGCCCCTAAGTTTGGAGCTGGCCAGGTCTTCGTAGTTCTGCACGTCTTCAGTCTTGACTAGGTCCCTGTTGGCGATGATCACGCGTGCGCGGGTCGAGAAGGCGAACCAGTCCGGGCTACGAAGATTGGCCGGAATCCGCTCTTCCAGCAGTTTCGACTTCACCGGCGCGAACAGGCCGAGTTCGTCAGCCTTGGCGAGGCGCGCAGCATCCACTGTCAGGAAAATGTCGGCTGGGCTGTTGGCGCCTTCATTGCGGATTCGTTCCAGCAACTCGTCTTCCTTGGCCTCGATACGATTGATCTTGATCCCGGTCTGCTTGGTGAAATTGGCGTAGAGCGCTTCGTCCGTCTGGTAGTGACGGGCGGAGTACAGGTTGAGAACTTTTTCCTGTGCCGTTGCAGCGGTAAATGTGCAGGTTGCAAACAGCGTGAGGAGTAGGCGGGATGATTTCATGACGAAAATTCCAATTAGGGTTGATAATGATTGGTAGTGTATTAAGAATCATTCTCAATTGCAAGTAAAAATAAAGCCAGCCCGCAGCTGGCGTCCTGAGCATTGTTTATGACTACTCTAGTTTGACGCGACGGGCTCCGTTGAAGCGCTTCGTCCAGTAGCCGTCGCGCAGATCCTCGATGCGAACCCGCCCGCCGCTGCGTGGAGCATGGACAAACTGATTGTCGCCAAGATAGATGCCAACATGGGAGAAGGCCTTGCGCATTGTATTGAAGAACACCAGATCGCCAGGGCGCAGATCTTCCTGCCCGATTATTTCACCTGACCGGCTCATTTCCTTCGAACTGCGCGGCAGTATCAGTCCAAGGCCTTCACGAAAAACATGGCTGACGAATCCGGAACAGTCGAAGCCCGCTTCCGGCGAAGTGCCGCCTCGGCGATAGCGGATGCCGAGCAGATCCATGGCCTGATCGATCGCATCCTGCGCCGTCGCCGTGGCGCGATCAACGAAGGATACCTGCAATGGCGGCGGAACCACGATGGGTTCATCGGCGTTGGCGCAGGGGGGAGCAAGCAGTGCTGCGACGAGCAAAGCTTTCGTCAAGCGTGTGGGTATTATTCGCATCGGGACGGACTATAGCTTTGACCGGCACTTCCTGTAAACCCCTTTTGTGCTTGTCGATGCGATGCCATTTTTGTCTTGTCTGGCTATAATTGAGCCCTCAAGTACGCAAGAGACCATAGAGATCACGACTGTCGGATACCGACAGCACAGGAATTCGAGGAGGCTAGCGTGGGTTTCAAGGCTTACCTGATCAATCAGGAAGAAGGCAAGATAGTCAGCCAATTCGTTGATATGGACGAGTCGCAACTCGATCGTGGCGAAGCCACCATCGCCGTCACCCACTCCAGCATCAACTACAAGGACGCCTTGGCCGCGACCGGGGCGGGGCGCATCATTCGCCGCTTTCCCTGCGTCGGCGGCGTTGATCTGGCCGGGCGGGTAACGGCCAGCACGGATTCCCGCTTCAAACCTGGCGACGAGGTACTCGCTACCAGCTACGATATCGGCGTCGCGCATCATGGCGGCTACGCGGAAATGGCCCGCCTGCCAGCCGAGTGGGTGCTCAAGTTGCCGGCCGGCCTATCCTTGCATGACGCGATGGCTCTGGGTACCGCGGGTTTTACCGCCGGGATTGCGGTGGTGCGCATGGAGCACAACGGTTTGGCGCCGCACAAGGGACCAGTGATCGTTTCGGGTGCTACCGGCGGAGTTGGAAGTATCGCGATCGAGATCCTGGTCAAGCGCGGCTATCACGTCGTTGCCCTGACTGGCAAGGAGGCCGAGACCGACTATCTGAAGGGCCTCGGCGCGAAGGAGGTTCTGCTGCGCCAGTCGCTCGATCATGCCAAGATCAAGCCGCTGGGCAAGGAAACCTGGGCCGGCGCGGTGGATAACCTGGGCGGTGACGTGCTGGCCTGGATGGCCAGCACCATGCAGATTGGCGGAACGCTGGCCTCGGTCGGTCTAGCCGCCGGTTTCAGTCTTAATACGACCGTCATGCCGTTCATATTGCGCGGCGTGAGTCTGCTGGGAATCGATTCAGTCAACCGCCCGATGCCGCAGCGCGAGGAAGTCTGGCGACACCTTGCCACCGATATGCGTCCTGCCCATCTCTCGGGCGCGATGATTCGCGACATTGCCTTTGCTGATTTGCCGGCGGCATTCGACGACTTCATCGCGGGGCGAGCCAAGGGTCGCGTCGTGGTCAGGATCGCCCATTGAAGCTGGAATCATCAAGCTCATCTTTCTGAAAAACCGCGAAACAAAACGGAGCGTAGCGGACTTTCAGTGGAGGCTAGCACCAGCTTCATCGGAGTCAAAACGTAGTGCCCGCAACTAAAACCAACGAGGATTGACATGGGAAAATATGCAGAGTTCTTCAAGCGTTCGATCGAGCAACCCGAAGCGTTCTGGAGCGAGGAGGCGAAGCTGGTCGACTGGCATAAGCCGCCGCAGACGATTCGCGACTACAGCAAGCCGCCGTTTGTCAAGTGGTTCTCCGGCGGCGAGATCAACCTCTGTTACAACGCCGTCGATCGCCATGCCGCCAAGCGGCCGAATGCTCGTGCGCTGGTCTACGTCTCGACCGAGACCAACGAGGAGAAAATTTACTCGTTTGCCGAATTGAAATCGGAAGTCATGCGCATGGCGGCGATCATGAAGTCGCTGGGCGTGGGTAAGGGTGACCGTGTGCTGGTCTACATGCCGATGATCGCCGAGGCGACCTTTGCCATCCTCGCTTGCGCGCGCATCGGCGCCATCCACTCGGTGGTATTTGGCGGCTTCGCCTCCGGTTCGCTGGCGACCCGTATTGACGATGCCAAGCCGAAGCTGATCGTATCAAGCGATGCGGGCATGCGTGGCGGAAAGGCGGTGCCCTACAAGCACCTGCTCGATGAGGCCTGCAAACTCTCCGAATTCCCCCCGGCGAAGGTGCTGATGATCGACCGCGGCCTCGACAAGGGATGGCCGAAAGTTGCCGGGCGGGACGTGGACTACGCCGAATTGCGCGCGCAACACATGAACGCCGAGGTACCCTGCGAGTGGATGGAATCCTCCGAGCCCTCGTACATCCTCTACACCTCGGGCACCACCGGCAAGCCGAAGGGCGTGCAGCGCGACACCGGCGGCTACGCGGTTGCCCTGGCATCGTCGATGAAGCATATCTTTACCGGCTTCGAGGGCGAGACCATGTTCTCGACTTCGGACATCGGCTGGGTGGTCGGCCACAGCTACATCATCTATGGCCCGTTGATCGCCGGGATGTGCACCGTGATGTACGAAGGCACGCCGATTCGCCCGGATCCGGGTATCTGGTGGCAGCTCGTCGAAAAGTACAAGGTGAACGTCATGTTCTCGGCGCCCACCGCGATTCGCGTGCTGAAGAAGAGCGACAACAGTTGGCTGCACAAGTACGACCTGTCCTCGCTCAAGCACCTGTTCCTCGCCGGCGAGCCGCTGGATCAGCCGACCCACGAATGGATCATGGGCGAACTCAATCTGCCGGTGATCGACAATTACTGGCAGACCGAGACCGGTTGGCCGATCCTGGCCACCGTGCGCGGCGTCGAGGGACACCAAGATCAAGTTCGGTACGCCGAGCTTCCCAGTGTATGGCTATGACCTGCGGATTTTCCGTGAAGACGGCACTGTCTGCGATGCCAATGAAAAGGGCATTGTCGGCATCGTGCCGCCGCTGCCGCCCGGCTGCCTGTCGACCGTGTGGGGCGATGACGATCGCTTCGTCAAGACCTACTTCAGCCTGTTCAAGGATCCGCTGGTGTATTCGTCATTTGACTGGGGCATCAAGGACGACGAGGGATACCACTTCATTCTCGGGCGCACCGACGACGTCATCAATGTCGCCGGCCATCGACTCGGCACGCGCGAGATTGAAGAGGCCATCCAGGGGCACGCGGCGGTTGCAGAAGTTGCCGTGGTGGGCGTCAACGACCAGTTGAAAGGCCAGGAGCCAGTGGCTTTTGCCGTGGTCAAGGATCAGGCGAGGGTAGCCACGCCTGAACTGCGTGCGGCGCTGGAGGCGGAGATCAAGAAAGCGGTAGACAACAGCCTGGGCGCCATTGCGCGGCCCAAGCGGGTTCATTTCGTCACGGGCCTGCCGAAGACGCGCTCGGGCAAGATGCTGCGCCGTTCCATCCAGGCGCTCGCTGAAGGCCGCGACGCCGGAGACCTGACGACCATCGACGACACGTCCACGCTCGATCAGATCAAGGCTGCCTTGGCGGGCTGAGAAAACGCAGTCTTGGTGGAAGCTAACGCCGGTCTCATCGGCGTCAAGCACAGCGGCCGAAGCCAAAACCGTTTGACCGCAGGCGCGATTCCGGTAGAATTTGCGCCCGCAGCAGCAGGCGCGTAGCTCAGCTGGTTAGAGCACCACCTTGACATGGTGGGGGTCGGTGGTTCGAGTCCACTCGCGCCTACCAAATTCACGAAGCGGCCCCAGGATTTTTCCTGCGGCCGCCTCGTTTTGTCGATTTCAGTCGTCGATCCGGCTGTGCCACCAGAGGCGAAGGTCGCGGCACAGTCCATTGTCATCGATTTCGACGATGGTTATGCCATCCAGTGCCAGGCGCGGCAGCGGGTCGCCAGGATTTCGCGCCAGCATGTTGGTGCCGGTCGATGCGGCCCACATCTTGAACATGTCTTCCGAGGTGACCTGGTAGGTGGTGTGCCAGTGGGCGATGCCTCCGCTGGCGTGACGCTGGAGCACCTCATAGCTTAGCCGGATGTCGGTCTGCAGCTTGGTGCGTTGCCAGTACTGCTTGATGGCTTCATGCCCCTGCTGCATGGCGAAGGGCGTGTTGCGATAGCTGCCGTCAGGCGTGAACAGCGATGCCAGCAGATTCTCGTCGCTGGTTTCCCAGGCACGTTTGTAGTTCTCCATGAATCCGTCGATATCCATGAATGGGCTTCCTTTTGTCTATGGCGATGGCGAAATGATGCCGCAAGGCAATCGGACGCTGTGATAAAATTTTTGGATCAGATTGGCAGGGCGCACTCCGTGATTCCCGCGTGAACCGTGCGCCCTGTTGCTTTTCCGGAGCCAGCGAATATGCCGTTGATCACCTTGCCTGATGGATCGAAGCGCGAATACCCTGATGCGGTCACGGTAGCCGAGGTCGCCGCCTCGATTGGTGCCGGCCTGGCCAAGGCCGCGCTGGCCGGGCGCGTCGATGGCAAGCTGGTCGATACGTCTTTCCTGATCGAGCGTGATGCCGAGGTTGCCATCGTCACCGACAAGGATGCCGATGGCCTTGACATCATTCGCCATTCGACTTCGCACCTGCTGGCCTATGCGGTCAAGGATCTGTTCCCCGAGGCGCAGGTGACCATTGGCCCGGTGATCGAAAACGGCTTCTACTACGACTTTGCGTACAAGCGACCTTTCACGCCGGAAGACCTGGCGGCCATCGAAAAGCGCATGGCCGAACTGGCGAAGAAGGACTTCCCGGTCACGCGCGAAGTCTGGTCGCGCGACAAGGCGGTGGAGTTCTTCAAGTCCATCGGCGAGCACTACAAGGCGGAGTTGATTACGGCGATTCCGCAGGGCGAGGAAGTATCGCTGTATCGCGAAGGCGACTTCATCGACCTCTGCCGCGGCCCGCACGTGCCGTCCACCGCCAGACTCAGGATCTTCAAGCTGATGAAAGTGGCCGGCGCCTACTGGCGCGGCGACCAGAAGAACGAGCAGTTGCAGCGCATCTATGGGACGGCCTGGGCAAAGAAGGAAGAGCTTGCTGCCTACCTGCACATGCTGGAAGAAGCCGAAAAGCGCGATCACCGCAAGCTCGGCCGACAGCTCGATCTCTTTCACCTGCAGGAAGAAGCGCCTGGAATGGTTTTCTGGCATCCGCACGGCTGGACTGTGTGGCAGGAGGTCGAACAGTATATGCGACGTGTCTATCGCGACAACGGCTATCAGGAAGTGCGCTGCCCGCAGGTCCTCGACATCAGTCTGTGGGAAAAGTCGGGGCACCTGGCGCACTTCAAGGACAACATGTTTACCACGACATCGGAGAACCGTGACTACGGCGTGAAACCGATGAACTGCCCCGGCCATGTGCAGATATTCAACATGGGCGTGCGCTCCTACCGCGACCTGCCTTTGCGCTACGGCGAGTTTGGTTCCTGCCATCGCAACGAGCCATCGGGCGCCTTGCACGGCGTGATGCGCGTGCGCGGCTTTACCCAGGACGATGGGCATATTTTTTGTACCGAGGACCAGATTCCGTCGGAGGTGATTGCCTTCAACGTACTGCTGAGGGAAGTCTACGAGGATTTCGGCTTTACCGACGTTGCGGTCAAGATCGCCTTGCGCCCCGAAGGTCGCGTCGGTTCCGACGAGGTCTGGGACAAGGCCGAGGAGGCGCTGCGCAGCGGCCTGCGCGCCTCGGGCCTCGCATGGACCGAACTGCCCGGAGAGGGAGCCTTCTACGGCCCCAAGATCGAGTTCCACATCAAGGACGCCATCGGCCGCTCCTGGCAGTGCGGCACGGTGCAGGTCGATTTCTCCATGCCCGGCCGCCTCGGCGCCGAGTTCGTGGGCGAGGACAACAGCCGCCATACTCGGTGATGCTGCATCGGGCGATCCCCGGATCGCTCGAGCGTTTCATCGGCATCCTGGTCGAGAACCACGCGGGCGCTCTTCCCGCTTTGGCTGGCGCCGGTGCAGGTGGTGGTGACGAATATCTCGGAAGCGCAGACGGATTACGCGGAAGATGTGGCGAAAATGCTGCGCGAAGCCGGTCTGCGTGTCGAGAGCGATTTGCGTGGAGAGAAAATTAACTATAAAATCCGCGAACATAGCTTGTTGAAGCGGCCTTACATCGTTGTCGTTGGCGACAAGGAAAAGGCCGCTGGGTTGGTCGCTATACGTGCCCGCGGCAATCAGGATCTCGGGCAGATGTCCCCCAGGCCTTGATCGAACGTCTGATGCATGAAAAATGCACCAGAAGCGTAGCGGTCTGATTTTTTGAATTTTTTGGAGATATGAACCATCGCTCAGGATAAATCGCAGCGTCTCAATGAAGAGATCACCACCCCCGAGATACGTTTGGTCGGGGAGGACGGAGAGCAACTGGGAATAGTCTCGATTCGTCATGCGCTGGCGCTGGCTGAAGAAGCCGGTGTGGATCTGGTGGAAATTGCTCCAACTGCCGTGCCGCCGGTCTGCAAGATCATGGACATCGGCAAGTTCAAGTACCAAGAGGCCAAACGTCAGCACGAGGCCAAGCTGAAGCAGAAGCAGGTGGTGGTGAAGGAAGTGAAGTTTCGGCCGGGCACGGACGAAAATGACTACCAGATCAAGCTGCGCAATGTGATCAAGTTTCTGAGCGAAGGTGACAAGGCAAAAATCACCTTGCGTTTTCGTGGACGCGAGATGGCGCACCAGGAAATCGGCATGCGCATGCTGGAACGAATCAAGGTCGATCTCGAGCAGCAGGCGATGGTAGAGCAGTGGCCGAAAATGGAAGGACGTCAGCTGATCATGGTGCTGGCGGCTTCCAAGAAGAAGCCGCACTGAGCGGGTAACAGAATCTGTTCCGCATGCATGGCATGCGGAAACAAGAAGTGGTTGCGGGTCACCAAGCATTCCCGAGGCGGGAAACACCTGGCAGCCATGTCATAGGGAGATCTTCGATGCCGAAGATGAAGACCAAGAGCGGTGCCAAGAAGCGCTTTGTTGTGCGCGCGTCAGGGAGCATCAAGCGCGCTACTGCATTCAAGCGCCACATCCTGACCAAGAAGACCACCAAGAGCAAGCGCCAGTTGCGCGGTGTGCACACTGTGCATGCCTCCGACGTCAAGTCCGTGCGCGCCATGCTGCCCAACGCCTGAGGAGAGCCCCATGCCAAGAGTAAAACGTGGTGTAACGGCGCGCGCGCGCCACAAGAAGGTTCTCGACCAGGCCAAGGGTTATCGCGGACGTCGCAGCAAGGTCTATCGCATCGCCAAGGAAGCGGTGATGAAGGCCGGGCAATACGCCTACAGGGACCGTCGTCAACGCAAACGGCAATTCCGCGTCCTGTGGATCGCGCGGATCAATGCGGCAGCCCGCGAACTGGGCATGAAGTACAGCACCTTGATGAACGGCCTGAAGAAGGCATCGATCGAGGTTGATCGCAAGGTGCTGGCCGATCTCGCCATCTTCGACAAGCCGGCATTTGCCGCGCCGGCCGCACAGGCCAAGCCGCAACTGACGGCCTGAGCCTCGCTGTATCCGGAGCGGGAGGCCAAGGGCTGCTGGGGATCTCCTTCTTTGGTTCCGGCCGCTGCTCCCAATGGCGAAAAAGCCTGGCATTGGCCTGTACTGAAACTGGTTTGTATTGCTGTCATTTTGCGCCGATCAATGGATAACCTGTATCAAATCGTAGCTTCCGCGACCGCCGACTTCGCCACAGCCAGCGAGTCGGCAAAGCTGGAAGACGCCAAGGCGCGCTACCTCGGCAAGGAAGGCTCGCTCACCGCGCTACTCAAGGGCTTGGGCAAGCTGCCGGCGGATCAGCGCAAGACAGCCGGCGCGGCAATCAACATCGCCAAGGAACGCATCGAGTCGGCGCTGGTGACGCGGCGCGAGGCCTTGAAGAGCGCCCAGCTCGACGCTCAACTGGCGACCGAGGCGCTGGATGTCACGCTGCCGGGGCGCGGCATGCCGCGCGGCAGCCTGCATCCGGTGACGATCAGCCTGGATCGCATCGAAGCTTTGTTCCGCTCCATCGGTTTCGAGGTTGCCGACGGTCCTGAAATCGAAACCGACTGGCACAATTTCACTGCGCTCAACACGCCGGAGAACCATCCGGCACGGTCGATGCACGATACTTTCTACCTGCTGGGCGAAGATGGCCAGGTGCATGACGACGTGCTGCTGCGCACGCACACCAGTCCTGTGCAGATCCGTGCGATGCTGGCCCATGCGGCGGCTCACGAAGATCTGGAAACCATGCCGGAACTGCGCGTGATCTGCCCCGGCCGCGTCTATCGCGTCGATTCCGATGCCACGCATTCGCCGATGTTCCACCAGGTCGAAGGCCTCTGGATAGGGGAAAACGTGAGCTTTGCCGACCTCAAGGGCGTGGTTGCCGATTTCCTGCGGCGCTTCTTCGAGTCGGACGATCTCAAGGTCCGCTTCCGCCCGTCCTTCTTCCCGTTCACGGAGCCCTCGGCGGAGATCGATGTCGCCTTCATGAGCGGAGCGCTGGAAGGCCGCTGGCTGGAGATCGCCGGTTGCGGCATGGTGCACCCAAACGTCCTGCGCTGCGGCGGCTTCGACCCCGAAAAATACACCGGGTTCGCCTTCGGCATGGGGCCGGACCGGCTGACCATGTTGCGCTATGGCATCAACGACCTGCGCCTGTTCTTCGAGAGCGATCTGCGCTTCCTTTCGCAGTTCCAATAGCTTATGCAATTCTCCGAGTCCTGGCTGCGCAGCCTCTGCAATCCTTCCCTGTCGAGCGACGAACTCTGCCGTGTGCTGACCATGGCCGGCCTTGAAGTCGAGGAACGCCGTCCCGCCGCCGCCGAGTTTTCGAATGTCGTCGTCGCGGAAGTGCTGAGCGTCGAGAAACATCCCGATGCCGACAAGCTCAAGCTCTGCTCGGTCAGTGTCGGCGAACCCGGTCCGCTGCAGATCGTCTGCGGCGCGCCGAACGTCGCCGCCGGCATGAAGGTTCCATGTGCTCGGGTGGGCGCTCGGCTGCAGGGCGTCGAGATCAAGCAGGCCAGGGTACGTGGCATCGAGAGCTTCGGCATGCTTTGCTCGGCGCGCGAACTGGGTCTTTCCGACGATCACGGCGGGCTGCTTCCGCTGGTCGCAGACGCGTTGGTGGGTGAGGACATCCGCCGCCATCTGGACCTCGACGATCACCTGATCACCCTCAAACTGACGCCAAATCGTGCCGACTGCCTCTCGTTGCTCGGCATTGCGCGCGAACTCTCGGCATTGACCGGCGCGCCGCTGCTGGCGCCCGAGGTCAAGCCTGTGGCAGCGCTCGTCCCGGACACGCGCCAGGTGCTGCTCGATGCCCCGCAGTCGTGCCCACGCTACTGCGGCCGCATCATCCGCGGCGTCAATGCCCGCGCCGCGACGCCAGAATGGATGCGGCGGCGCATCGAACGCAGCGGCATCCGTGCGATCTCCTTCCTGGTCGACGTCACCAACTACGTGATGCTCGAACTCGGTCAGCCGCTCCACGCCTTCGACGATGCCGAACTCTCAGGTGCGATCCATGTGCGATATCCGGCGCCCGGCGAGCAACTGCTGCTGCTGAACGAACAGACCGTGACGCCGTCCGCGGACACGGCACTGATTGCCGATGACGCAAAGCCGCTGGCAATGGCTGGCGTGATGGGTGGCGAGCATTCGGGAATCAATGCGTTGACCGGCGACCTGTTCCTCGAGAGCGCCTTTTTCCCGCCTGCCGCGATAGCCGGCAAGGCCCGTGCGCTGGGTTTCAGCTCCGACGCGTCGCATCGCTACGAGCGTGGCGTCGATTTCGAACTTCAGCGCAAGGCCATTGAGCGTGCGACGCAACTGATCCTGGACGTGGCGGGTGGCCAGCCCGGACCGGTAGTCGAGGCTGTCTCTGCCGACGATCTGCCACTGCGCAAGCCGGTGCGCCTGCGCACGGCCCGCGTGGCGAGGGTGCTGGGCATCAAGCTTGCCGCCGAGCGGATTGAAGGCATGCTCAAGGGGCTTGGCCTTGCAGTGCAGCCACAGGATGATGATTTCCATGTCACGCCGCCGTCCTTCCGCTTTGACATCGAAATCGAGGAAGACCTGATCGAGGAAATCGCCCGCGTCTATGGCTACGACAACATTCCGTCGCAGCCGCCGTTGGCCCGGATGTCGATGATGCCCGCCACCGAGATGAGTCGCACGCCAATGGCTTTGCGCCGCCTGGTTTCCGAGCGGGACTATCATGAAGTGGTGACCTTCAGCTTCATCGAAGCTGCATGGGAAGCAGATTTTTGCGCCAATGCCGCACCCATCGTGCTCGCCAATCCGATTGCCAGCCAGATGGGCGTGATGAGGTCATCGCTGATTGGCGGCCTGGTGGGAGCGCTGGCGGCCAACCGCAAGCGGCAGACCGAAAGGGTGCGCATCTTCGAGTTGGGGCGTTGCTTTTATCGCGACCCGCACTCTGGTCCGGTTACAGGATTTGGCCAACCGTTGCGTATGGCTGGCCTTGCTGCCGGCCCGACCCTGCCCGAACAGTGGGGCGCACCCGTCAGCCGGGTGGATTTCTACGACGTCAAGGCCGATGTCGAGGCATTGTTCGCGCCCCGCCACGTCGAGTTCAGCAAGGCTGATCATCCCGCGCTGCACCCCGGACGCTGCGCCATCGTCAGCCTCGGTGGCCGCCCGGTGGGAGTCATCGGCGAACTGCATCCGCGCTGGGTGCAGAAATACGAGCTGGGCGCCGCCCCGGTGGTTTTCGAGCTGGAACTGGATGCCTTGCTGGCCACTCCCTTGCTTGACCATGCCGAGATTTCCCGCTTCCCGGCGGTGATCCGCGACCTTGCACTGGTGGTGCCACAGAGCCAGACCCTGGCGCCGCTGTTGGCGGCACTGCGTGGCGCCGCGCCGGCCATCGTGCGCGATGTTGCGCTGTTCGACGTGTATCAGGGCAAGGGGCTGGGCGACGGCGAAAAGAGCCTTGCCTTTCGGATAGTTATGCAAGATACTCAACGTACTCTCGAGGATGCGGAAGTTGACATGGCGGTGGCGGATTTGCTGGCGGTCGCAAGCCGCGATTTCAATGCATCGCGACGGGGATAAATGCAGCCGGAGCTCATATGACACTGACCAAGGCGGAACTCGCCGATCTGCTGTTCGAAAAGGTGGGACTCAACAAACGCGAGGCCAAGGATATGGTCGAGGCCTTCTTCGACGAGCTGCGCCTTGCCCTGGAGCAGGGTGACAGCGTCAAGCTCTCCGGTTTCGGCAATTTCCAGTTGCGCGAAAAGCCGCAGCGTCCCGGACGCAATCCCAAGACCGGTGAGGAAATCCCGATCACGGCTCGCCGTGTCGTCACCTTCCACGCCAGCCAGAAACTCAAGGCGGCGGTCGAGGCTTTCCCGCGTGGCGACGGCAAGCAATAGCCGGGACGGACTTCCGTCGATTCCCGCCAAGCGCTACTTCACAATCGGTGAGGTGAGCGAGTTGTGCGGCGTCAAGCCGCATGTGCTGCGCTACTGGGAGCAGGAGTTTACGCAACTGCGCCCCGTCAAGCGACGCGGCAACCGTCGCTACTATCAGCATCATGAAGTCTTGCTGGTGCGGCGGATTCGCGAGCTGCTGTATCAGGAAGGTTTCACCATCAGCGGAGCACGCCACCGCCTTGAAGATGGTCCAGTCAAGATGCACGATTCGCCTGAGGCTCCGGGCAGGGAAGGCCAGGCATCGCTACGCGCGGAACTCGCTTCAATCATCGAATTCCTCCGTGCCGCCTGACGCCGGCCCGCGCCCGGTACGCAAAGTCAGCAATTCTCAATTCAAAACCCAATCTGGGAAGAAAAGATCGTTAGTGAATGGCCGCAAAGAAGCTGAAGAATTGGGGTGCTAATCGCCGCTTATTCCGAGGCATTAAAATAGTGATTGTAAACAGTTGGTTATAGTGTTACCGTGGTTTATCGCTATTTTGCAGATCATGAGTTACCGCTATCAGTCCAGCCGTTCGCCCACCCCCTGCGCCAGTGAGCGCCGCGATTCTGATGCAACGGATCCGTGCGGCTTTTTCGGGTATGCCCGACACGCGAGGCAAGAGTAACAACCGGCGCTACGCCATGGAAGATGCGGCGCTTTCTGCGTTCTCGATATTCTTCACCCAAAGCCCGTCGTTCCTCGATAGCCAGGTCAGGATGCAAAAGCAGCAGGGCAAGAACAACGCGACATCGCTGTTTGGGGTCCATGAGATTCCGTGTGATAACCAAATCCGTAATCTGCTTGACCCGGTACCGCCCGAGACGCTGTTCCCGCTCATGGCCACGATCAGCGACGAGCTGTACCGTGACGGCTATCTCGACGACTTCCGCTCGATCAACGATACTTTCCTGATCGCCCTCGATGGGACGGACTTCTTTTCTTCGGAGAAGATTTCCTGCCCTTGCTGTACGCAGTCCAAACAAAAGAATGGCAAGACCTTGAATCGCCATATCGCGGTAACGCCCGTGCTGGTATCACCCAAGCAGAAAAATGTGGTGGCGCTGGCACCCCAATTTGTTCAACCGCAGGACGGTCATGACAAGCAAGACTGCGAGTTGGCGGCATCCGGTCGCTGGCTTGACCAGTGGGGCGCGCACTATGCGGCATGGGGCGTCACGTATCTGGGCGACGATCTGTACTGCCACCAGCCGCATTGTGAGCGGGTGCTTGGCCAGCATGCCCACTTCCTCTTTACCTGCAAGCCAGACTCTCACTCAACTCTGTACGAATGGGTTGCTGACTTCTCCCGAAACGGCTGTGTGCCGACCGTGGTACGTACCCGTCGAATGGGCAAGAAGCTGTTCACCGATACCTACCGTTACGTCAATCAGGTGCCCCTGCGCAACAGCGATGATGCCCTGATGGTCAATTGGTGCGAACTCGTCACCATGGATGCCGAGGGCGACGTGGTGTTCCGCAATGCCTGGGCAACGTCCCATCGCATCACTGACCACAACGTCGTGGCACTTGCCGCCGCTGGCCGTGCGCGCTGGAAGATCGAGAACGAGAATAACAACACGCTCAAAACCAAGGGCTACCACTTCGAACACAACTTCGGCCATGGCAAGCAGTATCTGTCGAACTTGTTTGCGACCATGATCCTGCTGGCCTTCCTGGTTCACACGACACTTGACTGGATCGATGCCCCCTACCGCGCTGTTCGCGACTCGCTCCCGTCTCGACGGACATTCTTCGAGCATTTGCGCGCATTGATCCACTACTTGCCGTTCGATGATTGGGATCATCTGATGCAGTTCATGATCAAACGCCCCAATCCCGAGCCGCTGGACACCGGGTAAACGACCCCCTCCATCGCCCAGTTAAATCCTTCCGTACTTCAACCTGGTTTTAAAATGAGAATTGCTGACGCAAAGTGCCGCTGCACAAAGCCCTGACGGGTGTCTGTTATAATTCCCATGTCGGGGCGTGGCGCAGCCTGGTAGCGCACTTGCATGGGGTGCAAGGGGTCGCAAGTTCGAATCTTGTCGCCCCGACCAATAGAAACAAGCACTTAGCCTAGTCTTTTAGACTGGGTTTTTTGTTGCTGTTCAGTTTCAAAAGTGCCCAACAAAGTGCCCAACAGTCGGCGAATCTGGGACTGGGCAATTCGTTGGGGTCACCGTCTCACCAGCGCCGACTTTCGTGTCTTTCGCTTTCCTACGCTCGATCGGGTGTCAGGGGGGCGTTCTGAAAGTCGCCTGAACTTGGCGGTTTGGAAGTGGTGGATTTTCTTCGTCGATTTTCTTTGACGAATTCCATCTGAAGGATCTTTTGGATCTTCTTCCGCGCTCTTCCGTCTTCTTCTTTCTTGGCTTTCTTTCCTTGTAGATCTGCTCATAGTGCGCGTGGCAGCGCGCCGTTGCGCCGCATTGGTGTGCGCAAGGAGGGTGGGTCATGGCGCGGGCAGAGGATCACAACTGTCTGTTTTGTGGAGCGCTTTTCCGGGCCGATGCGCGGAACGCGAAGCACCAGAAATACTGTTCCGAACCGGCTTGCCGCCAAGCGAGCAAGGCGGCAAGCCGGCGCGCCTGGCTGGCCAAAGCGGAGAACCAGGACTACTTTCGCGGCCCCGAGAATGTCGCGCGGGTGCAGTCATGGCGAGCGGCTCATCCGGGGTACTGGCGGCGAACGAGCGGTCAAAGGGCGGCGCCGCCTGATGTGCCGTTTGCGTTACAAGATCTCTGCCCGACGCAGGCCGTTGAAATCGCTGAAGATTCTCAAAGCGTGTCGCACCATGCGTTACAAGATCTCTGGCGCGATCAACCGGCTGTTCTGATTGGCTTTATCGCTCAATTCACCGGCACTACGTTACAAGATGACATCGCCAGTACGACCCGGCGGCTGATACAACTGGGGCATGACATCTTGGCCGGGAGCAAGGACGATGACCCTCAAACGTGTGCTTTGTCCGCAGCGGATTCGTCAGATTCCGCCCCAGTTCAGTTGGGTAGACCACCGACTGGTGCGCGAGCGCTACATCGAGCGCTGTGACCACCCGGCAGCGGCGCTCTACCTGTTTCTGGTGACGGTCGCCGACGTCGAGGGGCTGAGCTACTACTCGGATGCGGTGCTCATGCAGCGCCTGTCGATGAGCGCCGCCCGCCTGAGTCAGGCGCGCAGCGACCTGGTCCGGCACGGCCTCATTGCCTATCAACGTCCGCTCTACCAGGTGCTGGCCCTCGATGTGCCCCAGCCGGTTGCCGCCCGCGAACTCGACGCAGAGGCGAGCCGCCTGCGGATCGGCCAATTGCGCGCGGCCCTGGGACGGGCGCCATGATCGATTACGAGACCTACTGCAAGATCAAGGATTGTCACGAGCGACAACGACTGACCCTCGCCCAGACGGCGCGGGCTCTCGGCCTGCATGCGGACACGGTGGCCAAGTGGGCGCACCGCACGCAGTACCGAGCCCGGCATTCGGTGCCGCGAAGCAGTCGACTCGATCCGTTCAAGGCACGGGTGGTGCGCCTGCTGGAGACGCACCCGTTCAGCGCGCAGCAGATCTTCCAGCGCCTGCGCGAGGAAGGCTTCAACGGCGGCTTTACGATCGTCAAGGACTACGTGCGCAAGGTCCGGCCGGCACGACGGGAAGCCTTCTTGAAACTCTCCTTCGCGCCCGGCGAATGCGCCCAGGTCGACTGGGGCGAGTTCGGCTCGATCGGCTGCGGCTCGACACGTCGACGGCTGTCCTTCTTCGTCATGGTGCTGTGCCACAGTCGGCTCATGTACGTGGAATTCACTGTCTCGCAAACCATGGAGCATTTCCTCGCCGCGCACGAGCACGCCTTCGCGGCCTTTGGGGGCTGTCCGGTCCGCCTCATGATCGACAACCTGAAGTCGGCGGTACTCAGTCGCGCCGTCGGTGAAGCGCCGGTGTTCAATCCGCGCTATCTGGATTTCGCCCGCCATTGGGGGTTCGCGATCACGCCGTGCAACGTCGCCAAGGGAAATGAAAAGGGGCGCGTGGAAAACGGCGTCGGCTACATCAAAAAAAACTTCCTGAACGGTGCTGAGTTTCTCGACTTCAGCGCGGTGAATCCGGCTGCTGACGTATGGCTGGCGACCATCGCCAACGTGCGCATCCATGGCGAGACGCATCAGCGGCCAGTGGATCTGTTCAAGGAAGAGCAGCCACACCTGCGGCCGCTCAATCCGCTGCCCTACGATATCGGCAGCATCAAGAGCCAGCGCGCGTCCAAGCAATTCCGCGTCGCGGTGGATGCCAACCACTATTCCGTGCCGGCCGAGTATGCGAGTCAGCGCGTGACCATCAAGGCGACTCCCGACTGGGTGTGCATTTACCATCAGGACAGGCTCATCGCCCGCCATGTCCGCCGTTACGATCGGCACCAGGATTATGAGGATCCCGACCATCCGAAGGCGCTGCTCGCCCAGCGCCACAATGCCCGTGAGCAGCGCCTGCTGAAGCAGTTCCTGAGCCTGTCGCGTCAGGCACAGGTCTATGTCGAGGGAATCGAGCAACGCCGCGTCAATCCGCGCCATCACCTACGCAAGATCGTGGCCTTGAGCGAGATTTACGGCGTGGAGGCGGTCGACCGGGCGATCCAGGACGGCATCGCTTTCGCCGCCTACAGTTGCGAGTACATCGCCAACATTCTTGAGATGCGCACCCGGCAGACACCGGAGCCCAGCGCGCTGCATCTCATCCGCCGCCAGGATCTCCTGGATATCGAGATCGCGCCACCGGATCTCTCGCTTTACGAGGACCATGGCAATGACCACTAAACGTCCGCTCAACAATTCCCGTATCCCCGCCATCACCGAAACGCTGCGTGCGCACTTGACGAGCCTCAAGCTGTCGTATGTGCTTGAGCACTTTGAATCGCTGATCCAGGAAGCCGGCGCCGAGCAGTGGCCACATGTTGATTATCTGGCGCGGCTGATCGAGGGCGAGGCGCATCAACGCGAAGACCGCAGTATCCAGCGACGGGTTGCGCTCGCCCGCTTCCCGGTACTCAAGACCCTTGATACGTTCGACTGGGGTTGGCCAAAGAAGATCAACCGGCCGCAGATCCAGAACCTCTTTCACCTGCGCTTTATCGAGGACAGGGCCAACGTGATCTTCATTTCCAATGTGGGTTTGGGAAAGAGTCACTTCAGTATCGCCCTGGGCCACACCGCCTGCTTGCGCGGCTACTCGGTACTCTTCACCACCGCAGTCGATATCATCAACTCGCTCTCCGCGGCGCAGGCGCATGGCAATCTGAAGCGCGAGCTGCATAAATATCTTCAGCCTCGCCTGCTCATCGTCGACGAAATTGGCTATTTGCCCATCGACAAGCATGGCGCCGATCTGCTCTTCCAGGTCATCACCGGCAGGTATGAGCGCGGCGCCACCATCCTCACGTCAAACCGTGCCTACAAGCACTGGCCAGAGATCTTCAATAACGACAGTACCCTGACTTCGGCTCTCTTGGACCGGCTCTTGCATCACGCCGAAACCGTTCTCATCGAAGGCAAAAGCTATCGCATGAAAGATCAAATCGAGGCGTGATTCCGGCCGCTACTGGGCGGGCTCCGATCACGAGTTTCAAACTGCCAAGTTCAACCGAATTTCACGCCGCCGCGCAC
>JADJQA010000035.1 GCA_016712985.1 Sulfuritalea sp. | reverse complement strand
CCTCAACTACCCGGTAGCCGGTCGAAACAGGCGAGCAATTATACGGTTTGCGTGGCGCGGTACCTGCAAGTCCCTATCAGGACAAGTCGGCGCCCTGCCAACGCCGACCTCTCGAACTCGTAGAGTCTTAAAGACGATCCGCTCACGCCAGTTCCTTCGCCAAAATCCCCACAATCCGCTCCGCCGCCCGGCCATCCCACAAATGCGGCCGCCGGCCCTGCTTGCCCTCGCCCCGCATCACCTTGCGCGCTTCGGCGACAATCCGCGCCGGATCGGTACCAACCAGAACGTTGGTGCCCTCTTCGACGGTCACCGGCCGCTCGGTGTTCTCCCGGATCGTGATACACGGCACACCGAGTGCCGTGGTCTCCTCTTGCATGCCACCGCTGTCGGTCAGCACCACCACGGCATCCTTCCACAGATTCAGAAATGACATGTAGCCTTGTGGCCCGACCAAGGTAATGTCGGCGCCTAGATCGATACCGAACTTCTCCAGGTTCGCCCGCGTGCGCGGATGCACCGGAAACAGGAGCGGCAAATCGACGGCAATCTCCTTCAGCGCCCCGCCAATGCGCGTCATCATCTCGGCGCTGTCGACATTGCTCGGCCGATGCAGCGTCACCACGCCATAGCGCTTATGCCGCGACTTGAAATCGCTCGTTTCGAACCGCGCTTCCGTCTTCGCCAGCTTTTCGGCCTGATACAGCACGTTGTCCACCATCACATGCCCGACATAGTGAATGGTGCTCTCGGCCTTGCCTTCGCGGCGCAGATGCTCGACACCGCTCGGCTCCGTGACAAAGAACCAATCCGAGATGCTGTCGGTCACCAGGCGATTGATCTCCTCCGGCATGCTCATGTCGCCACTGCGCAAGCCTGCCTCGACGTGCGCCACCGGGATGTTCAGTTTCTTGGCAACGATGGAACAGGCCAGCGTGGAATTGACATCGCCCACCACCAGCACCGCGTCCGGCCGCTGCGCCTGGCACAGCTCCTCGAAGGCCGTCATGATCTTGGCTGTCTGCTGCGCATGGCTGCCGCCGCCGGCCGCCATGAAAACATCCGGTTGCGGAATGCCCAGCTCCTCGAAGAACACGTCGTTCATCTCGCGGTCGTAGTGCTGGCCGGTATGGATGATCTTGAAGCCGAGGCCGCCGTGTGCCTGCAACGCGCGCACGATGGGCGCGATTTTCATGAAGTTGGGCCTGGCTCCGGCGACCAGATATACGATGGGCATGTGAGTTATCACCTACGGTTCGGTTGATTCGAGTTGATTCTGAGGAAGGCATCGAATAGCGGCAGCACGCAAATCGGCCATGGCTGCGAATCGACTCCGCCCAGTGTAAACTGAAAACATGGAATTTGCCCTGAGCAAACATGCGACTGACACCCTCCGAGAACGGGGGATCCGCCTCGAATGGGTATCGGACGCCATGGACAATCCCGAACGTAGGCTGCCCCACGTGGACGATCCGCAGTTGACCCATGCGTTGCGTGTCATCCCGGAATTCGGCTACCGGGTATTACGCGTGATCTATAACCACACCCGGCAGCCGGTGCTCGTCGTGACGGCTTACTTTGACCGCACTATGAAAGGAAAGCTATGAACATAGAATACGACCCCGCCGTCGATGCGCTGTATGTGCGATTGAGCGACCGAAATATCATCGAGTCCGAAGAGGTTCAGCCGGGCATCGTTCTGGACTTCGACGAAGGTGGCCAGGTAGTCGGCGTTGAGGTCTTGAACGCCAGCAAACGGGATACTTCGCCGGCACCGCTCAAGGCCGCTGCCTAAGTGAGCTACCCACCGTAAAGCGCTCGATAGCCTTGATGGCATCGAGAATGTCCGCCAGATACAGCCGGTCACTCCGCATGGATTATTTCGGCGTCGAGCAGAATCTGGTCACGGACGTGGCGGTTGAGGCCGCTTCGCGTAAGCAGGTCGACCAGCCGGCCAAATATCCCGGCCAGTTCGTCACGCATCCTTTGCAGCGTCACGAGTCCGACCCGCGCATCCGGGGCCAGATCAATCAGCACATCGATATCGCTTTCAGGGCTGAAATCATCCCGAACGGCAGAGCCGAAGATGGCAAGCTCGCGCACTGCATGAATGCGGCAGAAGTCGCGTATTGCGGCATGGCGGATAGCCACTTGTGGATTCATTTCGAACACCGTACATTTTGCAGGCCGCGTAATCTACCATCGATGCCTCATGTTGGATGAATTACCGCTGAATCGCCGTCTTGCCGCCGCCGACTTTCCGAACGGGTGAGCCTACCCACCCAAGTGGCGGCATCGCCCATGCTGCCGCTGTCGGGCCGACGACGCTAACCTCGTGCCCGAGGTCGAGCAACGCACCGATGAGTTCTTCAATATGACTCGCCTGTTACCGGCGCTGCAATCGGCAATGATGGTTGACGTCGTGTTTCAGGGGCGTGGAGCGAGTTTATTGTGCGGTGTCCGTGTTGAGCGCCGGCTCAGACCTGTAACAGAACGAGCAACACTAACCAACGAGGTCAAAGCGGCATTAACGGCCTCATTCGTGGGAAAAACCTTGGCCAGTTCAGGTGTCAACAACACCAGATTGCTGCCCTTTTTGAACTCGGCAAAATGTTTCCCTCGCACACCTTTTCCAAGATCCTCGCGCCGATATTCGGCACGCATATCATCAGTCTTCTTCATATATCTTCCTTTCACTTCGAGTTGCCCGGCGTGCACTGATAATGCGATATTTCCCTCGTCGGTGAGTGTAGATAATGGCCAGAACCCGTTCCGTGTGCGAAAAGCCAAACATGATCCAACGCTCTTCACCAAGCGAATGGTCGGGGTCGGCGAAGGTGTACGCCATGGGATCGCCAAACACAGAGGCCGCTTCCTCGAAGCTGACTCTGTGTTTCTTGAGATTCTTGGCAGCCTTTGTCGGATCAATTTCAAATTCCATGGGCCATTATTCCACGAGACGAGAAGAATGTTGCCCAACGTTCAAGGTCGGAAGCTGCGAAGGTCTAATTGCTCAGCTGCCATCCGGATACCCCGCTTCCGTTAAATCCCATACCGTCGAAGGGGGCGCCCCTCAGTGGGCTCCTTTCATGGCAATCGCCTTATTGGCTTACGCCAGTGCCTTCGCCAGAATCCCGACAATCCGCTCCGCCGCCCGGCCATCCCACAATTGCGGCCGCCGGCTCTGCTTGCCTTCGCCACGCATTATCTTGCGAGCTTCGGTGACGATCCGCGCCAGATTGGTACCGGCCAATTCGTTAGTGCCTTCTTCGACCGTCACCGGCCGCTCGGTGTCCTCGCGGATCGTGATACAGGGGGCACCGAGTGCCGAGGTCTCTTCCAGCAGGCCACCGTTGTCTGTCAGTACCACTACGGAGTCTTTCCACAGATTCAGGAAGGACATATAGGCCTGCGGCCCGACAAAGGTAATGTCGGCGCCCAGATCGATGCCGAACTTCTGCAGGTTCGCCCGCGTGCGCGGATGCACGGGAAAAGCAGGGTCGGCGGCAATCACGAGAGAATTGTCGGTCGAATCCGCAGGTGATTATGCGGGTAGGAAAAAGACTCTGTAAGCGCCTTGACGTCGTTCAGGGCTCTGACCAGCGGAGGCGAATCAGTATTGGATTGATACCACCTTGGTATCGTGCTATAGTATCAGGCATGCGCATCATTGCTTTATCGACGCTGCGGACATTCTGGGAGAAATATCCCGATGCCGAGACGCCCTTAAGAGCATGGTATGCGCTGGCAAGTCGTGCCCTATGGAAGACACCCGCGGACATCAAATTGGCTTACTGGAACGCAAGCGTTACCGCGAACAACCGGGTGGTGTTCAACATCAAGGGGAATGATTACCGACTTGTCGTGGGAGTACGTTTTGACAAGGGACTGATGTACATTCGTTTCATTGGCACACATCGACAGTACGACCGGATTGAAGTTGAGACGATGTGAGGAGCCGACAATGGATTTGAGACCTGTCCGCACAAAAAAGGACTATCAGGCGGCCCTGGCGGAGATTGACGCGCTTTGGGATGCACCCGCTAAATCGGCCGGGGCTGACCGACTTGATGTGCTTGCCGTGCTTGTCGAACAATACGAGCGTCAGCATTTTCCGATAGCTGATCCTGATCCGATTGAGTTTTTGCAGCATGTCATGGAAGCGCGCGATTTGACCCGCAAGGATCTGGAGGCCTATCTGGGACCACGTGGTCGCGTGTCCGACATACTCAACCGGGTACGGCCAATGACGCTGGACATGATTCGACGCCTTGCAGAAGGCCTGAGTCTGCCGGCAGATGTCCTGATCAAGCCTTACCCATTACGCGAGCGTGGCGAGCATCTGGCGGCAACATGATTGATCGGTCGCCCTTCTGGACAAACTCAATCAGCAGGTCGGTACGAGCCGCGAGGCTGATCGCGCGTTCCTTGCGATGTCCCACTATGCGCATGGTTCGTTCTTCAGGAAAGCATCGAACATCAACAATGTCCAGATGGGCGTGCTGTGATCGCGAACGCCCGATTCGTGCTGTTCGACGATCTGCTGGATGACCTGCGGATTGAACCACCCGGTTTCCGCCATGCGTCCGTCCAACAACGCATCGCGCACGCGCTGCCGCAGCGGGCCGCGAAACCAACGGGCCAGCGGCACGGCGAAGCCCATCTTGGGCCGATACATGATGTCGTGCGGCAGATGCGGCTCCATGGCCTTCTTCAACAGGTATTTGCCTTCCGCGCCGCGCATCTTCAGCCCGGAAGGCAGCGTCGCCAGCCACTCCACCAGCGGATGGTCCATCAGCGGCTCGCGCACTTCCAGCGAGTGCGCCATGCTGGCGCGGTCGACCTTGGTGTTGATGTCGCCCACCAGGTAGGTGTGGGTGTCGAGGTACTGGATCAGGGCCAGCGGATCGTCGGTGCCCGCCTTCGCCGCATGCCCATTGAATACCTCCGATGCGCGGTAGCCGCCCAGCTCGGCCTTGAATCTGTCGCTGAACATCCTGTTGCGCAGCGGATCCCGAATAACGGAAATTTCATGAAAGTATGCTTCCACCGAGGAGCGCGCCATGCTCTCGAATGTCGACTTCGCGCGAAACACCCTCGGCGCCCAATCGGCCTTCGGGTAGAGGCGACCCAAGGGTCCGAACAGCGGCCGCCGCAGCCCGAGAGGCATGCTGGCGCGCATCTTCTCTTCCATCAAATGCAGCCGATAGCGCCGATAACCGCCGAAGCTCTCGTCGCCGCCATCGCCCGAGAGCGCAACGGTGACATGCTTGCGCGCCAACTGGCAGACCCGGTAGGTGGGGATCGCAGAACTGTCGGCATAGGGCTCGTCGTATAGGCGCGCCAGGGTGTCGATCAGGTCGAAGTCGTCGCTCTCGACCTGATCTACGAAGTGCCGAGTCTGGTATCGATCCGCAACTTTCTTCGCGAATGCCGATTCGTTGTAGGCCGGGTCGGCGAAGGCAATGCAGCAGGTATTGACCGGCTCCTTCGACAGTCCGGCCATCATCGCCACCACGGCGCTCGAATCGACGCCGCCGGACAGGAAGGCGCCCAGCGGCACTTCGGAGATCATGCGCAGGCGGATCGATTCGGTGAGCCGTCGTTCGAGCTCATGGCTGGCTTCCTCGACGCCCAATTGCGCATCGAGCGTGAAGCGGACGTCCCAGTATTCGCGCGGCTCGGGCAGCGGCTGGCCTCGACGCATGGTGAGCGTATGCGCCGGCGCCAGCTTCTTCGCCCGCCGGAATATGCAGCGCGGCTCGGCAACGTAACCGAGGGCGAAGTATTCCTCCACCGCGAGTGGGTCGATATCGCGTCGCAAGCCACCATGGGCCAGCAGGGATTTCAGTTCCGAGCCGAAGAGGCAAGTACCGTCTTCGAGCAGCGCGTAGTACAGCGGCTTGACACCAAGCCGGTCACGCGCGAGGAACAGCGTGTCGCGGTTGCGATCCCAAAGGGCGAAGGCGAACATGCCGCGGAAGCGCTCGACGCACTTCTCGCCCCAGGCCTCCCACGCATGGACGATCACTTCGGTGTCGCTGCGCGTGTGGAAGACGTGGCCGAGGGCTTGGAGTTCAGGGATCAATTCCTGGTAGTTATAGATCTCGCCGTTGAAGACGACGCAAACGCTGCTGTCTTCGTTGTACAGCGGCTGCTGGCCGGTTGAGAGGTCAATGATCGAAAGTCGCCGATGGCCGAGTCCCACGCCGGGCTCGATATGCAGCCCGCCCTCGTCCGGACCGCGATGAAACTGGGTTTCGTTCATCCGGTGCAGCACGGCGCGATCAATCTCGCGCTTGCCCCGGGTATCGAAAATGCCGGTGATGCCGCACATGGTTAATGTTCCGGGTCGAATGGCCGGGCCGAGCCGAATACTAATCGATTGGCGCAACAGTCCGCACGAGGACAGGCGGGCATGCCGTAGAAATCCATATGCATAGCGGAGCGTGGACTCGTCTTCAAATGGGAAGCCTACCCTTCAATCTTCAAGGTCGCAAACCCGGTCAAAGATGACGGTGGATAGGCGCGCGCATGCTTCCTTCACCGTGCTCCAGTCGTGCCACCGAGGGGCAAGATTCTTGTATTCCGTCAGATCGGGCGAGATACGGTCCAGATCATACGGAACGGCATTGGCCAACTGGACTTGCAGTTGTTGAAGCGGCGATTCGCCGTTGGCCTGCGGGTATAACTTGTCGAACGTTTGGAGGGCATGCACCACCCCTTCCTCGCCCATGTGATCGGCAAGCGCCACGAAGTCCAGGTAGTCTCGCGTGGCATTGCGCTTGAGGATCAGTACACTCTTGATGCGCAAGATCTCGCCTTCGGTAGGGATCGTCAAGCGCTCCCCGTGGTAGTTGAGCACGAGCGTTTCCAATGGTGTTTCGCGAATCAACTGCCTCACGCCGGTATCGATACCGTCAAGGCTCCCCAGAATCTGCACCGGCCGTTGCACCCGGGCCGTCTTCCACCCGGCCACCGATTCGAGTTGGGCGAGCACCTCATCGAACCGCGAGCGAAGATCCGTGAGCACATGGTCGGCATCACGGAGAATCGATGCCCTGCATGAATGGCCGAAGCCGTGCCGCCAACCAGTACCGCGTCCGGCAAGACGCGTTGCAGGCGGGCAGCCGATGTCAAGACTAGCTCCCAATCAGGCAGGGGCGCGGTGTCTTTCGGCATAGTGCATCCAGAAGTGGTAACGCTGAGCATAGGGATCGACAAGCTTGGACGACAGATGCGCTCCACCTTGTCCAGCAAAGACCGATCCTGAAGCGCCGCCCGGCGCAAGTCGGCCCAATCCCCCCATCGACCGCGCGAGATTACGTCGTCGATGGCTGCCAGGGTGAAGTCCTGATGGTTGAGGTGTCGATGTAACACGGCGGGCATTCAAAGTTTGGGGCCAAGGGTCGCTAGATCACCACCTAAACGCTGCGATAACGCCGGGGGTGCGTTGGGGGTCGTTCATTCGTAGAGGAGCATCGCCATCAGGATCGTTGCCGATCGATCAGCAATGGCTTGCCGAGTATACGTTGATTCCCGACGGGATCATTCGCGGGATACCACCTTCAACGTTTGATCGTACAGCCCCCGATACGCCCCTACCATAGCCTCCATGCTGAAGCGTCGCTCGACTTCCACCCTGCCCTCTCGCCCCGCCGCGCGAGCGCGCTCCGGGCTGGTGGCATAGCCGGCGAGGGCGCGCGCCATCGCCTCGGCATCGCTGACGGGTACCAATTCGCCGCTTTGGCCCTCGACAATGAGTTCCGGGCTGCCGCCGACTCGTGTGGCAATGACTGGCAGACCGGAAGCCATGGCCTCGAGAATGGTGTTGGAAATACCCTCGGCCAGCGAGGGCAGAACGAAGCAGTCGAGGCCGCGCAGGATATCCGGGACATCGTGGCGCTCGCCCGGCAGCCAGGCCAGGTCGGCAACACCGGCCTGCGCCAGCAGTTGCAGGGCCTCTGTGCGCAACGGACCCTCGCCGACCATGACCAAACGAAGTCGCGTCTTCAGCGAGGGATCGAGTTCGAGAGCGCGGATGAAGGCACGTGCCAGCAGGGTCTGATCCTTGACAGTCTGCATCCGCCCGACGGTACCGACCAGCCAGTGCTCCGGCCGCCGGAACGGGCAGCCCGAGATGTCTGGCAGCCCTTCGGCGGGATGGAATCGGCTGGCGTCGACCCCGTTGTAGATCTGCGTCACTTTGCGTACCGGGATGCCAACGCGCTCTGTCAAATAGCCTTCGAGATCGCGCGAGAGAGCGATAAAGTGGCTAACGAACGGGTTGTAGAGCCGCCGTACCCGCTGGTACTTTCGATTCGAGCCATCCAGATCGCCGACATCACGCCCGTGCTCGCCGTGGATGCGCACTGGCACGCCGGCCGCCCAGGCCGGCGCGGTGACTTCCAGCGCCGCAAGGTTGCGACTATGAACAATGGCCGGTCGCAGTTCGCGGAAAAGCCGAAACAGGCGCGGATAAAGCCGGAACAGGTGGCCCGCCGGCTTGTGCAGGCTGATGAACCGAACATCGCTGCGCTTGATGCGCTGGCGAAAATCCGTGACCTCGGTCAGGGCAATGATCGCATGACGATAGGCCTCTTCGGGCATGTGGTTGATCAGATTGACAACGCCATTCTCCAGTCCGCCCACATCGAAGCGGAAAATGACGTGGACAACCAGTGGTCGAGGATCGTCAGGCAGAACCATGCGAACTCAGTTGAATGGTCATTTCGGCGCAAGCCGGAATGACGAGCCCCGGACATGATCCGGGGACGGGCATCGGACTTGATCCGGAAACGCGCTCCGAAATCGAGCCTGAATAACTTTCCAAGGCATCTCAAACGTGGTCGACATACCACGCCAGGGATTCCTGAAGCCCTTGGTCAATACGGTGACTCGGAACGTAGCCCAGGAGCTTGGCTGCCTTGCTGATGTCGGCCAAGGAATGGCGCACGTCGCCTGCACGAAAATCCCGATAGTTTGGTTTGTAGTCAGTCAGGTGAGGGTAGCTCACGCCAAGGTTCCTGACCAGAAAGCCACACAGATCGTTGAGTGTGGTTCGATCTCCCACGGCAACGTTGGACCTGATTGACGGCATCAGGATTCTCGGTTGCGGCGGCGAGCAGATTTGCCCTGGATGGTATTGGCGATATAGCAGAAGTCCCGACTGGTTTCGCCGTCGCCGTTGATATGCACAGGCTGGTTGTTGATCATGGCAGCGATCCATTTCGGGATTACCGCTGCATAGGCGCCGTTGGGATCCTGTCGCTTGCCGAAGATATTGAAATAGCGCAGGCCAATGGTCTTGAAGCCATAGGTACGCGCGAACACATCGGCATACAGCTCATTCACGTACTTGGTGACGGCATAGGGTGACAGTGGCTTGCCGATCTGGTCCTCGACCTTGGGCAATCCGGGGTGATCGCCATAGGTGGAACTGCTCGCGGCGTGACGAAGCGCCGGACCTTTGCGTCACGCGCGGCGACAAGCATGTTGAGGAACCCGTCTATGTTCGCCTGGTTGGTCGCAATCGGATCCTCGATCGACCGTGGTACGCTGCCAAGGGCCGCCTGGTGCAAGACGTAGTCGACGGGGAGGGACCGGGACCCGCTTTGCCAGGTCATGGCCTGCCGACAGGTTTCGGGGTTTCTGATGTCGCCCTCGATGAAACAGTATAGAGATTCCAGATCGCTGCGTGAGCGGCGGATCCAGCCATGCGACTGGCCGGCATCATCCAAAGCCGCCTGCAGGTTTTGGCGGTGCCCGGTGGCGAAATTGTCCAGACCGATGACGCGCTGATTCAGGCTCAGCAAGGTCTCGAGCAAGTTGCTGCCGATGAATCCGGCGGCGCCGGTGACCAGCCAGGTTCGCGGCGTCGCCCGGATGGTCTCTTTCACAGTCTCATAGGCGCTGGCTGTCAGCATGGGACACGCCACGAAACCGGACTCAATAGGCGAACAGATGGACACCGGTTTGGGCCGGTGAGGCAAGTTTCATCACCAGGATCGACGGCAGTCACCGTGATCGCTACAGCCGCCACAACTTGTAACCCTGGGCTGCTATGACTTTCGCATCGTAGGCCGATTTTACGTCGGCGAAAACCGCATTCGGCTTGAGCTTGCGCGTCAAGTCCGCCAGAGGCATCGCCATATACTCGCGGTGCGAGACCGCCGCGACCAGGGCATCGGCCGCGCCAGGCAAATCGTCCCAGGCCGTCAGGCGGATGCCGTATTCATGTTCCGCTTCCGCCGACTCGGCAATCGGATCGTGCACCGCGACATCACAGCCGAAGGACCGCAGTTCCTTCACCAGATCAGCAACCTTGGAGTTGCGCAGGTCGGGGCAATTTTCCTTGAAGGTCAGGCCGAGAACGATAACCTTGGCACCTTTGACCGCGCTGCCGTTGGCGATCATGTGCTTCACGGTCTGCTGCGCCACGTAGGCCGCCATACCGTCGTTGATGCGGCGCCCGGCCAGGATCACCTGCGGGTTCTAGCCGAGCATCTCGGCCTTGTGCGTCAGGTAGTACGGATCCACCCCGATGCAGTGCCCGCCGACTAATCCAGGTCGGAACGGCAGGAAGTTCCACTTCGTGCCGGCGGCTTGCAACACTTCCAGGGTGTCGATGCCGATCTTGTCGAAAATCAATGCCAATTCGTTCATCAGCGCAATGTTGAGGTCACGCTGTGTATTCTCGATGACCTTTGCCGCTTCCGCCACCTTGATGCTGCTGGCTCTATGCACCCCGGCCATAATCACCGAAGCGTATAGATTGGCGACCGCTTCAGACGTGGGTCCGTCATCGCCGGAAACCACCTTGACGATCTTGGTGATGGTGCGTTCCTTGTCGCCGGGATTTACCCGCTCCGGCGAATAGCCGACGTGGAAATCCCGCAGCCACTTCATCCCGGAGTGCTCTTCCAGCAAGGGGATGCAGACTTCTTCGGTGGCTCCCGGGTAAACCGTGGATTCATACACGACGGTAGCGCCCTTTTTCATGTGTTTGCCAACGGTGGTTGATGAACCGACCAGGGGTGAAAAATCGGGAATGTGCGCTCCATCGACCGGCGTGGGTACCGCCACGATGATGAAATCAGCATTGGCAATGCTGGCGGGATCCGTGGTGACGGTAAGCCTGGTCGCCGCCTTGAGATCCGCCGCACTGACCTCCCCGGTCGGGTCGCAGTGGTTCTTGTAGCTTGCGATCTTGACCTCCGACAGGTCATAACCGATGGTTACGTACTTCTTCCCGAACTCGACCGCCAGGGGCAATCCGACATAGCCGAGACCGACAACGGCAACACATATGTCTTTCGTTTTGGTTTTCTCGTTCACTGAATATCCTTTCGTTGGGAATCGGCGCTGCATGTTGCCACGCGACGGGCAGGAGCAATGTAATTTTATCGTTTCCGGTGCCGGGCTATTGCGGGCAAATGGCCTGTTGATTGACATACATATTGCAATGTGTATTATACAAGCCATGCGCTATACATGGGACGAAGCCAAGCGGCAGGCCAACCTGAGAAAACATGGGCTGGATTTCGCCGATGCAGCAAAGGCCTTTGTCGGGCCGTTGGTGTTGATCGAGGATGATCGGGCGAGCTATGGCGAACAGCGTATGATCGGCATCGGCCTTCTGGATTGTCTGGTGGTGCTCATCGTTCATGTCGAATCCGACGAGACAATCCGCATTATCTCCATGCGCAAGGCAGACAGCGATGAAATCGACCTCTTCTACAAAAACGCCGGCTACTTCTGACGACCCGCCGAAGCTGACTCAGGCCGACTTCGATCGCGCCAGTCTGCGCGTGGCCGGCAAGGATGTCAGTCGGGCGGAATGGCAGGCGGCAGTTCGCGCTCGCGTGGGCAAGCTGCGCATCAACATCATGCTTGACGTGCCCATCGTGGAACACTTCAAGGCGCTGGCCGGCGAGCGCGGCTACCAGACCATAATTAACGACACCCTGCGCCGGGTGATCGAAACCGGACACCTTGAGTCTGACCTGCGCCGAGTACTCCGCGAGGAACTGGCGCGCGACGCCGGGTCACGGACCGCGACTGGCTAACGCCTCACAGCCGGCGCCGCCGATGTCTGGCTTGCCGGCAGAAACACAAACTGCCATTCCCGATAACTGTAGGGTTGACCGGTGACCCGCTTCGCGGCTTCCTCGAACCCCTGGTCGGCAAAATCGAAGTTCGCACGCTTCATCGGTTCCCTTTCGGACAGGCTATGCACACCCATGATGCCGCCCTGCGGTGCCCTGACCAGACCCCACTCGGCCTTTGCCGTGATCGGGTCAACATGGATCTTGCGCAGATGCCTTCTGGTTGTTGGAAAGCGTGGATCGAGAAGCAGGTCCTCCAGTTTCTCCGGATAGCGCGGGACACCGGGACTGGTGCTGTAGTAGGAGCCGATGGCCTGACGAAACTGGTTGCCGACAAACAGCAATTCGGCCTCGCGTTCGGCGCGCTCCGACGCGGCCAGCACCCTGGCTGCGCCGACCGACCCCAGGCCGAAGAAGACGATTGCAAACAGCAGGCCGACATAAGTGAACCCGGCCGGGAACCGACTGCTAGAGGTTCTGGTAAGGCTGGCCATCGCGCGTGGTACCGCTCGCCCCGCTGCGCACGTCATAGATACCCGTGGGTGCGGCGGCTGGCAAGCTGGTCGGTGTCGCGGGAACGCTGGCCTGCGCCGGGACGGGAGGCGGAATCAGGGTCCAGGCGTCGCCGGCGATCGGATCGACCGGAATGACTCGCAGGTAGCGCTTCTCCACCAGGTCGTCGAGCACTTCCGGATAGCTGCCGCGATCGGCGTGGTAGTGGTCTATGGCTTCGCGCAGCGTGCGCAGGTCTGACTTGAGGGCGGCCTCACGCGCATCGTCGGTGGAGCGGAAATAGCGCGGGGCGGCAATCGACAGCAGCGTTGCGATGATCGCCATGACCACGAGCATTTCGATCAGCGTGAAGCCGCGCAGGGCCTTGCCATGCCTACCAGTTGCGGTATGAAATGCCATTGCTGCCGGTTCCCTGGCTCTGTGAATACACGTCGAAGACATCATCGCCCGGCTTCGGTTCGCCCGGCGGGCTGGCATAGCTGCGCAAACCCCAGATCTCGTCCTGGCCCAAGCCGGGGGCGGCAAAGGGATCCGCAGGCATTCGCCGCAAGAAATAGATCCGCGCCCCAGTCGGACTCCTGAGGTCGGGCACGCCATCGACCAGCACAGTGAGCGAAGGCGGGTAGCCAGACTCGTTCACCTTGCGCGCAATACGGCCTTCGTCGCCTGCTTTCCGGTACGCATCGATCGCCTGGCGGATCTCCCGCAAGGCATGGCGCAACTCTCGTTCCTTCAGGCGCTGCTCGCCCAGCGCCACCAGGGGAATGGCGGCTGCCGCAAGGATGCCGACGATCGCCACCACAACGACCATCTCGACCAAGGTGAAACCCCGCACAGGTCGGCCGGAACAGCCACATAACCCGGAGGTGAGAGATCGGTAATCGGCGAAATGGCTTGGCATGGTTCGCAATGATACCCGCCATGGAATGGGTTCCCGTGGGTGTTGTAGGCCTCCATGCCGCGGTTTGGTGCTTCCGTGGGTCGGTGGTCCGCCCCCCCCCCCCCCTGCGGAGACCGATACAATATCCGATCAAGTAGAATCAAACACTTGCATACAAGAGGATGGGACGCCCGACGTCGATGTCAAGAATGCCGCCGCCTCCTGCTAGAGTCCCGCTGTCGAAACAGTCGCGTTCTCCCCGCTCGAAATGGAAAAGCCCATGGACCCGCCAGTCACACGATCACGCAGCCGTGGCTTCACCTTGCTCGAACTTCTGGTTGTCATGGTCATCATCGGCCTGCTGGTCGGTTATGTCGGCCCGCGTTATTTTTCCCAGATCGGCAAGTCGGAGATCAAGGCCGCACGAGCGCAGATCGACGCATTCGAGAAATCGGTCGAGTTGTACCGCATCGACACCGGTCATTTCCCGACCACCGAGCAGGGCCTGGCGGCGCTTTTCGTGAAGCCCGCCAACGAACCCAAATGGCATGGACCCTACTTGAAGAAAGAGCCCCCCGCGGACCCCTGGGGCAACCCTTACATCTACCGTGCGCCCGGCCAGCGCGGCGACTTCGATATCCTGTCCCTTGGCAAGGATGGCCAGCCCGGCGGCGAGGGTGAAGCCGCGGATATCGCAAACTGAACCGCGGACTGATCGTGCGCTTCCAACTCAAGCTGTTTCGTGAAGAAGACGGGGTGAAAGCGCTCGAATGCGATGCGGCCGGCATGGACGAGGCACGGGCCGTCTATGCCGCACAGGGTTGGGAGATCCTCTCGGCCAAGGCAGTGGCGGGCTGGAAGCCAAGTCATGCGACAGGCAGGCGCTTCCCCTTGCTGCTGTTCGCCAGAGGACTGAAGTCGCTGCTGGATGCCGGCCTGACGCTGGTCGAATGCATCGATGCCTTGCGCGACAAGGAGCCGGAAGAGCCGGTGCGGCGGGTGCTGGCCGACCTGGGCGACAGCCTGCGAACGGGATTGTCGTTTTCCCGCGCCCTGCAGCGGCACGAGGAGATCTTCCCCGCGCTTTTCCGCGCCGCGATAGAAGCCAGCGAGCAGACCGGAGAGGTGGGCGAGGCGCTCACGCGTTTCATCGCCTACGAACAACAGTTCAAGGCGCTGCGCAGCCGGCTCGGCAGCGCACTGATCTACCCTGCCGTGCTGACTGCACTGGGCGGCCTGGTGACGGTGTTTCTGCTGACCTATGTGGTGCCGCGTTTCAGCGTGGTTTTTGTCGATCGACTGGACCAGATGCCGGTCCTGTCGGGCGCCGTTATCCGCTTTGGGCTGCTGGTATCCGGGCATCCGCTGGCTGCCGCGTTGCTCGGCGCGGCGTCGCTGGCTGCCATTGGCTTTGTCGCGACGAGGAAAGCCGTCCGGGTCTGGGCGGCGAGCCGTGCCTGGGACCTGCCCGGCATTGGTGTCCGCCTCCGGCAATACCAGATGGCGCGCCTGTATCGTTCCCTCGGCTTGCTGCTGCGCGGCGGTATTCCTGCCCTGAGGGCAATGGAAATGGTGCGGGTTCTGCTGTCGGTGGCGGCCCGCACCGGGCTGGACGGCGCCATGGCGGCCGTGCGCGAAGGCCACACCTTGTCCGCCGCGCTGCGCGAGCAGGGCCTGACCACCAGCGTGGCCGATCGTCTTTTTGCGGCAGGCGAGCGCTCCGGGCGCATGGGCGAAATGATGGAGCGCGCGGCGGACTTTCTCGATGAGGAAGTCGGTGACTACCTCGACCGGTTGATCCGCCTGGCCGAACCTTTGATGATGGTGATCATCGGCGCCATCGTCGGCGGCATCGTGATATTGATGTACCTGCCGATCTTCGAATTGGCCGAGAGCGTCAAGTAGCCGTGTCGATCCAGCCCCTCGGCCATCGCCGACAAACTTCTGCCCGAGCGGCTCGCCCAAGCCAGGGCGCAGGCGCGCGCCGCCAAGCGGCCGCTGGATGCGGTGCTCGCCGACGCGACTGGATTGAACCCCGAGGACTTGTTGCGCGAACTCGGCCGACACTATCGCTTCCCGACGCTGCGACTGGAACGCGGCTCGGCGATCAACCCCGATTTCGACAGCCTCGGCGTTGCTGAATGCAGGCGTCGCCGCATCCTGATCCGGCGCGCTCCCGAGGGGCTTCAGGCCTTATTCACGGATCCGCTCGACGAGGATCTTCAGTTGTGGGCGGATGCGAGTTTCGGTCCGGGCCTGGCTTGGGTACTGGTCCTCGAATCCGAACTCAGCGCGCATCTGGAACGACCTCGAGAGCGAAGCCAGCGCCCTGCCAAATGCCTTGTCCGGCAGCGCGGAAGCGGGTCGCGGCGGCCGTCACGGCGCTGCAATTGAAGAGATTTCCTTCGCTCGCCTGGACGAGACGTCGAGTCCCGTGGTGCGCCTGTTCAATTCCACGCTGTATGACGCACTGGGGCTGGGCGCCTCCGACATCCACCTCGAATCAGGGGCATCGGGGCTGATCGTGAAATACCGCATCGACGGCGTGCTTGGCGAAGTGGGGCGGACCGAAGGAATCGAGTTTACCGAGAAGGTGCTTTCCCGCATCAAGGTGATGGCCGAGCTGGACATTACCGAACGGCGCATCCCGCAGGACGGACGCTTCAAGGTCCGGATCAGGGAGCGCGACGTGGATTTCCGCGTTTCGATCATGCCCAGCGTATTCGGCGAGGATGCCGTGATCCGCATCCTCGACAAGGAGAATCTCAGCGATCAGTTGTCGGGGCTGACGCTCGATCACCTGGGTTTCGACGCCTCGACGCTGGCGATCATCCGGCGACTGGCCAGGGAACCCCATGGCATGCTGCTGGTCACCGGTCCGACAGGCAGCGGCAAGACCACCTCGCTGTATGCCGCGCTGTCGGAGATCAACGACGGCCACGACAAGATCATCACCATCGAGGATCCGGTGGAATACCACCTGGCCGGTGTGCTGCAGATTCCGGTGAATGAACGCAAAGGCCTGACGTTTGCCCGTGGCCTGCGCTCGATCCTGCGCCACGATCCGGACAAGATCATGGTCGGCGAAATCCGCGATGCGGAGACCGCCCAGATCGCCGTACAGGCGGCGCTGACCGGACATCTGGTGTTTTCCACGGTGCATGCCAACAATGTCTTCGACGTGCTGGGCCGCTTCGAGCACATGCAGGTCGATCCCTACAGTCTGGTCTCGGCCCTCAATGGCATCGTGGCGCAGAGGCTGCTGCGAATCAATTGCCCGCACTGCTCCGAGGAGGTCGCCCCCGTCGACCAGGGGCTGGGCACCCGGCGGCGCGGGCACGGCTGCGCACTGTGCCGGGGCACCGGTTACAAGGGGCGCCGCGCGATTGGCGAGTGCCTGCTGCTCGACGATCAACTGCGAGAAATGATCGCGACGCGCAGCCCGATCAGAACCATCAAGGAGGCGGCCCGACGGCGCGGTACGCGCCTGCTGCGGGAATCCGCCGAAGAACTGGTCCGTAGCGGCTTGACCACGCTGGAAGAAATCGACCGCGTCACCTTTGCCCGCGCGGGCCAGCCGGCTGCCGACGCCAATGAATGACGCTCGGATGCATCCGGGGATGTTCGGACGCCGGGTTCGAGGCTGGTTCAGCCAGCCACTGGTCGCCCGCGTCGGCCCAGCCGGAATCCTGCTGGAACACCGCGGCAGGACGTGGCAAGGCGTGGTGGCAACAACCCCTGTCGCTGTGTCCGGCGAGCCGTCGCCCGCGGTCGTTGCGGCATTCCGCGAGACGCTTGCCACGGCAGCCGTTGCACCGGGGCGCGTCAAGATCGTGTTGTCGGACCAATGGCTGCGTCCGATGGTGCTGGCCCTGCCCGCGGCGCGCTTGAGCGATGCGGAGATCGATGTCCTGGTCGCGTACCGCTACCGTCAGATTTTTGGCAACCAGATGCAGGGTTGGGTCTGGCGCCGGGCCATGCAGCACGACGGACTTCTGCTCGCCATGGCCTGGCCGGAAGCGCTGCTCGCCGGTTTGCGCGAAGCGGTTGCCGATTGGGGCGGCACCCTGTCGTCCGCGCTGCCTGAATCTATCCATGCCGTGCGGTGCGCTCGGCTGGGGCCCGCCGATACCTGGGTTGTCGTTGCCGAACCGCGCCATGCGACTGTCCTGCGGCTTGGTGAAGGCGCCTGGCGGCATTGGCGCTGTCAGGAATTGGCTGCGACGGCTGACTCGGCCATGGCCGAGAGCGTCTGCAACCTGCTGCAGCGCACGGCCACGCGCCTCGGGGATGGCTGCCGCGATCTCGTCATCATCGAGTCGGGGACATGCGGTCCCTGGCCCCGCGAACTGGGACGGCGGATGGAGGCAGAGGGCTGGACGGCGCATGTCGCAGCAGCGGATCAGGCGGCCAGCCATGCCGCGCCGCATCTGGATTTTGCCCACGCTCCAGGTCGCGCCACGCGCACCCGGCACCTGCTGTTGGCCGGCGCGGCCATGCTGATCGGCATCGAGCTGGGTGCGCTTGCCTGGACCTACCAATCCATGGAGACCGAACGGGCACAGCTCGAGGACGAACGCGGACGTCTTCTCAAGCGCCTGCGCCCGGCGGCCGAACCTTCCCTCTCGAAGGAGATGGCCGCCCGCGTGCAGGGCGTGCGCAACATGGTCGCCAGCCTGTCGATTCCCTGGGAAGGGCTGCTGGCCGAGCTCGAATCCGTCAGAGGCGACAAGATCGTTGTCGAATCCCTGCGTCCGGATCCGGTCGGGCGCAAGGTCGAGATCACCGCCACGGCGCCGGCATTTGGCGACATCACCGAGTTCATCGATCGCGTGAATGGGAGCAAGGCCTTGCATCAGGCCTTCCTGGTCTCGGAAACCGCGGCGCGGGAACCCGGCATTCGCTTCGTCGCAACGGCGACATGGAGAGAGACGGAATGATGCATGGCAGATATCGCGGAAGCGTCATCGGCGCCCTGCTGCTGATCGGCGTGGCCCTCCCGGTCGCCGTCGGCGGGTGGCTGAGCGTCCGTCATGAGGAGACGCGCAAGAATCTGCAACAGGACCTCGGGCGCTTGCGCGCCGAAGTCCGCAGCACAGGGGCGGGCAGCGGCCGCATGCAAGCCAGGGAGCGAATCGAGGCCATCCAGGAGCAGATGAAGCGCCACGACAGGCTTTCGGCTCGCCTTGAGCGGTTGCACCAGATCGCCGACGGGTACGGCATCAGGATAGTCAAGGCGGGCTACCAGCTTCATGCAGCCGACGCGGCGGTCGACGGAATCGGCCGCTACGACATCCGCCTCGAAACCGACGCGGCCTACTACGAGCTGCGCTTCTTTCTGCGCGACCTGCTGGCCGCGGACCCTCTGTTGGCCCTCGAATCACTGGAACTTCGCCGCCCCCCCTCAGGCGGCTACAATGCCGGTGGAAAATCCATTCTTGCCACACTGCATATCGTGATGTACTTCGGAAGCACCGAGTGATGTCCACCGACCTGAGACGGCGCCTGCTGCTGCTGGCGGCCGGGCTGTTCACGCTGTGGGCCATATGGCAAGTACGCGATGCCGACGAACCGGTTTCGCGCTCCGCGCCGCCCCGGCGCAGCGGAATCGAGGCGCCCGTTGCCGGCATGACCCCGGAAACCGGAAAGCTGATGAGCCTGCCGGAGCGCGCGAAAGTGACGGAGCCCGTGCGCGACTTGTTTCAGTTGCCCCAGCCGCCCGCGCCGCCGCCCTTGCCGCGTGCTCCCGCTCCCATGGCGCCGCCACTGCCCTTCGTTTATCTCGGCGGCATCAGCGACGCCAGTGGAACCCAGGTCTTCCTGAGCTGGAGCGGGAGTACGCTGGTGGCAACGCCGGGCAGCCGGCTGGCTGGCGGCTGGCTGCTGGAAACCGTTGAACCAGGCCGCCTGGTGTTCAATTACGAAGCCCTGCAACAGCGGCAGACTCTCGCCACGGGAGACCGCCGGTGAAGTTGTCGGTGTTGTTCCGTGCCATGACCCTGGCCTTGCTCCTGGCGGGCTGCGCCGGACAGGAAGCCTTCCAGCGCGGCGAGGCGCAGTTCGGCTCCCGCCAGTGGGAGGCCGCATACGAGAGCTACCGGCAGGCCACGCTCGAGGATCCGGCCAACCTCCAGTATCGCGCGGCCCTGGCTCGCTCCGGCCAATACCGGATCCAGGTTCTGCTCGACCAGGCCAGTGCAACACGCGAGCAACGGCCCGCCGAAGCGCGCGACCTCTACCGCAAGGTTCTGGTTCTGGATCCCCGCAACGAGATTGCCGAAGCCGGTCTGCGCGCTATCGAACAGCAGGAAAAGCTGAGCCGTCTGTTTGCCGAAGCATTGCGCGCCCAGCAGCAAGGGCGCGACATCGAAGCCCGGCAGAAACTCAAGCGGCTGCTGGATGAAGCCCCGAATCACGCTGAGGCCCGTGCGCTGTTGCGCCGCCTGGACGAAAAGGCCGGCCGCGGCAACGGCTTGCCGGTGCTAGATGTCGCCTACCAGAAAACCGTCACGCTGGAGTTCCGCGATGCGCCGTTGCGCGCGGTCTTCGATGCCCTGTCGCGGGCAACCGGCATCAACATCATTTTCGATCGCGACCTGCGCCAGGACAGCAAGGTCACGGTCTTCCTGCGCCAGGTTCCGCTCAGCGACGCGCTGGAGCAGATCACCGCCGCAAACGGCCTGGCGCGGCGCGTGGTCAACGCCAATACGCTGTTGATCTACCCCGCCCAGCCGCAGAAGGCGCGGGAATACCAGGACCTGATCGTGCGCAGCTTCTTCCTTGCCAACGCCGATGGCAAACAGATCGGCAACATGCTGAAGTCGGTGCTGAAGGTCAAGGATTTCTATCTCGACGAAAAGCGCAACGTGATCGTGATTCGCGATACGCCGGAAGTGATCGCCATGGCGGTCAAGCTGGTGGGTACGCACGACCAACCCGAACCGGAAGTCATGCTCGAGGTCGAGATCCTCGAAGTCGATCACGCCACTTTGAATAATCTCGGCGTCCAGTTTCCCGAACAGGTGGTGTTCGGCATCGCCCCCATCCCCATCACGCTGGAGGCCCTGCGCAACGTCAATAGCGGCGCCATAAATGTCACCGGCCTGGGCAAGGCTGTGACGCTCAACCTGAAGCGTGAGCTCGGCGAAGTCAACCTGCTGGCCAATCCGCGCATTCGCGTCCGCAATCACGACAAAGCCCAGATCCACATCGGCGAACGGCTTCCGGTGGTCACTACCGTCGTCAGCACGACGGCCGCCGTGACCTCGGAAAATGTCAGCTACCTTGATATCGGCATCAAGCTCGAAGTCCAGCCCTCGATCCAGATGGAGCATGTGGTCATCAAGACCGGGCTGGAGGTCAGTGCGGTCACGAAAGAAATCACGACCTCGCAGGGTACGATTGTCTACCAGCTTGGCACGCGCAATGCCTCAACCACGCTGACGCTGCGCGATGGCGAAACCCAGGTACTGGCGGGCTTGCTGCAAAGAAGGGAGAGAGAGACGTCCAGCCGTCTGCCGGGCCTGGGAGACATCCCCGTGCTGGGACGCCTGTTCTCCAACCAGAGGACGGAAGCCGAAAGAACGGAAATCCTGCTGTCGATCACGCCGCGCATCCTGAGGAACATGGAACGTCCGAGCGACGACCTGACAGAATTCAGCGCCGGCCCCGAAGCCGGCCGGCAAGGTAGTTCCGGATCGATGCCGGGCGTGCCCTTCGTGCCAACGATGCCAGGAGCACCCGCCCCCCCCGGCACGCGCAGCAGCGGCAGCGCGCCCGTGGCAGTGCCACAAGCACAAGGCGGGGTTGGCAGCTTCGTGGCGACACCTTTGCCTACGGTGAGTTTCGGGGCAGGCAGCGCCGGCGGCAGCCAGCCGGGCTCCCCTCCCGCCCAAGGGCCTGTGCCAGGCGTACCGGCGCAAGCACCGCCCTCGATGCCACCAACCTATCCCCCGGAGTTCGAACCACCCCCAGGGATGGGGCGACCCCCTGTCAGTCAATAGGTCCATTTCCTGGTGCTTCCCCGCGGTAAACAGGATCAATGCTTCACCAAACCGAAAAGCAAGACGCTGACGGCAGGAAGGCCTTAGTCCCTTGCGCGGTTGACTCGCTCGTGCGCAAGAACGCATCGAACATCAGCACGCTCCACAGCGGCGCGGAAAAATCGCGCTGACCGCCTTGGTGTTGCTCGACCATGCTCTTGAGGGTCGCCGGATCGAAATAGCCTGTGTCGAGCAGGCGCGGACCGAGCGCGGCGTCGCGCAGGCGCTGCGCCAGCGGACCGCGCAGCCACGTGGCCAGCGGCACCGAAAAGCCCATCTTCGGGCGATACAGCAGATCCTTTGGCAGCGCGGGTTCGAAGGCTTTCTTGAACAGCCATTTGCCTTCGCCATCACGGATCTTCAGATCGGGCGGCAGCGTCGCAAGCCACTCCACCAATTTGTGGTCCATCAGCGGTTCGCGCACTTCCAGCGCGTGGGCCATGCTGGCGCGGTCCACCTTGGTGTTGATGTCGCCGGTCAGCCAGGTCTTGTAGTCCAGATATTGAATCAGGCCGAGCGGCTCGTCGGTGCGTGCATTCCCGGCGTGACGACGAAATACGTCGAGCGCCGTATAGCCTGCCAGGGCCTGCCGCAAACCCGGCGAGTAGAGGCGCTGACGCTCGTCGTCGCGCAGGATCGACATGCTGTGAAAGTAGGCGCCGACGCTGTCCAGCGCCAGCGCCTGCAAGGTGGTCTTGGCGCGGAAATGGCGGGGCGCCCAGTCGGCCTTTGGGATACAGACGGCCGAGCAGGCCGAACAGCGGCCGACGTATTGCCAATGACATCTTCTGGCGGGCGCCCTCCTCCGCAAGATGCAGACGGTAGCGACGGTAGCCGCCAAAGCTCTCGTCGCCGCCGTCGCCCGAAAGCGCCACAGTGACGTGGCGGCGGGCGAGCTGACAGACGCGATACGTGGGCAGCGCCGAGCTGTCGGCGTAGGGCTCGTCGTAAAGCCAGGCGAGGGTATCGATCAGGCCGAAGCTTTCGCCGCGCACGATCTCGAGATGGTGCGCGGTGCCATAGCGCTCGGCGACGCGAGCGGCATATTCCGATTCGTTGAAGGCAGGGTCGTCGAAGCCGATGGCACAAGTTTGCACCGGCGCGCCCGAGAGACCGGCCATGGTGGCAACCACGGCGCTGGAATCGACGCCGCCGGAAAGGAAGGCCCCGAGCGGGACGTCGGCGATCATGCGCAGCTTGACGGCTTCTTCGATGCGCGGTCGGAGTTCGGCGATGGCTTCAGCGCTGGTCAAGCGGCTGTCGCCGCTGAAGCGGACATCCCAGTAGGGGCGTTGCTGCGGAAGCGGCTGGCCGCGCTTCAATGTAAGCGTGTGTGCCGGCAGCAGCTTGAGGGCGTCGCGATAAATGCAGCGCGGCTCGGCGACATAGCCAAGCGCAAAAAAATCCTCGACGGCCAGCGGATCGATCGCGCGCTGAAAGCCCGGATGGGTGGTTACGACCTTCAGCTCGGAGCCGAAGATGAAACTGCCGTCGGCGAGCACCGCATAGTGCAGGGGCTTGACGCCCATGCGGTCACGGGCGAGGAACAGCGTCTGCCGTCCGCGGTCATACAAGGCAAAGGCGAACATGCCGCGAAAACGCTGGACGCAGGCCTCGCCCCAGGCCTCCCAGGCATGGACGATGACTTCGGTATCGCTGCGCGTCTTGAAGACATGGCCGAGCGCCTGCAGCTCGGGCACCAGTTCCTGAAAGTTGTAGATCTCGCCGTTGAACACCACGGCCACCGAACCGTCTTCGTTGAAGAGCGGCTGCTGACCGGTGGCGAGATCGATGATCGACAGTCGGCGGTGGCCAAGCGCCACACCAGGCTCAAGGTGCAGACCGGCTTCGTCTGGCCCGCGATGCTGCTGGATGTCGTTGATGCGCTGGAGCAGGTCGCGCGGGTAGTCGCGCTTGCCCCGCACCCAGTCCTTGTCCGAGGTCCTGACCAGCGCGTTCTCGGAACTGATCAGCTTGCGTTCGTAATTCTGCTGGCGGTAGAAGGCGAAATACACACCAACACGGCGATTGCCGTCGGCAAGCATGACGTTCATTTCAGCGGAGGGGTTGTTGAACGCCGGCTTCCACTGAACGGAGCGTTCGTCGGCCACCTGCCAGCCGCCAATTGCAAGCAACTGCGGATCGAGCCTGGGCGGCGGCAGTGGTCCACCGGCTTCAAGCGCTCGGAGCACGGCATGCGGCGCAGCGACGACGACGACGAAAACCATGCATGCCAGAGCCAGATGGCCCGTGCCACCGGCAGGAATGTCGGGGCCCGCGGGGGAGGAGCTGCCATCCTCGACATCGACAACGTCTTCGCGCCACCTCATGCCAATGGCGAACATGATCATGATGACCACGCCGAAGAACACCCAGCCGTAGATCAGGTGATCGACGCCGGCAGCCAGTTTGCCGCCGGAGAGATGCCCAAGCATGACGATGATGTAGGCACGAACCCAGTTGGCGACGACGGGGACCAGAATCGAAACACCGACAAAAATCAGGCGCCGTTTCGGGGACCGGTAGTTGAGGTAGGCGAACAGCGTGCCGACGGTCAGCGAGGCGAGCAGATAGCGCACCCCGCTGCACGCTTCGACCACCGACCAGCGGCCGGAGGGGATGACGAAGTGCAAGCCTTCCTGATACACGGGGATGCCCGAAGCACGCAAGGCAATGACGGTGACCTCGGCGGTCCAGTCCATCAAGGTGGGCATGACGAACTCGCCGATCGGAACGGCAAAGAGCAGAAAGCCCAGCGGAAAAGTAATCAGCCGCGCCGCCGGCAGGCCGATTACCAGCGGCACGGCGAGAATCAGCATGCAGGTGAATGCGAGCTGGGTCAGCGCATTGACTGCCGCCATCTCGCCCAGCAACCAGCCGAAGCACAGGCCGGCGAGCGGCAGGGCCAGCCACAGGGCGGGCCGCGGCGACTGCCGGGCAAGCAAGTGGCGCTTTTCCCAGATCAGCCAGAGCGTGATCGGCGGCACCAGAAAGGCGTGGGCGAAGGTATCGGAGCGCGCCCAGATACGCACCATGGCCAACACAGTCTCGTGGTAGAGGCCGAGCAGCACCAGCAGCGCCACCGCCAGCGCCGCCAAAGCGGGCTTCCAGCCAGGAGTCGGCGCTGATGGCACGGCGCTCATGAGGCCACGCTCGGCTCAAGATAGGCGTCGATACGAGCCAGGTGGGCTTCCCAACTGTAGCTGGCCAGCACGCGCTGCCGTGCGGCGTGCCCGATGCGTTCGGCACTCGTGCGATCGGCGAGGAGACCGCCGATCCGGGCGACGAATTCGTCAACATCGGCGGCGGCGAGAAACTCGCTGCCCTGTGCCGCATCGATCGCGCCGGCACAAGCGGCCGAAGCCACGACCGGGCGGGCCATGGCCATGGCTTCGAGCACCTTGTTCTGGATGCCGCGAGCGATGCGCAGCGGGGCAACGACTACCGCCGCATGCTTGAGGTAGGGCCGCACATCCGGCACGGTTCCGGTGACGACGGTCGAGCCGTCGTTCGCCAGGGCCTGCACGGTGGCGTCGGGGCTGCGACCGACAACGTAGAAGCGGGCTTCCGGGTACAACTGCTTCAGCCGCGGCATCACATCGCCGGCAAACCACACCGCCCCGTCGATGTTCGGCCAGTAGTCCATGGCGCCGGTGAATACCACCGGGACCTCGGTATCGCCGTACGGAGACGCGAGGACATGATCCGGCGAGAAGAACTCCGCATCGACCCCGTTGCTGATGGCATCAACGCGAGCCGCGCACTCGGGTGCGGCGCGACGGAACAGATCGGCCTCGGCTTCGGTCACGAAGAAGGAATGCGTGGCCTTCGCCGCCACGGCACGTTCCCACGCCAGCAGGCGCTCGCCTTCGCGGCGATACAGCCATGAAAGCGGCCAGCGGTGGGTGCCGGCATACTGGGTCCACTTGGCGGAGTCGAGGTCGACAAAATCCACCAGCGTCGACAGCCGGCTCATGTCGGGAACGTAGTCGGCCATCACCGAGGAAAAAATCACGGCATGGTCGATCTGCTTGCTGGCGCAGGTGCTGGCCACCCAGTCACGCAAGCCGGCATTGCGATAGTAGGGAAGCGACAGGGCCTCCCCGCTCAGCAGGCCGGTGAGACTGCGCAGCTTGGCTGCGCGCGGCGACAGGCGCGCCACATGCATGTCGGCGCAATAGCCGCGAACGGCGTCGAGGTGGACTTCATCGTCGGGATCGTCGATGAAGGTGCCAAGGTAAACGCGGTGCTTGCTCGCCAGATGCTTGAGCAGGTTAAACGAGCGCACCTTGTCGCCCTTGTTGGGCGGGTAGGGCAGGCGGTGCACGAGGTAGAGCAGATTGGCCACGCGGATCAGCCCAGACTGCGCACGATGTAGGGGCCGAGGAAATTGGCCAGCCAGATCGGCAGGCGCCGCCAGGTGTCGATCATCAGCTTGTACTTCGGATTGTTGGGATTGTTCTGCGGTATGCCTTCAGACTTGTAGAGGCGGTATTCGTAGTGCAACGGGCGCGGCTCGAAGCCCCAGTTCTTCTTGAACGAATACGAGCCGGCGCCAACCTTGCTGCGGCCATAGTCGAAGACCTTGATTCCGCGCTGGCAGGCGCGGCGCATCAGCTCCCAGTACTTGAAGTCGTTGGCGGCGAGTTCGCGCGCGGCCACGGCATCGCCGGCATAGTAGGGCAGCACTTCGTCGCGAAAGTAGAAGCTCATGACGCTGCTGACCGGAATCCCGTTGGTGTCGACGACGGTCAGCACCTCGCAGTCCTTGCCGAATTCCTTGAGCAGCGCGTCGAAATAGCGCCTGGGCATGGCCGGCGTGCCGTGACGATGGACATTGTCGGCATACAGCGCAAAGAAGCGCTCGGCGTTGCCGTCGATCTCGCCGCGCAGGCCGTTCTTGATGCCTTTCCTGACCATCGCCCGCTGCTTGCGCGGAATGGCCAGCATGTTGGCCTCTTCCTCGGGCAGGATCTCCTTGCGAAAGCTGACATACAGATCCTGCGTGGGCCAGTCGGCATGGCGCGCGTCGATATTGCGGTATTCGAGATGAGCCACGCCGAGTTCGCGCGCCAGGCGCTCGGCTTCGGCCTCCAGCGCCGTGGCAACCGCGGGATCGTCGCTGATCACGCCGCCATAGACGGCGAAAGGCAGGGCGACCAGCGAATTGCCGAACAGCAGACTCTTCACTTGTGCCAGCGGCAGTATGCCGACGATGGCGCCGTCGCGTTCGGCATACAGAAACCTTGTACGGTGACGGAAGACCTCGCTCAGCAGCTTCTGCCAGCCGGCGCGGTGGAAGAAAGTCGCCGCCGGCGCCGCGGCGACGAAGGCCTCCCAGCGCGCGACGGCGGCCGGGTCGCGGCCGTCGAGCTGCCGGATGCTCAGCCCGCCGGTCGCCGGTTTGCTGCTTTCAAAGGATGATTGACTCATGACGCGAGGAAGATGCTATCCATCCGCCCCCAGCGAAAGTCCTTGAGCAGGCGATTGAGCCGGCTCTCCATGCGGCCGATATTGACGTAGTGGCGGAAGCGGGTCTTCGCGTCGATGCCCGGCACGCGCGGCTGCGCGGCGTCGATCTCCCATGGATGAAAGTAGAACACCGCGGCCTCGCCGTCGCGCCGATTGACGTGCGAGATCAGGTGGCGCGACAGCGCGTAGGGCATCAGGCGGAAATAGCCGCCGCCGCTGGCTGGCCAGTTGCGCGCGAAGGCGCGAACCGTGGTTGGCGGAACCTCGATCAGCGGGGCATGCACGATGTGGGCAAAACGCGGTGCGTCAGGCATCCCGTAGTGATCGTGCTTCACCGGATACACGCTGGAACTGTAACGATAGCCGGCACGGGCGAGGCTCTCGAAGGCCCAGCCGCGGTTGCTCGCGCCGATCGAAAAACTGGGCGCCCGATAGCCCTTGACCTCCCTGCCCCCGAGACCTTCGAGCAGGACCTTGGCGCTGTGAATGTCCTCGAAAAAAGCCTGAGGCTCCAGGTCGCTGGCGCGCTGGTGGCCGTAACCATGGCTGGCAAGCTCGTGCCCACCGGCGACGATGTCGCGAACGATGGCGGGATAACGCTCCGCGATCCAGCCCAGCGTGAAGAAAGTGGCCTTGACGCCGTGTTCGTCCAACATCGCCAGAATGCGCGCGACATTGCGCTCGACGCGACACAGGCAGTTGTCCCAGTCGGCACGGTCGATGTAGGGGGGCGAAGGCCGAGACCTGAAAATAGTCCTCGACATCGATGGTCAGAGCGTTGGTGATGACTGCGGCCTTCACGACGACATCCGCCTGTTGGCGGCCGCTCATTTCTTGACCGGCTTGCGCTCTGGGGCCGCGCGCGCCGCATCGACCAGCTTTTGCAGAATCTGCAAAAGCATGGAATTGCTGCGCTCCAGGCGCAGCATGGTGCGTTCGATGCGAATCATCCGTTCGGCAAATCCGCGCGCACTCAGCGCCTGGATCATCTGACCCGCCTCATCCGCGTCGACCTCGGACAAGGACAAGTCGCCGAGGTCGGCCTTGCCGAATTCGGCGTCGATGGCCGACGGCGCCATGAGCTGTGCCCTGCCCCCATTCCTGGCGACCCCAACTGCTCCCTGGTTGATCTCGGCTGCCACTTCCTCGACGTCCGCGGTGGTAAACGCTTTCTTGGAGCTGAGGAAGCCCATCAGCAGCAGGCGGTCGCAAATCGCGTTGATGCGCCTGGGAATGCCGGAGCTGGCAGTGAACACGGCATCGTAGGCCGCATCGTCGAACGCGGGTTCGCCCTTGCCGCCGGCGCACTTGAGGCGATGCTGGATATACGGCCCGACATCTTCCTGGTCCAGCGGACCGAGGTGGCAGCCTGCGATCACGCGTTGCCGCAACTGCGTCATCTGCGGGCTGAGCATGATGGTCCTGAATTCCGGCTGGCCGACGAGAAAGGTCTGCAACAGCGCGTGCGACTCGAACTGGAAATTCGACAGCATGCGCAGTTCCTCCACGGCGCGTGCCGTCAGGTTCTGCGCTTCGTCGACCACCAGCAGGCAGCGCATGCCCCTGCGGGCGATGTCCACGAAAAAAGCTTCCAGTGACAGCAGGAGGTCGGCCTTGGCCAGATCCTTGAAGCGCACGCCATACGCGGCCGCGACCATGCGCAGCGTGTCTTCGGCATCGAGCTGCGTACTCACGAGCTGCGCGGCGATCACCTTGGTCTTGTCCAGCGCGGCGAGCAAGCCGCGCACCAGGGTCGTCTTGCCGGCGCCGACATCTCCGGTCACGACGATGAAACCCTCGTTCTGGTGCACCCCGTATTCGAGGTAGGCCATCACGCGCCGGTGCTGCTTGCTGGCGAAGTAGAACTCCGGCGCCGGATTAAGCTGGAACGGCTTGACCGTCAGCCCGTAAAAAGCCTCGTACATGGGTTTGCCTAAAATGTCAGAGACACGGATCCGGTCAGGGCTTGTTCGTCGTACGAGGTCCCGGTGGTTGCATCCGCGTCGTATCGGGTCTTCCGCAGTTCAAGGCTGGCCGACGCCTTTGCCCCCAACCGGGTGGTAAACAACAGCGACAGGGTTTTGAGCGATGTCTCGGGATTGAAGGACCCTGATGTGTAGGAAACACCGCCGCGCAGGGTCAAGGTGGCATCCGGAGACAAATTGTGCGTCCAACTGCCATTGAAGCCGGACTGGTCGATATCCGAGCTTTGCGAGAAGTCGTCGACCACGCCGCTGCCCGCCCCGATTTGCTCGCTGCTGCTGCGGGAGGCGGAAAAGAAAACGCTGTTGTTGACGCCGAAGAGGGCGAACGAAGCCTGCTGTTGCTCCTCGATATACACTTGGGTCGTCTGGATCGGCGCATACACCGGAGCGTTCGGCGCCACGCCGGACTGCGCCAGGGCCTGAGTAGTCGCAGCCGCACGTGCGACGGGGTCGGGGATGCTTGAAGTGAGCGCCGCGTAAGTCAGGTCGTAGTTGGTGCCGGCCTGTGCCCGGCTCAATCCCAAGAGGGGTACAGCAGCACTGCGGCTGTGAGAGAACTTCCAGGCCGATCTGGCAGTGCGATGGCTAAAATCAAAATTGTAAACATCGCCGATGGCGCCCTGGCCTTTCATCAGCGCAACCAGGGTTCGTTCGGTGGGGGCCCAGTCAAGGCCGGCACGACGCGTACTCCGCGTCTCTTCGACAGCAGCATCGGCAAAATTGTCGGTTTCGCGACCTGTGCTGACGAACACACTGACTTGCGGATCGATCCGATAGCTCACCCTGCCGGCCAGGCTACGAAAACGAGTATCGGCGTTGGTGCCCTGGCTGGCGACGCCGTCAGCGGCGCTAAGCGACCAGCCGAGCAGCGGGAACATCGTGCTGACTCCATCCAGCCGGCCAGTCCACGAGCGAGTGGTATCCGCCCCGCCGGCAAGCGTCCCCCAGTCAGAGCGGGCCTTTCTTCCGGTGAAGCGCAACTCGTAGTCCGCCGCCCCCGCCAAGCGCCCCTGAATGTAGGGGGAAATACTGTAGCCGGAAGTCTCGGACCGGTTGGAATTGGCCTGTACGTTGCCGACACTCTGAGTGCCGAAGACCGAAGTGGTGGTCTGGGCGACATTTTGGCTGGCCTCGATGAACAGCCAATTGTCGACGAGTTCCAGCTTGCCATTCGCGACAAGACTGCGTCGCTGTTCGTCGAGGTCCGAATTCCTCGCGTATTTGTTGTACCCCAACTGATAGTTAACGTCTGCCGAGGCCCGCGCTCCTTCCGTTCAGCGTTATGCCCGGAGTAAGCACGGTGACAAAATCGGACTTCTGGCTGGCGTCAAGATTGACGTTGTCCGTGTAGGTGCCAGTGACAGAGACGGATGGGGTAATGACCCAACTCGGGCGCTGAGTCGAAGCTTGCCCGGCGTCTGCCCCAGGCTCTTGGGCGCCAGCCGAACCGCGTGCCGCAGACAACCCTCGATCTTGAGCGCCAGCCAAACCCAGTGCCGCCACCAACACGCAAACCAGAACCACCGACACGTTGCGTGCCGCGCGCCGGCACTTGCGATGCCCGCTTCGGCTCTCGGGCGTGAGGCAAAACAACGTCATTGCCCCGCATCTCCTGCTCGGCAGGCTTGGGCGCATCGTCCCGTAGCCGTAGCCATAGCCGTAGCCATCCCCGTAGCCGTGCTCATCGAGACCACCGGTAGCGCCATTAAGCAGGACCATCTTGACCGGACAGGTGTCGATGGCAGCCAGGGCACGCATCACCTCGCTACGCTTGGTGGTCTCGGCGCGGACCACCAGCACCACTTGCCCCATGTGCGCTGCCAAGGTCCGCGCCTCCGTGGTCAGCAAGAGTGGCGGCGAGTCGAAAATTATCACTCGATCCGAGTAGCGGCGCGCCACGTCGGCAAGCAACTCGATCATCGCTGTGCTGGCAAGCAATTCGGTCGCGCGGGGATGATGCGTCCCCGCAGGCAGGATGGTAAGTTTATCAACATTGGTGCGCAGCAACACCTGGCTCGGTTCCAGCGAGTCGTCGGTCAGCAAATCGAGCAGTCCCTTCTGGCGACCGAACCCGAACACGCCGGGCATCGAAGGACGCGCCACGTCCGCATCGACCAGCAGTACGGTGAGATCGAGTTCCATGGCGATGCTCATCGCCAGATTCGCCGATATCGTGGTCTTGCCCTCGCCCGGCACCGCGCTGGTAATCATGATCAGGTTGGCGTCGCGAATTGGAGCGGCGCTCTTGCCGGCGACGTTGCGTAGCAGCGGCCGCTTGATTACCCGCATTTCATCAGCCAGCCTGCTGCGGGCGACGTCGGGCGTAACCACGCCACGCGCCGCCAGAGCCTGCATGTCGATCTCGATACGGCGTGACGTGGCTGCCGGCGTCGCCGACAGGGGAGTCCTGGCCTCGGCAACCCGCGCGACTCCGCCGCCTTGCTCGCGGCGGACCGAAGTTTCGGCCCCTCCGGGGACGCCGTCCCGCGGCAAGGCATCGCCGGGCACATCTACGCCGGCCTGGCGCAGCTCCTCAAGACGCTTCGCGGCTTGCTCGATGATGTCCATGGATATTCTCAGGCCTGCCGCAAAAAGAGAAATATTGCCAACATTGCCAGACCATAGAATCCGACCAGGGAGCCCAGCGCGGCCCCGATGCGGATCCTGGACTTGCGCGCCTGGACCTGCGAGGCGGGCGTCACCGGCATTGAGATCACCCCGAGCAGCGGCAGGCCGGTCACGTCGCGCAGCGTGTGAGAATCGAAGAACACCGGCCGCAACTGGCTCGCGGCGAAGCTGGCCGCAAGGCCCGCCGCCAACGCCACCAGCAAAGCAAGCGGCAACAGGAGCGGCCGATCGGGCGACACCGGCTTCGACGACGCACGAGGTGGGTCGATTAGTCGAAAATCCGCCACACCGGAAACGGCAGCCATGCTCTCGGACATCCCAGCCCCTTCACGCCGCTGCACCAAGTCATTGTAGTTTTTCCTGTGGATTTCGTAATCCCTGTTGAGCTGGGCGAACTCGGCCTCGACCTGAGGCGCCAACTTCATGGATTCGACACCACGCTTGTAGCGCGATTCGTATTCGGCGACTCGCACGCGCAAGGAGGCGATCGTCGCCTCCGATTCCGTCAGGGAAACTTTCATCTGCTGGTAAGCCGGATTGCTGTTGGGCGATGCCGCCGCGGGATTGGCGATTGCGGCTTTCTTGCGGACGGCAATCTCCTGCCGCTTCTGTTCTTCGAGTTCCTTGATGAGGCGGCGCGCCGAAATTACATCTGGATGCTGTTCCGTGAAACGTTTCAGCACAGCATCCAGCTCTCGCTTTTGCGACTCGATCCGGCCATCGATCTCGGGTATCGAGACGCTTGACTCGGTACCCGGTGTATCGGGCAAAAGTACCGGACTTTCACCTGTCATTTCCCGCTTGATGGCATCGCGGCTGTTCTCGGCCTCGCGCAACTCGAGTCGCGCCTGGTTGAGCTGGTTGCCGATTTCGCTGATGCGCACTGTCGAGCCCTTGTCGCTGTCGAGGTTCAATTCGATGTTCTTGAGCTTGAAATCTTTGAGCCTGGCCTCAGCCTCTTCAAGTTTCTTCTGGTAGACCTTGATCTGCTCTTCGACAAACTTGATCGCGGTATCGGCATCTGACTGCTTCCCGCCCAGACTCGACTCGATGAAAATCGTCGTCAGCGATTGCACTACCTTGCGGGCCTTTTCCGGGTTGGAATCGCGGTATTCAATCGTGTACAGATTGTCCCGACCGACACCCTTGATCTTCAGGGTCTTCATGAGATCGTCGATCAAGGCGTCCTTGTCCTTTGTTGATTTGATCCCAAGGTCGAGATCGGCCATCCGTACCAGTTTCTCGATATTGGGTCTGCTGATCAGGGTACGGCTCAGCATGCCGATCTGCTGCTCGGTGTTGGCCTGCACCACGAGGCCCGCGAGCAGGGGCTTGAGAACGGAGTCGGTGTCGACGAAAATGCGCGCCGATGCCTCGTATTTGTCCGGCGTGAGAAACACGGCGCCGGCCAATGCGACGCCGACCACCCAGGCGACTATAACGCCCAGCCACCGGCGCAACCACATGCCACGCAGGATCAACCGGGCAAAGCGAAGCAGCTCTTCGATTCCCATCAGTGATCACGCCGAGGGCGAGGGTTTTCGGGAACGCGATTCACTGCGCAACAACAGAAGCGAGCCAAGGCTGATCAAAACCAACTGCGCGGGATGATCAGAACGTCACCCGGCTTCATCTCGACGTTGGCTGAAACATCGCCACGCTTCACCAAGTCCTTGATCCGCAACCCGTACTGCTTGTTGCCTTCCGAGGCGCGCAGGATCGACGCCCCGTTGCCGTCGGCAAAATCCGTCAAGCCACCGACAGCGATCATGACGTCGAGCAGGGTCATGTTCTGCTTGTACTGCAACACCTGCGGCTTGGCCGCCTCCCCGACGACGCGGATCTGCTCGCTGTAGGGCCCGACGAACCCGGTCACGATCACGGTGACAACGGGATCACGGATGAACTGACCTAAAGCTTTCTCGATGTCGCGCGCCAGCGCGGTCGGATCCTTGCCACTTGCAGGCAGGTCTTCGATCAGGGGCGCCGTAATCTTTCCATCGGGCCGCACCGGCACAGACATCGAAAGCTCGGGATTGCGCCAGACGACGATATTCACTGAATCGCCCGGGCCGATCAGGTAGTTGTAATCACTGGCTATCGCGGTCTTTGGCGCCGGATCCAAGGAAGCGCATCCGGCCACCATCAACCCCGAACACGCGATCAGCAGCCAGCGCGCCAAACTGCTCGACGATCCCAACCAAGCTTGCAAATTCGACAGCATCGCTTTCTCCTGAAAAATACTCCGCGGAAACGGCCTCGCGTGGACACAACCAAGCAGACAAACGAAACCGTGAAAGGCCGCACAACTACCTTTCACGCATGTCGGAAAGCATAACACAAACCACCCGCCTGCCCTGACGGCTGAACGAGCTGACAATCCCAATATGCTTTTGATTCGACCATAGGGAACACTTCAGTTATTTCCCGAACTGCATGGCAAAATGCTTGCTGTTCAACCAAACAGGCAAGCCGGCGGAGTACCGGCAAGCGGCGAGATCCGCTCCACCCAGCGAGGTGCATCACAATGACGGCAGCAAAACAGCGCCTATGGCGGGGCGACAAGGCGATGTATCATCAGCAGATGGCATTTTACCAAGGTGCATTCGCCGCGCCAGACAATTGAAGCCACCGCATGCTGTTCCACGAGCAAGAGATGCCCAAAACCCGATCCACCAAGTCAACGGCGACACATCAGGAGTTGTCCTGGCAAGGGCGGCTCTATGCCATCCGGGTCCTGTTCACGGTCATGGTGTTAATCGTGCTGGGAGTCGACGACGCGGTTTGTCATGAGCAGACGGGCAGCCACTTCTGGCTGATGCTTGCGGGCGGCTTGTATCCCCACGCTGGCAAGCTCCTGCTCGGACGCTTCGAGGGGCGTCGCCGCGGAGGCTATCCGATGATGGTTGTCGACGGCCTGTTTTCCGGCGTGGCAATCGCCGCGCTCGGTCCGTCCTCCGCCCCGAGCGCGGTCCTCGCGGCGATCAATCTGTTCAACTGGATGGCCGTCGGCGGTCCCTTCCTGGTTGGTCTGGGCATGACGGCAGCACCGGCCGGCTTTGCACTTTCCGAAGTAGACCTCAGTGTGCAATCGGCTAGCACCTGCGCGGCGTCGGGCACGCTTGCGGGAATCCTGCTGGTTGGCTATTTCTTCGTCGTGGGACGCTTTATCCATCACCATATCGGCAGGATGCGCCAGCATTACTTGCAGTTCCAGACTGAAGCCGACGCCGCCGCCAGAGCCCAGATGACTGCCGACCGGGCTTTGGCCGGCGTTTTGCCCGCAAGCGCCGCAGCGCTTCTCATTGCAAAAGGCGATGTCCCGACGGAAACGCTTGACGGCGCCACGATTCTGCTGATTGAGTTTGTGTGGAAACGCGCCGAGTCCCCTTCGGTCGCGGCCCTCGCCGATTCTTTCGAGATATGTGACTCCGTCATCGGCCGTCATGGCTTCGAATGCGTCAAGACCTTTGGTCGCGGATATCTGGCCGTGAGCCGGGCTCCGACGGGGCCGGACGACGCCATCGCCACGGCCAGAGAAGTGAATAACTATCTGCTGGACCACGGCGGCCTTCCCGGGTCGCCATTCAGCCAACGTTCCATCAGGGTAGTCGTACATTGCGGCACGATAACCGCCGGACTGGTCCAGCCGTCCCGCCTCAACTTCGAACTCCTCGGCGAGCCCATGGAGGCCATGAACGCCCTCGCCAGTTTCGCCCGAGAGCAGCCGCTGGGCAATGCCATCGTTTCAGCATCGGCGCGCCGCCGAATGCAGACGACTTCCGGTTTTGTCGCGGTTGCCGCGGAGCAGCATGCCGCTCTGTATCTGTTTCCTCTCGCGCCGACGCCATGATGCAAGCGAGTCCGGCCCAAAACGTCGATGCGGCGCGCCTGGACGGCTATGCCGATATCCTGAAGAACGCCATAGCCAGATTTTGCGGCCAACTCGATGATGAAACCCTGCAGGGCCTTCTCTCGCATGTAGTCCCGGTGAAACTCGACGTCGGCAACACGCTTTACCGGCAGGGCGACGCTGGCACCAGCATGCATATCGTTCTCAGCGGCCGCCTGCAGGTGCGCGTTGGCATGACGGACGGTAACGAACGGATCGTGGCCTATCCGCAACCCGGCGACGCCGTTGGTGAAATGTCCATGCTGACCGACGCGGGCCGCGCGGCGACGGTCATCGCCGTGCGCGACACCACGCTCGGCATGATAGACCGCGCCGACATCGAGTCCGTGGTGGGAAGGCATCCGCGGGCCTTCCACAACATCGCCAAGATGATCATTGCGCGCGTCACGGGGGCGCAGGGGCATATTGCGAGCAAACAGGTAACGCGCACGGTGATGCTGGCGCCGATTCACCGCGGCGTCCCGATTGCCGGCTTCGCCCGCGGCCTGCGGCACGCCTTGCTGCGCTTCGGATCGGTACTCCACCTCAACTCCCGGAAAGCGGCGCAGCGGCTCGGTGGTGCAGCCGAAGAAAACTACGGACGCATGCTGGACGACTGTGAACGGGCTTATGATTTCGTTCTGCTCGAAACCGACCCGGTGCCAAGTTCGTGGACGCGCATATGTTACGGCTATGCCGACAAGATCGCCATGCTGGCCGATGCCGCCATGGGTCCGGAAATCACCGAACTCGAGCGCTGGATGTTCGAGACGATCGGTACCGAACGCTCCTACGCGGATGTCGAGCTGGTGCTGATCCACAAGGATTCCAGGGCGCCGACAGAGACCCGCAACTGGCTCGCCCCGCGCCGCGTCAAGCGCCACTACCATGTAGGAATCAGCGACGACAACAGCGTCGCCCGTGTCGCCCGGTTTCTTTCGGACAACGCCGTGGGGCTGGTCCTCGCCGGGGGCGGCGCGCGCGGCTTTGCCCACTTGGGAGCGATCCGCGCGCTGCACGAATGCGGCATCGCCGTCGATGCGATCGGCGGAGCCAGCTTCGGCGCACTGGCCGCGACGGGACTGGCGCGCGGTCTTGAAGACGGGGAGATCTTCGAAGAACTGCATCGCGCGTTTTCCTACGAAGATCCGCTGGGCGACTACACGATTCCGATCGTGTCGCTGGTTCGTGGCGAACATCTCGATCGAATCCTCGAGTCCCACCTGCCGATGGACATCGAGGATCTTTGGCTGCCTTTCTTCGCGGTGTCCAGCGACCTTTCGGCAAACCAGGTGCGGGTCCACGAGCAGGGTCCGCTGTGGCGGGCCGTCCGCGCCAGCATTTCCCTGCCGGCCATCCTGCCTCCGGTACTCGACAATGGGCACCTGCTGATCGACGGCGGCGTGCTCAACAACCTGCCGGTGGATGTGATGCGGGAAAAAATGCGCGGCCCGATCGTGGCGGTCGACCTTGCCGTGGAAAGAGGCTACGTAGCCAATCACGAGATAGTGCCCAGCGGCGCCGAGTACATCAAGAGCCGCCTTCTGCCAGGTCGACAGCCGATCGATGCGCCGACCGTCTCACGGGTGATTCTCCAGGTAACGACCATGGCGAGCCGCAAGGAGGTCGAGCGAGCCCGCCAGATGGCCGACATCTACCTGAACCCGCCGCTGGGCGACTATGACTTCCTCGATTGGGGCAGCATGCGGGAAATCGAAGACGTCGGCTACCGGCACAGCCTGCCGCGGGTGCAGGATTGGCTGCGGCGGAACCCGCGCCACCGGAATCGGGAAGGATTCGCCGCGGCATGGCGGCGCGGATTGGCGACCTGACGATGGACACCAGCAACTCAAGCATCGCGTTGTGGAGCTACGGGCTGACCGGGGCGTGCTACTTCGCGCTGGCTGCCTACCTGTTGCTGCGCCAGCGCGCGGGAAATGTCGAAAACGCCTCGAAAGCACTGTCCGTCGCGGCCATGGCGAGCTGCGCCTGGGGACTCGGTGGCTTTCTCGTGGCGTTCGCCGGCAACTCCGCGTTGTGGCACATCCACCGCTTGCTTGAGATCGTTCTCTATGCCACCTGGTATGCGTTTCTGCTCCTGCTGCTGCACTCGGCGTCGAGCAGGGCGAACCGGGAAATCCGACGGCTGGCGGTTGCGGGCGCGGCCGTGGTGCTGTTCGGCCTGGCCTGCCTTGCGTTGATGATGATGGCCGGACCGACGCCGCGCCTGCTGCGCGCCAGCCAGTTCGCCTTCCTCGGGATGGTCGTGTTCGGGCTGGTCTTGCTTGAGCAACTGTTCCGCAATGTCACCGCGGACTCGCGCTGGAACGTCAAGCCTCTGGGGATCGGTCTTGGGGCGGCCTTCGCCTTCGACCTGTACTTCCATTCCAACACCCTGCTGTTCAACCGCATGGATGAAACCGTCTACGCGGTGCGTGGCTTCGCCTATGCGGCAATGGCGCCGCTGATAATCCTGACGGTCTTCCGCGCCGGCACGCGGAAGAAGCTCAAGGTCGCGCTTTCGCAGAATGCCGTCTTCCACACCACGACCCTGGTCATCGTCGGCCTCTACCTGCTCGCGGCTTCCTCGGCCGGCTACTACGTGCGCTACTGGGGCGGCAGCTGGGGCGAAGCGCTACAGATTGTCCTGCTGTTCGCGGCCTTCGTCCTGCTGATGCTGCTGGCGTTTTCCGCGGCGACGCGGGCCACGATGCGCGTGCTTGTCGGCAAGCACTTCTTTCGCTATCGCTACGACTACCGGGAAGAATGGCAGAAGTTCACCAAGGCCCTGGCCAGCGAAAACTCGACCGATCCGATGGGGCAAAGGGCCATTCGCGGTTTGGCGGACATGGTGGAAAGCCCCGCCGGCACGCTCTGGCTCAAGGAGCCGCACGCTCGACAATATGTCCAGCGCGCGCGCTGGAACCTGCCCGAGTCGAATGCCGGCGAGCCGGAAGATGGCTCGCTGATGAAGTTCATCGTACGTAGCGGATGGGTGATCAATCTCGAGGAGTATCGCTTTCGCCCGAGTCGCTATCAGGGGCTTACCCTGCCTGCCTGGCTGGGCGAAGTCCCCGGCGCCTGGCTGATCGTTCCTTTGCGCACCGTGTCCGAAGTCATCGGCTTCGTGGTCCTGGCGACCTCACGAACGCCGATCGAGATCAACTGGGAAGTGAACGACCTGCTGAAAACCGCCGGTTCGCAGGCCGCGAGTTTTCTTGCCCAGATGCAGGCCACCGAGGCGCTGCTCGAAGCGCGCAAGTTCGATGCCTTCAACCGAATGTCGGCTTTCGTGGTACACGATCTGAAGAACATCGTCACGCAACTTTCGCTGCTCGCAAAGAATGCGGAAAAACATCGCGACAACCCCGACTTCCAGCGCGACATGCTGCTCACGGTCAGCCATTCGGTCGAACGCATGAAGCAGTTGATGCTGCAGTTGCGCGAAGGCACGACTCCGGAAAGCGGCGGTAGCGGAGTCAGCATGGCCGAAGTCGCGCAGCGCGTCCATGCGGCAAAGATCCGCCAGTTCCCCGCATTGAAACTCGACATTCGCCAAACGGTTGTGACTCGCGGCCATGAAGACCGGATCGAGCGCGTTATCGGCCATCTGGTGCAAAAATGCCATCGAGGCGACCGCGCCGACGGGACAGATATGGATTGCGGTGGGCAGGGAAAGCGGCATGGCCGTCGTGGAAGTCGGCGATACCGGCAAGGGCATGTCGGCGGAGTTCATCCGCGAAAGGCTCTTCAAGCCGTTTCAGACCACCAAGAGCGCGGGCATGGGTATCGGGGCTCACGAAAGCTATCAGTACGTCCATGAACTCGGGGGCAAGATCACGGTTGACAGCACGGTCGATGTCGGCAGCCGCTTCAGGCTGAGCCTGCCCCTGATCGAAGTGCAATCCGGGTCCGATCTCCAGTTGGAGGCAGCATGAGCAATGAAAAGTCGCGCAGATTGTTGATCGTCGAAGACGATCCTGCGTTGCAGAAGCAGATCCGCTGGGCCTTCGATGAGTACGATCCGATCCTCGCGGAGGACCGCGAATCGGCCCTGGCGCAGGTTCGCCGTCATGTGCCGGCGGTGGTCACGATGGACCTCGGGCTGCCGCCGGATCCTGACTCGGTATCGGAAGGTTTTCTGCTGCTCGAACAGTTGTTGGAGCTAGCCCCGGAAACCAAGGTGATCGTCCTCACCGGCCAGAACGATCAGACCAACGCCCTGCGGGCAATCGAGCTGGGCGCCTACGACTTTTTCGCCAAGCCCTTCGAGCCGGAGATTCTTGCCCTCACGATCGATCGGGCGTTTCGGCTGTTCGAGTTGCAGCGCGAGAACCGCCGCTTGCAGGCAATGCGCCAGCCCGATGCGCTGGGCGCCCTGATCACACGCGATCCCGGGATGCTGCGTATCTGCCGCACCATGGAGAAGGTCGCCAATACCGGCGCCACGGTGCTGCTGCTCGGAGAAAGCGGCACCGGCAAGGAAGTCCTGGCGCGCGGCCTGCACGATGCTTCCAGCCGAGCCAACGAACGCTTTGTCGCGATCAACTGCGCAGCGATCCCGGAAAACCTGCTGGAAAGCGAGTTGTTCGGCTATGAAAAGGGGGCGTTCTCGGGCGCCGCCAAGATGACCGTCGGAAAGATCGAAACGGCGAATCGCGGCACGCTGATGCTCGATGAAATTGGTGACTTGCCGCTGCAACTTCAGGCAAAGCTGCTGCGCTTCCTGCAGGAGCGCGTGATCGAGCGAGTCGGCGGGCGGCAGGAAATACCGATCGACGTGCGCATTGTCTGCGCGACCCATCAGGACCTGAAAACGCTTATCCAGTCAGGGCATTTCCGCGAGGATCTATACTACAGGCTCGCTGAGATCGTGGTGAATATCCCGGCGTTGCGCGCCCGCGTCGGCGACGCCGAGTTGCTGGCGCATGCCTTTGTCCGCCGTTTTGCCGAGCAACAGAAGCGTGGAACGATGCTGTTGCGCGACGACGCCATGCGGGCCATCGGGAATCACCCCTGGCCGGGAAATGTGCGCGAACTGGAAAACCGCATCAAGCGCGCCGTGATCATGGCCGACGAGAACCAGATCACGGCCGAGGATCTTGAGCTCAATGACGGGGAAAAGCATGAAAACGCTGTTTTCGATCTGCGCCGGGCTCGCGAAGAAGCCGAAAAACGCGCTGTCATTGCCGCGCTGGCGCGCTGCGATGGCAATATCGTCAAGGCTGCGGAGTTGTTGGGTGTCAGCCGGCCCACGCTGTATGATCTGATGCACCGTATCGGCATCACCGACTAACTGGCTTTCCGACCACGCCAAGGATCCACTGAACAAGTCCGTCACACTGGCGAAGGCCAGTGTCCATGGTCTGCAAACACTGGATTCCGGCTTGCTCCGGAATGGCCTGCCCCGGACTTGATCTGGGGACGAACTTGGGCTTGTTCCGCACTTTCGTAAACAGTACATAGGGTTTCAACCACGCCATGACCGCCAACCACCTGAAGCTCCCCCCCATGCAGACCCCGCGAAAAGTCCTTGGCGCCGCTGCCTTGGTGCTGACACTCCTCGCTGCCGGCTGCGGCAAGGGCTCTCCCGAGGCCATGCTGGCGTCGGCCAAGGATTACCTGGCCAAGAACGACGCGCCCGCGGCGACAATCCAGCTCAAGAACGTTTTGTCGACGAATCCCGATTCGGCCGAAGCCCGCTTTCTGCTCGGCCGCGCGCTGCTCGACAGCGGCGATGCCGTGGGAGCAGAGGTCGAGCTGCGCAAGGCGCTCGATCTGAAGTTTGCCGAGGACCAGATTGTTCCGGTGCTGGCCCGCGCAATGCTGGCGCAGGGACAGGCCAAGAAGCTTCTCGAACAGTATGAGAACAAGGTTCCCGGCACCGGCGAAACAGTGGCGGACCTGAAAGCCACGCTGGGACAGGCGTACGCCTCGCTGGGACAGTTCGACAAGGCGCGCGCTGCCTTCGAGGATGCCCTGAAAGCCAGTGCGGACTATGCCCGCGCGCAATTGGGACTGGCGAGACTCCAGGCCATCCAGAAGGATCTGCCCGGTGCCCTTGCAACCGTGGAGGCGATTCTCGCAAAGGCGCCGCAAAATGCCGACGCCTGGCATTTCAAGGCCGATCTGCTGCGCGCCTCGGATAAGCGCGACGAGGCGGTCGAAGCCTATGGCAAGGCGATCGCGATCAATCCCAAGCTGATCTCGGCTCACGCCGCGATCATCATGACGCATCTGGGGCAGCAAAAGCCGGATCTCGCCGCCAAGCAGTTCGAGGCGATGGAAAAGGCCGTACCCAAGCACCCGCAGACCTTGTACATGAAGGCGCTGCTCGCCTACACCAAGAAGGATTTCCCGGCGGCGAAAGCGGCGACGGAAGCCCTGCTGAAAGTCACGCCGAAAAGCCCGCTGGCCTTGCAGATGGCCGGCATGGTCGCCTACGAGAACCGCTCCGACGTGCAGGCGCAGGAATACCTGGGCAAGGCGCTGAGTGCCGCTCCGGGACTCGATATGGCACGCCGTGGGCTGACGCTTTCCTACTTGCGGTCCCGCCAGCCGGTCAAGGCGCTGGCGACACTCAAGCCGGTGCTGCATGGAGACGACACCAGTCCCTCCTGGCTGGCGCTGGCCGGCCAGGTCTATATGCAGAACGGCGAAGTCCAGCTTGCCGAGGAATTCTTCGCCCGCGCCGCCAAGGTCGACCCCAAGAATGCCCGCAACCGCACCGCGCTGGCTCTTACCCGGATGCAACTCGGCCGCTCCGAGCAGGCATTCGGCGAACTCGAGGAGATTGCCGCCGGCGATGAAGGCGTCACCGCCGACATGGCGCTGATTTCCTCGGCCCTGCGGCAGCGGCAGTTCGACAAGGCCCTGGGCGCCATCGCGCGGCTCGAAAAGAAGCAGCCGGACAACCCGATGGTTTTCAACCTGCGCGGCAACACACTGGCCGCCAAAGGCGACATCAAGGGTGCGCGGGCAAGCTTCGAGCGTGCGCTGGTTCTGAATGCAGCCTATTTCCCCGCCGCCGCCAGCCTCGCCCGCATCGACCTGGCGGAAAAGAAGCCGGAAGACGCCCTCAAGCGCTTCGAGGCCGTACTGGCCAAGGATCCGAAGAATGTCTCGGCCCTGCTGGCGAGCGCCGAACTGCGCCTGCGCTCCGGAGCAAAACCCGAGGAAGTTTCCGCCATCCTCGGCAAGGCCATCGCCGCCGCACCGGAAGATCCGGCGCCGCGTGTCGCCCAAATCAATCTGTACATGGCGCAGAAGGATAACGCCAAGGCCGTGGCGGCCGTGAAGGACGCGCTCGCCGCACTGCCGGAGAAGCCGGAAATCCTCGATCTCGCCGGCCGCGTCATGCAGCAGACCGGTGATACCAGCCAGGCGCTGACCCACTACGGCAAGCTCTCCACGCTTCTGCCGAACGCAGTCCAGCCCTATCTGCGCATGGCGGAGATTCAAATGGCGGCGAAGAACAAGGATTTGGCTCGCGCCAGCATCAACAAGGGACTTGCCGTCCAGCCGGACTCGATCGCGCTGCACCGTGCCATGATCATGATCGACCTCGATGCCGGCCGTTTTACCGAGGCTCTCAATCGCGCCCGCGAGTTGCAGAAAACCCACCCCAAGGATACGGCCGGCTACGTGATCGCCGGCGATGTCCATGTCGCCCAGAAGGCATGGGCCGAGGCAGCCATCGCTTATCGGGGAGGACTGAAACTCGCCGAAAATTCGACCGACCTGGCGCAACGCCTGTACATCGCCCTCAACGCCGGCGGACAAACCGCGGAAAGCACCCGTTTCGCCGATTCCTGGCTGAAGGCGCATCCCAAGGACGCAAAGTTCCGCGCTTTCCTCGCCGACACGGCGAACGGTCGCAAAGACTACGCCACCGCCGTGACCCATTACCGCGCCTTGCTGGCTGATCAGCCGAAAAACCCGGCGTTGCTCAACAATCTGGCCTGGGCGCTGGGCCAGTTGAACGATCCCAAGGCCCTGTCCTACGCCGAAGAAGCCAACAAGCTCGCGCCCAATCAGCCCGCGATCATGGATACGCTGGGGGTGTTGCTGGTCGACAAGGGTGACTTCGAGCGTGGTCTCGACCTGCTGCGCAAGGCTGTCGAACTGGCGCCGCAAGCTACCGCTGTACGCTTCAATCTGGCAAAATCCCTGATCAAGGCCAACAAGAAAGCCGATGCCAAGAAAGAACTCGAAACCCTGGCCAAGCTCGGGGACAAGTTCGCCGGCCAGGCCGAAGTCGGCAAACTCCTGCAAGGACTGTGATCACCCGCCGCAATGGACAGACTACCGAAGCCCACCCGCCGCACTGACGCCCTCCGGATTGCAGGACGGATGGCGATTTGCGGTCTGGCAATCGCCGTCTTGCCGGCGCCGACTCTTGCCCAGGCGACGCGCAGCGAAGCCGAGCTGAAGGGATTGCGCGAACAGGGCCGCGCGCTGGAACACGGCGAGGGCGTCGCCAAGGATCCTGCCAAGGCCGTCGCGCTGTACTGCGAAGGCGCCAAGGCCGGCGACCCGGAGGCTGCCTACAGCCTGGGCTGGATGTATGCCAACGGGCGCGGCGTGCCGCGCGACGATGCGCTGGCGGCCTTCTTCTTCGACTTCGCGGTCAAGAAGGAACATGAACCTTCCCGCAAGATGCTGCGCTTCATCAGCACGCCCGCGGCAGCCATGCCCAAGTGCATGGAACCCGACGTCATCGAAGAGCCGCTGCCGTCCGCTTTGAAGCTCAACATGGACAACGAAAAGGTCCGCAAGATGGTGGAACTGATCCACCAACTGGCCCCGGAGTATGGCGTCAAGCCCCTGTTGGCGCTGGCGATTGCCCGTACCGAATCGAACTTCAACCCCGGCGCCGTTTCGGAAAAGAATGCCCAGGGTCTGATGCAGTTGATCCCGGAAACCTCGGCTCGCTTCAATGTGCGCAAGCCCTTCGATCCGGAACAGAACATCCGCGGCGGCCTGGCCTACCTGCGCTGGCTGCTGGCCTATTTTCGCGGCGATGTCGCGCTGGTCGCGGCGGCCTACAACGCCGGAGAAGGCGCCGTCAACCGCTATCGCGGCGTCCCGCCTTACGCAGAAACGCGCGACTACGTCAAGCGCATTCTGGGATTTTTCCCCCGCGAAGCACATCCCTACGACGAGGCAGTGACCGCCCCCTCCCCCGACCTTGACGCAATCCTGCGGCGCAAGGCCGAGCGCAAGACCTCGTGATCCGCGGCTGGCGCGGCGCCCCGCAGTGGCTTTGTGTACGGCTTGCCGGCGCATTCCTGGGACTGATCCTTGCCACGCAGGAGGTGTGCGCCGGGCTGCCCGACGTTGTCGCCCGGATCAAGCCCTCCGTCGTCGTCGTCGGCACCTTCAACAAGTTGCGCAGCCCGGCGTTCCGCCTTCGGGGAACGGGGTTTGTGGTCGGCGACGGCCTGACCATCGCCACCAACGCCCATGTCTTGCCGGCGCCAGGCGACGCCGAGGCGCAGGAAAGCCTGACCGTACTGGTTCGCGAAGGCGCCAGCTTGCGGCAACGCCAGGCGCGCATCGAGAGCATCGACAAGGATCACGACCTGGCCCTGCTGAAGCTCAGCGGCACGCCGCTGCCCCCGCTGACACTCAAGGCCTCGGAAACCGTGCGCGAAGGCCAGGAAATCGCCTTCACCGGCTTCCCGATCGGCGGGGCGCTCGGCTATTCGCCGGTGAGCCATCGCGGCTTGATCTCGGCCATTACCCCGATCGTTCTGCCCGGCGGCAACGTCCGCGAACTCAATGAACAGTCGCTTCGACGCCTGCGCAGCGGATCCTTTCCGGTCTTCCAGCTCGACGCCACCGCCTATCCCGGCAACAGCGGCGGCCCGATGTACGACGCGGAGACCGGCGAAGTGCTCGGCATCGTCAACATGGTGTTCGTCAAATCGACCAAGGAAGCCGTGCTCCAACATCCATCGGGGATCAGCTATGCGATCCCGGCCGATTACCTGATCGAACTGCTCGGCAGGAGCAGGCCGTAGGGAAAGGGATCCCGGTGCCGGGCTTGCCACGAAGCGCCTGCTCGTGGGATGCCACAGGCGAGCAAAGGCAGGGGCCTTCGTGTTTTGCCGGCTCGAAGGACCGGATTTTCGGGTATCCTCGCAGCTAAGGAAGCGCTGATTCAGTCACAGTAATCCCCGCGAAAGCGGGGATCCAGTAACTCGTTGAAGGCATGGATGCCGGCGCAGGATCGGGCAAAGGTGACGTTCTTTCGCAGGGAAGCCTGCCCCGGACTCAATCCGGGAACCATCACGAACTGATTCAGTGTCGTCCAAAACAATCTGGACTTAAACAGGGGGCGATATGGATGTTTTGCTTAAGCTCGGGCGAATCGCCGGGGTGGTCGGTGTTTTGCTATGCATTGCCGGAGTAGCGGTTCGTCTCGGTGGCGCCTACTATATCGCTGGTTTTCAGGTCGGCACCTTGTTGCAGGCTGGCACCACGGTGATGGTTTTTGGTTGTTTGTGCTTTCTCGCTGTCCTTACGCACCGTTCCTGAACCCGCGGAAACGCCGTACCGCGAGCCTTCAGCGGTAGCGTCGATGCGGATCGTGGCCCGGCTGGTATCGTGGCTTGGATCTCCGAAAACGCAATAGAATCAACGAGCAGCATGCGCCTGATCAATTTGACGGAGTCGCTTTTCCGGGTAATCGCAGACGGCCGCTTTTCGAGATGCACTACAGTGAGGATATCTGCGTCATCACATCGTCAAGATGGTGGTCAAAGGGCCAGGGAATCCGCGCTGTCGCCTGCATCGGGAATCAGTGTTGCCGTGCCGATGCGGTGCTGCAGGAATCGTTGCGGGAGGTGCGCTTGGAATGGTTTCGGAGCCATGCCATTGCAATCCGTGCGCTTGGACGCGTGCAAGCAATGGTGAGTCGAACGTGGCTGCGGACGTGTCGGATTCTTTTACACCAAGCCCGTCAAAGCCTTCGGTTTGCAGCGACTTGCATCGGCAAGCAAATGATTTATTGAATTATTATTGTTAGAAGCAGTTCTGGTATAAATATTGCTCATGCATCTGTGAAGTGCGATTGCTCCGAGAATGGACTTATGGCGAAATATCGGTTTATATGTGTTTTGGGGAAACGCGTGACTTACTCGACGCTCGATCTGCATCGGCAGAGAAAGTAGAGGCGCTCAGGCGGGAACCGATTTCGATTTTGGTCCAGGATTCATCATCGGTGGAGTGGCGCGGTGACGTTGCGGAAAAGAGAGAAGGACGCTTTCTGACTAGGGTGAAGCGAGCCTGCGGAGTTTGAAGTGCCCGTTCCGGGCAACAGACAATGTTTGGAGTTGGATCATGAAATCTACGGAATCACTTGACGTCGCGGGACGATCGGGGGATTCGCCGTCGACGGCGGGTGAAACAGGCTTGACTGGCGACACCTCGACTCTCAACAACAAGCGGCGGCGTTTGATCCGCAGTGCAGTGGCTTGGCGCCAGTAGTGCTGACCTTGCGCAGCGGGCGCTGGCGGCGGCTTGCGCGGGTGAAGGCAGCAACGCCCCAGGAAGCCCAAGTGGGGGCCACCCGACCTGGGAGAATTTCGCCAGTCCGACACCGGAGCGGGCGACGTATGTGTTCTCCCCAACACACTGACTGCCTGCGGCACTCCCGTAAAAGGTATTGACCTCCTCAAATCTCACCACGGGCAACCGCGAGCCAGTCGTATTAAGGACCTACCCCCATGGCACCAAAGAAATATCTGGCAACGGCCACCGGTGGCACCTCACAGATTTCATCGAAGAATATTGCGATCTTGAGTTCAGTCTGCTTCGTCCATGGTCGTTGGTCCAGGATAGCCCGACTGATGTTCGCGCGAACGTAGTCTGAAGCAAATTCCGCCTGATGACCTGCTCAGCGACAAGGGCTGAGACCTTCATTTGAGCCCTTGCCGGAAACTCCCTTCAATGGCAGGAATGGGATGATGTTTACATTGTTTTCCAGCCCTCTTCCGCCGAAACTCATGTTTTCAACGAGACGACTGCATTGATCCTGAAATGCCTGGAACAAGGCTCGCGATCGATCGAAGCGGTGAAAGACTGGACGGAAGCAGCTCTCGAGGTGGGCCGGGGTGACTTGGCCGAGGAAGATTTTGCTTTCGCGACAATGAGACTCGAGGAGCTTGGCCTCATCGAGTGTCTGGACGAAACCACTGCCGTTCAATGATCGTCGGTGACCTGAGTCGCCGGGAACTGCGAAAATGCCTGGGAGGAGACGGCCTCGCGCTCCAGTTCGGTCCCTTCAACCTCAGAATCCGTTCCAACCTCGATTCCTTCGCATCGCTTGCGCATCAGCTTTACGCGCCCTACCCGTTGCCGAACGCGGCGGCTATCAGCGATTTTCACGTCCAGATCAGCGCTCCGCGCGGACTGCGCCGATGGGTGCGCCGCCAGGCGTATTTTGGCATTGATGGACTATCCCCGTTCGCGCCCTATACCGTCGAACACGCCTTTCCTGCGCTGGAATGGGGAATCAACTGGTGCGTGGCGACGCGCTCGCATCACCTGCTGATGCTGCATTCGGCGGGAGTCGAGCGCCACGGCAAGGCGATCCTCTTTCCCGCTTCGCCCGGCGACGGCAAATCGACCCTGTGCACCGCACTTGATCCACTCCGGATGGCGCCTGCTCTCCGACGAATTCGGCCTGGTGCGGCGCGGGGACGGCATGCTGCTGCCACTGCCGCGCCTGATCCCGCTGAAGAACGAGTCGATCGACGTGATCAGGAAATTCCGGCCGGAGGCGATCATCGGCCCGTCCTTCCTGAAGACGCGCAAAGGCACGGTCGCGCACGTGCGCCCGCCGGTGGACAGCATCCGGCGGGCGCAGGAGCCGGCTCGCCCGCGCTGGTTCGTCTTCCCGCGCTGGGTCGCCGATGCGCCGCTCACGCTCGAGCCAATGCCGAAGAGCCAGGCCTTCCTGATGGTCGCGACCAACGCCTTCAACTACGAGGTCCTCGACGAAACCGCTTTTCGACTGGTCACCGAGATGATTCGCTCCTGCGATTCCTATTCGCTGGTCTACTCCGATCTCGACGAAGCGGTAAAAGTGCTCGACGAGCTTTCTCGAACCGGCGATGGCTACTAAGGCGGCCAGCGAAACCCGGCGGGCGCAGCGGCTCCTGATCGAGGCCCTGCTGGCCCCGGAACAACTGCCGGGCCTGCCGCCTGCCGACTGGGAACTGCTGCTGCGCGTGGCCCGGCGGGCCAGAGTGCTGGGACGACTGGAGTCCGATCTCGCCCGCGCCGGTCTGCTTGGAGACATCCCGGCCCGCGCCGCCAACCATCTGAGAGCCGCCCGCAACGTCATAGCGCATCGGAACACACTGATCTCCTGGGAGGTGAATCGCCTGCTTTGGGCGCTCAAGGGCATCGACGTGCCTCTGATCCTGCTTAAGGGTACCGGCTATCTGATCGCGGATCTTCCGCCAGCGCGCGGCCGCATCTTCGCCGATGTCGATCTGCTGGTGCCGGAAGAACGAATCGGGGAGATCGAGGAAAGGCTCGTCGAGCGCGGCTGGTTCAAGACGCAGATCGACCCTTACGACGAGCGTTACTACCGCGTCTGGATGCATGAAATACCTCCGCTCCGCCATCGGGAACGCGGCACCGAAATCGACATCCACCATCGGCTGCTGCCGAAAACCAGCCATCTGCAATCGGACCCCGCGCCGCTATTCGCCGCGGCCCGGCCGCTCGCCGACCCGCGGCTACGCGTCCTGGCGCCTGCCGACATGGTGCTGCACGCGCTGGTGCACCTGTTTCTCGAGGGCGATCCTGACGAGGGTCTGCGCCTGCGGGATCTGCTCGATGTCCATGACCTGCTTTGCCACCATGGCCAGGAGCCTGGTTTCTGGGCGGGCCTGGGGCCCCGCGCACGCGCTTTGGGTTTCGAGCGTCCGCTGTTCTACGGTCTGCATCATGCGCAACGACTTTTCGGCACGCCGATTCCCGCGGATGTGCTGCAAGGGCTGGAAGACGCCGCACCTGCCTGGCCTATCCGCGAGCTGATGAATCGGCTGATCCCTCTCGCGCTCCTGCCAGGACACCCGGATCATCCCTCCCGCTGGGCGGCTGTCGCCCGCTGGCTGATCTACGTGCGTGCCCACTGGTTGCGGATGCCGCCCGGCCTGCTGGCCAAGCACCTGTCGCACAAGGCATGGCTGCGGTTTCGCGGATTCAGGAAGAGGGTCGACCTGGCCCAGCTCGACCTCAAACAGCAGTAGCCGGACAGTCTTGGCGACCGTCTTGGGAGGTCGCCCCCGCGCAAGAAGCGCAAGCGCTGGTACAAATCCGGCCACAACACAGCAACAAGGGGATGGCAAGAAAGCCATCACCGCGCTGGGGCTACCGACCTACTGCGCCCCCTTGCCACCAAGCACCACACTGACGGTCTCAAACATTACGACCAGGTCCAGAAACAAGGTGTGGTTCTTCACGTAATACAAATCGTATTGCAGTTTCTGCGCCGCATCATCTTCCGACGCGCCGTATTGATACCGCACTTGGGCCCAGCCGGTCACACCCGGCTTGACGCTGTGACGAATGGCGTAGAAAGGGATTTTCTCGGTCAGTTGATCGACGAAAAACGCCCGCTCCGGACGCGGGCCAACCATGCTCATGTCGCCGCGCAGCACCGAAAACAACTGCGGCAGTTCATCGATGCGCAGTTTGCGGAAGACCCGCCCAACGCGCGTGGCGCGGTCATCGTTGGCGGCTGCCCAGCGCGGCTTGCCGTCGGCCTCGGCATCCCGGCGCATGCTGCGGAACTTGATCACATTGAACAGGCGGCCGTTCAAACCCACGCGTTCCTGTCGATACAGAACCGGGAATCCGTCTTCAATCAGGATCAGGATCGCCGCCACCAGCATTACCGGGGCTGCCAGAATCAACAGGATCGAGGCGAAGACAATATCGAACAGGCGCTTGGTGGTGGTGCGCACCCTTCCCTGACGGAATCCTTCGCCGAAAATAAGCCAGCCGGCCCTCAGTGCATCGAGACGAACCTGACCCAGCACGCGTTCGTAGTGCGTCGTGACGTCATTGATGCTGACGCCGGTCACCCGGCAGTCGAGCAACTCGCGCAAAGGCATGCGCCCGCCACGACGTTCGCCAATGGCGACGACGATTTCGTCAACCTTGTATTCGCGGACGACATCCGCAAGGGCAAGGTCCTGGGACAGGATGCTGCCCTCGGGCACGCCGATTTTTTCGGCCGTCGCCGCCGGATAGAACCCCATGATCCGCACCGTGGGGTCCTCTTTATGCAGCGACGCCGCGACGTTCTTCGCTTCGTTGCCGACCCCAAGAATCAGCACCCGATGCACCACCAGGGAACGACTGCGTCGATGCGAAGCCAGCACGCGATTGGTCAGCATGCCGAAAATCCCCGCCATGCCGGAAATCTCCAGCAACTGCCGGTTGACTTCCGCGATCGGCAACATGACGATGAAGAAATACGCGATCGGAATCGAAAGGTGCAGCGAGAGCACGGCGCGCGCGCGCGAATCCTCGACGCTTCGATCATGGATCCGCTGATAGAAGCCGAACCACGCGTTCAGCGCCAGCATGGTCAGTGCCATGATTGTCGCATAGACGATGATCTCGCCGTAGTTGAGGGGAAGGCCATTGCCCACCCAGAGGCTCGCGATCAATACCCCGACAATCACGAAACCGAAGTCGAAAATGACCTCAAGTGCCGTGTTGATCCGGACCGCATGGCCCGATACGAAGGTGGCCATGATCAGACTCCCTGCCGCAGCGCGTCCGCGATGTGCATCCGGCTCACCTTGTAGGCCGGCAGCAGGGAAGCCAGAAACGCAGCGGCAATGCCTATGCCGAAGGAGGTCAGGATCACACTGGGCACCACCAGAATCCTCGAGATATAGCCCTGATCGGCGTTCGGCGGGGGTGGCATGGGGATGCCCACCTGGGAAATCACGTGCGCCAAAGCCAATCCAATCACCACGCCGGCCAAGCTGCCGACGACACCCAGACAGACGCTTTCGGCCACGATCAGCCTGAACACCCGGGCCGGACGATTGCCAATCGCCATCATGGTGCCGAATTCCGCGACACGCTCGAAGATGCCGATATTCACGGTATTCGACACGCTGAGCAGCAACATCGTCAGGATGATGATCACCAGAAAGCCGAATTGTTGCTCGTAAAGCGTGACCGTCTGGTTGTAGAACTCGTTCAGATCGACCCAGGTCTTGATCTGGAAATCCCTGGGGCTGATGGTTCGCTTGAGGAAATCGGCCACCTCCAGCGTGTCGGGGGTTTTTTTCAGCAGCATCACCGCGGTATGCGCCCCCGACGTAGCCAGAAGTTCCTGGGCCGCGCCGAGCGTGATGCGCACGGCGCGTGCGTCGTAATCCTTGGAGAAGGTCTGGAAGACGCCGACCACCTTGAATTCGAGCAGATTGGTGGCGCCGCCCGTGGTACTGACCAGCAGCGATACCGAATCGTCGGGCTTGAGTTTGAGCGCCTTGGCCACGCCGGCGCCGATGATCATGCCGAACTGGTCCTTGTCGGCAAGCTGCCGCCCGGCTACCACGGTGATGTAACTGGCCAGCCTGGCCTCGCGGTCGGGCTCGACCCCTTCGCCGACGATGGACCAGTCGGTGCGGCCGTTACCCAGCAAGCCGGAAAAACCCAGGCGAAACATGATGTCCTCGACATCGCTTGCCGCGGCCATCTTCTTGCGCAGCTTGTCCGGATCCTCGATCAGGTATTTTTCCGGATTGCGGCTGCCGAATTCCCAATAGCCCCTGCGCGCCACCTGGATATGGCCGGTGCTTGACCGGATCATCGATTCGCCGGTCTCGACAATCGTGTCCTCGATGAAGCCGCCGGCCAGAATCAGCGCCACCACGCCGAACAGGATCGAGGCCAGCGTCATCGAGGTGCGCCCGCGATGACGGAAGATGTTGCGCAGCGCCAGTTTGATGAGTCCGAGCATCGTGTTTCCCTACCTGATTGCCTATTTATTCTGCCGGATCGCGTCGACAATCACCATGCGCGACGCTTTCCACGCCGGTAAAGGCTGGCGAGCGTGGTGGTGGCGATGGCGATCAGCATGGACTCGACGACGATGCCTGGTGTCATCAGCACATGGGCAATGTATCCGCGCGTGAGTCCGGGTGGGGGCGGCATCTCGATATGCATGATGTCGATGCCCAGACCGATCAGCAAAGCCAGCGCCAGCCCGCCGAGCCCGCCGAGCAAACCGATCATGCCGCCCTCGACCAGGAATTGCCCGAGCAGCGCGCGGCGCTTGATGCCCAGCGCCATCGAGGTGCCGATCTCGCCGGTGCGCTCCATCACGCTCATCATCATGGTGTTGCTGATGCCCAGCAGAATGATGGCGATGACGATGAAGCGCACCACGCCGAGCTGCTGGCGGAACAGATCGACCGCTCGCGCATAGAACTCGGCCAGTTGGTCCCAGGTGCGCACCTCGAATTGTTTGGCGTCGAAGCCGGCGCGCAGATCGTTGGCCACCGCCTCGGAGTTTTCCGTCTGATCCAGATACAGGAACCAGCTATGCGCTCCGGATACCTTGAGCAGATTGCGCGCGGCGGCGATATGCACCAGCACTGCGCTGTCGTCATAGGCCTTGCTGACCGACTCGAAAACACCCGCCACCGTGGCATCCGCCGCATTAAGCCCGCTACCCGGATTGTCCACCAACAGGATCACCGGATCACCCGGCTTGGCGCCGATTTGAGTGGCCAAGCCCTTGCCCAGCATGACTTTGTTGTGGTCGGTGGACCCCAGCTTTTTCCCCGCCACGATACGCAAGGAGCGATCGCCGGTCAGGTCGGTAGCCGGGCTATAGCCCTCGCCGACGAAGGAAACCGTCGAGTCGCCGCGACTGAGCAGACCCGTGAAACCAAGGCGCGGGCCCCAGGAGCGGGCGTGCGCCACGGTGCCGAGCGGCGCGGCGGCGGCGTCCTCGGGCAGAAGATAGCGGAAAGGATCGGCGCGGCCGTTCTCGTGATAGTCGAGCCGCGTGACCTGGACATGCGCATACTGCGATTCGATCATCGCTTCGCGGAAATCCACGAACATCCATTCGACAAAACCCGTGGCCACCACCAACGCGGCAATGCCGGACCCAACCGACAAGATGGCGACCAGCGCGCGACGACGCTGACGCATCAAATTGCGGAAGGCGATCTGCGAAGACCCTGAAAAGCGCTAACAAGTTCTTGAGACCACTTCGCGCGCTGACTCGCGAGCAAGTAACGAAAAACGTCGAGTCATGATTGTCCTCGCCTGCTCAGCCAGCCTGGACGCGATCAAGACCGACTCTCGTGCACGCATGCATCAGCCAAGAAGGTTGATGAGCTTGGTCACATGGTTCCTGAAACTATGCACCACCATGTGCGGCGCCGTGGGCACGCTTCTGCCATCGAGCACGTCATGAATCATCGACACGGCCAGCGCCGCGATGGTGAAGCTGCCGACGGCGACCTGCGAGGCGGGACACGGCTTGCCGTTCTCCATGATGGTCAGGGCCTTGGCGATCTGCTCCACGACCTGCGCGTCGAGATGCTCGCCGATGCGCTGTATCACCGATGCGAACACATTGGTGTAATGCGCTTCCCCGCCGGCACTTGCACTCGCCACGTCGCCGGCCACCAGATCGGCCAGCGAGGCGCCCGAACCCGCGGGAAAATACAGCACGCCGGCGCCAAAGCCGATCGACAGCGCCGTAAACAACTCGACGTTGCGATTCTTGGCGCTGGTATGCAAACTGAGGATGGCCTCGAGGTCGAGGAAGTCGACGGTATCGAAAACGATATCGGCCTTGGCGACGATGCCGTCGGTATTGGCCGGCGTCAGGTAGGCCTGGATGGCCTCGACGCTGGCGTCGGGATTGATGCGGAGGATCTTGTCCTTGAGGCCCTCGACCTTGGGCTTGCCGATATCGGCGAATTCGTAGAACTGCCGGTTGAGGTTGTGCGGATCAACCACGTCACCGTCGACCAGCACGAATTTCTCGAAGCCCAGGCGCGCGGCACATACCGCAACGCTGCTGCCAATCCCGCAACCGGCAATCAGCAGGGTCTTCTGGCGGATCCTGGCCTGCGTCTCGGCACTCACGTAGCCGCTGTTTCGCGTTACAAAGGTGTCGTAATCGAACTTGAGTGTCATCGCAGCCTCCATCGAATAGGATAATCGAAGATTGAGTATATGCCACAGCGGACATGGCCGACAAGACTTTACTGCATTCTAGCGACATGTTCATGAACTCGTGGTGACGGGTTTTTGGGGCTTCCCCGCGTGCTTTTGATTGGTTGGCGGTAGGGATGTCCTGCATCGCGAATAAGTTTTCTGCGGCCGTTGCGCGTTCACCTCGCCGATCGATGTTGCGACTTGTGCGCCGCCCTGGTCCTGGGTGACGAGCCTCTTTTTGGCGGCGTACCGAT
>JADJQA010000034.1 GCA_016712985.1 Sulfuritalea sp. | reverse complement strand
CAAGCACAGAGACTTGATGATTTCACCCGGATGAGGGGGTTGTGCATACGCATAGCAAATTACCTCAGTGATAGTCCTCGTAGTCCTCAGTTCGGCATCCTTTCCACGAACTGAAACGGCTGACCCGCCAGTTGCCGCTCACCCACACCGACCACACGCCTTTGCGCTCGCCCTTGAGTGCGTGGGGGCGCAAACCGGCCAAGTCCATATCTCAGGCGGCCGTGGCGACATGTAGCCGACCGAGTATGAGCCGCAGCCGCTCGCGTGCTGAGCCTGGATGCCCGACTTGGAACCGTGCTCGAAGAAGCGGGCCAAGCCCTTGTGCTTGAAACTTAGGATCATGCGCGATCGTAACCCGCAACGTTACAGATTACAAGACGCCGAACGTTTGACATAACCGGCGCTGCACCGCTTCATCGCGCAGCGTCCAGAGAGCGAAGCGAACGGGGTCGACCGCCGGGTTGCGCGTCATGCAGCCTTCTGCCGCACTAGCTTCACTTGAAGCTCACAGCCAACAGCTTGCGCGTACCGTTTGAGTGTTGCGAGCGACGGAGCATGCTTTCCAGCGGACTCAAGCGCGAAACCGCACTCTTGGTTGTGCCCATCCGTTCCACCAACGGCGTCTTGCGTCAGGCCGGCACGAGACCGGGCCTTGAGCATTTGGCCGGCAACTTGGTACTCAAGGGCAAGGGCGTCGCTAGGCTTCGACAAACCCGCTGCGAGTTGCGGCCTTAGCAAGGAATTCCTTGTGCGAATGTCGGATGGGTTTGAATTTCAGTTCAGCCATTTGAGACCTCCTTCATGCGCTTTCGCGCCAACTTCAGTTGTCGGTCAGGTGTTTCCTGAGACTTCTTGATGAAGGCGTGCAGGACGACAACCCGTTTGCCAACGAGAAAGCAGTAGAACGCTCTACCAATGCCGGAACGACCGCGAGGCCGAAGCTCAAACAGGCCGTCACCGAAAGCCCGCGAGTGCGGAAGCCTGAGACTCGGTCCATGTTCAATAAGCAGTTCGGCCAAGCGTGCGTAATCGGCGAGGACGTCCACGGGCCACGATTCGATGTCGTGCAGCACCCGCTCGTGGAAATAGACAATCTCGAAGGACATAGGCGGATGTTAGCAAATGCGCGAACACAGATCAATGCGCCACTTCAGACGCCCGCGCTCGCGATCACCTGCAGGCAACAGGCGGCGAAGCCGGCTGTTGCCGGTCAGGTGCATCGCGTTGTTGGACGAAGCCGCTACGCGGAGGAGTCGTCTGCTGCTGCGCCACGAATTTTCCTGCATCGTCATGCCCTCAATCCCGAGGGTCTGATTGTGCGATATTTCGTGAGGATAAACCAGCATGACGACCACCACCGCCGACCACTTTGACCGGCAATACCAGACGCATCTCAAGCACCTCAAGCTCAAGGGGCTGCAACCCAAGACCATCGAGGCGTGCTCCCGCGCCATCCGTCGCATCGGTGACTATTTTGACCATCAGATCGACGATCTCTCCGGAAGCCCAACTGACCGACGACTTCACCGATCTCATCAGCTCGCACTCCTGGACCACCGTCAAACTCGACCTGTATGGCCTGAAGTTCTACTACGCCCATGTCCTGCGCAAACCCTGGGTGGCGCCTGGTCTCATCAAGCCGCCGAAGAGCCAGCGCCTGCCGAACATCGTCACGGTCGAGGAGGCCAGAGTGGATCTTCGCTGCCACCCGCGTGGTCAGTTATTCCCTGGCCCCCGCCGAAGGGCGCCGCGATGATCCGCCTCGCGGCCGTCATCGGCCAGTTTGAAGCCGACTTCCTCGCGCAATTTCGCCACCGCCTGAGCGTTGACCAGCTCCGGGCGCTCTCGGCGATTCGCCAGTGCCGCAGTCCGGCCAGCCCGATGATGCAGGTGCAGTGCAGCGACTGCGAGCATCAGCGTCTGGTGCCGCATTCCTGCGGTCACCGTCTCTGCCCCCATTGTCAGCACCACGAGAGCCAGCAATGGCTGGAACGCCAGATGCAGCGACTCGTCCCGGCCGACTATTTCCTGCTGACGTATACCTTGCCCGCCGAATTCCGCGGACTCACGGCGGCGCACGCCGACGTCGTTCTCGACCTCGTGATGCGCTGCGCCTGGGAAACCGTACATCGCTTCAGCCAGAACGATCCGCAGTTGCAGGGCACGCCCGGCGCCATCGCGGTGCTGCACACGCACTCGCGCCGGCTCGACTTCCACCCGCATGTCCATCTCGTGGTCCCCGCCGCTGCGGTCGATGCGGCGAAGCAGCGCTGGCGACGCAAACGGCGCGGCAAGAACGGCACCTACCTGTTCAACGCGAAGGCATTGGCCAAGGTCTTCCGGGCAAAGATGCTGGCGGCGATCGACGCGGCGGGCATTCCGCTGCCGGCGCACTATCCGCAGGAATGGGTGGCACACTGCAAATCGGTTGGAACCGGCCAGAAGGCCTTGATCTACCTCGGCCGTTATCTCTACCGCGGTGTCATCCGGGAACAGGATATCGTCTCCTGCGACAACGGCCGGGTGACGTTCCGCTATCGCAACGCCACGACGGACACGCTGGAAAAGCGTTCGCTGGCCGGCGCCGATTTCCTCTGGCTGATCCTCCAGCACGTGCTGCCCAAGGGATTTCGCCGTGCCCGCAATTTCGGCTTCCTGCACGCCAACTGCAAGCGCCTGATCGGCTTGCTGCATCTGTTGTTGCGTTTCGATCCCGCCCGCTTTACTCCGCCACGGAAAGAGCGACCACCGATGCTCTGCGCCTGCTGTGGTGCGGTGATGGTGATCGTCCGCACGCGGATTCGATCGACCGCGTTCGGAGTCGTCGTTGTTCCACCGGTCGTCAGGGTGTCCATCTGACCATGTAAGCCACAACTTCAGCGCTGGCCGGCCGCGTTCGGGACCTCAGTTTCCCCAAGCTGAGTGACGCGGCCGCCCGAAATTCGGGCGCGGGGGCACAAAAATCGCCGGACTCGCGCGAAATTCGCCACCTGCCCAGCAGCATGCCCAAGCTTCCTGCCCGCGGCCCTCCGGAATTCATGCTTCCGGGGCAAATCCTGAAAAGATATTTCCAAGGGGGCGCCCAGCGCTCCGGACCGGGCTCGTCCAACAAACGAATAGATCGTGGCTGCGCACGATCTATCCTTATTCGTTGGGCAGATTGTCGCCGTCTTGCCAGCGCCGACTTTTGGGAATACGGGCCCCACACATTCCACTAGATTGACAAGAACTAGCATCTACCTGACAAGGTCATAGCGCGTTCCGCTACCGCCGTAAGTAAAATGGGAGTAATCGAACGCATGAAAAGACGAGCCATTAAAGAGAAAAGCAAACTCCTTTCCTCCGACGTAGCCGCCCATTCGGTTCTTTGAGTTCACGTCGCAGATTACCAAATAACCAAATTTCGGTCGTTCGAACACGTCTTCTCTTGCCCATGCCTTTTCGGTAACTTTTGAGCACTTTAGCTTTAAGGAATCCGGGTCAATCAACACGCTTTCCAAATATCCGCGAATCTTGCGTATTGATTCTTCATCAGTTGGCTTTGATGCGAATTGTGCTTTGCTGGCGTCATCCCGAGTTACGGGTACTCCTCCACACCCCACAAGTCCTAAAGCAATCAAGGTAAGTAGTATGGCTTTCATGTTTCCTCAAGGTAAGTTGTGAAGGGTAAGGCTAACGGGTTGTGGTTCGGTATATATTCCGATCAATTGCCGCTGAAAGCTACCAATGCGCGTTTCGGCTGGCCGATGATGCCCAAGATGCGGGGTGTGTAATGCGGATGTCACTTGCTCGATTGAGTGCTTCGCAAACTGCTTTTCGACCCATTCGCGCCTTGAGTTGTTCTGAGCCAATCCTCCGTCCCAATGTGCCATGCGTTTATGACGAGTGCCATCTCGTCCATCGGCGAAGGATAAGCCTCGAATGAAGTCTGCTGACCATAAGACTCCCAAGCCTCTTTGAAAACAACATCTCGGTAGGGGTACTGTTTCGGTGAGCGCCCGAGAGAGCATGGCTGGTTCTGAATGGCATTCATTAGGAAAATGCCGAAATCAGAATTCTCATAGGCTGACAGTATTCCCTGAAGGTGCTTCCGTATAAGACTACCCGTCGAGCCCTTCGCTGGGCCGACTGGCTCAACAAATTCTCGTTTGTGAGGGGATTCAAGTATCAGTATCGCCCTCCTGCCGTAGAAGCAAGACGCCTCAGGTAGTTGTCGGCAAGGGAAATCGATGGCGCCCTTTTCAAACTGATACAGCATTCCCACATACTGATCTGGGCAAGTTTCGCGCACATAGTCAGCAGGGGGATTCGCTATAGCTGAATTTACGGTGTGTTCGAACATGTGAGCTGCCTAACGTAGAAGTCACCGGCGCTGCGCGGCTTTATCGCGCAGCGTCCGTGTGGACTGCGGGGGTTAAGGGCAACAGTCTCCAAAAAAATTGGACCGGTAGCTGCCGTCTCGCCAGCGCCGACTTTCACAGGAACCGTGCCCGACGTTGTTTCAGAAAACTTGATTCCGCAAACGGTGTTGTCATCAGTGGTCTGGTGCTCGAATGCAACGTTCAATTCGTTGATGTCCTTCAGTGTCTGACGAGTCATCGTAGAGGTCGGAAATGGTTAAGGCCGTAATTGCTGCCACACCAATAACTGGAACGACTTCGGCAGCGTAGGAAGCAACGTTTTCCCGGCGTTTGCTATTGCGCGGCGTGCAACTCTGGTTGAGATGTTTTTACGACCCTGTGAGCGGGCGGCAGATACTTTTTAGCTCGAGCGGGGGGGGGGGGGGGGGGGGGGGGGGGGGGGGGGGGGGGGGGGGGGGGGGGGGGGGGGGGGGGGGGGGGGGGGGGGGGGGGGGGGGGGGGGGGGGGGGGGGGGGGGGGGGGGGGGGGGGGGGGGGGGGGGGGGGGGGGGGGGGGGGGGGGGGGGGGGGGGGGGGGGGGGGGGGGGGGGGGGGGGGGGGGGGGGGGGGGGTCGACGTGCTTTGTTTCAAAGGGCTCGATGCGACTTTTCAGCCGCCCCCATATTTTTCCCTGTTGGGCTGTGGCTCAGCAAACGTGACATCAGGTCGCTTCTGCAAGTGCTGGCGCAAGAACCGCTTTGAGAAAGCTGACACCAGCAGCATGCGCTTGATCGTTGACAGCGTCAGAACGTTGAGTGATCCGAGACCGAGGATTGGCGCAATGAACAGCAAGACCTTCGACATCCGCCAGAACGTTGATGCCAAACCAGACTTCGTTTCAGTGGATTGCTGCTGCATGTGGAGGCGCCCTCAATTGTTCAACTTGGCTGCTGCGCGAAGTTGCCCAACGTCCAAGCTCAGGGCGCTGCGGCGGCTTTCAGTCGCGCAGCGTCCCCCCTGCCCAAGGAACGCAGTGTTCGGCAATGACTGACAACTCGTAAGCGCCGTCTTGCCCGCGCCGACTTTTAAAGAGAAAAGCTCTTCATGGTGTCCTCAGTTCTGCGGGCTGTCAGCATCAATTTGGATTTGCCTCTGACGATTCTGTTCGGCAACTTGCGCTGACATTGCCTCGGTGCTCTCTGCGGTTGGTCGTGCGTCAGTGCTGGGCGCGACCTCGGGACTAGGCGCCGGCTGTTCTTTCGGCTTAAAGAGCCCAATGACAAACGAAATAACCAGGATGACGGCACCAGCAAGAAGCGCAATTTGCCAAAAGTGCTCGGATTGCCACCAGCAATAGAACGACAACGATAGTTTGCTTCGGTGCGGTAAACAGGAAATAGAGAACCCAATAGCGATAACGCCGGCGCAAGACATACATAGCTACCGTCGCAAACAACGAGAAAACAACCAAGAAGCCAATGATGTAAAGCCACAGAGGAATCGGGACAACAAATTTCATGGGGGGCCTCGCTAATTTGCCGAACGATAAGTCTGGCACCTATTCGACGCAATGCTTTCCGTCATGACGGAAAACAAGCCGTCAAATAGGCTGTCTATAACACCAGTAGACTGCACTATCCTGAACTCCATCAGCAACTTGGTTAAATTTAGTGGAGCCTACAATGTCTTCAATCCCGTCACCGACCGATTCGGCCGCCGCACCGCCTCTTGGAGCAGGTCAGGGCCGGATTCGCTTCAAACATTGCAGCATCCGCACCGAATAAGCCTATCTGAATTGGATTTAACGATTTCTCCGGTTTTCTTGGCAAGCGCCACCCGCGACTTTGGGCTCGCTCCGTTATACGGCTCGATGATCGCCGTCACCCGGCGACCATGGGATGCGGCGAAGTTGAGGCATTGCTTTCCTTACTCGCCAGCACGCGGCATGTGGCGGCCTTCCCGCACGCGCTATCGGCCTTGCTGTTTCTCTGCGGCAAGTTGCCTGGAGCGGATTTACCGTGGATGAAGGAGATAGGCCTGCCGCGTACCAAGCAGTCGTTCATCCGCGACGATTTCTGATTCCGGGCGCCCGTCGTCCAAGGCCGCTTGCGAAACCGCCACCGGACGCTGCCGACTTAGCCCCCCGTTTCGCCGCCCGCGCCGGCCGGTTGGCATGCCCCGGCCCAGGCCTCGTCCTGCGTCAGTTCCTCGGGCAGGCAGCCCACCGGCGGGCCGAGATCGCTGAGGGCTCCGGCCGCGCCTTCGAAGCGCACCAGGTAGATCGCCTGATCGGGTGCGGCCTCGACGTGACCATGGTTCACCACCACGCCGCGCCGACCCGGCATCGCCAGCACCGCATCTTCCGCCAGACCGGGAACGCCGCCATCATTCACCAGCAATTCGCGACTGAACACGATGTCGCCGATGTCGTACTGTTCTTGCGTTGCCATGCTGTTCTCCTTGAGGTTCCGCTGGTGCCGGTCAGATCTGCCTGACCTCGATGTTCAGCGTCTGGATGCGATAGGCGATCTGGCGTGGCGTCATGCCCAGCAGCCTTGCCGCGCGCGCCTGCACCCAGCCGGCCTGCTCCAGCGCGGCGACGACGCGCTGGCGTTCGCTTTGTTCGCTGCCGGGTTCGATCTCGCCCGCTTCGGCATCGGCTGCGGGGTGCACCCTGACAGTCGGCGCCTGGGACATGGCGCCCGGCGCGGCGCGGCGCGCGTTCGCGCGCGGCTTGTCGATGCGGATCAGGTCCGCGTCGATGTCGCCATCCTGGGACATCACGGCGGCACGCTCCAGGCAGTTCTCCAGCTCGCGCACGTTGCCCGGCCAGTGGTGTTGCGCCAGGCGCCGCTGCGCGGCGGCGGTCGATCGCAGCGGCCGGCTCTGGATGCCCGCCAGGGCGTTCGAGCAGATGAGCCGCGATCTCGGGCAGGTCTTCCATGCGCTCCCGCAGCGGCGGCGGCAGGATCGGCATGACATTGAGCCGGTAGTAGAGATCCTCGCGGAAATCTCCCTGTTCCACGGCGGCTTCCAGATCGCAATGGGTGGCCGCGATCAGGCGCACATCGACCTTGATCGTGCGGCTGCCACCCACGCGCTCCAGTTCACCCTCTTGCAGCACGCGCAACAGCTTGGCCTGGAAGGCCGGCGAGATCTCGCCGATTTCATCGAGGAACAGCGTACCGCCGTCGGCCATTTCGAAGCGGCCCTTGCGCGAGGCGACGGCGCCGGTGAACGCGCCCTTGTCGTGACCGAAAAGTTCGGATTCGAGCAGGTTTTCCGGCAGCGACGCGCAGTTCAGGCGCACGTAGCTGCCGCGTGCGCGCGGCGAGTTGTAGTGGATGGCATTGGCGATCAGTTCCTTGCCGGTGCCGGTCTCGCCACGAATCAGCACCGTGGTCGGCCATTTGGCGACCATGCGGACCTGCTCGAAGATGCGCCGCATGGCGCCGGAATGCCCGACCAGGTTGTCGAAACCATGGCGCTGGCGCACGGTGCGGCGCAGGGTGTCGCGTTCTTCGGCCAGCGCCTTGTTGTCCAGATTGACCTCGAGCGACAGGCGCACGCTGTGGCCGATCAGATTCGCCACCATCTCGACGAAATGCACCCGCTCCGCGAGCAGGCCGTCGTCGGGCTCGTCGGGCTGTACCGCGAGCACGCCCTTCAGCGTGCCGCCGACCTGGATCGGCGCGGCGATGAAGGGCAGGTTCCTGTCGTAGAGCCCGAGCCGGTCGAGGAAGCGCGGATCCTCACCCAGGCGCGGGATGGCGACGCTGCGGCCGTCCTCGAGGATCATGCCGACCAAGCCTTCGCCGCGCTGGTAGCGCACCGATTCATAGGCCTCGCTGTCGAGCCCATGGACGGCGTGGACGTTCAGCTCGCCCGTATCCGGATCGACCACGCTGACCATGCCGCCACTGAGATGGCCGGTCATCTCCAGGGTGCGCAAGACTTCGCGCAGGGTCTGATGGAAGTCCAGCGAGCGCGACAGCGCCTGCGAGACGCGAAACAGCATCTCGTAGTGCGCGCGCAGCAGGGTGGGCGAACCGGGATCGCTCATTGGACTACCGTCCCCCCGGCCCCCTGCCCACGGCGGGGGTGACGTGCTCCGCGCCCCCTCGCGGGGCAGTGGTTCGCCGCTGCGCGGCTCCGTAGTTTGGCTGCGCCCCCCTTGGGACGGCCCGGCGGGGAGCGCTCATGGTTGTCGTTTCACCGGCAACACCACGCGCACCCGGCAACCGGTGGCCTGCGCCCGGTCGATCGCTATCGTCCCGCCATGATCCGCGGCGACCTGCTGGGCCGCCGCGAGGCCCGTTCCGAGATGCCGATTGCCTTCGCGCTTGGTGGTGTAGAAGGGCTCGAACACCTTGATCTGCCGCTCCGGCGGAATTCCCGGGCCGCTATCCGCAACCACGATCTCGATGCCGCCGAGATGCGCGCGGGTGATCACGGAAAGCTCGCGCTCGCGCCAGCCGCGCGCGCTCATGGCCTCGATGGCGTTGTCGATCAGGGCCTTGAACATCGAGCGCAATTTGTTCGGACAGCCCTGTAGCGTCGGCAGCATCGCCTGGGGTTTCCAACTGACGCGGATGCCGGCGGAGAGCAGGCGCACCGTGGTCAGGTCGAGCACATCGCGCAGCAGTTCGTTGACATTGACCGAGCCGGCCGGTTCGCGCGTTTCGGCGGGAATCATTGCGCGCAGTTCAGCCAGGGCCTGCTGGCCTGCCGCCATCGCATTGGACAGCGCCACCGTGGTCTGATCGGTCCTGCCATTGCGTCGCGCCAGCATGCCGACCACCGAGGCCATCATGTTGAGCGGGCCCTCCATGCGGAAGGCGGCCGCGGAGAGGCTCTCGCGCAGCGCCGACACCCGATCCTCCTCGGCCATCACGATCTGCATGGCCGCCACCCGGGTTTTTTCCTGCTGCGCCCTCAGCCCGGTGATTTCCTTGGCGACCAGCAACAGGTAGTCGCGTCCGCCGTGATCGAAAAAGGCATCCGCCGCGCTGTCGTCTTCGCGCACGCGACTGCCCGAGCACGAGAACCACCGCGGCGGCTTGCCGCCCGGCAGATCGAGGCGAACTTCGCGGTCGAGGAAATCGTAACCCGAGCTGCGCCGGCCCGCTTTCGCGCCGGCGACCTCCGCTTCCAGGCTGGCGCGGATTGCCGTCATCAGCATCGGCGCCGGTTCGGCCATGCCCAGATCGGCCTGCAACTTCTTGTATTCGTGGTTGTCGAGCACCACGCGATCATCGACGTCGAGCACCGCGATCACCATCGGGGCGGCGTCGACCACCGATTCGATCATCGCCTTCTGGTTCCTGACTTCGCATTCCAGTCGATGCATCGCGGTAACGTCCCACTGCATGGCGAGAAAGTTGAGCACCTCGCCGCCGGCATCCACCACCGGAGAAATGTTCAACTCCGCAAGGTATTTGCTGCCGTCGCGGCGGCGGTTCACGAGGCGTCCGCTCCAGACCTCGCCGCGCGAAATCTGTTGCCACAGCGACTTGTAGACCTCGGGCGGCGTGGTCTTGTTGGAGAGCATGGATTCGTTCTGGCCCACGGCCTCGTCGGCGCCATAGCCGGTGACACGAGTGAAGGCGGGATTGACGTAGAGGATGTTGCCCTGCACGTCGGTAATCGAGATCGCCATGTCGGCCTGATCCACGGTGTGCCTGAACACCTGCGGATGAATGGCCGCAGGCGCTCCGTCGGCAAGTCGCCGACCGCGGTTCTCGACACTCGTCTTGAGCTGTTTCTCGGCCATCTCGCGTCATCCCCCGGTCAATTGCTTTCCGAAGAAAGAGCAGATTCCGTGCCGGGCTCGATTTCACGACGGCTTCCGCGGCGGTTTTCAGGCACTTGGCGGGGGTCGCCGCGCTTTACGCCGTCAAATTCGGCACTGGTGGCCGGTGCAACGCTGTTTTGTCTTGTTTTGTAGGACTTGCGACAGCTACGGGAGTCGGCGCCGGCGGCACGGCGATGAATCCCGGTGACGGAAAAACTTCCATGCTGGTGCGGGCTTGCAACACATGCACGGCTTTGGTGTGCGCCGCGGCAAGCGGTGGCATGGATCGTGCGAATTGTCCGGTCAGGAGTTAGCCAACGATGACCGCCTACCTGCTGCTACTGCTATCCACCGCCCTCGTGAATAACGTGGTGCTGGTGAAATTTCTCGGGCTCTGCCCGTTCATGGGCGTGGCGAAGAGCATGGACAGCGCGCTGGGCATGGGGCTCGCCACGACCTTCGTGATCACCCTGGCCTGCGCGGCGACATGGATGCTGGAGCATTGGCTGCTGCTGCCCTTCGATCTCGCCTACCTGCGCATCCTAAGCTTCATCCTGGTGATCGCCGCCACTGTCCAGTTCGTCGAGATGGTGGTGAAGAAATCGGCCCCGACGCTGTACCAGGCGCTGGGCATCTACCTGCCGCTGATCACCACCAACTGCGCAGTGTTGGGCGTGGCCCTGCTTACCGCGCAGGAAAGCATGGGTTTCGCGCAGACCCTGGTCTACGGCTTCGGCTCGGCGCTTGGCTTCACGCTGGTGATGCTGATGTTCGCCGGCCTGCGCGAGCGACTGGCGCTGGCTCGGGTGCCCGCCGCGTTTGCCGGCGCACCGGTGAGTTTCATCCTGGCCAGCCTGCTCGCGCTGGCCTTCATGGGTTTTGCCGGCCTCAACTTTTAACGGGAAGAACAATCATGCTGATGGCGATCCTCAGTCTCACCGTGCTCGGCAGCCTGCTCGGCCTCGGGCTCGGCATTGCGGCCCGCAAGTTCAAGGTCGAAGGCGACCCGCTCGTCGCCGAGATCGAAGCCCTGATGCCCGGCTCCAACTGCGGACAGTGCGGCTTCGCCGGCTGCCCGCGCCTGGCCGCGGCGATCGCCAGCGGCAGCGCCCCGGTAACCGCCTGCCCGCCCGGCGGCAAGGCGCTGGCGCTGGCCCTGGCGAGGAAACTGGGCATCAGCATCGACCTCGCCGCCGTCGCCGACCAGGGGCCAAGGATCGCCACCGTCGCCGAGGACATCTGCATCGGCTGTTGTCGCTGCACCAAGGTTTGCCCCACCGATGCCATCCTCGGCGCCGCCAAGCAAATCCACAACGTGATCCGCGAAGCCTGCACCGGTTGCGGCAATTGCATCGATCGCTGTCCCACCGAAGCGATGGCCCTGCAACCGCTTCCCGTGACCCTCCAGCACTGGATCTGGCCCAAGCCCCTTGACGGCGCAGCGCTGGCGCCGGCCCGAGGATAGGCCATGGGTTTCATCGAGCGCATTTTCCGATCCGCGGCGCCGGCCTGGGGCGTGCACCCGGATGATCGCAAGCGTCCCGCGGCCGATGTGCCCTTGCGTTCGCTGCCGCTGCCGGAACGGCTGTTCATGCCGCTGCAACAGCATGTCGGCGGCGCCGCGCGGCCCGTCGTGCTGGTCGGGCAGAGGGTGTGGAAGGGACAAATGCTGGCCGAGGCGCAGGGCAACATTTCGGCGCCGGTGCATGCGCCGACTTCGGGCCATATCGTCGCCATCGGCGAAATCACCGCGCCGCACCCGTCGGGCCTCGCGCAACTGGCCATCACGCTGGCCAGCGACGGCGCGGACGAATGGGGCGAACGCCATCCGGTTGCCGACCCCTTCTCCCTTGCTCCCGATGAAATCGCGCGGATCACCGCCGCCGCCGGCGTCGTCGGTCTCGGCGGCGCCACCTTCCCGGCGGCGGTGAAATTCAATCTGGGCCGGCGCCTCAAGGTCGGCACCCTGATCGTCAATGGCGGCGAATGCGAGCCCTACCTGTCGGCCGACGACTGCATCATGCGCCAGCGCGCGGCGGAGGTGGTCGATGGCCTGCGCATCGTCATGCATGCGATCGGCGCCAGGGAAGCCCTGGTCGGGATCGAGCAGAACAAGCCGGAGGCAATCGCGGCGATGCACATTGCCGCGGCGCCCTTCGGCAATGTGCACATCCGGCCGGTGCCGACGCGCTACCCGATGGGCTCGGACAAGCAGTTGATCCAGGCCCTGACCGGCAAGGAGGTACCCGCCGATGCACGAGCCGCCGAAGTTGGCGTGCTGGTGCATAACGTGTCCACCTGCGCCGCCGTGCATCGCGCGCTGCGCCTTGGCGAGCCCTTGGTGGAGCGCATCGTCACGGTGAATGGCGGCGCCGTCAGCGCGCCCGGCAACATCTTCGCGCCGCTCGGCGCCCGGGTCGCCGACCTGCTGGCCTTCACCGGGCTCAAGGTGGAACCTTCGCGACTGATCCTCGGCGGACCGATGATGGGCATGCTGCTGCCGCATGCCAGGGTGCCCATCGTCAAGGGCGCCTCGGGCGTGCTGGCCTTCGATGCCGACGAAGCGGCTGTCCACGAGGCCGGACCCTGCATTCGCTGCGGGCTTTGCACGCAGTCCTGTCCGATGGGGCTGCTGCCTCTGGAAATGGCCCGCCACATCCGCGCCGAGGACCTCGACGGCGCCACCGGGTTCGGACTCTCCGACTGCATCGCCTGCGGCTGCTGCGCGTATGTCTGCCCGTCGCACATTCCGCTGGTCCAGTACTTCAGCCACGCCAAGGGCGAACTCTCCGCGCGCGAACGCGCCCGCCTGCGCAATGAAGCCGCGCGCCGCCTGGTCGAGCAGCGCAGCGCCCGCCTGCAACGCGAGGCCCGCGAGAAGGCGGCAAACGCCGCCAGGCGCAAGGCGGAGCGCGATGCCGCCAAAGCCCGGGCCGCCGCCGCGGTCGAGGCCGCCGCAAAGGTGAGCGAGCCAATCCCATGACCACCACGACACTGGCAACGCTGGTCCCGGCGCCGCACGCCGTGACATCGCGCAGTGTTTCGCGCGTCATGCTTTGGGTGGTCGCGGCGCTGGCGCCGGCCACGTTCTACGGCTCCTGGCTGTCTGGCTGGCCGGCCGTGCATCTGTGGTGGATCACGATCGTCTTCGCGCTGCTGGGCGAGGCCTTGTGCCTGCGCCTGATGCAGCGCACGGCGCTGCCGGTGCTGATGGATGGCTCGGCGCTGCTCACCGGCTGGCTGCTGGCGCTGTCGCTGCCGCCCTGGGCGCCGTGGTGGATCGGCGCCGTCGGCGGCCTGTTCGCCACCGTGATTGCCAAGCATGTGTTCGGCGGCCTCGGGCAGAATCTGTTCAACCCGGCGATGGTGGCGCGAGTCGCGCTGCTGATCTCCTTCCCGCTGCCGATGACGCTGTGGGCGGCGCCGCTGCCGCTCACCGCGCCCGGCGCACCGGGCTTCATGGATGGCCTGCGCATCACCCTGGGCGGCCTGCCGGCCGCGCTCGACGCGGTTTCCAGCGCCACGCTGCTGGGCCATGCCAAGACCGAGTTGTCGCGCGGGGTCGATCTGCTTCAGGCATTCGCCGGCGCCCACGCACCGGCCGTGGCTCTGTCCGGGGCGCGCGCCGGCAGCCTGGGCGAAACCGCTTGCGTGCTGCTCGCCGGCGGCGGCTTGCTGTTGCTGGGACTGCGCATCATCACCTGGCACATCCCGTTCGCCATGCTCGCCGCCATCGCGCTGCCGGCCCCTGGCCCTGCACGCCATCGATCCGGGACGCTATCTCCCGGCCGCCACGCACCTGCTCTCCGGCAGCGCGGTGCTCGGCGCCTTTTTCATCGCCACCGACTACGTCACTTCGCCGAACACCCGCGTCGGGCAAGTGATCTTCGGCGCCGGAGTCGGCTTTCTCACCTACGTGATTCGCACCTGGGGCGGCTACCCCGAAGGCGTGGCCTTCGCCGTGCTGCTGATGAACGCCCTGGTGCCGGTGATCGACCGTTATGTCAGGCCGCGCATCTACGGCCGCGACCGGCGCGGCAGGGCGCTGGAGATCCCGGGGGAGCCGGCGCCATGAGCGGAGATTTTGCCGCGACGCGCGAGCGTCTGCCCTACCAGGGCATTTCACTCGGACTGATGGCACTGGTAGCCAGCGCGGCGCTGGTATTCGCCAACAGCGCCACGCGCACGCCGATCGCCGCCGCCGCCGCACGCGACCTGCAAGCCTCGCTGGTGCAGGTGCTGCCGGTCGGCTTTGCCGACAACGAGATGCTCGCCGATACCCTGAACATCACCGATGCCGCCGGCAAGGGCAAGGTCGTGTATCGCGCCAGGCGCAACGGCGCCGTAATTGGCGCGGTGTTCCAGACCGCGGCGCGCGGCTATGCCGGCGACGTGGTGACGCTGATCGGCGTCGACCGCGACGGCGCCCTGCTCGGCGCGCGCGTCATCAAGCATCTCGAAACGCCGGGGCTGGGCGACAAGATCGAGGTCGCCAAATCCCCATGGATCCTCGCGTTCAACGGCAAGTCGCTGGCCAACCTGCCGGCGAACCAATGGGCGGTGAAAAAGGACGGCGGCGTTTTCGACCAGTTTGCCGGCGCCACCATCACGCCGCGCGCGGTGGTCAAGGCGGTCAGGGAGGGGCTCGACTTCTACGCCGCGCATCGGGCCGAAATCATCGAGGGAGGGAGCAAACCATGAGCCGCTTTTTCGCGCCGCTGAAGGAAGGACTGTGGGGCAACAACGTGGTCTTCAGCCAGATGCTGGCGCTTTGTCCGGTCATGGCGGTCACCACCAGCGGCAGCAACGGCCTCGGCATGGGGCTGGCCACCACGGCGGTGCTGATCGCGTCGAACATGCTGGTCGCGGCGATCCGCAACCTGGTCAGCCCGCAGGTGCGGATACCGATCTTCGTGGTGCTGATCGCCTCGCTGGTGACGCTGGTCGACCTGCTGCTGAACGCCTGGCTGCACGAGCTGTACAAGGTGCTCGGCCTGTTCATCGCGCTGATCGTGGTGAATTGCGCGATCCTCGGCCGCGCCGAGGCCTTCGCCTCGAAGAATACCGTGGCCGCCGCCGCGATCGACGGCGTCGCGATGGGGCTGGGCTTCACGTTTGCGCTGACCCTGATCGGCCTGATCCGCGAACTGCTCGGCAGCGGCACGCTGTTCGCACAGGCCAGCCTGCTGCTGGGGCCGTCTTTCCGTTTTCTGGAAACCACCGTGGTGCCGAACTACGGCGGCTTCCTGCTGATGATCCTGCCGCCGGGCGGCTTTCTGGTCCTCGGCCTGCTGCTCGCCGGCAAACGGGCGTGGGAACTGCGGCGCCAGGCAAGGTCCGTCGCCGCGGGCCCCACGGGGACTTCCCCCGGCGCGTCGCCGGCGCCGACTGCCGCGTAGGAGGCAGCATGCAGATCGGCGTTGCCTATTCCGAGATCACCAACCAGATCTGGCTGACCACCGAGGTGCCCGACGACAGCACGGTAGCGGCCGCGATCGAGAAGTCCGGGATCCTGAGGATGTTTCCGACCATCGACCTGGGCGTGCAGAAAGTCGGCATCTTCGGCCGCGTGGTCAAGCTCGACGTGGTGCTCAAGCCCGGCGATCGCGTCGAAATCTACCGCCCCATCACCTGCGACCCGCAAACCGTCCCGCGCCGCGACGGCGTGGGCGGCGAGGAGGACGAGTAGCCGCGTCTTGCAGGATCGCTGAGTATCGCCGGGGCTCCGGGGATACAGTGACCATGTACCATATCGTCATTGCGTTCTTGACCCCGGATCGAGTCCGGGGACGAATCCATCCATTATCTTCAACGTGACTACCTGCTATTGCAGCGTTGCAGGCTAAGAGCGACTTATGGGTCAAGGTTTCGTCATTCCCGCGAAAGCGGGAATCCAGCGACGTTCGCGGACAAGAACACTGGGTTCCCGCTTTCGCGGGAACGACGGGATAGGCTTTTCAATGTTCCTTCAACAACGCAACGCTACACTAGCCACGGGCGAAGGCGAGCAAGGGCGCGATGTTGCGCGCGTCGGCGGCTTGCAGGGCGGCGATGTAGCGTTGCCGAGTCTCACCGGCATCGACCAAACTGCGGCTGCCCCAGGTGAAACTGGGGTGGCCCAGACGCTCGACCAGCAGATCGGCCATCAGCCGGGCATGACGCCCGTTGCCATTGGGAAAGGGATGGATCGCGACCAGGCGGTGATGGAAGCGCACGGCGATTTCGTCGGCATCGAGCGGTGTGGCGCCGGGCGGAGTGTCGAGCTTGACGGTCATGTCGCCGATTTCTCCGCTGCCGATGCTTTCCACAGGGCGCGACGCGAGCCCTTTAGCAGGTTCTCGGCCAGGGCGCGGGTCTGCACCTCGACGGCCTCGCGCGAAGTGGCCTGCGCTTCCAGCGCCATGGTGTGGCTGACGGCGGCCATCTGTTGGCGTGCCAGGGCCAGGGCGCGGTTTTCCAGGGTGTCGGCGAGGCTCTGTCTGGGCACCAGGGCATAGTGCAGTTCGCAGCCCAATGACTCGGCGGCGCGGCGCAATGTGGCCAGGCTGACGGTGTCGTCGGCCTCGGAGGTCTCCAGCCGGGTGACTGTCGAGGGTGTGACGCCCAGGCGCGCGGCCAGGTGCGTCGCGGCCATGCCCAAGCCTTCGCGGACGGCCTTGATCCAACCCGAAGGCGGGCGCGACGGTAAATCGGCGCTGCGCCAACGGTTCAGGCTGGCATCGAGTTGGCGGAGCTTGAGTTCAGAGAAGTTCGATTTCATGGCTTTGCATCATAATGCAAAATATAGAGACAATATATTGCATTAACAAGCAATAATTGTAAATCTATAATTGCATCATGGTGCAAATATAGCGACACCGGCCCATCGGCGAGCTTGGTCAGCACGGCCTTGCGCGCGTCGGCCACCCAGGCATCGAGATCGGCTTTTTTACGCAGGATGCGATGCGGTTCATTCGCGATCGAGCCAGTTCTTGCGCCAGGAAGCGGGTCTTTCGCCAAGGCGCAGCTCCGCCATCATGCGTTCGGGAAGTCTGAAGACATGGGTCACCGAATTCGGGTTGGTCAAGGCGAACAGCGCCTTGGAGTGAAACTCGCGCCGGTACAGGACATATACCACCAGCGCCGAGGCAAGCACGAACAACCACGGATGCAGGAACCAGCTCAGGACAGCCAGCGCGAAGTAGAAGGCGCGCAGGCCGTGGTTGAAAGCCTCCTCGGAAAAGCTTGCGACACTGACGATCGCGTCGACGAAATCCTCATGGTCGTCCGGACCGTCGGATTTCGGCGCGGCGCCGATCAGGACCGCGCAGAAGTTGAACTGTCGAATCGACCATGTGAACTTGAAGAAGGCATAGATGAACACGCCGATCATCAGGATGATCTTGATGTGCCAGACCAGCTCCGAGTCATGGCGGGTGAATGGCAGGTTCTCGACGACGTCGATCACGCGCTCGGTGGTCCCGAGCAACGCGACCAGGCCGCCGAGGATCAGCAGCGATGTCGACGCAAAGAAGGTGGAACTGCTCAGCAAGCTGTTGAGGGCGGCGATATCGCCGATGCGATTGTCGTTGCCGAGCATCCGCTTGAACCAATGTCGGCGGTAGATGCGCATCGCGACGACCAGACTCGCCTGCGTGCCGGATCGACGCCAGGCAAATAGCGCGTAGCCGGCCCAGCACACGACGAACCATACGAGGACGAATACATCGACAAGTGGAATTCGGGGCATGGCATGCAATCCAGTCATTGGACAGGCTTCGACAATAGCACCAGAGCGGTTTTTCGAGGCGTAGGGACCGCTCGATTGACAGGACAATCGCATGAACAGTGGCTCCCTCCGCTGCACGGGGACCGGCATTCCGTCCCGCGCCGCTATGGGGCTGGCGGCGAGGAGGACCGGTAAGCGTACGCAAGCCAGTCACGGCCCGGTGGAACAGGGCCGGGAATACGGTTTGCGGTCAGCCGACAGGACTTGTCCGCGCATGCGAGCGAGTCGGGAACGGGCCGCCAGGAATGCTCCCCGAAAGTTGGCGGCCAAGCGAATTGAGCGAGTGCCAGATGTCCTATATGCTGCTGTCCAGATAGCGAACTCTCACAAATCGACCGTGAGGCGGACCAAATTCTTTTCAATGGCATAGGCAGATCAAAGAAGGCGCTGCCTTCGCAGACACTCGAGGAGGTGTGTTTCTAAGGCAGTGCTTCGAGTCAGCAGCTCACACTGACTTTTGGCCTTTGTAAAGAGTTTTAGCGGGGGTACTTGACAATCTTTATTTGGGTTTTTTTTTTTTTTTGTTTTTTTTGGCGTTTATACAACAGATTAATACAGCAATCTCATAATGCGCCGATTGCCACCCAAACCCGTGAAAGCAAAATCGTCATCGCCGGTATCACTCCCGACGCAATAAGGGACACGACGTCGTCAAAGTTGGCTTCAACGGCAAACTCATCGTTATCACCGTCTTTGTCCTCTGATCAGCTCTGCGTTCGCTGCGGCAGCTCGGCAGTCCAGATCAAGCGCGTCACCCGCAGCTTTGGCAAGGCGGCGACCTTATTGGTCATCGAAGCCATTCCGATGTACGCCTGCCCCGACTGCGGAGAGTCCTATTTTTCGGCCCAGACCCTCCACGAAATCGAGCGCATCAAAAAGCTTCGCAAGTCCGTCGTCGTAAGCCACCCGGTTCCGGTTGGCGCCTTTCAGTCGGCACTGCCCTGATTCGGCGCTTGAGAGAGACGCTGTGCGATAGAGCCGCGCAGCGTCCCTTAATTTGACGGTGCCAGTCAGAAATCTACCCGCGATAGCGCCCGCCGCCTTGTCTTGCACCCGCTTTGGCATCGCGTTTCTTGGCAGTTTGAGCACCAAGCGTCATTTGCTTCCCACCGTGCTCTGTCCCGAACCAACGAGTAGCAGTCACGAAGTCGTTGGTCCAGAAGTCATTGGCGCCTATGGCCACCGGCTGCAATGTCGCCATCTCTCCTGGGTTGCGTCCGGGCAGCAGCCAGCGCCCGAGGGTGTACTACATATAGCGGCCCCATTTGCCAGTTGAAGGCTGCATCGAAACCGCGAGTATGTCGAATTCGCCGTAGCGATAGGGTCGCGTCAGATTGTCCTCGCCGTCGGTGCCAGTGCGTGTCTTTTGAGTCTCGACAATGTGAACGCTATCGCCAAAGCCATACCGCTCGCCGCGCCTGACGACAGGGACTCCACGCTCGCTGCGCTGCAGCTTCACTTGCACGGTCACGGCGCCTTGATCGTCGTCCAGCTTATAGTCAAATGCGAAGTTGCCAACTGGCGTAACATCGCGCCAGCCCGCGACCGCGAGCGGAACAACAACGAACTGCCGAAACGCAGCATCTGCGATAACGCCTCGCAACATCCGCCGGGTCAACTCCGGTGCCCGATGCACAGCTTCGAGGATCATCTCTGCGGGCGCACCAATGATCTCCTCGAACTCATGAATCCGATGCCGCGCACGCAACTCGAGGAAGAGCGCTGCCTGTTCTTCCGGGGTGCATTGCGCGATAAGCTCCCGGATCGCAACGAGCGCCGCTTCACTCACGGCTCGCACCTTTAGGTCGGCCCGGAGGGTTGGGCTCAAATGTCACCACGTCCGCCCGGCTGACGAAGGTACGGCCGCCGACCGTTAATGTACGAAGGCGGCCGCCGTTGACCAACTTCGCTATAGCCTGGCGGGTCACACTGCGCAGTCGCGCGGCTTCGGCTTGTGTGATCCACTCGTCAGGATCGATCGCCGCAGAAGATAAATAGGTTGACGTTGACAACTGTTTTATTGGTATAATGAGAAGAAGCATGTTACAACGAGTCCGAGGCCTCCATGAACCAGCTCCTTGACCCACCACAGCCCAGCCTGTTCGCACCCATTCAGGAGCACCCGAATCTGCTTATGCCGAGCGTCGAGCCCTTCTATGAAACGCGCTCCGGTGCCGCCTACCTTGGTGACTCACGCGATTTGTTGAAGGCCATGCCTGACGCCTCGGTCAACCTTGTCTTCACTTCGCCGCCGTATGCCCTCCATTTCAAGAAGGCTTACGGCAACGTCAGCAAAAGCGACTACGTCGATTGGTTCCTGACGTTCGCCCGAGAGGTTCACCGCGTGCTCACCGATGACGGCAGCTTCGTCTTGAACATTGGAGGAAGCTGGAATCCGGGCGAGCCACGCGCTCGCTGTACCACTTCAAGCTCATGATTGCTCTCGTGGAAGAACTCGGTTTTTACCTTGCTCAAGAGTGCTACTGGTACAACCCGGCAAAGATGCCGGCGCCAGCGGAATGGGTGACGGTACGCCGCGTTCGGATCAAAGACTCGGTCGAACACGTTTGGTGGCTGTCGAAGACTCCCTTTCCGAAAGCGGACAACCGGAGAGTATTGCGCCCATACAGCGCCGACATGCTGCGCCTCGCAAAGCGAGGGGTGAAGACCACTGTCCGTCCGTCGGGTCACAGTATTACTTCCTCATTCGACAAGATCGAGTCCGGCGGCTCCATTCCGTCGAATGTATTGGAAGATCAAAACGCCAACGACATGCTGATCGTCGGCAACAACTCGGCCAACGACCCTTACACCATCCGCTGCAAGAAGTCTGGCGTAAAGATTCACCCCGCCCGCTTCCCTGCCGCGCTGCCCGAGTTTTTTGTCAAGTTGCTTACGGAAGAAGGCGACCTGGTCGTGGACCCGTTCGCCGGATCGAACACCACGGGCGCCGTGGCCGAACGCTTGGGCCGCCGCTGGATAGCTCTGGAGCTTCTCGAGGAATATCTTGAAGCAAGCAAGTTCAGATTTGGCGGGTAGATACCAGCCGATGCGTCCCACACTGAGGGCCAAGCCATTCTTCCTCTCGAATGCAAGCGACAAGGCCGTCCGCGCTGGGTATGTCAAACACTTGAACCCATTGGTTCCCATCCAAGTGCGTCTACGATTTGACAGCGATTACCTTTGACCAAGTCAAGCGCCAACCGAGGAAAACGACATGAAGATTCAGGTCGACCGCTTCGTCTCTGACAGCTATACGACAGTCAGCCGCGCATCCGTTGAGGGCAGCTTCGCCTGCTTCGACCTGGAAGATGAATACCGGGCGAAAAACTGGTCAACGAAACTCGAATCCCGGGGGGCACGTATCGTGTGCTGCTGCTTACCGCCGGCAAGCATCACCAGCCGTACAAGGCACAGTTTCCGGATATTCATCGCGGGCGCTGCAGAAGCCACGGCGCTGATCGTCAAGGCCTTCTCCGGCGTGCTTTCCGCCCGGTTGGGCAAGCGCAAGCCGCTGACGCCGCTCGGCTATGGGCTGGCGCGCTGTCCAAGCCGCTATTTGCGCTGCCCGGCGGCGCCGGGCTGGTTGTCGCCGCGCGCCTGATCGACCGCGTCGGCAAGGGCATTCGCGGCGCGCCTCGCGACGCCTTGGTGGCCGACATGACGCCGCCCGAAATGCGCGGCGCGGCCTTGCAGATGTTCGGCGTCCGCGAACCGGAAAGGCCGCCGACCGCCAGGCGCGTGAATCCGGTCAACCGCGAGAATCTGCGCCGGCTGCCCGGCGCCTGCTGGTGGGTCCGTCTGCATCGGCGCGATCTTCACCCTGGTGCGCTTCTCCGAGGCCTTTCTGGTGCTGATCCGTGATGGCGTTGGTATCGACCACCAGCCTCATGCGGCGGCTGGCCGCCTGCCACGATGCGCCTTGCGCACCGCTTCCACTTCCGCCTGAATCTTATCCATCGAGAGGGGCTTGCTGCCCGCTGCCGTGGCGCGTACCGCACCGGCCAGCAGCGTTTGTGCCGCATGGCGGCGCATCGCATCCTTGAGCAGGTTGGCCAGCGCCTGCGGCTTCAGCAAACCCGCCGTCTGCGCAGATGCCGTGTCACAAACTGAAAGGCCGGTGCGCCAGAACAAACCGGCAAGTGATACTCGGTGCTGAACTATTGGGGGCGGTAGCGCATTGACTTTCGTCCCGCCAAGAATCGCCTTGCGCTGCACTGCCTTCGAGTCGCCGTCAGCGCCGGCCCCGACGATCATCGGCACCGCGCTGATATCAAGGCAGGTACGTTAGCCCGCAAGGGGCTAGCGTATGCACACATCTCTCCCGTCATTCCGGCGCAGGCCGGAATCCAGTGGACGGGGACCGCAAAACATCGATTTACCCTGTATGTCTTGGCTTTTCTTGCCGAAGACCGTCCCGAAGTCCATCGCCTCAGCCCTTCTGGACCCCGGCTTTCGCCGGGGAGACGGTGCCGTTGAGATGTGTGCATACGGTAGCCGCAAGGGGAGAGGGTAGGAGTTGCTCGCGGCAATTGGTACGAACATTTCAGAAAATAGTCTTGAGCCAGGCCGACCGCGCCGGTTTCTCTGCCAGGCGGTTGGAGCCGTTAGCGGCCAGGCGATAACTGGATCGGTTCGCAGGGTGTTCATGGATTCAGGCATTGAGCGTAGCCCAGACAAAGCCGGCGTAAAGCGTCAGGAGCATGAACCCGCGTCCGCGTGCAATCAGCCCGGCGCGATTCGGCGACAGCAGAAGCAAGGCGACAATTCCGCCGGCCAACGTCAGTGCCACTTCGGCAAACGGCACCGAAATCGGATGGATCGTGCCGGCCACGCCGACGATGGCCAGCCCGTTGAACAGGTTGCTGCCGATCAGCGTGCCGACGCCGACATCATCGTGGCCGCGCAGGCGGGACAGAATCACCGTAACCAGTTCAGGGAGTGAAGTCCCGATCGCCACCAGCAGCACGCCGATCACATAGGTGTCGACACCGAAGGCGGCGGCGACGCCGGTTGCGCCCGAGACGAACAGGCGGCCGGCGGCAATCAGCGCCGCGAGACCCAGCACGCCGAGGATCAGGCTCTTGCCCGGCGACAAGGCCCCAGCCTCGATGGTCACCGTCGCACCGCGCTGGCGCAAGGCGCTGCGCACGGTCCACGCCAGCCAGGCGATGAAGATGGCCAGCAGTAGCAAGGCCTCGCCATACGCGATCCGCCGGTCGAGAGCCAGGAAGAAGGTCAACGCGGGTACCGCCAAGGCCAGGTAGTAATCACGACCAAAATCCTGGCGCGAGGTCTGTACCGCACCAAACAGCAAGGCCAGCCCGAAGATCAAGGCGATATTGACGACATTGCTGCCGAGCGCATCGCCGAGACCAATCTCCGGCTGCCCCGCCAGCGCGGCGACGGATGAAACGGTGAGTTCCGGGCTGGAGGTGGCGAAAGCGGCCAGCGTCGTCGCCACCACCATCTTCGGCACGCGCAAATGGATGGCCGCACCCAGGATGGACTTGAGGAAGGCTTCGCCACCGGCCGCTGCCAGCAGCACGGCACCAACGATCTGCGCCAGATCGTTCATTATGGTGCGCCAGGCGGCTCGCGCGGGTCGCATATGACCAGCACATCGCACTGCGATTCGGCAAGCACGTGCTTGGTCACGCTGCCCAGCAGCAGTTCCTCGGCGATGTGCGATCCATGCTTGCCGACGACAATCAGGTCGCAGTCGACTTCCTGCTCCATGGCGATGATCTGCTGCGCAGGGTCGCTGCCGGCAAGGGCGGTCAGGCGAAAGGCACGCTCGACCGCATGGCGGGCCGGCGCGGAAAGGTCGGTGGCGGCAAGGATCGTCCGGGGCCTGTTCATTTGACATTCCTCTTTATTGGGTTCTCGATCACGGGCTGGTAGTCCCAGTCGCGAATATCCTGAAGCATCAGTTCGATATCGGCGGTGGGGATGTTCAACATTCGCAAAGCTATCGCACCGAGCCTCAGGCTGGCCTCGATCGCCTCCGGATAGGCATGGGTCGCTCCGGCGTCAAGCAAGACTGAACTGGTTTGAATGTCTCGGGCGCGTGCAATGACGGGTACATGCGGACAGAGCCGGCGCAGTGCGGAGATGGCGCTCAAGGCGGCGGTATGGGCGTCGACAGTGATGATCGCCAAACTGGCGAGTTCCGCCCTGGCTGCAGCCAGTAGTTCCGGGTCGGCAATGTCGCCGTATAGCACGGGGTGGCCATCGTCCCGTCCTTGCTGTACCCGCTTCGGATCAGTATCAAAGACGACAAAAGTCACACCGCTGGATTTCAGCAGCACCGCGATGGTATGGCCAACCCGGCCGTAGCCACCGATCAGCACCTGGGGTGCGGGGAGGTTTGCCAGCGGGTCATTCAGCGGGGCGGATGCCGCCGACGGTCTGGCGAGGCGGTTGGCGATCGCGTGGTTGAATCGGATCAACAAGACACCCGCGATCATCGAAAACAGGACGGCAGTCAGCGCGATCTGGCCTATGTCCGGATCGATGGCGTTTGAATCCAGTGCGATGGTGAGCAGCGCGAAGCCGAACTCACCCCCCCACCGCCAGCAGCAGCGCGGTACGCCATGAGGCGCTCGAATCCATGCCGCTGCGGCGTACGGTCAGGACGACGACGACGATCTTGCTCAGCAGGAGCAGCAGGGTACCCAGCAGTGCCCAAGGCCAAATCCGGGGCAGTGCGGCAGGTTCGACCAGCATGCCGACGCCGACAAAGAACAGACCGAGCAGCACGTCGCGAAAGGGGCGTATGCTGGATTCGACCTGGTGGCGGAATTCGGTCTCGCCGAGCATCATGCCCGCCAGGAAGGCGCCGAAGGCCAGCGACAGGCCGAGACTGTCGGTGGTCCAGGCGGCGGCCAGCACCACCAGCAATACCGTCAGCGTGAATAGCTCGGCGGAACGGCGCTCGGCAACCATGTGAAAGAGCGGACGCAAAGCCCACCGTGCCGCATAGAAGACGAGTGCGAACGCCAGCACGGCCTTGGTCATGGCCCAGCCGAGTTCTCCAGCAAGTTTTTCAAGTCCGATGGCGGCACCCAGCACTGGGATCACCACCAGGAACGGCACGGCGGTGACGTCCTGGAATACCGAAATAGCCAGGCCAAGCCGCCCATGCGGGGTATTGTCCTCGCCCTGTTCGGCCAACTGACGGCCGATGATGGTGGAGGACGACTGTGCGAAAACTGCGCCGACAACAAAGGCTGCGACAGCATCCAGGCCGGCGAGCCACAGCAGCACGGCCACGGTGGCCGTAGTCAACGCGACTTGCGCCGTTCCGAGACCGAGTATCTGGTGTCGCATCGCGTGCAACTGCGGCAACGAATAATTGAGTCCGATCGAGAACAGCAGAAAGACCACGCCGAACTCGGCCAGCACCTTGAACTCCGGAACATGCACCGTCGGCCCGACGGTATGGGGCCCGAGGATCAGGCCGACCAGCAGGTAACCGAGGCTCGACGGAATATGCAGCCGTTGAAAAGCGACCATGATCGCCACGGCCACGCCAAGAAGCAGAATGATCTGTGCCAGATGCCCCATATGCCCTATGCGCTTGCAGCACTTCCTGGCCTTGCCGCAATAGACCGGTCAAGTTTCACGATGCTGCCCCAGCACTGCGAATGATAGCGGTCAAGGCCTCGACCGCGTAATCGACGGCATTGCGCATCGGATACAGGAGGGTCGGGGCGCCGAGCCGCTTCAATGCGGCCCCGTCGAACTCCTCGCGGGCGACGACCGCGACTTCGCCGGTGAAATGCAGTTCCCGCAAGCCGATGACGATATAGGCGAACAGTCGGGTGATGCTGCCCATCACCGACTCTTCCAGGCGAGAGCCGCCATGCTTGCCAGCCACGATGAGGTCCGCGCCCATTTCGTTCGTGATATCTAGCAGCACCGGATTGGGGTGGCCGTGAACGATCCGGATTTTCAGGTCAAGGCCGACAAGTTCGGGGGCCGCGAGCAGCGCCGCCATGTTCAGATGCGACGATGGGCCGTACGGCAGTCGACCGACGCGGCCGCTTTACGCCGGCGCTTGGCGAGAAGGGAAAATCGCCGGTGATATTGGCATACTGACGACCTCACCCACCACTCCCCCACAGGTTCATCACGATGAAGGCACTCTTTCTTTCCCTGCCTGCGACCGCCGTCGCGCTGCTGTTGCTGGGCAGCCTCGGCGCAGCCCGCGCCGACACCGTCAACGCCCGCTGCGACATCTATCCCAAGGGCTCGGACACTGTCTCCAAGGTGGTGGCCTGCACCTTCGCTCAGCGCCAGGGCTACGTGACCATCGCCCGCGCCGATGGCGTGCGCCACGAACTCAGCCCGCAGGGCGCGGCCGGCAATTACCTCGACGAAAGCGGCCAGAAAGCCATCCGCAGCAAGGGCCTGGGCAGCAAAGGCCAGGTCTACCGGCTGGCCAAGGAGTCGGTCCTTGTCTACTGGGACACCGCCGGCCTGCCTGGCGGCGTCGAGGCCAAGCCAGCGAATGCCGAGCCCGCCGTGGCGCCGGCCGCCGCACCGTCGCCGGTGCCGTTCGACCAGACGCTGAAGCTGCAGGGCATCAGCTTTCGCATCACCAGCGCCAACAGCGGATCGATCAACGAGTTGAAGATCATGCCCAGCGGGCTGACAATCGACAACACTCCTATCGCGCGCCCCATCGAGGGCCAGATCACCCGCGCCGAGGTAGCTGACCGCAACGCCGACGCCTCACCCGAGGTGTGTGCTCAAATGTCGATGAAGCAGGAAAGTCGGCGCTGACGGAACCGGGCGCGATCCGCCTGCTAGGCGTTTCCCTCGGAAATCTCGCTGGCGATGCCCGGCGGTCCTTCCATCCACGCCTCGGGCGCGCGCCGCAGGTCCAGAGTCAGCGGGTAGTCGGGATTGCGGCCTTCGCGTCGCACATGCATCGGGCCGGGGGTGTGGCCGTGATTCCAGAAGCGCGCGACGCGCCGCGACTCGGCCTCGTTGGCATTCACCGGGAAGGTGTCGTAGTTGCGGCCGCCCGGATGCACCACGTGATAGGTGCAGCCGCCGATCGAGCGCCCGCTCCAGGTATCGACCAGGTCGAACACCAGCGGACCGTGCACGCCGATGGTCGGATGCAGCGCCGAGGGCGGGTTCCAGGCGCGGTAGCGCAGGCCGGCGACATATTCGCCGCGCGTCCCGGTGGCGGTCAGTGGCAGCGGACGGCCGTTGCAGGTGAGGATGTGGCGGTTGTCGTTCATCTGGCGCACCATGACCTGCATGCGCTCGACCGATGAATCGACATAGCGCGCCGTGCCGCCGGCGGCGACTTCCTCGCCCAGCACATGCCAGGGTTCGATGGCCTGCCGCAGTTCGATCTCGATGCCGTGATAGACCACGGTGCCAAAGCGCGGAAAGCGGAACTCGATGAAGGGTGCGAACCAGTCGAACTCGAAGGCGTAGCCGGCGCGCTGCAAGTCCCGCACCACGTCGCGCATGTCCTGCGCGACGAAATGCGGCAACATGAAGCGGTCATGCAGCCCCGTGCCCCAGCGAATCAGGCCGCCGCCGTTGCCCTGGTAAGGCGTGCGCCAGAAGCGCGCCACCAGCGCGCGCAACAGCAGCATCTGCAACAGCGACATGCGGGCATGCGGCGGCATTTCGAAGCCGCGGAACTCGACCAGGCCGAGGCGCCCGGTGGCACTGTCGGGCGAATACAGCTTGTCGATGCAGAATTCGGCGCGGTGGGTGTTGCCGGAAAGATCCACCAGCAGGTTGCGCAGCAGGCGATCCACCAGCCACGGCTGCAAGCTTTCCTCGCCGGGCTTGAGCTGGCCGGCGCTGTCGGCCATCTGCTGGAAGGCGATGTCGAGCTCGTAGAGGCTTTCGTGGCGCGCCTCGTCGACGCGCGGCGCCTGGCTGGTGGGGCCGATGAACAGGCCGGAAAACAGGAAGGACAGCGCCGGGTGGTGCTGCCAGTAAGTAATCAGGCTCATCAGCAGATCGGGTCGCCGCAGGCAGGGCGAGTCGGCCGGCGTGGCCGCGCCCAGGGTGACGTGATTGCCGCCGCCGGTGCCGGTATGGCGGCCATCGAGCATGAACTTCTCGGTGCCGAGCCGGGCCAGGCGGGCTTCTTCGTAGAGGGTCTGCGTGTTCTCGACGAGCTGGGTCCAGGTGCTTGACGGATGGATGTTGACTTCGATCACGCCGGGGTCCGGGGTGATGCGGAATTCCTTCAGGCGCGGGTCCACCGGCGGTGTGTAGCCTTCCAGCCGCAGCGGCAGTTTCAGTGCGGCTGCCGTGGTCTCGATCGCCGTCAGCAGCGTCACGAAGTCTTCCAGCAAAGGCACCGGCGGCAGGAACACGCACAGCACGCCGCCCCGCACCTCGGCGCACAAGGCGGTGTGCACGATCTCACGCGGGTCGTAGCCGGCCTTTGGCGAGGACTCGGACCCGCTTGCCGGCACCTTGTCCTGCGCCGGCGCGGTGTCGGGCAACGCATCCGGCGCGTCAAACGGATCGCGACCGAACTCTTCTTCCTTGTCCCCTGGGGCAACCCAGGGCAAAGAGGCCAGCGGCAGGCGCAGGCCGAGCGGCGAATCGCCGGCAATCAGGTACAGATGCTCGCGCCGCAGCGGCCACGGGCTGGAGCGGAAGCGGGCGGCCGGCGCTGGCACGTTTTCCACCAAGGCGGCGCCGGCGGCGCGGGCCTTGGTGGTCGATGGCACGGGCGGCAGGGCTTTCAGCGGCAGCACGTAGCCCACCGGTTCGCCGAGGCCGCGTTCGATCAGCTTCGCCACCCGACGCCGCTCGTCGGACTTTTTCAGGTCGGCCTGCAAAGGGTCAAAATTCTCCGGCCAGCGCTGTTCATCGTCGATGATCCGGGTCACGTCCTCGTAGGCCGGAATCACGAAACCTTGATCCAGCCCCAACTCGCGTGTCAGGCGCCGGATGAAGTGCAGGGCATCCTTGGTCTTGTGGCTGCCCTCGCCACCGGCAGTCACCAGCAGCCCCGGCTCGTGCCACAGCGGCTTGCCGTCGGTGCGCCAGTAGCAGCCCAGCGCCCAGCGCGGTAGCGGCTCGCCGGGATACCACTTGCCCTGGCCGTAATGCAGCATCGCGCCCGGCGCGAAATGGCCTTGCAGGCGAATCAGCAGATCCTCCGCAAGTTCGCGCTTCTTCTCCGACAGCGCGGTGAAGTTCCACTCGTCGCCTTCCATGTCGTCGATCGAAACAAAGGTCGGCTCGCCGCCCATGGTCAGCCGCACGTCATTGGTCGCCAGCTCGGCGTCCACCTGGGCCCCGAGGTCGAGCAGCGCCTGCCATTGCGCTTCGGTATAAGGCTGGGTGACGCGCGGATCCTCATGAATCAGCGTCACGTGCATCGAAAAATCGAAGTGCGTCTTGCACACTTCGGTGCCGCCGATCACCGGCGCCGCCGAGGACGGCATCGCCGTGCAGGCCAGCGGAATATGGCCTTCGCCGGCCAGCAGGCCCGAGGTCGGATCGAGGCCGATCCAGCCCGCACCGGGGATATATACCTCGGTCCAGGCATGCAGGTCGGTGAAGTCGTGGTCCGTTCCGGAAGGACCGTCGAGCGCCTTGACGTCGGCCTTCAACTGGATCAGGTAGCCCGAGGCGAAGCGCGCGGCGAGGCCGAGGTGGCGCAGCGCCTGCACCAGCAGCCAGGCCGAGTCGCGACAGGAACCGCGTTTGAGCTCCAGTGTTTCTTCCGGAGTCTGCACACCCGCTTCGAGGCGCACGATGTAGCTGACATCGCCCTGCACGCGCTGGTTGATGCCGACCAGCATGTCGATGGTGCGCAGCGGCTTGCCGAGCAGTTCCTGCCGTGTCCGGTGCAGCCAGTCGGCCAGCAGCGGCGGCGCGGGATCGGCTTCAAGATACGGACCCAGCTCGCGCTTCAGCGCATCCGGGTACTCGAAGGGAAAGTTCTCCGAGGCCTCGTCGATGAAGAAATCGAAGGGGTTGATCACCGTCATGTCGGCCACCAGGTCGACGGTTATCGACAGCGATTCGGCCTTTTCCGGGAACACCAGGCGGGCCACCCAGTTGCCGAAGGGATCCTGCTGCCAGTTGAGGAAGTGGCCGGCAGGCTCGACCTTCAGCGAATAGCCGAGGATCGGCGTGCGGGCGTGCGCGGCAGGGCGCAGCCGGACCTCGTGCGGCCAGAGGGTGACGCCGCGGTCGAAGCTGTATCGGGTCTGGTGGTTGAGCGCAACTCGGATGGTCATCGGGTAATGTTCAGGCTAGGGGAACTGCGGGGAAACCGCGATAAGAATCCGTCGGTGCGGTGCGACCGTCGCACGCTACCATTCCAGTCGCGGCAACTGGGCAAAGGCGCGACGGACGCCCTCGCCCCAGGTCTGGCGCAGACTCAGCATGTAAGGGTCGCGCTCGTCGAAGCGATGGCTGTGCGCGATATTCATTGAATCGCGCTCGTAGCAGGTCAGGTCGATCGGCATGCCCACCGTCAGGTTCGAACGCATCGTCGAATCGAATGACACGAGCACGCACTTGATGGCATCGTCGATGCTGGTGTCGGCCCTGATCACGCGGTCGATGATGGGCTTGCCGTACTTGACCTCGCCGATCTGGAAATACGGCGTCTCCGCCGTGGCCTCGATGAAATTGCCTTCCGCATACACCAGGAACAGGCGCTGATGCTCGCCCGCGATCTGCCCGCCGACGATGAAGTTGGCGCTGCCATCGACGTTGTTTTCCATCAGGAAGGGCCCGTCGCGATCGCGCACTGCGCGCAGCGCGGCGCCGACCAGTTCGGCTACGTCGTACAACGAATAGACGCTCATCAGGTTCGGTTCGATGTTGCGCCGGATGTCCTGCTCAAGGTGATTGATGGTGGCCTGGGTGACCGCCAGATTGCCGGAATTGACGATCACCAGCGCCCGTTCGCCGGGGCGGTCGAAGGTTTTCATCTTGCGGAACGTGGATATGTTGTCCACCCCGGCGTTGGTGCGCGAATCCGATGCGAAGACGATGCCGGCATCAATCATGGTCGCGACGCAGTAAGTCATGGCAATTTTCCCTCGGACTCCATGAGGCCGATAGTTGGCAAGAGGGACAAACCTTAGCGGAATGCGCGTGCGCGGGCAAGGCCGCCAGCGGCAGGTTGCGGACCGGCGTCATTCATCCGTCGACCAGAAATACGTCGTGTTGATAAGGTCGCCGAGATCGTAGATCCGCTCGAGGAACTCGGACAGGTATTCGTGCAGGCCGCGGGCGACGATGTCGTCGATGCTGCCGAAGCGCAGTTCGCCATGCAGAAGGCCGCAGCGACGCAGCAGCTCGCCCGCGCGCGGGCCGTTGATCTCCTGCAGCAGGCGATTGACCTCGTTCATGCAGGTGGTCAGCGAACGCGGCATGTCGGGGCGCAGGATCAGCAGCTCGGCGACCCGTTTCGGGGTGATCAGGTCCCGGTAGACCTTGCGATAGGACTCGAAGGCCGAGACCGAGCGCAGCAGCGCGCCCCACTGATAGTAGTCCGCGGCGCCGCCGATGTCGCTGAGACTGGGCAGCAGGATGTGGTACTTCACGTCGAGGATCCGCGCGGTGTTGTCGGCGCGCTCGAAGAAGGTCCCCAGCCGCAGGAAGCGGAAGGTGTCGTCGCGCAACAGGGTGCCGTGCGCGATCCCGCGCGAAAGGTGCGAACGCTCCTTGACCCACTCGAAGAAGGGCGAACCGCCGCCCTCGGCAATGCCTTCGCCATGAATCCGGCGCATTTCCAGCCAGGTGTGGTTCAGCGCTTCCCACATCTCCGAGGTTACCGAGCCACGCACCGCGCGGGCGTTCTCACGCGCACCGAACAGGCTGTTGTAGATGCTGCCAGGATTCTTCTCGTCGAGCGCCATGAACTGCACCACGTTCTCGGCGCTGGGCTCCGGGTATCGCGCCTCGAAATCCTCGTGCAGGCCGCTGATCGACAGCATCGCGCGCCATTCGTGGTGCGGCTCCGCCGCCGCGTGCTTGAGCAGCGACATGCGGTAGGTCACGTCGAGCATGCGCGCGGTGTTCTCGGCCCGCTCCATGCTGCGTGCCATCCAGTACAGGTGATCGGCGGTGGAGGAAAGCATGTCAGGCCTCCGCCCAAGACAATCGCATGAATGGTGCCTCGTTCCCCTTCAAGGGGAGGGTTGGGGGATAGGTCGTCATTGTTCCAGTACCCAGGTGTCCTTGGTGCCGCCGCCCTGCGACGAATTGACCACCAGCGAGCCTTCCTTCAGCGCCACGCGCGTGAGTCCGCCCGGCACCAGGGTGATCTCCTTGCCGGAAAGCACATAGGGCCGCAGATCCACATGGCGCGGCGCTACGCCGTTTTCGACATAGGTCGGGCAGGTCGACAGTGCCAGCGTCGGCTGCGCGATGTACTTCTGCGGCGCGGCGACGATCTTCTCGCGGAACAGCTCGATCTCCGCGCGGCTCGCGGTGGGGCCGACCAGCATGCCGTAGCCTCCGGAACCATGCACCTCCTTGACCACCAGTTCCGCCAGGTGCGCCAGCACATGCTCGCGATCCTTCGGCTTGGAGAGTTCCCAGGTCGGCACATTCGACAGGATCGGTTCCTCGCCGCAATAGAAGCGGATCATTTCGGGCACATGCACGTAGATTGCCTTGTCGTCGGCAATCCCGGTGCCGACGGCATTGGCCAGCGTCACATTGCCGGCCCGGTAGGCCGAGAACAGCCCCGGCACGCCCAGCATCGAATCCTTGCGGAAGGCCCGTGGATCAAGAAAATCGTCATCGATGCGGCGATAGATCACATCGACGCGCAACGGACCCTGCGTGGTGCGCATGAAGACCATGTCGCCGCGCACGAAGAGGTCATTGCCGTCCACCAGTTCGACACCCATCTGCTGCGCCAGGAAGGCATGCTCGAAATAGGCGCTGTTGAACTGGCCCGGCGTGAGTACAACCACATTCGGATTGGCGACGCCGGCCGGCGCCACCGAGCGCAGGTTGTTCAACAGCAGGTCCGGATAGTGCTCCACCGCCGCAATCGCCTGCCGCGCGAACAACTCGGGGAACAGGCGCATCATCATCCTGCGGTCTTCGAGCATGTAGGACACGCCCGACGGGGTGCGCAGGTTGTCTTCGAGCACGTAGTATTCACCCTCGCCGGCGCGCACCAGATCGACGCCGGCAATGTGGCAATAGATCCGCTCCGGTACATCGACGCCGACCATTTCTTCGCGAAACTGCGAGTTCAGCAGGATCTGCGCGGCCGGAATGCGTCCGGCCTTGATGATTTCCTGGCCGTGATAAACGTCATGCAGGAAGGCGTTGAGGGCCTTGACCCGCTGCCGCAAGCCATCGGCGAGGAGTTGCCACTCCTGCGCGGGAATGATCCGCGGCACGATGTCAAAGGGAATCAGGCGTTCCTGGCCGGCATCCTCGCCATACACCGCAAAGGTGATGCCGACGCGATGAAACGCGATGTCGGCTTCCTCGCGCTTGCGCGCGATGACGTCCGCGGGCGTCGATGCGAGCCAGTCGGCGAAGCCCTGATAGCTGGGCCGCACCTTGCCGGAAGCATCGAGCATTTCGTCGTAGGCAGGCTTCATGTCGGTGCAGACACGGGAAAGAGAATGCGTGTACTCCAGCAGAAACCATGCCTGCAAAAAAGAGACTGCCAATCAAGGCACTGGCGATAGCCATCAACGCGCCTCGCACCATTGTGGGGCGCCACGCCGTAGTGTGGTGCGTGCCCAATCCGCGCAGATGGGCGCGGCAGATGTCGGCTTCGGGAATGTCGTGCCCGCCCTTGCGGACCCGCGACTTCACGCGCGAGGTGCAGTTCCGGGCTGGACAGGCCGGCATACCAGACGCCGACCTCGAAGCCTTGTTTCGCTGCTTCGCGCAGCAAAGCCGGGATGGTGTTCGCCGCCAATGTGGACTCGAAGGCGAAATCGAACCGAGGGACGATGGCTTTCGCGAGCAGGTTCCTGGTACAAATCGGACAATGCCGATTCTCACCAGAAAAAAGCCCCGTCAGGGGCCTTCTTCTCTTACCTGGCAGCAGCCAGCTTGTCGCTGACGCGCCAGCCGAGCGCCGAGAGTTCCTGCTGCGCGCGCGGCGTGACTTTGCCCGAGACCAGCAACCAGCGCTCGGTGCCCTTCAGATCGGTGCGGCGCGCGAAATCATCGACCGGCAGGATCCATGGAAGGTAATCGAGCGGCGCCGCCACGACCAGCTTGCCATCAGGCGTTTCGCCGGCGATGACGTTGTCGGCGCCGCGTACCCTGGCCAGCGGCGCGACGGTGCGGCTGTATTGCGCGAGCAGCATCACCGAGTTGTTGACGTAGCGCGCCTCGGTCTCGGAGGCGGCACGGGCCGCGAAGACGATCATCTGATCGCGCCCCGCGATGTTGCCCATTGATTCGAGCGCGAGCACCAGCGCCGTCTGCAAGGTCGGCGTGAAATAGTTGTTGCGGAAGAAGGTGCGCACCGGCAGGCCTTCGATGCCCATCTTCTTCAGCCGCGCTTCGTTGCGCGTGCCGATGTCGAGGGGCGGCGTCTGATAGGCTTCGAGCGTCGCCTGCTCATTGAATTGCTGCGCGTAATACAGCGGCGCTATCACCGCGCCGAGCGCGACATTGACCGGGAAGCTGCTGACAAAGGTGACGGAGGCCACCTGGCCGAGTTGCTCGGACAGCGTGCCGTTGAAGGTATAGGATCAACCTTCAGGCGTTGCGCCCAGTCGCGGCGCTGCTGGTTGTAGCCCAGCGGGTCGCCGATCAGCGAGCGCGGCGCGGCGGTGCCCAGCGGCGCCGGCACCGGCTTGAGGATCTCCTTCTCCGCCGGCGCCTTGTTGGCCACCGTGTCGCCGACCCGCGCCGCCGACTGTTCCGCCACGCGCCCGACACGGCTGGCTATCAGGCCGATGCCGGAGAAGACGTTGCCGGTGGTTTCGAGCGGACTCTCGATGAATTGACCCACGGCCTTTACCGGCGCGGCGACGGCAGCGCCCGCCGATTTGATGAATTCATCCGACTTGCTGACTTTTGCGAGCTGCTCGAATGCCGGCAGCTCGGAAACGCGGATCACCAGCATCTCGTGTCCGCGCGCCACCCACGTGCCGTACTGGGAACGGATGGTGAAATTCGGCTGCGCGCCGGCGATCGTGACATTCTCGTCGACGCTGTGGAACGGGCCCTGCAGCAAGGCGGCCGGCGCAAGTTCGCTGGCCTTCAGGCTGCCCGGCGTCTCGTAGTTTTGTGCGACCACCGTGGCAGCGCTTGCCAACAAAATGGCGGCAAGCAGCGCGCGACGCAGCGTGGAGTGGTTTGTCATCATCGTCATGAGAGCCTCTTGGTTTGTTGTCATTTGATTGGCGGGGCCGGTAGTCTATCTACAATCCGGTCGACAATGTAACTCGCAGGTCATGGGTGCATTTGAAACCGTTGGTTGCTTGCCGTTCGCGGTGAGCTTGTCGAACCGCAAGCAGCGCTCCTGCGGCCACGCCGACTTTCATCAGCGGCCGCCATGAGCCGCCACTCAATTTCACTGACCGGCTCCCCGGCGCCGACCTTATCGGCAGTTTCACTGAGGGCTTGGGCCTGCTCGAGGCGAGGCAGCGGACCGCCAAGGCGAGGGAAACATTCCGAAGTGGATAGCCTTGGCGACCATGGCCGCGATCCGCTGCGATCCATCAGGATGGATGGATCGGCAGCAGCCATGGCACCAGGAGGACGCAGACGATCATGACCATGAGCGAAAGCGGAACACCAACGCGCACGAAATCACCAAACTTGTAGTTTCCGGGACCCATCACCAGCGCATTCACCGGCGACGAAATCGGGGTCATGAAGGCCGTCGACGCGGCCAGCGCGACAATCATGGCGAAGGGATACGGTGAGGCGTGCAGATCTCCGGCGATGGCCAGCGCGACCGGGGCCATCAGCACCGCAGTTGCCGTGTTGGAGATGAAAAGCCCGAGCAAGGCCGTGATCGCGAACAGGCTCGCCAGCAAAGCGTATGTTCCCGCCCCTGAGGTCATCGCCATCAGGCCATCCGCGGCCAGTTCGACGCCGCCGGTTTTCTGCAAGGCGATGGAAAACGGCAACATGCCGACAATCAGAATCAGGCTCTTCCAGTGGATCGAGCGGTAGGCACTATCCAGATCGATGCAGCGCAGCGCACCCATCAGCAGGCAGGCGATCAGCGCGGCCTGAACGTTCGGAACGATGCCGCTGACCATCAGACCCACCATCACCAGCAGGCAAACCAGTGCCTGCAGTGCTTTTCCGGGAACCGGCAAGACCTCGGAGCGCTCGGCAGGGAGGTTGAGCAGCACGAGTTCGCTTCTGTCGGACTGCAAGCGGCCGATTTCCTTCCAAGGCCCGATCAGCAACAACGTGTCTCCAACCCGCAGAACTTCAGTCAAATGCCCGGCAACCATGGCGATCTGACCGTGCCGCAGGCCAACCACGGTCAGGCGAAAGCGGGTGCGGAACCCGGCCTCGATCACCGTCTTGCCAACCAGGCTGGAATCCGCCGCGACCATGACTTCTGCCATGCCGATCTCTTGCGAACGGTCGCTGAAGTAAGCGCCGGTGAGCGGCAATTCGTCGAGCGCAAGGCGCAAACAGGCCTTATGAATATCCATGCGCGGCGCAAACACGTCCACCAGCAGGACATCTTCCGCCTGTAACGCGGTCCTCGCCCGGGGAGCAAGAACGTCAATGGAGAAACCGCGCTGGCGTTCGATGGCCACCACGTTGATCCCGGAATCCTCGCGCAGATCGATCTCGCCAAGCGTCTTGCCGACAAGCGGTGACTGCGGCGTCACGCGTACACGAAACTCGCGCTCCGCGAGCTGGTATTTCTCGACCCAGTCAAGGAGACTCACCCGGCGGGAGCTGCCCGCATCACGGTGGCTGGTCGCGGCTAGCCAGCGGCGTGCGAAGAGCAGATACACGATGCCCAGCACCAGTATCGGCACACCGAATGGAGTGAAACTGAAGAAGCTGAATCCTGCCTTTCCATGACGCACCAGCTCGCTGTTCACCACCAGGTTCGGTGCCGTTGCCACGAGCGTCATCATGCCGCTGATCAGCGCCGCGACCGAGAGCGGCATCATCAACTGGCTCGGTGCCATGCCGGTGCTCTGGGCAACGCGCAGCGCGACAGGAATGAAAATGGCCACCACGCCGGTTGAGCTCATGAAAGCGCCGAGCGTGGCGACGACGGTCATCAGCAAGGCGATCAAGCGGGTCTCGCTGGTGCCTGCGGCCTGCATCAGCCAGTCGCCGAGCCGCTGAGCGACGCCCGTGCGCACCAACCCCTCGCCGATCACGAAAAGTGCGCCAAGCAGCACGATGTTCGGGTCGCTGAAACCTGCCAGGGACTCACTCATGGTGATCACGCCCGTGAACGGCAAGATCGTGAGCATGATCAGTCCGACGGCATCCATCCTCGGCTTGTTCATGGCGAACATGGCTATTGCAGCAGCGAGCAGGCCAAGGACGATGGCAAGTTCAGGATTCATCGGTCGTCATTTCCAGAAATCATCGTGGCAGGAATCGGGACAAGGCACATGCGACCCGGTGCAGCAGGCAAATCGTGGATCAATGGCCTTGCTTTGAAGCAGTCAGTTTAAGGCTTACCTGATCAGCCACATTGCGCAGCCGATGGCTCGCGCCGCGCAGGGATGCTTGCGATGTCTGAAAATGACGCGCCGGCTCACAACTACCGTGCATATCCGATCTTTCTCAGCGCTTCATGGATCTTCTTCGACAACAGCGCATGGCCGGCGGCATTCGGATGGAGCTGGTCGCCCTTGAGTCGCGGGTCGGAGAGAACATCGGGCAGCGCATCTTCGATCAGCGGGACCTGCTGGTCTTTGGCTACCTGCCGGTAGAAATCGGCGGCTGACAGGTTGTTGAACACCGCTGCGGCGAGGCTCGGTTGCGGCGTCGCGAGCAGTACCGCCCTGGCGCCATGCGCCTTGATCCGCGTCAGCATCTGGCCCAGGTTGGCGGTGGTCTGGCCTTGCGGCAGCCGGCGCAGCATGTCGTTGCCGCCCAGGGTCACCAGCACCAGTTGCGGACTGTGTTCTTCGAGCAGTGCCGGCAGGCGTTGCAGGGCGCCCGCGCTGGTGTCGCCGCTGACGCCGGCGTTGGTCACGAGCCATCCGGTTTTGCTTGCCAGCAGCGCCGGCCAGGCTTCGTCGGGCGACACCCCATGTGCGGCAGTCAGGCTGTCTCCGAGGGCCAGGACCCTGCTTCCGGCTGGCAGGGGCGCCTCCTTCGGCTGTCCGCAGGCGGTGGCCAGCAGCAGCGCAGCAAGCGCCAGAAAGCCGCGGGCGCGCATGATGCCAGGGCGTCTTCGGGCCAAAGTGTCGGGGATCATGCGGATCATTACCCAAGGCGGATTGGATCTGCTCATGAGCACTCCGCGTACCGGGGATTCCGCTGTATGCCCCGAAGGCGCGGTATCCACTCGGACGCGGGCCGGCGTCAGGATCCGCCGAATACCTCGTTCAACTGCCGCGCCACGCGAATGAAGGTGGTGCGCTTCGAAAGCTCCCTGAGTTTGTGGGCGCCGACATAGGTGCAGGCCGAGCGCACCCCGCCGAGGATCTCCAGGACGGTATTCTCGACCGGCCCGCGATAGTCGAGCAGAACCTCCTTGCCTTCCGAGGCGCGATAGTTGGCGACACCTCCCGCGTGCTTGTCCATCGCCGTCCTTGAACTCATGCCATAGAAACGCACCTTGCGCACGCCGTCCTGCTCGGCGACCTCGCCCATGCATTCGTCGTGGCCGGCGAGCATGCCGCCAAGCATGATGAAGTCGGCGCCGCCGCCAAAGGCCTTGGCCAGGTCTCCCGGCGAGGTGCAGCCGCCGTCGGCGCAGATCAGGCCGCCGAGACCGTGCGCGGCGTCGGCGCATTCAATGATCGCCGAGAGCTGCGGATAGCCGATGCCGGTCATCTTGCGCGTGGTGCACACCGAGCCGGGGCCGATGCCGACCTTGACGATGTCCGCACCATCCAGAATCAGCTCTTCCGCCATTTCGCCGGTCACGACGTTGCCCGCCATGATGGTGATCCGCGGATGGGCATCGCGCAAACTGTGCAGAAAATCGACGAAGGACTTGGTGTAGCCGTTGGCCACGTCGACGCAGACATAGGCAATGGCGTCGCCAACCTGCCGCTTGACCCGGCAGAACTTTTCGTAATCCTCGCGGGTGATTCCCATCGAATAGAACACCGTCGAAGCCTCCGGCAAGGCCTGGAAGAAGCTGATCAGATCGCGCTCTTCATAGTGCTTGTGCAGCGCCGTGGCAAGCTGGTACTTGCCCAGAGCCCGCGCCATTTCAAAGCTGCCGACGGTATCCATGTTGGCGGCGATGACCGGCACGCCGTGATAGCGGAGTCCGGAATGGCGAAAGACGAACTCGCGCGAAATATCGACCTCGGAGCGCGAGGTCAGCGTCGAGCGTTTGGGACGTATCAGAACGTCCTGAAAATCGAGCTTGAGCTCTTCTTCGATGCGCATGGCGGTTTCCTTCCTGGGCTTTCGGGTGAGGTGAAAAGATAAGCCCTTATTGCTGCAGCGGCGGACAGGGTGGCCGCCGGGCGGAGATTACCTGGGTATTCACGCCGGCAAAGTTGAGGCCGCCGAACAGCCTCGCGTACTCGATCTTCACGCAGCGATCCATGACCACATCGAGTCCGGCAGCGGCGGCCTTGGCGACGGCCTCGCGGTTGATGACCCCCAGTTGCAGCCAGAGGCATTTCGCCCCGATGCGAATCGCCTCCTCGGCGATCGCCATCACGTCGGCGGGCTTGCGAAAGACATCCACCAGGTCGACCTGGCACGGGATCGACGCAAGATCCGGATAGCATTTCCGGCCAAGGATTTCCGTGGCGCCGGGATTCACCGGAATCACCGTGTAGCCGTGTTCCAGCATGTATTTGGCGGCGAAAAAACTGGGCCGGTTCCAGTTTGGCGACAGGCCGACCACGGCAATCACGCGATTGCCCTGCAGGACGCGGCGCAGGCCGGCGACATCATCAACATTCATGCTGGCTTTCCCTCAGGTATCGGCCGCATTATCCCACCCGGACACGTTCTGGCTGGCGCCCGACAACGCGGGGCCGCGCGGCACATGATCCAGCCGCCAGTTTGCCCTTGCCCAGCTCCACACCTCCTGCACCGCGGCGCCAGCCAGTTCCGGCGGTGGCTGCTGACCGAGGAATTCGAGTGCGGCCAGCAGCACGGAGCCGGGCCGTGACCCATCCACGGGCGTCGCGCGGGTCTGTTTCGACAGCTTTTCGCCAGCGGCATTGACCGCCACAGGCAGATGCGCATAGTTTGGCGTCGGCAGCCCCAGGCACTGTTGCAGGAATATCTGGCGCGATGTCGAGGCCAGAAGATCGGCGCCGCGCACGACATCGGTGATGCCGGCCTCGCCATCGTCGACCACCACCGCCAGTTGATAGGCATACAGGCCATCGGCGCGCAACAGGATGAAGTCGCCCGCCTCGCTGGCCAGTTCGCTCACGACGCGGCCCTGGATCGCATCATCGAAGCTCACGCGGGCAGCCCCCACCGCAACGCGCCAGGCGCGCCCCGAACGGCCCGCCGCGAGCCCCCGGCGGCACGTGCCCGGATAGATCGCCGCCCCGTCGGGCGCCACGAGCGAATCGGCCAGTTCCCTGCGTGTGCAGGCGCAGGGAAACACCCGGCCCGCCGCCATGAGTTTCGCCAGCGCGGCCGCATACGCTTGCCTGCGGCGGCTCTGCCGGATCACCTCGCCATCCCAGGCAAAGCCGCAAGCCTCCAGAACGCGCAGGATTTCCCCGGCAGTCTCCCGGGAGCAACGCAGCGCATCGACATCCTCCATGCGCAGACGCCACTCACCACCCCGCGTCTTCGCCTCCAGAAAGGAGCCTGTGGCCGCCACCAGCGAACCGAAGTGCAAGGGCCCGCTGGGCGAGGGAGCGAAGCGACCGCGATAGGGAGAGCCAAACGTACTCATGCGGCAGTGTCATAGCACGGCGCGCGGCAAAACGGTAGCATTCGGCTCAAGTCAATTCTGGAGCAAGCCATGGCCACGCTGGAACTCAATGCCGACAATTTTCAACAGACCATCAACAATAACGCCAACCTGATCATCGACTTCTGGGCGCCATGGTGTGCGCCCTGCCGCGGCTTTGCGCCGACCTTCGAGGCGGCGTCGGAAAAGCAACCAGGCATTGTATTTGCCAAGGTGAATACCGAAGAGCAGCAGGAAATCGCCGCCGCCTTCAATATCCGCTCGATCCCCACCCTGATGGTCTTTCGGGACCAGATCATCATCTACTCCGAGGCTGGCGCACTCCCGGCCAAAGCCCTTGATCAACTGATCGAACAAGCGATGGCGCTCGACATGGACAAGGTACGCGCCGAGATCGCGGGACAGGAGGGGTGCAATTGAAACTGTTGGTCCGGGTTCAAGCGGCCAAGGCATCCCAATAATGGTCCCAACGATTGTTGGCGCCGGCGTTTCGAAGGTTGAGCATTGTCTTTTAGCCACCAGGCGCCGGGAAGTTTGAGTCGTTCTTGGACGACGTAGCGATGAGCGCTTTCGACCTCGCCGGAACCGATCGGCAATTTGGCGGCGGTGGCCTCCTGGTAATTGAACTGGCCGGGGCGCTTGGTGATATACCGGAAGCACTGACGAACCGACGCCACCAATCGACCCCGCGAAGCCGACCGCTGCGCCGAACCCCCTGACCGACCTCTTGGTCACCCTGGTCATACCGGCCCTGATCCTGATGAAACTATCGGCGCCCGAGCAGCCCGGCCGGCAGCGACGCCATTAATGCCGAACTCGGCTGGCTAACGCTGCTCGGCTACCCGATGATCGCGCTGCCCTCGATGCGGATGATGGGCGTCGTGCTGTATTGCCTGGCGCGCAAGGTGCGCAGCCTGACCGGCCTCAAGCTTCTCGACCTGCTGCACGCCGCGCGCCCGCAGTGAGCAGATTCGCCGCAAGGCACGCAACGCTCAACGATGAGATCCCGCCGCTCAGTCAGCGCCGACACTACAGGCCCGGCCTACCAGACCAGTGCAGCAATGAACACGCCGACCATGGTGAACGCCAGCACTACTTTGGCCAGCATACCAGCGAGTAGCAGCAGCAGGGCACCCAGCGCCCAGCCGACCCAGATCACCGGCGACAGCCAGCCGACCAAGGCCGGTGCCTGCAGCAGCAGCGACTGCAGCCAGGGCAGGAAGGACTGCGCCCACGCCAGCCAGGCCTCGACGACGCCGGCCGGCAGGCCTGCCGTCAGCCACTCGGGCAGGCCGAGCAGGGGGACCGCCTGACGGGCAGCGTCGCCCGCCGCCGTGGTGGCGGCTTCCAGCTTGGCCGGTGCCAGCCCGGCAAGCCACTGCGCGGCCAGGTGCAAGCCCCACGCCGCCGCGGTCCAGAAGACCAACAACAGACCGATCAGTACCCATGTCAGTGCAAACAGCATGCTTTGCTCCCAGGCCTGCTGCCGGATACCCACGCACCGATGCAGCAGCGCCGCAAGGTGATACTACGCGACATCTCACCTGATTTGGGGAGCATATCGACCAGTTCGGCCAGCGTATTCGCGTTGCGCGGATTCGTCGTGGCGGGTTGGTGGTAGGCCTCGCCAGCAAGGCAGGCGTCAACCGCAATACGCTTACGGCGCTGGAACTCAAGCTTCATGTTGAGATCGAGAGCGCCCTTCTGGCGGGAAGGGTCGACCTGCACCGAATGATCCACCACCAGATCCACCGGCACCAGCGGCTCGATGCGCTTGGGGTCCTTGCCCATCGCGGCTGGCACGATGCGAATCGAAATCGGCAGACGCGAAACCTTGCCCGCCATGGCCTGTTCGAGCGCCGGTAGCGAATGAGACTTGCCGGTCTTCCCGGATCCCAGGGGGAATTCCCGCAGGCCGTTGAATGGATCGTGACTCATCTGAAAGTCTCCCTCTTGATGAAGGTATCAGAAGAATTGCGGCAGAATCGCGTCATGAAACTGCGCACGGCGATCCTTTGGCAACCAGGCGGCGCCGGACGTTTCGGCATCCTCCTCGCGAGCATGGCGCTGGTTCTGCTGCTCGCCCATCTGCACACCCTTGCCGGCCTGGCGTATGAGTTCCACGTTTTTTTCGCCGCACCGCTGGCGCTGGTGGCGTGGTTCCTCGGACTGCGCTGGGGATTGGGCGCGGCAATCCTTGTGGTCGCGCTATGGTTACGGGCAGACCAGATGCTCGGCGGCGATCAAGCCTCCGCGCTGCCGCTGATTCTCAACAGTGTTGCGCGGCTGTCGATCTACTGCACCGGCGTCTGGCTCCTGGTGCGACTGCGCAAGTTGCTTGATGTCGAAACGCGCCTGGCGCGCGAAGACGCACTGACGCACTTGCCCAACCGTCGCGAGTTTTTGGAGCTGGGGCGTCAGGCGCTGGCACAGGCGCAGCGCGAGGGCACGCCGATCACTGCCGCGTTCATCGATCTCGACAAGTTCAAGGAAGTTAACGACAAACGCGGTCACGCCGCCGGCGATGCGCTGCTGGCGTGCGTTGCCGCCGGCTTGCGCGCGCGGCTGCGAGCCAGCGATATTGCCGGGCGCATCGGCGGCGATGAGTTTGCGCTGCTGCTGCCCGGCATGGATGGCGCGTCGGCGAAGGCCTACATCGAGGATCTGCGGCACCGACTGCTGCAAGCGATGCGCGGACGCCAGTGGCCGGTGACTTTCAGCATCGGGGTCGCGAGTTATGCCCGGGCGCCCGCCGATCTTGAGGGCCTGCTGGCCGAGGCGGATAGCCTCATGTACGAAGTCAAGAACGGTGGCAGGAATCGCGTCCTGCAAAAGGATCTCTCGTCACCATAAGCACGACCTTCCCCGGCCAGCCGGCAGACCGATCCCCTCCGCCACCGCGCCAACGGACGCCTGGCACCGCAGCGCCGGAAGTCGGTTCGCGGACAAGTTGGCAGCCGGCGCGAATGCTCCGGCTCAGCGCCAAAGGCTCAGCGGCGGATCGATGACGACGGCGCGCAGGATGTCGCTGCGCGAGACAAACCCCACCAAACGGCCGCCCTGGCCGGTGATGGGAACGCCGTCCACCCGGTTTTCGAGCATGACCGCGGCGATGCGCCGAATGTCGGTCAAAGGCTCGGCGGCGACCACCGGCGTGCTCATGACATCACGCACCTGCCGGGCAAGGGATTCGACGACGCGGCCAGCATCGATGTTGATGGCGCTCAGAAGATCGCGCTCGCTGACGATGCCGATGAGTTGCGCGTCGGCAGCGAGCACGGGCGCCTGGTGAATGTCGTGATCCCGCAGGGTCCGCCAGGCTTTCTCGACATCGTCGAGGGCGGAGACGCTGATGACCTGGCGCTGCATGATCTGCTCGGCATGATAGAGCGGCCCGCGCTCCAGCTCTGGCGGCAGCATGGCGCGGTAGGCGCGAACCGCCTCTTCCCGGGGCCGGCTGCTTGAGCCGGCGATCACCTCGACGCCCGGTTCGTCGCCTTCCTGGGCGATGGCGCGTGCCGACCGCGCTCTTGCAAGCGCCCGGACGCGGATCATTTCCTCAAGGGTGCCGCTGAACACCTGCCCTGTAACACCGTAGATCGAGAACATCGGTCTTTCCTTCGCTCGGTTGTGACATCACTCCTGAAAGGCCATCGACATCCTGGCCGACTTTTTTGCGCAGCTCACCGGCACTTTCGCCAGATACGGAACCAGGTCGCGCTGATCGTGACCCCCGAGGGCTTCCCGCTGACCTACGAAGTCATGCCGGGGAACACCCTGGACAACAGCACCCTGGAGCGCTTCGTCAAGGCGAACGAGCAACAGTACGGAGGCGCCCACAACGCATCTGGCTGATGGACCGCAGCATTCCGACCGAGGAGGCGCTGGAGAAGTTGCGCCAGCGGGAGATGCCGATGCGCTACCTGGTGGGCACCCTGAAAGGCCGCCTGAGCAGACTGGAAAAAGCCTTTCTGCAGCAGCCCTGGGAACAGGCGCGCGAAGAAGTCGCGGTGAAGCTGCTTGAGCGCGAAGGCGAGATCAACATTCTCAGATGACCTGACCTCAGGCACGAGAGCAAGGGTTCGGTGGGGCGTTGAAGTTTACGTTGAAGCCATCAGATAGGCTGTTTTTTGCGGGATGTAGCGGGCGAACCCCACTGTTCGACCGTTACACGTCCATCGACCGACAGTTTCAATTGCACCCGACAGGAAGGAACGAGTTGATCGGGAGCGAGTTGATCGGGAGCAAGATGGCGTTATGATAGCGCCCCTCACCAAAATCAGTCCATGAACCCCATCCGAACCCGAAGACTCAGCAGCGACGCAGAAGTACGCCGCATCGAGATGCTTTACGAGTATGTGCCAGTCAGCGTCGTCGCGGCGCTGATCGGCATTGTCCTGTGCTGCATCGTTCTCTTCGGCATCATCAGCCTGGAGATCCTGAAGGCGTGGGCGGCCTTCATGCTGTCAGTCGCAGCCGGGCGCGTCTGGCTGTGGCACATGTTCGGCAAGGCTGACGTACGGAGCAGCCTCTCTCCCCGCTGGGAATGGATGTTTGCCGCGGGCGCAGTTCTCAGCGGCCTCGGCTGGGGAGCGCTGTTCGGACCCCTATACCCTCCGCCGCTGCATCCCGATGCGCAGATGTTCATGCTGTTGTCGGTCGTGGTCATCGCCTTTACCGGCGCGGTGTTCCTCGCTCTGAGCCATATCTCGTTCTGGCTTTTCACCCTTCCCGTCGTGCTGCCGGCCTTTGCGCAATACCTTCTGGGTATGGGCTTGGGCGGCCAGGCGAAATGGACAATGATCGCCGCCACGGGCTGCATTGCGGTATTGATCGCGGTGCAGATCAAGCTGAATCGATCCAATACCGTCAACCTCGAGCGCACCGCCAAGACCGAGTCCCTGCTTGCGGAACAGGAGGCGATCTTCGAATCGTCTCCGATCGGAATCGCGGTGATCGACGACGAACGCATTGTCAAGTGCAATGGGCGACTGGCTGAGTTACTGGGACAGCGGATGCAGGATCTCACCGAGTCATCCCTCCATGAACATTTTCTCAACGCCCAGGAGGCCGCCCATTTTTTCGACGACAGGTCCAGTGCCTTTGACAAGGGACATCTGGCGCAAGGCCTGTATCGTTTGCGTCGCGCCAACGGCACCGAGCTCTGGGGTGAGTTCTCGGGACGCAAGATGGCCGACGGACAGACGCACAGCGTCTGGATGATCGCCGACGCCACCGAGCGCGTCGCCAGCGATCGGCGGGCACCACCACGCGGCAAAGCCTCGGCACCAAGCCCTAAACATTGAACAGGAAGTTCAGCACGTCGCCATCCTTGACGACGTACTCCTTGCCCTCGGCGCGCATCTTGCCCGCCTCCTTCGCGCCGCCTTCGCCCTTATAGGCGATGAAATCGTCGAAGGCGATGGTCTGGGCGCGGATGAAGCCCTTTTCGAAATCGGTATGGATCACGCCGGCCGCCTTGGGCGCGGTGTCTCCGACATGGATGGTCCAGGCGCGCACTTCCTTGACCCCGGCGGTGAAGTAGGTTTGCAGCCCGAGCAGTTTGTAGCCGGCGCGGATCAGCCGGTTCAAGCCCGGCTCGTCCAGTCCCATGTCCGTCAGGAACATCTGCTTCTCGTCTTCTTCGAGATCGGCGATCTCGGCTTCGATGGCCGCGCAGACCGCAACGGCTTCGGCCTTCTCGGTGGCGGCATGGGCCGTTACCGCGTCGAGATAGGGATTGTGGTCGAAGCCGCCTTCCTTGACGTTGGCGACGTACAGCACCGGCTTGGCGGTGATCAGGCAGAAGGGTTTCAGGCTGGCCCATTCCTCTCTTGATAGGTCAAGGGCGCGCACCGGCTTGGCCTGATTCAACTGGGCAAGGCACTTTTCGAGCACGGCGCAAAGGATCCTGGCGTCCTTGTCCCCCGCACTGGCTGGCTTCTTGTAGCGGGCCAGGGCCTTTTCAGCCGTCGCCATGTCGGCCAGCGCCAGTTCGGTGTCGATCACCTCGATGTCGGACAGCGGATCGATTCTGCCCGCCACATGCACCACGTTATCGTCGCTGAAACAGCGCACCACATGCACCACGGCATCGGTTTCGCGGATGTTGGCGAGAAACTGGTTGCCCAGCCCCTCTCCCTTGCTGGCACCGGCCACCAGGCCCGCAATATCGACGAATTCGACAATCGCCGGCTGGATCTTCTGCGGCTTGACGATGGCGGCCAAAGCGGCCAGACGGGCGTCCGGCACTTCGACAATGCCGACGTTCGGCTCGATGGTGCAGAAGGGATAGTTCTCCGCCGCGATGCCTGACTTGGTCAGGGCGTTGAAGAGGGTGGACTTGCCGACATTGGGCAGGCCGACGATGCCGCATTTGAGACTCATGTATTGTTTTCTTTCTTCGGTACTTCTGTTCTTGGCGGCGCCGGTCTGGAATTTATGCGTTGCGTGGCGGCGGCGAAATCGCCGCGCGCCAGCGTCGGCCAGGCCAGCAGCGCGCGGTCGAGCGCCGCGTCTATCTCGCCCCGTTCTTCCTTGCGCGGCGGCTTCAGCACATAGTCGATAACTTCGTTCCTGTCGCCGGGATGCCCGATGCCGATACGTAGTCGCCAGTAGTCCTGGGTGCCCATATGCGCCGTGATGTCCTTGAGCCCGTTGTGCCCGCCCAGTCCGCCACCGAACTTGAGCCGCATCTGGCCCGGCGGCAGATCGAGTTCGTCATGCATGACCAGCATTTCGGCGGGCTCGATGCGGTAGAACTGCGTCAGCGCACGAACTGACAGGCCGCAACGGTTCATGAAGGTCTGCGGCAGGAGGAACCACAGGCTCTGCGCACGCGCCTTGCCGGCGCGCGTCCCACCAGGGAATACCGCCCCTTCGGCGCATAAAGCGCCATCCCCGGCACGCAAAACGCCGGCCAGGCCGTGAAAGCGTGATTCGCTTCCCGGATTGACGCCGAGTTCGCGTGCCAGGCGCTCACAAAGCCAAAACCCGGCGTTGTGCCGGGTTTCAGCGTATTCCGCCCCAGGGTTGCCCAGGCCCACGACCAGACGCAACTGCGAACGCAGCGAATCCTGCAAGCGCCTATCTCTTGTCGGTCTTCTCGGACTTCTTCTCGGCGGGGGCCGCGGCAGCCGCAGGAGCCGCAGTCGGAGTCGCCCCGGCTTCAGCGGCGACTTCTTCCTCGGCCTTGCCGCCGCGTATCAGAACGGTGGCCACCACCGGGTCTTCACCCTTGTGCAGCATGGCTTCGACACCGGGGGGCAGCGTCAGGTTCGAAACGTGCAGCGAATTGCCAAGGGCCAGGTCCTTCAGATCAACTTCAATGAAGGCTGGCAGATCCTTCGCCAGGCAACGCACATCGAGATCGGTCATGACGTGTTGCACCATGCCGCCGGATTGCTTTACACCCGGTGAGACATCGGCATTGACGAAGTGCAAGGGTACTTTCTGGTGCAGCTTGCTGGTCGCATCCACACGCTGAAAATCCGCGTGCAGGATCACCGGCCGATAGGGGTGACGCTGCACGTCGCGCAACAGGCACATTTCCTTGGCGCCATTGAGGTTGACGTTGAGTACGGAGGAATAGAAAGCCTCCTTGCGCAGCAACTGAAACAGCTCGTTGTGGTCGATGTCGATGGGCTGCGGCGCAGTCGCGCCGCCGTAGAGGATGCCGGGAATCCGGCCGGTGCGACGCAGGCGGCGGCTCGCTCCGGTGCCCTGGTCATCGCGCTTGTTTGCGTTGAATTCGAGTTGCATGATTTGCTCCAGTAGGTGCTGCGGTGATATCCCTCGCCCGCGACCAGGCAAGGGGATGAAAACGGGGTTTCAGTGGAGGCCAGGGCCAGCTTGCGATCGGCTAGTCCATGAACAACGAGGAAACGGAAGACTCGTTGCTGATGCGCAACATGGTCTCGGCCATCAGTTCGGCAATCGATATCTGCCGGATGCGGTTGCAGGCACGGGCTTCGTCGGACAGCGGAATAGTGTCGGTCACCACCAGTTCGTCGAGTTCGGACGCCTTTATCCTCGATACGGCGCTGCCCGACAGCACCGGATGGGTACAGTAGGCGAGCACCCGGGTGGCGCCATTATCCTTGAGGGCCTGCGCCGCCTTGCACAGCGTGCCGGCGGTGTCCACCATGTCGTCCATGATGACGCAGGTGCGGCCATCGACCTCACCGATGATGTTCATGACTTCCGACACATTCGCCTTCGGCCGGCGCTTGTCGATGATCGCCAGATCGGACTCCAGGCGTTTGGCCAGCGCGCGGGCGCGCACCACGCCTCCGACGTCGGGGGACACCACCAGCAAGTCTTCGTACCGCTGTTTCCAGATGTCGCCCAGCAGGATCGGCGCTGCATACACATTGTCGACGGGAATGTCGAAGAAGCCCTGGATCTGGTCGGCATGCAGATCAACTGTCAGCAGGCGCTGCACGCCGACGGTCTGAAGCATGTTGGCGACCACTTTTGCGGTGATTGCGACACGCGCCGAGCGCGTCCGGCTATCCTGGCGGGCGTAGCCAAAATACGGAATGGCAGCCGTGATGCGTCCGGCGGAGGCCCGTTTCAGGGCATCCACCATCACCATCAGTTCCATCAGGTTGTCGTTGGTCGGATAGCAGGTCGACTGCAGCACAAAGATGTCATGGCCCCGCACATGCTCAAGGATTTCGCAGTTCACCTCGCCATCGGAAAACCGGCCGACATTGGCTCGCCCGAGCGAGATGTTAAGGCGTTTGACGACATCGGCCGCCAGCTTGGGGTTGGCATTGCCGGTGAACACCATCAGACTGTCGTAGGCCATGTCGGTTTTGGTCTTAACTGAAGCGGGCAGGGGAATCTTTCAATACTGCGGGCGCCTGCGCCATTTCTATGAATCGGTCGGCTGCGAAAAAAACCTTGGCTGGGGAGGAAGGATTCGAACCTTCGCATGCTGGAATCAAAATCCAGTGCCTTAACCAGCTTGGCGACTCCCCAACATCGATACCCGCTCCTTCAGAGCGGAGGTCGAAAGGACGCGCATTTTCGGGGTTTTCGCCCCTGCTGTCAAATCATCATGGCAAGTGAATGGGTTGCCAGTGGATGCCGATCCACTCCCGCAGCAACAAAACCGCGCATGTCGGCCGGCAGGGCGGCCAGGGCATCGCGCGCGCCCGACTCATCGACAAACTCGACGAAACAGCAAGCCCCGGAGCCGCTCATGCGCGCGTCGCCATGGCGGCGCAACCAGTCGAGATGGCGTATCAGCTCGGGATAGAGTGCGCAGGCCACGGCTTCGAGGTCATTGTGGCCGAAACCGGGCCGCCAATCGGCCGCGACAATGGCCGGGGTATCGCGGCGCAGTTGCGCGGACCGAAAGATTGCCGCGGTAGGCACGGCCACATCGGGAACCAGCACCAGATACCAGGCTGCGGGCAGATCGACATCGGCGAAGCGTTCGCCCACTCCTTCGGCGAATGAAGTGCGGCCGTGCACGAAGATCGGCACGTCGGCGCCGAGCGCGAGGCCCAGGCGCTGAAGCTGCGGCGAATCGAGGCCGGTGCGCCACAGACGATTCAGGGCGAGCAGGGTCGTCGCGGCGTCCGAACTGCCGCCGCCCAGGCCGCCGCCCATGGGCAATCGCTTGTCGAGATGCAGGGTAACGCCGGCGGTGGTACCGGTCGCCGCGCGCAGGGCAGCGGCGGCGCGCACCGTCAAATCCGTCTCGGGCGGCACACCGGGCAGCGGCGTGGCCAACAGAATCCGGCCATCGCTGCGCGGCTCGCAGCGCAGGCTGTCACCGAAGTCCAGAAAACGGAATACGGTTTGCAGCAAGTGGTAACCATCGGCACGGCGTCCGACTACATGCAGAAACAGGTTGATCTTGGCTGGGGCCGGCCAGTCACGCTGCCAGTCGTTCATCGGCCCACCCCCCGGCCCCCGCCCCGCGGGCGGGGGTGACGTCGGTTCGGCTGCTCTCGCAGCCTCCGTCGGGCTGACTGGTGCCGGCTTGGGGCGGCCCGACGCACGGCACTCATTCCGGCACGTCCCAGTCGTCGACGATCAGCTTGAGTTCGACATCCTCGCGCCGGGCTTCGAGAACGCGCACCAGTCGGCTCTGGCGAAACGCCGCGGTATCGCTGATCGCCACGCGCCAGCCGTCCGCTTCGCCACTCAGGTCCGGCCGCGCGCCGCGCAGCCAATCCCCCATGGCTTCCAGCGGCAGGGGAGATCCGACGACACGCTCGGCGAGCTGGGGCAGGGTATCGGCGGCAATGGTCGCTTGGTTCGCCCGCACCAACCGGGCGCCGGCGGCATCGCGCGTCAATTCGGCCAGGCCCTGGCCCAGCGGCGACATAAGCAGCACGACATCGCGATCCGGCGCGTGCTCCCAGCGAAACCGCAGGTGATCGCTACGCTCGCCCTGGCGCAACGCAATCCGCCCTTCGGCGGCAAAGCGCAGTAGCGGCGGACCGAGGGCGCGCGAGACCGCGGAAGGTGGCGGCAACTCGGCGCAGGCAGCCAACAACCACGCGACCAGGCAAACCAGCCAGAGTCTCAAGGGACAAAACGCTTGATGGTCGCCGCCAGCATTTCGTTGGTCGGATGGACCTTGGCTGCCTCGCGCCAGACTACCAGTGCCTCGTCGGACCGGCCAAGAACCCAGAGTACCTCACCGATATGTGCGGCGATCTCCGGATCGGATTTTTGTGCATAGGCCTTCTGCAGGGCCTCCAGTGCAGCCGCAGGTTTGCCTTGGCGGAACAGCAGCCAGCCCTTGCTGTCAAGAATGAAGGGGTCATCCGGCATCAGCGACAAGGCCTTGTCGATCAGTTGCGCTGCTTCGTCAAGACGCAGATTGCGGTCGGCCAGCGAATAGCCGAGGGCGTTGTAGGCTTGCGCCGAGTCGGGCTTGAGGGCGATCAGGCGTCGCAGATGGCGCTCCACCAAATCCACGTAGCCGAGCTTCTCCGCCGCCAGGGCGGTCTCGTAGAGAATGTCGGGCTGATCCGGCTGCATTTCCAGCGCGTTGGCGAGGAAGGCAAACGCCTCTGCGTAGCGTCCGGCATCACGCAGCAACTGGGCTTCCGCCACCAGCAGACGTATGTCGCCGGATTCGCCGGCCCGTGCCGCGGCAAGCCGTTCGCGCGCTTCATCGAGCTTGTTCTGGCGCAGCAGAACCTGGGCCGCCCGCACCCTGGCCGGAATCACATGTTCGCCGGCCGCAACTTGATCGTACCAGCGCAAAGCATCGTCGGGACGTCCGCCCTCGTCGGCTATCTGCCCCAGATAGAATCGCGCCGGATCAAGGTCACCACGCCCGATTTCGACGAAACGCTTAAGCTGCTGTTCCGCCTCTGCGATATCGTTGACCTGCAGCGAGAGAATACCCACGGCATAGAGCATGTCCGGGTTGTCGGGATTGGCCGACAGCAGCCGACGGAATTCGATGCGCGAAGCTTCATAGCGCTTTTCGCTTACCAGCCCCCTGGCATACGCCAGACGCACGTCCTGCGCCTGAGGATTGGCCACCAGCCAGGTCTTCAGGAAATCAAGTTGTGCATCCCCCTTCGCCAGCAGCTCGGCCTTGAACAATGCCGCCAGCTCCCAGGCCGGGCGCAGTTCCAACGCCTGATCGATCTCGCTGCTCGCGCGCTGCGCATCGCCGACGCCAACCGCCGTCTGTGCGCGCACCAGATGGGCTTCGGCAAGTCCGAGATACGGCTGGGTAAGCTGGTTGAACAGCCTCTGTACCGCGAGCTTGTCAGGATAGCGGGCGAAGGCGCGAACCAGGCGGATCAGCGCCTCGCCGGTCCGCGGACCTTCCGCCGCCAGGTCGCGGGCCAGGCTGCCGGCCAGTTCCTCGACGCGCCCGCTGGTGAGCAGCAGCGTTGATAGCATCTGTCGCGCCTGCTGGGACTCGGGCTCGAGGCTCTGCCACAGTCGTGCGGCCTCCAGCGCCACATCGTACTGACGCGCATGAAAGGCGACCTCGGTCGCCCGGCGCACAATTCGCGGATCGCGCGTGCTCATCGCCAGATCAAGATAAGCGCTGGCCGACAGCGAAAACTGGCCGCGCTGCGCGGCGATTTCAGCGAGCAGGAACTGGTAGAGAATCTGCCCGGTGAGTTCCTGTTTCGGCAGCAGATCTCCTTCGTTCGCCGGCGATGGCGGCACGGCGGGCGCCTGCGCCCATGCGCCGACATTGGCCAGCACAAGGACAAGCGCAAAGCAACGGAAGGAGTGGTTCATGACGCGGCACCCGGGAGCAACACTGCTGTCGCATACAATGCGGCGATGTTAGCAGTTTCGGCAGATGTTTCGTGCGAGTCCCGGCATGCCTGAACTGCCCGAGGTCGAAGTCACCCTTCGCGGCATTGCACCGACGTTGACCGGACGCCGGGTCTCGGGCGTGATCGCGCGAACGCAGGCGCTGCGCTATCCGCTGCCGCGGGACCTTCCCCGAACGCTGGGCGGACATTGCCTTGCTGCCGTAAGCCGTCGCGGCAAGTACCTGTTGCTGCGCTTTGACCACGGGCATCTGCTGATTCATCTCGGCATGTCGGGCAGTCTGCGGCTGGTGCCGGCGGGCCTTCCGGCCGAAAAGCATGATCACTTCGACCTGGTGTTCGCCATCAAACGTGAATCAGTAGCCTTGCGGCTGCGGGATCCGCGTCGCTTCGGTGCGATTCTCTGGCTACCGGGCGACCCACTGACACATCCGCTGCTGGCCGTGCTTGGCGTCGAGCCGCTGACCGAGCAGTTCAGCGCCGAATGGCTAAAGCAAGAGTTGGCGGGCGTCTCGGCAGCGATCAAACCGGCATTGATGGACAGCCACCGTGTCGTCGGCATCGGCAACATATATGCATCGGAAAGCCTGTTCCGCGCCGGCATCGATCCGCGCACGCCTGCTGGCAGGATATCCCTGAAGCGCCTGGGGCGCCTTGTTCAGGCCATCAAGACGACGCTGGCTGCCGCCATCGACGCGGGCGGCAGCAGCCTGCGCGACTTCATTCATTCCGATGGCAGCTCCGGCTATTTCCAGCAGCAGTATTCTGTCTACGGCCGCGGCGGCGAATCCTGCCGTGTCTGCGGCCGCCGAATCAGGGAACTGCGCCAGGGACAGCGCGCAACGTTCTTTTGCGCGGGCTGTCAGCGTTGACGTGAAATAGCTCGTTCGGAGCGATGGGTGATAGTCGAGCGAAGCGAGCTGATCAGAAGCCTCCCCGCGAGGGGAGGATGGGAGGGGCGGGCCTTCAATTCGCCTTGCGCGTGTTCATCACCAGGGGTGCCGTGCTACTGCTGCATGCACGCAAGAAGGCTTGACGTCTTGCCTACTTGGCAGTCAGTTGAAGGAACTTCGCCATGAGCTGATCTTTCGATTCCGCATGATCCGGGTCGTCCGGAATGCAATCCACCGGGCAGACTTCACGGCACTGCGGGGTGTCGAAGTGCCCGACGCATTCGGTGCATTTGTTTGGATCGATAATGTATATCTCATCACCCTGCGATATGGCGTTGTTAGGGCACTCGGGCTCGCATACGTCGCAGTTGATGCATTCATCCGTGATCATCAATGACATGATTCTTCCTCTGGTTACTGGGCAAACCCGCGTGGCTGAATCTTCTCGGCAAGCCGTGTCTGAACTTGCGGCGGAACAAACTTCGAAACATCGCCGCCGAGTGAAGCAATTTCGCGCACCATCGTCGCGGACACGAACATGTACTGATCCGACGGGGTGAGGAACACCGTTTCGACGTCGGGATAGAGATTCCGATTCATGCCCGCCATCTGGAACTCATATTCGAAATCCGAGGCGGCGCGCAAGCCGCGCATGATCACGCTGGCATTGTGCTCAAGCATGAAACTCATCAACAGGCAGTCAAATCCGTGGATTTCGACATTAGGATAGCCGACCAGCACCTCACGGGCCATCTCGACGCGCTCGGCCAGCGAGAACAAGGGGCGCTTGCCGCGACTCTCCGCAACACCGATGATCACCCGCCGGAACAGGGCCGAAGCGCGTCGCACGAGATCCTCGTGACCGCGGGTAAGGGGATCGAATGTCCCCGGGTATACGGCAATGCTTTTGCTCATGCCCGCTCCAGCAGGTGAAAGAAAACTTGGCCGGCCCGCCCCTGCCGCACGACCGACCAACGGCCCAGCCGTTCCAGAGGCCTCTCGGCTTCCGCGTACAGCCTGGCATCCGGCGCAACCAGCGCATCCAGCCGGGGCTCAATGCGCGCCAGCCAGCCCAGTCCATACGGCGGATCAAGGAACACCAGATCAAATCGCCGACCGGACGCGGGAGCGAAGTTTAGCGCATCGCAGCAGAACAGTTCCAGTCGCGGACATTCAAAGCCGGCGGCATGTTTCCGCAGCGCCGCGAATGCCCTGCGGGAGCATTCGACCATCGCCACATGTTCCGCGCCGCGCGACGCCGCTTCAAAGCCCAAAATCCCGCTACCGGCGAAAAGGTCAAGACAGCGCAGCCCCTTGAGATCCTGTCCCAGCCAGTTGAACAAGGTCTCGCGCACCCGATCCGGCGTCGGCCGCAAGCCGGGTGCATCGGGTACCTGGACCAGGCGACTGCGCCATTCGCCACCGGTGATGCGGATGCGGCTCAAGACTCAGAGGCTCAATCGGTAGCAACGACCACAGTGACGAGATTCTCCGCCTTCACGTGGCGCGCAAAGGCGGCCTTGACCTGCGCGGCGGTGACGGCCTTGACGTTGCCGGGAAAATCGTCGAGATAAGTTAGCGGCAGGCCATAGAAGCCAATGGCCGAGAGATAGCCGAGGAGCTTGGCGTTGCTGTCCATGCGCAGCGCCAGGCCATCGACCATGTTCTTCTTCGCCGCTGCCAGTTCCTGCGGCGTCGGACCCTTGGCGATGTATTCGGTGAGAACCTCATCCACTACCTTCAGCGCATCGTTGACCTGGTCACGCCGGGTCTGCAGCCCGATCTCGAATGGCCCCTCGAGCTTGCGCGGGGCGAAGTAGGAATGCACACTGTAGGCGTAACCGCGCTTTTCGCGGACCTCCTTCATCAGGCGGGAAACGAAACCACCGCCGCCGAGCGTGTAGTTGCCGACCAGCAGTGGAAAATAATCGGGGTCGCTGCGGCGGATGGCCGGCAGGCCGACATGCACATGGCTCTGCGCGGCAGGGTGCGGCACCTTGATCGTCTCCCGCTGCGGTTGCTTCACCGGCGGCGGCACCAGTGCGGCGCCGCCGGGCGGCAGCGCTTCGGTCAGGCGCAGGGCGATCGCCTCGGCCTCGGCGCGGGAGACGTCGCCGATGATCGATACCACCGCACCCTTCGCGCCGTAGTGCCTGTTATGAAAGGCGACGAGATCCTCGCGCGTGATGGCACCGACGCTGCCCACGGACGGGCTGACGCCGTAGGGATGGCCGGGATAGATGGCCGCGGCGAAGCGCTTGCCGGCAATCGCGTCCGGCCGTGTTTCGGCTTCGCGGATGCCGGCAATGCTGCGGCCCTTTTCACGCTCCAGCACCGATTGCGGAAAAGTCGGCGCCGACAACACGGTGCGCATCAGATCCAGCGCGGCTTCGCGCTCGGTTTTGCTGGACAGCGTGCGCAGGCTGACGCTGGCGCGGTCGCTGTCGGCACCGCCGCCCAGGTGTGCGCCGATATCCACCAGGCGTCCGGAAATTTTTTCCTCATCCATGTCGCCGGCACCCGCTTCCAGCAGGCTGCGGGTCAGCCCGGCGACGCCGGCCTTGTCCGCCGCAACGAAGGCGCCGCCGGCGGCAAAATCAATCTGGACGTCGAGTATGGGCAGCACCCGTGTCTCGATGAAATACACCCGGGCCCCGGTAGCGCGGTCCAGTGCTCGATCTTGACGCCGGCCAGGGCCAGGCTCGATGCCAGGGAGGTCAGCAGACAGATCAACGTAAAACGGGTTCGTGAGCGCCCCAAAATAATCGAGCGAAGCGAGCCGGCCATCCGCAGCGACGCGCCGGCTATGCTGGCCGTCTTGCTGCGCAGGGGCTTCATCAGTAGCCCCGCCACGGGAAGGGGCCGCAGGCGGGGCTTCGCAATGCACTGCTTTGCGCCGCCGAGCCCGTCTGGCTGTGCAAAGCCAGCCGTGGCCCAGGGGTGGGTGGCGTTCAATTTGCTTTGCTTCATCAGTGCCTCACTGCCGCGAAGGGCTTCCTCGGTTTGCTGTTTTCGACGGGCTGCGGATCGAGCACCGCGATACTCAGCGTGTCGTCCGAAAAATATTTCTTCGCCACGGCCTGGACTTCTTCGGCGGTAACGCTCTTGAGCTTTTCGAGCAGCAGGTCGATGTCGCGCCAGGACACACCGGCGGCTTCCGCGCCGCCGATTTCCATGGCCTGCGCCATCAGCGAGTCGCGCTTGTAGATCTGTGCAGCGATCGACTGCGTCTTGACCCGCGCAAGTTCCTCGGCCGAGACGCCCTCGTCCTGGACGCGCTTGAGCTCGGCGCGCAAGGCGGCTTCCAGGTCGCCGATGGTCTTGCCTTCAGCCGGCTGGCCGTCGAGGGTGAAGGTGGACTCGCCGCGCAGGGTGCCGTCATAGCCGGCGCCGGCCGACTGGGCGACGCGACTGCCGCGCACCAGGTTTTTGGCGAAGCGCGCGGCGTCATGGCCGTCGAGCACCGCCGCCAGCACATCCAGCGCATACGGGTCGCGATCCTTGTTCACGTCGCGCAGCTTCGGCGTCTTCCAGGACATGGCGATGTAGGGCAGCCTGGCCGGCGCCTTGACGCTGACGCGGCGAATGCCGGCCTGCTCCGGTTCGTTCTGCGGCTTGCGTTCGGGCAGGGCCTGGGACTTGTGTGCGCCGTAGTATTTCTGCGCCAGCCGGAACACGTCGCGGTGATCGACGTCGCCCACCACCACGACATAGGCATTGTTCGGCACATACCACTGCCGGTACCAGTCGCGGGCATCCTGCCAGGTCATGTGTTCGAGATCGTCCATCCAGCCGATGATCGGCCGCCGATAGGGATGCGCCTGAAACATGGCCGAACTCAGGGCTTCATAGACCAGCCCCTGCGGATTGTCGTCGGTGCGCAAGCGCCGTTCTTCCATGACCACCTTGATCTCGGAAGCGAACTCATCAGGCTCCAGTTTCAGGTTGGCCATGCGGTCGGCTTCGAGCTTCATCATTTCCGGCAGCGCGGCCTTCGGCACGATCTGGAAATAAGCGGTGTAGTCGCGGCTGGTGAAGGCATTGTCACGACCGCCGGCTTCGGCCACGCGCTTGTTGAATTCGCCCGACTTGAGGTTTTTCGTGCCCTTGAACATCATGTGCTCCAGCACGTGGGCGACGCCCGAGGTGCCATCCTTTTCGTCCATGCTGCCGGCGCGGTACCAGACCATATGCACGGCAGTCGGTGCGCGGCGGTCTTCCTTGACGATGACGCGCAGGCCGTTGGCGAGCTTCGCTTCAAACGGATTGGCAAGAGCCGGCGCTGGCGCTAAGGCGCATACCAGGACGACACAGGCGGCTAGCGATGATTTCATGACGGGTATTGGTGGTTGGAGTGGCTGGGAAAAGGCTTCTGTTAAAATCTGCGCGCTGCGCATCTTAGCGCGGCTTCAGCCTCCGACCGCATTCCGCATGTTTGGTTTCCTCAAGACCGACCCCGCCGCACAGACGCCGCCAGGCGAAGCGCCGCGTACTTCGTGGAGCGAACGCCTCAAGGCCGGCCTGTCCCGCACCCGCGCCACCCTCAACACGCCGCTGACAGAGCTCTTCAGCCGGTCGAAGATCGACGATGATCTGCTCGACGATCTGGAATCCACGCTGCTGATGGCGGATTGCGGCATCGAGGCAACGCAATGGCTGCTGGCGGCGCTCAAGACCGCGGTCAAGCGCGAGCGGCTGGAAACCCCCGCTCAACTGCGATCGGCTCTGGCAGAAGGGCTGCGGACCCTGCTCGCGCCGCTTGAGCAGACCCTGGATGCCGGCGGCCACCAACCCTTCGTGATCATGATCGCCGGCGTCAACGGCGCCGGCAAGACCACTTCCATAGGCAAGCTCGCCAAACACTTCCAGAGTCAGGGAAAGAGCGTGCTCCTGGCGGCGGGCGACACCTTCCGTGCAGCGGCCCGCGAGCAACTGACCGCGTGGGGCGACAGGAATGGCATCGCCGTCATCGCCCAGGAATCCGGCGATTCGGCGGCGGTGGTGTTTGACGCGATCAATGCTGCCCGTGCCCGCAAGATTGACGTCGTCCTGGCCGACACCGCCGGGCGCCTGCCGACGCAACTGCACCTGATGGAAGAGATCGCCAAGGTGCGTCGCGTGATCCAGAAAGCCGATGCGTCCGGGCCCCACGAAGTGCTGCTGGTACTGGACGCCAACATCGGCCAGAACGCGGTGCAACAGGTCAAGGCCTTCGACAAGGCGATCGGCGTAACCGGGCTGGTCATCACCAAACTGGATGGCACCGCGAAGGGCGGCGTACTCGCCGCGATCGCGCGCCAGTGTCCAAAACCGGTGCGCTTCATCGGTATCGGCGAGGGTATTGATGACTTGCAGGCATTCCGCGCCAGCGAGTTTGTCGCGGCACTGCTGGAACCGGCGCCCGGGCCTTCATAGTGATCCGTTTCGACCGCGTTTCCAAACGCTATCCGCCAGGGGTCGATGCGCTTTCCAACCTCAGTTTCGAAATCGCGGAGCGGCAGATGGTTCTGGTCAGCGGCCACTCGGGCGCGGGGAAATCGACGCTGCTCAGGCTGGTTGCAGCGATCGAGAAGTGCACCTCGGGTGTGGTCCTGGTCGGCGGCCAGAACGTGGGCGCGCTGGCGCGCGCGGCCCTGCCCTATCTGCGCCGGCGCATCGGCATGGTGTTCCAGGACCAGAAGCTGCTGTTCGATCGGACGGTGTTCGAAAACGTCATGCTGCCCTTGTCGATAGCCGGGTTCCCGCGACGCGACGCCGCACAGCGCGTGCGCACCGCGCTGGACAAGGTCGGTCTTGCCAGCCGCGAGAAAGCCCTGCCGATCATGCTCTCGGGGGGGGAACAGCAGCGTCTGGCGATCGCCCGCGCGGTGGTCAATCGACCGACCCTGCTGCTCGCCGATGAACCCACGGCCCACCTTGACAAGGAGACGGCGGCGGATGTGGCGCGCATCTTTCACGAGTTCCACCAGGTCGGCGTCACGTTGTTGATCGCCACTTATGCCGATGACTTGTTTCCGGCGGCGCGACGCCTGCGGCTTGATCACGGCAAGCTGCTGCCATGAATACCTGGCTGGCGCAGCATCAGGATGCCATCCTGCTGGCACTGCGCAGACTGGCCGCCGCCCCGCTCAACAACGTTCTTTCGGTTTTGGCCATAGGGGTCGCACTGGCCCTGCCGGCGGGGGGCCAGATGTTGCTCGCCAACGCCATGCGCCTGCCCGGCACGACTTCCGCAGTGCCGCAGATTTCCGTGTTCATGTTGGCCAGCGCCGAACGACGGGCAGCGACGGAAATTGAATCGCGCCTGGGCAAGTACGGCGGCGTTAAACATGTGCAGTTGCTGCCGAAGGAAGAGACGCTGGCGCGACTGAAGTCCAACTCCGGTTTGCGCGATGTAATCGAAGCCCTGCCGGCCAACCCATTCCCTGACGCTCTCGTCGTCACCGCCACGGATGAGAGGCCTGAATCGATGGAAAAACTCGCAGCGGAGTTCCGCCAATGGCCCAAGGTTGAGCATGTGCAGCTAGATTCAGCTTGGGTACGCCGGCTCGACGCCCTGCTCAAGCTCGGCCGCACGGGGGTAATGCTCCTTGGCGCGTTGCTCGGCGCCGGGCTGATCGCGATCAGTTTCAGCATCATCCGCATGCAGGTACTTACGCATCGGGCGGAGATCGAGGTGAGCCAACTGCTTGGCGCGACGAACGGCTTCATTCAGCGCCCATTCTTGTACTACGGCCTCCTGCTGGGATTGGCCGGGGGTATCGCGGCATGGTTGCTGGTCGGCGCGGCGGCGCTCTGGCTACGTGCGCCCTTGGGCGAGCTGGTTCGCCTCTATGACCTCACCCTGGTCCTGCAGTCGCTCGACGCGCGGGACTCGGCCCTGTTGCTGGGCCTAGCCGCCGGGCTCGGCTGGCTGGGCGCGATGATCTCCCTGCGGCAGCATTTGCAACAGCCGTGACTAAAACGAAGCTTCAGCGCAGGCTAACGCCAGATTCATCGACGGTAGGCGTGGCGGCAGTAACTAAAAACCCACATTGCGCTCGCTGCGACCGGCAACACACTGGAACAGAATGCGTTATTCGGGCGATAATATATAAATGAACGAAGAACAACCCATCGAACAGCCTCCCATCGACGCCGCGCCCGGCGAGCAGCCGCCTCCCGAGCCCCAGCGCAACGAACCGCAGCTTGCGGACCCGCGACGTCGCCTGCGGGAACTACTGGCGATCCCGGATCACCAGCGCACCGACGCCATCTGGGACGAGATCATCGAGCTCGAAATCTGTCTCGCACCCGGCAACCGCGTTCAGGGAGCGCCCGCGGAACCAGGACGACGCCCAGTTCCAAGCCAGGGCCAGGGACGCCGCCCGGAGCAGCCGAGAAGGCAGGATCCGATGCCCGGATCGAAGCCTTCAAAGCGCTTTTTCAAGAAGTCGAAGCGCCCTCCCGGAGTTCCACCGAAAACCTGATGGTCGACATTCCCGATAAAGACTGTCGGGAACTACTCCGCAGATTGGCACTCTCAGACTGGGAGTGCTAATATCATGTACAAGGAGGTCGTACCATGAGCCATACCGTTTCTCTTGATCATTTGCCGATGCTCGCTGCAAGCGGCAGCATTGAGGCGTTTATCTCGGCCGCGAATCGCCTCCCGATGTTGAGCCATGTCGAGGAGCAGGGGCTTGCGCGCCGTTTCCGCGAACAGGGGGATCTGGATGCAGCACGTCAGTTGGTCACATCCCATCTGCGGTTGGTGATAGCCATTGCACGCGGCTACTTGGGCTATGGCTTGCCCCACGCCGACCTGATCCAGGAAGGAAATATCGGCCTGATGAAGGCGGTAAAGCGCTTCGATCCCGATCGCGGTGTACGGCTGGTTTCATTCGCCATGCACTGGATCAAGGCCGAAATTCATGAATATATTTTGAAGAACTGGCGTCTGGTCAAGATTGCCACCACCAAGGCGCAGCGCAAGCTGTTCTTCAATCTTCGCAGCATCAAGGCATCACTGGCCCAGGACGCAAACTCGCCGCAGGGCTTCAACACCTTGGGCGCGAACGAAGTGACCGCCGTGGCAAAGCAGTTGGGCGTCAAGCCGGAAGAAGTCGTGGAGATGGAAACCCGTCTGACCGGTGCCGACGTGTCGCTGGAACCCGTATCGGATGACGACGAGGACAGTTACGCACCGATCGCCTACCTGACAGCGGATCGCAGCATTGAGCCTTCCGCGGTGCTTGAGCGCAAAGAGTATGATCGCTTGCAGGATGAGGGGCTGAGCGCCGCGCTGGCGAGCCTTGACCAGCGCAGCCGTGCCATCGTCCAGAGACGCTGGCTGGTGGCGGATGGCGAAGAAGCCGCCACGCTGCATGAGCTGGCTGCCGAATACGGCGTATCGGCGGAGCGCATTCGGCAGATTGAAGTCAAGGCCATGCAGAAAATGAAGGGCAAGCTCGTCGCCTGAACCGGGCAGGCAGTGCAGGCCAAGAGGGGCAGCCGCCGCAAGGGGGATGCCCTTTCTTCTTGCTCAGGAGGATGAACTTCCGGGTGCCGACCGTAAGCGGGGACCGCTCAGAACGGCAGGTAGTGATCCACCAGCAGGGCGGCAAACAACAGCGCCAGATAGAAGATCGACCAGCGGAAGGTGATGCGCGCCACGGCATCAGAATAGTCGCGCCAGATCAGCCATGCGTACCCGAGGAAGATGGTGTCGAGCAGGAGGGCCGAAGTCAGATAGAACCAGCCAGACATTCCAATGGCATAGGGCACCAAGGTTACCAGCGTCAAGCCAACCGTGTAAAAAAATACATGGCGGCGGGTGTATTCGGCGCCATGGGTTACCGGCAGCATCGGCAAACCGGCGGCGGCGTACTCCTTGGTACGATACAGCGCCAGCGACCAGAAGTGCGGAGGCGTCCAAACGAAAATGATGAGAAACAGCAACCAGGCCTCGCCCGGCGCATCGCCGGCCACCGCCGCCCAACCCAGCACCGGGGGCATCGCGCCCGATGCCCCGCCGATGACAATGTTTTGCGAGGTATTGGGCTTGAGAAAGACGGTGTAGATAACCGCATAGCCGACAAACGTGGCGAAGGTCAGCCACATGGTGAAGGGGTTAACAAAAGCGTAGAGCAGGAACAGTCCGACGCCGCCCAGCAGGCCCGAGAACAGCAGCGTCTCCAGCGAATTGACTTCCCCTTGCGGCAGGGGCCGCCCGCGCGTGCGCGCCATCAGCGCATCGACCTTCTGCTCGATCAGGCAATTCGCTGCCGCCGCGGCACCCGCCACCAGGGCGATGCCCGCCGTGCCGGCCAGTAAGATGCGCCATGGCACCATGCCGGGGACCGCGAGGAACATGCCTATCACCGCGCAAAAGACAATTAGCGATACCACGCGCGGCTTGGTCAGTTGAAAATACTGGCGCAGCCGATGGGATCCGTGTTGCAGCCTGAGGGTTGTGGATTTCACGCTTGGGGAATGAAGGCTTGAAGCCGGAACGAGGGGCCGAGTTTATCACGTGCCCACATACCGCACGGCGCTCTGCCGCGCGCCGAGAGATGCACCGCCACAGCCCGCTGCATCGGCCGGCAGCCACCCGGCAAGTGAGTGCGCCTGTCCCTGTTCAGAGCGATTGCAGAGTCAACTGAAATCATCAAAAGCTGCACGAGCAGTGCGGCAGCGCGGTCTGTAACCTCTCTTTCATTCAAAACCTGATCAGTTTCCCGAGCTCGCGAATGAAGGCCTTTGGTTCGGGATCGTCGGAGTAGCGAAAGACCAGCAGGCCACGTCGATCGATCAGGTTGATATGACGGCCGTCCCTGCCCCCGAGAACCTGCAGCACCTGCGCATCGGTCGCCCTGATCAAGACCAGATCCGGATGCGCCGCCATCAGGCCTGGCGCGGGCGTGGTCGTATCGGTGAGCACCCAAAGGCGGTCGACGCGCGCCATGTTGCGCCCCTGCGCAGTACGCGCCTGCCGGGTCAGGTACAGCGTGTGCTGGCAGCGCTCATCACACCCGCCCGGCGCCGCAAAGATCACTAGCCACTTGGCGCTGACCTGGGAATGCTCCAGATTCGAGCCATCAAGACGCTGCAAGGACCCAAACGGCAGCGGTACCGGGTCCAGCGGCTGACCCACCGTCGCCGTGACCGGCGGCGCCGAGACATAGCGGAAGTACAACGCGGCGAGCAGCGGCAGTACGCATACCGCAACGATCGCCAGCAGCATCAACCTGCCCTTGATCTGCCCGGCAGGCGCCGCAGCAGGGTTGTGCTTGTCTGTCGTCATTTTTTCCGCCATGCAAGGAGGCCGTAGGCCGCGGCGAGAAGCGCAAAAACCAGCCACATGGCTGCATAACCGTAATGCTTTGTCGCGGGATTTTCAGGAGAACGCCAGTCACGGATCAGTCCATCGGCGCCCGTGCCGGTTTGCAGCAGAATCACCGGCAGGGCGTCGAGATCGCTGATCCGACGGAAGTCGGCTTCACGCACATGCTGCCATATAGCCCCTTGCGGTTGGGTTTCCTGCAATTCAAATGTCCTTGTCTCGAAGCCGCGGGTCACCCCCGTAACTTCAATCTCCCCCATCGGCGTCGAAACCGCGGGGAGATCCGAACGCAGCCGCGGCGCCGGTATCCAGCCGCGATTAACCAGCACGACGGATTGGCTGCCGCTCAACTGCAAGGGCGTCAGAACGTGATAGCCGGGACGGCTACGATAGATCTTGTTGTCCAGGAAAAGGCTTTTCCCCGACAGCCAGCGGCCGCGCGCGGTCGCTGCCCGATCGAGCAGTTGCTCGCGCTCGCGATGCCGCGGCGACAGGCTGATCGGTGTCGAAACCAGGGCCGCCTGCTCGCGCTCGAAGCGCTCGCCGCGAGTTTCGGCGCGCCAGAGTTGCAGACGCGCCATGCCTAGGCATGCCAAGATCAACAGGATGACCAGCGGCAGGCGCAGGATGCCGCGCTTAGACGGAAGAATCGACATCGGCAGAACGGGGGGTTCGGGTTGGGGTCCGGATAGGGTAGTCTGGCGGCCGCTAGTCCGCTAGACTGCGCATTTTCAGAAAGGAAAATCAATGCGCGTCACCGTGGTGCTGATGCTGATCGCCATCGTCGCAAGCTTGGGCAGTGCGCTGTTTTTTGTTTATCGCGATCGAGGTCAGGGCAAGACCCGTGCAGTCCAGGCACTGACCGTGCGCGTGGGTCTTTCCTTTGTTCTGTTTCTGATGCTGATGGCTGCGTACCAACTCGGCTGGATCGGCCAACGGCTCTGAACTGCCGCGACGCGGCGCATCCTCGATGCGCTGCGCGGCTGCTTGCTCAAAGCCAATAGACGACGACGAACAGGCCGAGCCAGACGACGTCCACAAAGTGCCAGTACCACGCCACCGCCTCGAAGGCAAAGTGGCGCTCCGCAGTGAAATGGCCCTTCATCGCGCGTATCAGGATCACGATCAGCATCGTCGCACCGAGCGTCACGTGAAAGCCATGGAAACCGGTCAGCATGTAGAAGGTCGAGCCGTAGACGCCGGTGGTCAACTTGAGATTCAAGTGGCTGTAGGCTTCGGCGTATTCGTAGGCCTGCAGGCTGATAAACACCAGACCGAGCACGATGGTCAGGGCCAGGCCGATAATCAACTGCTGCCGCTTGTTGGCGATCATGCCCCAGTGCGCCCAGGTCAAGGTAGCGCCCGAACTCAACAACAGCAGGGTGTTGATGGCCGGGATGCCCCAGGCGTGCATCACCGTGAAGGGGTCCTTGGCCGCCGGTCCGGCGGTCGGCCAATGACCCTTGAAGCCCTCCCAAAGCGCCGCCTGATCCGGGCTCGCAAGGTCCGGAACCGACAATACGCGAACATAAAACAGGGCGCCAAAAAATGCCGCGAAGAACATGACCTCGGAAAATATGAACCACGACATCGACCAGCGGAAGGAACGATCCACTTGCAGGTTGTAGCTGCCGCCTTCGGATTCCCCGATCACGCGGCCGAACCAGCCAAACAGCATGACCAGCAAAACCGCAAAACCCGCCAGCAGCACCAAGCCACCGTTGGCAATCGAATTCATCGTCATCACCGCGCCGCTGGCCATCAGGAGCAGGGAAATCGAGCCGACCAGCGGCCAGTAGGAAGGCTCGGGAACGAAGTAGCGATCTGCGGATACAGGGTGACTCATCTTGACCTCCTTGAAATCATGTTTTCGTCATTGCGTTGCCGGGCTTGCGGATGCGTGCCGTCACGGGCGACTGACGTTGATCGCCACCGTCACCAGTACCAGCACGAAAATCAGCATGAAAACCAGCGCCGTAATCAGGATCTGCAGCGGCGACAGGGATTGCGCATCCTGCTCGTGCAGTTTGCGCCCGCGCACGCCGAACAGCGCCGCGGCCACCGTGCGGACTGTACGAAGAAACCCGCTCTTTGCGGGCACTGGGTTCGGCGCCGACATCGATCACGTCCGGCTTCCCGCAGCCGTTGCCGGCGAGGTCACACTGCCCGCCGGCACCTCGAAAAACGTATAGGACAGCGTGACGGTGGTCACGTCATCGGGCAGCCTCCGATCAAGCACGAAGACGACGGGCATTTCGCGCACCTCGCGCGGCGCAAAAGTCTGTTGCTTGAAGCAGAAGCAATCGAGCTTCTTGACATATCCGCCTGCGTGCTGCGGACCATAGCTGGGCACTGCCTGACCGATCACGACTCGGTCCCGCGTATTCTCGACCCGATAGGTCACATGCACGATCTCGCCTGTGTTGGCAACAAGACTGACGGCTTCCGGACGAAAACGCAGTCCGTTGTCGTGGCTGTTGGCGTCGAACTGGAGAGTCACCGGGCGAACCGGGACCGACGACTCGGCCAGTTTTTCCGCACGATCAATGTCGTAAAGGCCCGTCCATTCGCAGAAGGCCTTGTATAGCCGCGGCTGGGCGGACACGAAGAGCAGACTGCCGACAATAACCGTCAGCAAACCAGCGACGATGCGCCGGTTTCCAGAAACGGAGGGAAGCGAGCCGGCGATGCCCGCGCCATTCTGGCCGAAATCGGGATTCATGAGTTGGCCATCCACTGACGAATGATGAAACTCAGAAAGACCGCTGCGGCGAACAGGGCCAAGCCGATCGCAATGCGACGGTTGCCTTGCTCGCGGGCGGGATCGCGAGTCACGCGTGAGCCTCCGTCGGATCAAACGCGGGGGGATCTTCAAACGTATGGTAGGGTGCCGGCGAGGGCACGGTCCATTCCAGCCCATGCGCACCGTCCCAGGGCTTGGCACTGGCCTTGGCGCCTCCCTTCATTGCCTGAAAAACCACCACCAGAACCAGCAGTTGGGCGAAGCCGAAGCCGAAGGCGCCAACGGTCGAAATCATGTTGAAGTCGGCAAACTGCTGCGAATAGTCGGGAATCCGGCGCGGCATGCCCGCGAGGCCGAGAAAGTGTTGCGGGAAGAAGGCGATGTTGAAGAAGATCATCGACAGCCAGAAATGGAGTTTCCCCAAGCCTTCGTTGTACATGTGCCCGGTCCACTTCGGCAACCAGAAGTAGAGGCCGGCGTAGGCTGAGAAGAGCGCTCCGGCAACCATCACGTAGTGGAAGTGGGCGACGACGTAATAGGTATCCTGCACCTGGATGTCCACGGCCGTCATGGCCAGTACCAGGCCCGTCAATCCGCCGATGGTAAACAGCACCAGGAAACCCAACGCAAACAGCATCGGCGTTTCGAAGCTCAGCGAACCGCGCCACATGGTTGTGGCCCAGTTGAAGACCTTCACTCCCGTCGGCACCGCAATCAGCATCGTCGCGTACATAAAGTAAAGCTGGCCGGTCAGCGGGATCCCGGTCACATACATGTGGTGGGCCCAGACAAAGAAGGAGATCAGGCCAATCGCGGCGATCGCATACACCATCGACGTATAGCCAAACAGATGTTTGCGCGAAAATGCCGGGATCACGTGGGAAATCACGCCGAAAGCCGGTAGCGCGATAATGTAAACCTCGGGATGGCCAAAGAACCAGAAAATGTGCTGGAACAGCACCGGATCGCCGCCACCAGCGGCGCTGAAGAAACTGGTTCCAAAATGACGGTCGGTAAGCAACATCGTCACCGCTCCCGCCAGGATCGGCATAGAGGCGATCAAAAGGAAGCCAGTAACCAGCCAGGTCCAGCAGAACAGCGGCATTTTCATCAGGGTCATGCCTGGCGCTCGCAGGTTGAGGATGGTGGTAATGATGTTGATTGAGCCCATGATCGAAGACATGCCGAGGATGTGCACGGCAAAGATGGCCATGTCCATGCCCATGCCCATCTGCACCGACAGCGGCGGGTACAGCGTCCAGCCAGTCCCGGCGGCGCCCCCCGGCACGAAGAGGGAGGCGGAAAGAAGGATGGCGGGCCGGCGGCAGCAGCCAGAAGCTCCAGTTGTTCATGCGCGCGAACGCCATGTCGGGAGCCCCGATCATCATCGGGATCATCCAGTTGGCGAAGCCGACGAAGGCCGGCATGATCGCACCGAACACCATGATCAGCGCGTGCAGGGTCACCATCTGGTTATAGAACTCGGGAGCCACGTATTGCAAGCCCGGGGACATCAATTCCGCGCGGATGATCAACGACATTGCACCGCCGACAAGGAACATCACGAAACTGAACCACAGGTACATAAAGCCGATGTCCTTGTGATTGGTCGTGGTCAGCCAGCGCTTCCAGCCAGCCGGAGCGTGGCCATGGCTGTCGTCGTGGTGGGATCCGGCATAGCCGGAGGTGTGTGTGGTTGTTATAATCAAATTCTCCTTAGGGCCCTTGGCGCGGTCACTTGCCGCGACGCGCCTTGACTTCGGCGGGCTGAATCACCTCGCCGAGCTTGTTGGTCCATGCGTTCCGCTCGTAGGCTACCACGGCCGCGATATCCGTGTCATTCAACTGCCCGCCAAAGGCTGCCATTGCAGTGCCCGGCTTGCCCTTGATGATGATGTCAATGTGGCCTTCCTTCGGCCCCTTGACGAGCGCCGAACCATCCAGAGCAGGAAATGCCGGCGGCAAGCCCTTGCCGTTCGCCTGGTGGCATGCGGCGCAGTTGGCGGCATAGACCTTTTCGCCTCGGGCCGCCAGTTCGTCAAGCTTCCAGACCTTGGAGGGATCCTCCGCCGCTGCCGCCAGTTGCTTCTGCTGGTCGGCAGCCCAGGCCGCATACTTTTCATCGGACACCACCTCGACCACCACCGGCATGAAACCGTGGTCCTTGCCGCAGAGTTCGGAACACTGGCCGCGATAAGTGCCTTCCTTCTCGGCGCGGAACCAGGTGTCGCGCAGGAATCCGGGAACGGCGTCGGTCTTGACCGCGAAGGCGGGGACCGACCAATTGTGAATTACGTCGGCCGCCGTCGTGAGGATGCGCACCTTCTTGCCAACCGGAACCACCATTGGGCGATCGACCTCAAGCAGATAGTGCTCGCCCTTGGGAGCCTTGTTTTCGATCTGCTCGCGTGGCGTAGACATCACGCTCATGTACTTGACGCCGGCGGCATCCCCGGTGACATATTCATAGCCCCACTTCCACTGATACCCGGTAACCTTGATCGTCAGGTCGGGTTGCGAGGTATCGCGCATCTGCACCAGGGTCGAAGTGGCCGGAATCGCGATACCTATCAGGATCAGCAAGGGCACTACTGTCCAGATGATCTCCACGGTGGTGTTGTCGTGGAAATCGGCCGCTTTATGACCGATGGACTTACGATGAAAAATCAGCGACCAGGCGACAACGGCAAAGACGCCGACGAAAATCACCACGATGGTCCACAGCAGCAAGCTGTGCAGGTCGTAGACGCGTCGCGCCACGGCGGTAACCGGATCCTGAAGATTGAGCTGCCAGGCGGCATTCGCCGGCCCGGCAAGCATGCCGAGCAGTCCGGCCATCAAGGGTCCTGCAAATCCGCGCCGCAAACGACTTGCGCCGCGATTCCTGGTTGAGTGTCGTGCCATCTTCCCCCCTTGCCGTCAAGCCTAACGCCACGCGGCACAGCGTTGGCGGACCACCTGACGTGTTCGAAAACATACCAAAAAGGGCCCGTGAGGACCCCATTCCAGTTTCTCAGCAGGCGCGAAGGTTAACACACTACTCTTGACGTGGATCAATCTGCGGGTGAAAAAGTTGGCCTCCATGCCATCGTGAATGACGCGGAACCGAAGCCCCGATACCCGCGAGGGAACTTGCTGAACTACCGAGACTTGGTACCCACTTGGGTCGCAGCCCTTGCGGGACGGCACGGCTGAGCACTTGCCCGCGGTCAATTTGCCAGCGCCGCCAGAAGCTGCTCATGGACTCCGCCAAAGCCGCCGTTGCTCATCACCAGCACCTGATCGCCCGTGTGTGCGGCGGAAGCCACGGCGGCGACCAGGGGCGCCAGATCATCGAAAACGCGCGCCCGATCACCCAGCGGCGCCAGCACCTCCGCGGCACTCCAACCCAGCTTGCGGGCGTAACAGAACACCGCATCCGCATCCGCCAGACTGTCTGGCAACTGCGCGTTCATCGCCCCGAGCTTCATGGTGTTGGAACGTGGCTCCAGCACTGCCAGAATGCGGGAGTGGCCGACCTTCTGACGCAGACCGGCGAGGGTGACGCGGATCGCCGTCGGATGATGAGCAAAATCGTCGATCACGGTCACGCCGCGCACCGTGCCGCGCACTTCCAGCCGACGCTTGATGCCGCTGAAGCTTTCCAGCGCCTGCAGACTAACGGCCACCGGCACTCCGGCATGCCGCGCAGCCGCCAGTGCCGCCAGGGCATTCGACCGATTGTGGGCGCCAGCAAGATCAAAGCGACCGACCCGACCCTGTGCTTTGCCCGCCAAGCTCACCGCAAAGCCACCCGAAACGTCCGGCTCCACCGCCTGCCAGCCCTCGGCGGCATCGAACCACTCGACCGGAGTCCAGCAACCGCGCGCCAGCACCCGCTTGAGGGAAGCCTCTTGCGCATTTGCGATGATCAGGCCGTTGCCAGGTAAAGTCCGCACAAAATGATGAAATTGCGTCTCGATCGCAGCAAGATCATGAAAGATGTCCGCATGATCGAACTCAAGGTTATTCAGGATCGCAGTGCGCGGCAGGTAATGGACGAACTTCGATCGCTTGTCGCAGAACGCAGTGTCGTATTCGTCAGCCTCGATGACAAAAAAGGGGGAACCGGTGAGTCGCGCCGAAACGCCAAAGCCTTGCGGCACACCGCCGACCAGAAAGGAAGGATTCAGCCCGGCCTGCTCGAGAATCCACGCCAGCAGTGAAGTCGTCGTCGTCTTGCCGTGCGTCCCGGCCACGCCCAGCACCCAGCGACCGCGCAGAATATTCTGGGCCAGCCATTGCGGCCCGGACTCATAGGGCAGGTTGCGCTCAAGAATCGATTCAAGCAGCGGGTTACCTCGTGAAATCGCATTGCCCACCACAAACAGATCGGGATTCAGGGTCAATTGGCCGGCGCCAAAGCCTTCGACCAGGTCAATCCCCTGCTCGCCGAGTTGCGTGCTCATCGGGGGATACACATTGGCATCGCAACCGGTGACGCGATGTCCCGCCGCCCTCGCCAGCAATGCGATGCCGCCCATGAAGGTGCCGCAGATGCCGAGGATATGAAGATGCATGTCACGGTTCCGTGGAATAATGGATCGGATTCTATCCCGCCTGAGGATGCCATCCGCCGCCCTCAAGGCCGCGGAGATAACGCTCATGGCAGCTTGAGCCACCCGTTGATGATGAAACACGCGAAAGACGAATTGAAGGCCCACCCCTTGTTCCATCCGCTGCGCGGCCCACAGATGGCTTTGCACAGCCGGCCGGCTGCGGCGGCGGCGCACCGCGTGCGTTGCGAAACCCCGCCTCGCCCCCTCGCGGGGAGGCTATTGATTGACTCGCTGCGCCCGACTATGGGCAATCGCTCCGAACCTATTGTTTCACGTTGACCTCCGGTCGCTCCTGCCAAACCATGCCACGCCGCAAACCTGCTCCCTCCGCCTCCAGCCACCTGCGACGCAGCATTGCCGGTGCGGCGGCGCGCCTGATGGCCGAGGATGGCATCAGCGACTTCGGCGTTGCCAAGCGCAAGGCCGCCCGCAGTCTGGGAGCAAGCGAAGGAGAAGCGCTGCCGACCAATGAAGAGATCGAGACCGAGTTACGCACCTGGCAGTCGCTTTACCAGGAAGATGAGCAGCGCGAACGGGTTTTCGACTTGCGCGCGACGGCGTTGGAGGTGATGCAATTGCTGGCGGTATTCAATCCTTACCTTACCGGGGGCGCTCGATGGCACCGCCGGCCGTTATTCCGCCGTCGAAATCGATTTGTTCGCCGACAGCAGCAAGGACGTTGAGATCGCGCTGTTATCGCACGGCATCGCCTACGATACGATGGATCACCGGCGAGCCGGCCTTGACACGCAGTTGTGTCTCGAATGGAATGACCTTCCGGTGCTGATCTCCGTATTCCCCTCGCTGACAGAACGCCAGCAGCCGAAGAATCCCCATGGCGGACGGGGTCGCCATCGGGGTCGTGCCGAGACCGTGCTCGGACTATTGCGCGAGGCCCCAAAATGAGGCGATCGCTGGCCTGGCTGGTGCTCGGCGGCATTGCCCTGCTTGCCGGGGCCATCGGCCACCGACTTGGTGAGTTTGGGAAAAGCGCCGAAACCATGACCAAGGCAAGCTCCTCGTTACCAATCCTCGAACTCGTCCTGAACGACCTGAGCGGCCAGCCGCAAACCTTTGCTCAATGGCGTGGCAAGCTGTTGATCGTCAACTATTGGGCCACCTGGTGCACTCCCTGCCGCGAAGAGATGCCCGGCTTTTCGCGGCTTCAGGAGAAGTATCGCAACAAAGGCGTTCAATTTGTCGGCATCAGCATTGATAATGCAGCCAAGATTGCCGAATTTGTGAAAGCGACACCCGTCAGTTACCCTCTCTTGATCGGCGATATCGGGGTCATGGAAAACAGCGCCGCACTGGGCAACACGCGACAGGCGTTGCCTTTCACCGCAGTCTTCGACCGTCAGGGCAGGCTTTTCTCGACCAAGCTGGGGCGGCTGGCAGAGGCAGATCTGGAACGACAGTTGATCGAACTGATTTCACGATACCCGCAAGGGATGCCGTCCGCTACACCTGCACCGGGGACATAACTGGACAAAGTGCGGCCAATTGCGGCAAACTTATACTCATGACGAAGCAAAAGCGCAGCACTGCACCCAAAGGCGCGGCCGACACTGAAGGCTTGACCGACGCAGTATTGGTGCTCCATGGGCCGAACCTGAACCTGCTGGGAACCCGCGAGCCGGAAATCTATGGGCGCACGACACTCGCCGCCATTCATACCACCATGGAGGCACGCGCCCGCGCGTTCGGTATCCGCCTTGAAAGCTTCCAGAGCAACCATGAAGGCGAGTTGATTGACCGGGTGCAGTCGGCCCGCGAACAGGGGGTGCGTTTCATCATCATCAACCCGGCAGGCTACAGCCATACCAGCATCGCCTTGCGCGATGCCTTGGCAGCCGTGGCTATTCCGTTCATTGAAGTTCATCTGTCGAATGTGCATGCGCGGGAGACGTTCCGCCGGCACTCGTATTTTTCGGATATCGCCATCGGCGTTATTTCCGGTCTTGGCGCACAAGGCTACGAATTGGCACTGGAAGCCGCGCTGGCCCGATTGCGCGCCATCTGAACGATCTGACAAATGCAGCGGCCACGGCCGCTGCTTCCGTGTTGCGTCCCCGTCCCTTTGGGCGGGGACGGTATCCCAGGATTTAGGAGCCCCATGGACCTGAGAAAACTCAAGACCCTGATTGATCTCGTGCAGAACTCCGGCATTTCGGAGCTTGAAATCAGTGAGGGCGAAGAAAAGATCCGCATCACCCGGCATCTCGGCGCAGCCCCCGCCACCACACTGGTCAACATTCCGCTCGCCGCGGCTGACACTAGCTCGGCCGCCGTGGCGCCAGCGCCGACTGCTGGCGCCGTGACCGCCCCTGTCCTGCTTGAGGGCCATGTCATGAAGGCACCGATGGTTGGCACCTTCTATCGATCCAGCGGCCCGGATTCGGCTGCCTTGGTCGAAGTCGGTCAAACGGTCAAAGAGGGTGACACGCTGTGCATCATCGAGGCGATGAAACTGATGAACGAGATCGAGGCCGAGGTTTCCGGCATCATCAAGTCCATCCTGGTTGAAAATGGCCAGGCAGTCGAATATGGTCAGCCGATGTTCGTGATCGGCTGACCATGTTCGGTAAGGTACTGATCGCCAACCGCGGTGAAATCGCCCTGCGCATATTGCGCGCCTGCCGCGAACTCGGCGTGCGCACGGTCGCCGTGCATTCCGAAGCCGATACCGAGGCGAAATACGTCAAGCTCGCCGACGAATCGGTGTGCATCGGCCCGCCCCCGTCCGCGCAGAGCTACCTGAACATACCGGCGCCCCTTGCCGCGGCCGAAGTGACCGATGCCGAAGCCATCCATCCCGGCTACGGCTTTCTGTCGGAAAACGCCGATTTTGCCGAGCGCGTGGAGAAATCCGGCTTTGCCTTCATCAGTCCACGTCCCGAGACGATCCGCCTGATGGGCGACAAGGTCAGCGCCAAGAATTCCATGCGCGAAGCCGGGGTCCCCTGTGTGCCCGGCTCCGAAGGCGTCCTGCCGGAGGACCCGAAGGAAATCGTCAAGATCGGCCGCGCCGTAGGCTACCCGGTAATCATCAAGGCAGCCGGCGGCGGCGGCGGACGCGGCATGCGCGTGGTGCACACCGAAGCCGCGCTGCTCAACGCGGTAAACATGACACGCAGCGAAGCGGGCGCGGCCTTTAACAACCCGTTGGTATACATGGAGAAGTTCCTGGAGAATCCGCGCCATGTGGAAATCCAGGTGCTCGCCGACGCCCATCGTGGGTCTGTCTATCTTGGCGAACGCGACTGCTCGATGCAGCGCAGGCACCAGAAGGTCATCGAGGAAGCGCCGGCTCCCGGCATAAATCGCCGCGTGATCGGCCGCCTCGGCGACCGTTGCGCCGAGGCCTGCCGCCGCATCAATTACCGCGGCGCGGGCACGTTCGAGTTCCTCTATGAGAACGGCGAGTTCTTTTTCATCGAGATTAACACCCGCGTCCAGGTTGAACACCCGGTCACCGAACTGATCACCGGTCTTGACATCGTCCAGGCGCAGATTCGCATCGCCGCCGGAGAAAAGCTCTGGTTCAAGCAGCGTGACATCGAAATTCGCGGGCATGCCGTCGAGTGCCGCATCAATGCCGAAGACCCGTTCAAGTTCACGCCTTCGCCGGGCAAGATCACCAACTGGCATCCTCCCGGCGGCCCCGGCATTCGCGTCGATTCGCACGCCTACTCGGGCTACACGGTGCCGCCGAACTACGACTCGATGATCGGCAAGGTGATCGCCTACGGCGACACGCGTGAGCAGGCGATTCGGCGCATGCGCATCGCCCTGTCGGAAATGATGGTGGATGGCATCAAGACCAACATTCCGCTGCATCAGGAGCTGATGCTGGACGAACGCTTCATCAAGGGCGGTATCAGCATCCACTACCTCGAAGAAAAGCTCGCCGCCAAGAGCGATGCCATAAAGGGCAAATAGGCGTATGTGGGTAAGCGCCGCACTGGAGACCGACGCTGTGCATGCGGATGCCCTCTCCGACGCATTGCTGGCGGTCGGCGCCGTTTCCGTCAGCGTCGAGGATGCCCTGGCCGGAACCGATCTGGAGAGCGCGCAATTCGGCGAACCGGATGGCATGAGCAGCGAGCCGATCATCCCGCTGTGGAGCGAAAGCCGGGTGGTGGCGCTGTTCAATCCGAGCGCCGATCTGATCGGCCGCATCGCAACGGCCGCCGGCGCCGCCGGTATCGTCGAACTGCCCGAGATCGAGCTGAAAGACGTGGCCGAGCAGGACTGGGTACGCCTCACACAGTCGCAGTTCGATCCGATCCGCGTCAGCCAGCGCCTTTGGATCGTGCCCTCCTGGCATGCGCCGCCCGATGCGAATGCCATCAATCTGGTTCTCGATCCCGGCCTCGCCTTCGGCACCGGATCGCATCCGACGACCTTTCTTTGCCTGCAATGGCTGACCGATACTTTGCGCGGCGGCGAGAACGTGCTCGACTATGGCTGCGGCTCCGGGATCCTCGGCATTGCCGCGGCGAAGCTGGGCGCCGCATCGGTACTGGGAGTGGATATCGACGGCAACGCCCTGCTCGCGGCCCGCGACAACGCCGCGAACAATGGGGTGACGCTTGGCTTGCGCCACTCGAAAGAATCGCTGGACGAACGCTTCGACATCGTGGTCGCCAACATTCTCACCAACCCCCTTTGCCTGCTTGCACCGCTTCTCGCCGGGCGCATCGCGCCCGGCGGGCGCATCGCCTTGTCCGGCGTGCTGGCCACCCAGGCAGAGCAGGTAATGGCAAGGTATGCACCCTTGATTGCACTGCGCGTGGGGGATGAACTTGAAGGATGGGTGCGGCTCGAGGGTAAGGATCTGGGCCGGCGCTCTGCATGCCGGGAACACTGCTTGGCAGACGACCGGCAATGCTGACTCGCTGCCCCGCCTGCGCAACCCACTTTCGCGTGACTGCCGAGCAGCTCAAGGTGCGCTCCGGTCGCGTGCGTTGCGGCGCCTGCCAGCAGGTTTTCAATGCGCTCGACGTACTGATCGAGGAACCCATGGCGGTGCTCGCGCCACGGGCTGCCAAATCAGGGCAGCGACCTTCTGCACCCTCGTATGACAGTGTGGGGGAAACCACTGCCGCTTCTCAGGGCGAAATGCATGAAGTAACTGCGCCGCCCGCGTGGCGCATTGCTTCGGAAACTTCCGAGCCGATGCCGGAAACGCTGGAAGCGGGCACCACATTGGAACTCGGCGATCAGGAACCACTGGCCCCTGAAAGAGACCAAGTTGCCAAGGCCAAACTGACTGAACCCGAAGCGGCAGAACTTGCAGCAATCGAACCGGCAGCAGGCCAAGCTGAAGTGGTCCTCCCGCAGCAAGCCTTCCGCCCCGATATGGCGGAGAATAGCGGCGCAGACGCAGATCAGGCCGAGCCCTTCCCCGAACCGCCTCCCCCGCCGCGTCGCTGGCCGTGGCTGATCGGCAGCCTTGTCGCGCTCGCCGCGCTGGGCGTGCAATCCGTGCTGGCCTTCCGCGTCGAACTGGCGGTGCTGTGGCCGGAGGCCAAGCCGGCACTGGTCGCCCTATGCGATGTCGCCGACTGCGAAGTCGGCCTGCCGGCAAAGGCCGCATTGGTCGGAATCGAGGCGTCCGATCTGCACCCGGACAGCGAACACCCTGGCCAACTGGTCTTGACGGCGACAATCAAGAGCCGCGCCCCCTTCGCCCAACAGTTTCCGCACCTGGAACTCACGCTGACCGACACCGCTGACAAGGCCATTGCGCGCAAGATACTGGCGCCTACGGACTATCTGCCACCGCAGACATCCTTTGCCGAAGGCATGCGGCCCAACGCCGACATCATCGTCACTTTCGGCGTCGACTCCGGCGAGGTCGCGGCCAGCGGTTACCGGCTCTATGTTTTCTATCCCTGAGAATTTCGAAAGCCTCCATGAACACACTAATTTGCGGATCCATGGCCTACGACACCATCATGGTGTTTGGCGACCGTTTCAAGAATCACATCCTGCCCGAGCAGATTCATATTCTCAACGTCGCATTTCTGGTCCCCGACATGCGGCGCGAGTTCGGCGGCTGCGCCGGCAACATCGCCTATAACCTCAAGTTGCTGGGCGGCAAGCCGTTGATCATGGCAACGATCGGTGACGACCGCGCGCCGTACATGCACCGCCTGAAACAACTCGGACTGGATGCCCGCCACGTCAAGGATGTCCCCGGCAGCTTTACCGCGCAAGCCTTCATCACCACCGATCTTGACGACAACCAGATTACCGCGTTTCATCCGGGAGCGATGATGCAGTCGCATCAGAACAAGGTCACGGATGCCAGCGACGTCAGTCTCGGCATCATCTCGCCCGATGGCCGCGATGGCATGTTGCAGCATGCAAGTGAGTTCCACGCAGCGGGGGTTCCGTTCATTTTCGATCCGGGCCAAGGCCTGCCGATGTTCAACGGCGAAGAACTCATGGCTTTTCTGCAACTTGCCAACTACTGCACGGTCAACGACTATGAGGCGAAGCTGTTGACCGAGCTAACCGGTCGCACACTGGAGCAACTGGCCGGCGAAGTCGATGCCCTGATCGTAACCTTGGCGGGCAGTGGATCGCATATTTATACGGCAGGCCGTCGCATGGAGATTCCCGTGGCCACACCCGAGGCACTGATCGACCCGACCGGTTGCGGCGACGCCTACCGCGCCGGCCTGCTTTATGGGATCGGCGAGGGCTGGGACTGGGAGAAAACCGGGCGCCTGGCGTCGCTGATGGGCTCCATCAAGATCGCTCACCGCGGCGGTCAGAATCACAAGCCGACACGCGACGATATTGCCGAGCGTTACCGCGCGGCATTCGACGACAGGCTCTGGTAGAAGACCAACGCAGCAAGCACAGCGAGGAATTATGATGTCATTTCGTATGCTGGCCGTCGCATTTGCCGTCCTGACCACCGTCACGCTGACCGGCTGCGCCGGCAGCCAGTCCGGCTCGGCTTACTCGCGCTCACAAACCCGCGGCGAAATGCAGGTGCGCATGGGTGTCGTCGAGTCCGTGCGGCAGGTGACCATCGAAGGCGCCCAATCGGGCGTCGGAACCGTCGCCGGCGGCGTGGTCGGCGGCATTGCCGGCAGCAATGTCGGGCAGGGCCAAGGATCCGCGGTTGGCGCCGTTCTCGGCGCCGTGCTCGGCGGCCCTGCGGGACAAGCCATTGAAGCGCAAAACCAGCAAGAAGGACGGGTTGGAGATCACCATCACGCTCGACAGCGGTCAGATGATCGCCGTGACCCAGGAAGCCGATGAACCGTTCCGTGCCGGCGACCGCGTGCGGGTTCTGTCGGGCAATGGAGTAACGCGGGTTTCACATTGAAGTTTTCGCTCGTCGTGCGCTTGCGCCGCGCGCCTAATCCCAGCCTGATGGTTTCGACTGTTGCGCACAGGGTTGTCGGAATATCCGACGATCTTCCAGGCGCACGGCCGTAAGGCAACCGCCCCAGAGGCAGCCCGTGTCGAGCGCCAGAAGGTTTGCCTCCTGGTGAAAACCCAGGGCCGACCAGTGCCCACAGACAATTGAGTGATCCGCGCTTGCGCGCTCCACTGCCGCAAACCACGGCAGACATCCCGGCGGCCCCCTGTCGAGCGGCGCCTTGGCCCCCGCCGCGCGGAACTCCATCGCACCAGTCGCTGTAATGTAACGCATGCGCGTCATGGCATTCACCACCACGCGCAGACGGTCCCAGCCCGCCAGATCATCGCGCCAGGCGCTCGGTTC
>JADJQA010000033.1 GCA_016712985.1 Sulfuritalea sp. | reverse complement strand
GGCAGGACTCAGTGACCACCGGCCGCTAGACTCGACGGCGTGGGCGATGCCCCGCGCCGAGTCGAAGCCCCCGTCGGCGAGGCGGCATTCGTTCAGTACCGTGATGCGCTCCTTGTCCTGCGCATAGGTCGCGCGGGTGTCCGCCACGTACTGCGCCCGAAAGCGGTTGGGCAGATGCGCGATCTCCTACCAGCGGCCGGCGTAGCGCTCGAGATCGACTGCCGACACCATCGGCAGCGGCGCGGTGGTGTGGGTGCAGCCCGTGCCCAGCGGCGCGGCGGCGAAGACGGCAAGCAAAGCGGGAATGGGTGTCATGGGGATCTCGTAAAGCCGGGCACGACCAGCGGGGGCGATAGGCTATCCTCGTCGCGTCGGTCCGGAACCCCGGCCCGGCGCCGTGGTCAGGAACATCATGATTCGGAGGTCCACGCGATGAAACCCAATTCCACCCGCCGTCGCCTGCTCGGCGCGCTCGCCGCCGCACCGCTGCTCGGCCCGGCCGCCGGCCTCGCGCAACCGACCCGACCCGCCACCCGCACCATTGCGTCCAGCGGAGAGGCGATTCCCCTGGTGGGACTGGGCACCTGGATCACCTTTAACGTCGGCAACGACCGCGCCGCGCGCGACGCTAGCGCCGAGGTGATGCGCGCCTTCTTCGCGGCCGGCGGCCGGCTCATCGACAGCTCGCCGATGTACGGCTCGGCGCAGGAGGTCATCGGCTATGGCCTAGCCAGCCTGGGTCGCCCGGCCGACGTGTTTTCCGCCGACAAGGTGTGGATCTCCGATGGTGACCGGGGCCGCACCCAGATGGACACCTCGCGCCGGCTGTGGGGCGTGCCACGCTTCGACCTGATGCAGGTGCACAACCTGCTGTCGTGGGAAGTGCACCTGCCGACCCTGTTCGCCATGAAGGCGGCGGGCCAGCTCCGCTACGTCGGCATCACCACCTCGCACGGACGCCGTCACGGCGACATGGAGCGCATCATGGCGAGCCAGCCGATCGACTTCGTACAACTCACCTACAACCTCGTCGACCGCGAGGTCGAGCAGCGCCTGCTGCCGCTGGCGCTGGAACGCGGCATCGCGGTGCTCGTCAACCGCCCGTTCCAGCAGGGCGCGCTGCTTGACCGCCTGGCGCGCCGCCCGCTGCCGGCGTGGGCGGCCGAAATCGACTGCACGAGCTGGGCGCAGTTCGCGCTCAAGTTCGTCATCTCGCACCCCGCCGTCACCTGCGCGATTCCCGCCACCACCCGCGTCGACCACGTGCGCGAGAACCTCGCCGCCGCCGGCCGTCGGATGCCCGACGCGGCGATGCGCGCACGCATGGCCACCTTCGTCGCGGGACGCGGATGAGCGAGTGGTGGACCTACAGCCTGCGCGACCTGTTGCTGTTTTCGTCGCGCACCTACACCCGGCTGTTCGAACTGCATAACCAGGAATGGTGGCCCTTGCCGCTGTTCGCACTCGCGCTGGGTGCCGTGCTGTTCGCGCTGGCCTGGCGCGGTGGCGAGCGGGCAGGTCGGGCGCTGCTCCTCGTTCTGGCCGCCTGCTGGCTTTGGGTGGCGTGGGCCTGGCACGCGCAGCGTTACGCCCCGATCAATTGGGCCGCCGAGTATTTCGCGTGGGCGTGGGGCGTGCAGGCGGTGCTGCTGGGCCTGGTGGCATGGCAGGGCCGTTTCGATGCGGCGCCGGCGGCCGCGCTGCGGCGCGGGTTCGGCTTGTTCCTGGTGGGGGCCGCATGGGTCATTTACCCGCTGCTGGCCCCGCTGCTGGGCCGCGGCTGGACCCCGGCCGAACTGTTCGGCATGGCGCCCGATCCCACTGCGCTCGCCACACTTGGCGTGCTGCTCACCATCAAGCAGCGGCAAGCGGGCGGGCTGTTTCCGATTCCGGCCGCCGTGCCGCCTGATCAGCGGGAGGCGACGCTGTGGGCGATGGACGCGCCTGAGTTCTGGATCGCACCGCTGGCGTCACTGCCTTGCGGTCCGGCCTTCGTCCTGGCCTACCTACCGGGTTGCGGCGACAAGCCCGGAACGCAATGCCCGCCTCGAGTAGCCTGACCAAACTCAGGTGAGGCTTAGCGGGCGGCAAATACCTGCTGGCGGGGGATCTCGAGTCCGACTTTGCTGAAAAGAACGTGCCTGACGACCCTGCCAGGACGGTTGCAACCAGCGACAGTACGGGCTGCGCGGTCACATCGACCAACAACTCACCAATCAGTTGAACGATTTCCGGCCCTTCCGAAGTGCCAAATGAAGACATGGCAAGGTCCGAGATCGCCTGAAGATCAGCATCGACTGCCTCGCGAATGTGTGCCTGGAGCATGGCGGCTTACCGATCAACCAAGAAGCGGAGGGAACTCGCGATTGCACACCAGAGATGTAGGGGGGGCAGTGGCATGGGCTTTTCCAAGAGCCGGATTGATCACGAGTGTCAGGAACCATACTCGCGCTCATATGGCCGATGATGTGTTTCTGCATGATTGTGCGGATCGCCGCTGGCCTGCCTTGAGCCGATGCTCAGAGACAGGGAATTTGTTCGTCGTTGATGTCTCCTGATGGCCGTCAGCGGCCCGCCACCTGAACAAAACGCTACCCTTTGGATCAGAGCTCCGCCGCAACGAGGGTCAGCCAAAAAAATGGGCGTCTCGGCACCGTGGGTCGCGCGTCAGGGTCGGGTATCCCGCGATGGCGGCATGGGAGCCATCAAATGAATCGCCAACCGGTGAATTTGCGACTGGGCGCGCAACTGGCCGATCGACCAGTCAGCCGCTTCCGGACCATCCTCAAAAACGTCGGCCAGGCCAGTCAGCATCGGGCGCGCCTGGTCCAACAGGCCTATCGCGGTTCCCGCGATCCTCCGTCGGTGAAAGTAGAATGGCCGCCTTTCGGCCACCGGCTGCGGCGACAGGTTCATGCGACTTACCGAGCTCAAGCTCCCGCTCGATCACACCGAACGCGAACTCCACGATTCAATCCTGCAACGCCTGGGGATTGAGGAGCATGAACTGGTCGGCTATTCGATCTTTCGGCGCAGCCACGATGCCCGCAAGCGCTCGGCGATCGTCTTCATCTACACGCTGGATGTCGAGCTGAAAGACGAAAAGGCCTTGCTCGCACGGCTGCGCAACGACAGACAGGTTACGCCGACGCCGGACACCGCCTACCGCTTCGTCACCCGTGCGCCGCCGACCCCGCCGACCCCGCGCCCGGTGGTGATCGGCAGCGGCCCCTGCGGGCTGTTTGCCGGCCTGGTGCTGGCGCAGATGGGCTTCCGCCCGATCATCCTGGAGCGCGGCAAGTCGGTGCGCCAGCGCACCCAGGACACCTGGGGCCTGTGGCGCAAGGGCCGGCTCGATCCGGAATCGAATGTCCAGTTCGGCGAAGGCGGCGCCGGCACGTTTTCCGACGGCAAGCTTTACAGCCAGATCAAGGACCCGCAGTTCCGCGGACGCAAGGTTCTGACCGAATTCGTCAAGGCCGGTGCGCCTGCCGAGATTCTTTACGTCAGCAAGCCCCACATCGGCACCTTCAAGCTGGTGACCGTGGTGGAAAACATGCGCGCCGAGATCGAGTCCCTGGGCGGTGAGCTGCGCTTTCAGAGCCGGGTCGACGATATCGCCATCGAGCAGGGCCAGGTCCGCGGTTTGCGCCTTGCCGGCGGCGAGACCATGGTCGCCACGCACATCGTGCTGGCGGTCGGCCACAGCGCGCGCGATACGTTTCAGATGCTTCACCAACGCGGCGTCCATGTCGAAGCCAAGCCGTTTTCGATCGGTGTGCGCATCGAACATCCGCAGTCGCTGATCGACCGCGCCCGCTTCGGCCCGAATGCCGGCAACCCGTTGCTGGGCGCCGCCGACTACAAGCTGGTGCACCACTGCAAGAACGGCCGCTCGGCCTACAGTTTCTGCATGTGTCCGGGCGGCACCGTGGTGGCCGCGACCTCGGAGCTGGGCCGGGTAGTCACCAACGGCATGAGCCAGTATTCGCGCAATGAACGCAACGCCAACAGCGCCATCGTCGTCGGCGTCACCCCGGCCGATTTTCCGGGAAGCGCTGGGGATCCGCTGGCCGCGCCTTTGGCTGGAATTGCCTTTCAGCGCCACTGGGAAAGCCTGGCTTTCGAGGCCGGCGGCGGCAACTACAGCGCGCCGGTGCAACGGGTCGGCGACTTTCTCGCTGGCCGGCCCTCGACCGCGCTTGGCTCGGTGCTGCCGTCCTATACCCCCGGCGTGCATCCGACCGATCTGGCGGGCTGCCTGCCCGACTATGTCGTCGCCGCGCTGCGCGAGTCGCTGCCGGCCTTCGGCAGAGAGATCGCCGGTTTCGCGATGGAGGATGCGCTGCTGACCGGGGTCGAGACGCGCACCTCGTCACCGATCCGCATCACGCGCGACGAGAACTTCGAGAGCCTAAACACGCGCGGCCTGTATCCGGCCGGCGAGGGCGCCGGCTATGCTGGGGGGATCCTTTCGGCGGCGGTCGACGGCATCAGGGTCGCCGAAGCCGTGGCGCTGAGCCTTACCACCGCGCAGCCCGTAAGACATTCCGCGCCATGAGTCGCACGCCGCCCCGGCGATCGTCGTCCCGCGAAAGCGACGCTCTCTCTGATCCGCTTCGCCGGAATGACGTGCTCAGCGTGTGTTTCGCCAACGTCATGACGCACTTCCAGGCGCTTGGCCTCCAGTTCCCAGAGCACGCAGGGATCGAGCGCCGCTACCGCGCGGGCGGCAAAGCCGTGCAAGGCGTCACGGTCCGTGGCATCGCGACCGGCGAGCCAACCGGCGAGCGGGCCTTGCGGATGGAAGTTCCATTCGGTGGGCGCGACGATCAGGTAGTCGGCGATGCGGTCGCCGTCGAGCACGATCTCGTGCATCAACAGACCGCGCGCGGTTTCGACCAGTGCGCGGCCTATTCCCGGCGCCACCTGCGCCGCGCTCGCAGTACCCCCGGCGCCGACTCGCTCGATACCTGCCGCCCAGTCGCGCAGTTCTTCAAGTCGTGCCAGCCAGCGTGCGGAAAACGCCGAAGCCGTGGCTCGCCTCCTGCCCCCCTGCCTGGCGACGGCGCCGGTCTCGGCGGCTGCCCCCTGCCAATGCGGCAGGCGGCAGAAACCAGCGTCAAGGCGCGGCCACGCGGCCAGCGAGGTCCGGGCGTCGAGCGCAGGCAACAGGCGGGGTTCAAGGTCGCTTGCGTCCTCAACTTCGAGCAACCGGCGATGTAGCGTCGAGATTCGCGAGCCGGCCAGCAACGCGCCCAATTCGTCGCGCTGTCCGCCGGCTATCCAGCGCGTCGCCGCGACAAACTCGTCGCGCATGGCGGTCTCGCCGAGCAGTGGTGGGAGGTCGAGCAGCCAGCGCCAGAGGTGCTCGCGCAGGGCTTCCTGCCGGGTCGCGAGATCGAGATACGCCGGATACTCCGTGCCACGGGCCGCGTCCAGCGCCAGCGTCGCGGCACGCCCCTGGGCCTTGCCGCACAAGGCGAACAGCAGGGGCACCAACTGCACCGCTGCATCTGCCGGACGACCACGCAGAGCTTGTGCAACGGCAGGACGCTCGCTGGCGACACTGACATCGGCCACCCGTCCGTTGTCGATGCTCAGCCGCAGCCTGACGCAACCCGGATCGATTCCTGCCGTCATTGCGGGGTCATCGCGGCGCCCGCGGCAAACGCAGGCTGAACAGCGCCCCGCCCTGCGGATGATTGCTCGCCTTCAGCGTGCCACCATGGCGTTCGACAATCCCATAGCTGATCGCCAGCCCCAGGCCGGTGCCGCGCCCCACGGGCTTCGTCGTAAAGAAGGGATCGAAAAGCTTGTCGATGTTGGCGACCGGGATGCCCGGGCCGCTGTCGCGAAACTCGATCAAGGCTTCTGCATCTTCGACGCCGCCCGATATGTCGAGCCGACGCTCGCGCGCATTCTCGGTGGCGTCGGCGGCGTTCTGCACGAGGTTCATGACCACTTGCTGTATCTGGCCGGGCGAACCGATCACTTCGATCGAAGGCGGCAGGCCCAGCTTCACCTCGAACTTGTCGTCGGCGGCCTTGCACACCCACTGTACGGCGCGTTCGATCACGTCGACCAGATCGAAGGCGCGCCGCTCGTCGCGGTCAGTCGCCGAAAAGCGCTTCAGCGCATCGACAATGTCGCGGGTGCGCTCGGCGCCTTCCACCGTGCCGTCGATCAGTGACGGCAAGTCGTCCAGCAGGCGATCGATGCGCAGCTCGCCACGCAGGGTCTCGCGCTGCTCCAGCGTGGCATCTCGCGGTGGATCGCGCCAAGGTAACGCGTCAGCCGCTCGGCATAGCGCTTGAGCGCCACGGCATTGCCGTGACGAAGCTGATGGGATTGTTCAGTTCGTGCGCCACGCCGGCCACCAGGCGGCCCAGCGAAGCCATCTTTCCGAATGCACGAGTTGCTGCTGGGTGGTCTTGAGGTCCTCGTGGGCACGGCGCAGCGCCTGATAGGCGCGCCGCAGTTCGCCCACCGGGCGGCCGGTGATGACCAGGCCGAGCATCTTGCCCACGCTGTTGTAGCGTGGCGTGCAGTTCAGCGAAACCGGAATCGCGCTGCCGTTGGCGGCCTTCAACTGTATCTCGACATCCTCGACGGCGTGGCTGCTCGGGTCGGCGAACAGGCGTCCGGCGCGCTGGCGCGACTCCTCGTCGGCGAACAGATCGAACACGGTCCGCCCGTGCAGCGCAGCGGCATCGACGCCCAGCAGCGAAGCCAGCGCGTCGTTGACGCTTTCGATCACGCCGGCGCGGCTGCAGACGATCAGGAGATCCGACATCGAGGTCAGCACCGAAGAAATGAACTGTTGGGTATCCTCCAGCCTGGCGTTCTTCTCTTCCAGCGCGACCTCATACTGGAGCAGGTCGTTATAGACCTCGTCCATCTTGCGAATCACGTCGAGCCAGATGCCGTCCTCGGCCGACGCCCCGGCGGCGGCTGCCAGCATTTCGACGGTCAGCGCCGAACGCGGTTCGCCGACCGTGCCGCCCTGCGAGGTCGCGGAACCGGAAGTGGACTTTTCTTTCATCGTTGAAATGTACCCTACCCTTGGCGTACGTGACCAGCATTCTTGCGCTGCGCGGCGACCGCATCCGGCAAGCGTCCTGGCTCCTCGCCGCGCAATCCCGGAAACTGCCACTGGCCATGCCGGTCATGGAAGCCGACTTCGGGCAACCGGAGGGTCATCGTGGCGCCGGTCCATTACGCCCGGCTCAAGCAGCAACGGATCGACACGAGACTGGTTTGGTCCGGGGACCGGACCGGGGATTTCGGGTAGGCTCCGCCCATGGACCTGCTTGACCTCCTCGGGCTTCTGCTGCTTGGCGCCATCCCCTGGCTGTGGCTCGACAGCCTCAAGGCACGCGAGATGGCGGTGGCGGCGGCCAAATCCGCCTGCAACTCGGAGCGCCTGCTGCTGCTCGATGACACCGTCGCCATCCAGCGGGTCGGCCTGGCTCGCGATGACGATGGCGTTTCGCGCCTCCGTCGCGTGTATGGCTTCGAGTACAGCGACACCGGCAACGATCGCACCGCGGGCAGCATCGTGATGCTCGGAAGCCGCGTACTGGTGATCAACCTGAACCTGCCCGACGCGCTGCAATGAGCAGTGTTCCGAACGCCGGAAAGGCGTGCTAGCGTCCGGTCCAGAAGCGGGCCGCGGTCGCCGGCAGGCCGGCCCACAGACCGAAGAGGTCGACGTTCGACAGGTGCGCGCCATGGCTGCGCGAGTCGACGGCCGCCGTCGGCCGGTAGGGCAGTCCGCCGAGAAAATCAAACCATCCCGACAGCATGACCACGGAATCGATCGACGGCGCGTCCGGAAACGTCGGCGATGACGCCTGAAAGGGTCAGCAGGGCTTTCCTGAACAGGATCACCGCCTCGGGAAAGCGCAGCATGCGGCCCGCCGCCAACTGGTCGAGCAGCGCGGTAAGCCATCCGATGCCGGGAAATTTGCCGCGGCGGACCTGCTCCACGGCGGCCGAAACCGCCTGCTTGATCCCCTCGGGATCGAGCGGCTCGCCGAGTTCCTCCAGCGCCCGGCAGATTCTCTCGACATCGAGCGTGACGGCGCCGACGATGATCTGTATCGCCGCTTCCCGCTGGCGCTTGTCGATCTCCGCGACCAGCGCCCAGTCGAGGATTGCGACGCGACCGTCCTGTGTCACGTGAAGATTGCCGGCGTGCGGGTCGGCGTGGAACACCACCCCGGTTTCCGCACGCGACCACAGCGGCTTCGCCAGCAAGGCGCCGGCGAGGGTTTCCGCGATCCGTCGGCGGCCCGCCGGTGTCAGTCCCGATTCGGTGACCTTGACGCCATCGACGCGCTCCATTGCCGTGATGCTGTCGGTGCAGAACGGAAACAACCGGGGCACCAGGACGGCCGGCGAGCCGGCATAGAAGCGCCCCGCCACGTCAAGGTTGCGCTGCTCGTGGTCGAGGCGCACCTCGTTGGCCAGCAGCCGGGAAACGCTGTCCAGCGCGCCGGCGTAGTCGAACTCGGGCAGCCCGTAATGCAGGCGGCGTTCCTCGAGGTATGAACCGATCTCGGCAAAAATCGCCAGCTCCTCGTGCAGCTTGTCGACAATTCCCTCGCGCAGGATTTTCAGTACGCCGCGCTGCGGCCTGGCCGTCACCGACTCGCGCCAGACACCGATCTCGAGATTCGCGACAGCGCCGAGTTCGCGCCGCAGCGCAATGTCGAGATCGCCGATCGGAGTGGGCGACCCGGTCGATTCGAGTTCCTGGAGTCGTTCGCGGAGTTCCGGATCCAGCCGCCGGTCGTGGGCGACGACCTGGCCCAGCTTGTGCAGCGTCGGACAGCGCCTGAACAGGACCACCAGACGCAGGGCGGACCGGATCACGGGCGGCAAGGCGAGCTGTTCGGCGACAATCGCATCGAGTCGCGCGGGTTCCAGTCCTTCGAGGAAATACAGCAGGCCATCCCTCACCAGCGGCCGGTAGGCGGCGTGCGAAGCGGGAACCAGTTCCGCCAGATCAATCAGTTCGAAGAGACCCGCGAGAAGGGAGTGGTTCATGATGCGAAGACGATCAAGGAAACTGCCCGGCGCGGCCTCAGGCGCGGGCATCGCAAGGAGCGCGCACGGCGGCCGACAGGGCAGGAACTAAGGAGGGACTGGATATTCAACCGCACCGGCAAAGTATCCTTGACCTGTGCACGCCCGTCAATCCCATACAAGGTGCCGACTTTGATTCCCTATGGGCCACAGCAGGCGAGACACCCGGCCATTGCCATCGCGGGCATGCTCACGCAGGGCCTTGAGTCTTTGCGGCGACTGCCGGATGTAAAGCTCCTGTTTGCCGCGATATTCGCCGAGGTCGGAGAGCTACCAGGCTGTGGCGGGAGGAACCGCAAGATTGCGGTTGGCAAAAGTTCACAGAGTCGTTGTCGTCATGGGTTACGCCACCGATGCGGAAGGTTTGTTGTCTTGACCTGTTTTCAATGCACCGTACACACCATGCAGGGATCGAAGCTGCGCACCACGTGATGGATCGCCGCAGGCAAGGCCTTGGTGGCACTGGCCGGCAGCCCCGCCAGCGCCTGCTCCAGCGCACCGGGTTGGCCAGCGGCGTCGCGCGGCGAAAAGTTCCATGTGGTCGGCGCGATGATCTGGTAATTGTGAATGCGGCCGCGTCGCACCGTGATCCAGTGGCCAAGCGATCCCCGAGCCGCTTCGATGAGCCCGACGCCCAAGGTTTCCTCGGCGGTTGGCGCGGTGATGCACCAGGGCTCGCCGGGCGACAGTTCAGTCAGCCAGCGTTCCATGGCCGGCAGCACCAGCGCCAGTTCCAGCAAGCGCGCCACGACGCGGGCGGCTACGCTGCCGCCATGGCCTTCAATCATGTCGCGCGCCAGCGGGTGGCCGGCCACCACCTGGCGCGCCAGTGCGCCGGTTTCCACCACCTGCCCGGCCAGGCGTGGCGCCTTGCACCAGGAATAGGCGCCGTCCTTCTCCGCTACCGGCAAGGTGCTGCCCGTCGCGGGATGCTGCGGCAGGCCGGCGGCGGCATACCACGCGTGGGTGATGTCCTCGTCGATCGCCGCGATGTCGAGCGCGGAGGCTGCCCCATGCCACAGCCCCGCCGGGAAGAGCCGCCGATCCTCTTCGCGGTAGCAGCCGTAGCTCATGAAGCGATCCGTGCCACGCCCCAGATGCCACAGATCGAGATCCTCGGCGATGGCCAGAAATGCCCGCAAATCGCCGCCGCCAGGCCGTGCCCGCCAAACATCCAGTTGGGCGCGACCGGCGATCACGGCGACTTCGTCGAGCCTTGCGCCGAACGTGACGGTCTCGAGGAATTCGCGAAATTCACGCAGGGTTCGGTGCAGGCGAAAGATCTCCGAACTCTGCAAGGGCCGCGTCGAGCCGCCCGGCTGCACCGCCAGCGTATGCGGCCATTTGCCCGCCAGCAGCCCCATCATCTGCATGAAGCGGGCCCGTGCCGGCAGAACCTGGTTCGGCGCGCTGCCCACCGTGGCGCGAAAGCGCTCGACCGTCGCCGCGTGCCAGGGGCGACCCGCATAGTCGGCGCGAGCGAAGTCAGGCATGAAGAACAGGTAGAAGTGCGTCAGGTGGTCGGCCAGGTTCTCGGTGGCCAGCGTCAGGTTGGCCGCCAGCCGGCCGTTCTTCGGCGGCTCGATGCCCGCCGCGTCTGCCAGCGCGAGAGCCGATGCGGCCGATTGGGCGACCGAACAAATACCGCAGATGCGCGGCACCAGCACCAGCGCATCGGCCGGCATCTTGCCCTGCAGGATCTGCTCGAAGCCACGATACAGCGGCGAATTGACGTAGGCCGCCGCGATGCGCCCTTCGGCGATGTCGAGGGTGATTTCGAGATCGCCTTCGACACGGTTGAAGGGGCCGACGATGCGTCGAGTACTCTCAGGAGACACGCCGGGCCGTCCCAAGTGTTGCCTGCCGCCGAAGGGGAATCCCAGGCATGCAAAGCACCTGGCCCCCTGGGGGGAGAACGCAGCGAAGTGGCGTTTTCGGGGGGGTACTCATTTTTTGGTGCGCTTGACCGAAGGCGCACGCAGCATGTGATCGGCCGTCGCGTTCTCGCGCACCCGCGCCGGTGTCGCCGACTTGGAGAGCGCCGCCAGCGCGATGAACCATGCCTTTGGCATGTCGGAAGGCAGGCCCAGGGGAATCCCGGCGATCTTCGGCGTCGTGGAAAACGCGTGGCCCGGTTCCTCGAAGCCGGGATCGGTGCAACGGATGCAGGCGTAACCGCCGCGCAGGCACGATCCTTCGCCATTCCACAGGCGCTGATTGCAGTCGGCATGCGCCTGCGTGCCCTTGCAGCCGAGCTGCTCCATCAGGCATCCCTGGTCCGAGGGTTTGTGTGCGCTGGCCTTGAATTCGTAATACTCGTTGCGCGGGCAGCCGTGATGCACCAGTTGATCGGCGAAAAACCGCGGGCGCCCGTAGTCGTCGAGGTGCTCGGCGCGCAGGCTGCCGTGCGCCAGCGCCGCCAGGGTTTCGGTAATCCAGTCGGGATGGGGCGGACAGCCGGCGACATTGATCACCGGCAGACCGCCGGGATCGCGGAAGTCCGGCCCGAGCAGGCCGCCGCCAGCCTCGCCGTCGTACTGCAGGCCGCAGGCATCGGTCGGGTTGATGCCAGCGGCCGTGATGCCGCCCCAGGAGGAACAACTGCCGATGGCGACCACGTGCCTTGCGCGAGCGGCGATCTGCCGCACCCACTCGATCATCGGCTTGGCGCCGCCGCCGAAGCGATGAAAGCCGCCCGTGCCGCGCGGTCCCCGCAGCAGCGAGCCTTCGATGCACAGCACATCCACCGCGGTAGCGCCGGAAACGCATTGGTCGATCAGGTCGCGCGCTTCGTCCACCCCCGCCTCCGGAAACGCTGGGATGCCAGAGCAGTTCAATGCCTTCGTCCGCCAGCACGCGGAACAACGACCCGTGTTCGCTGCCCAGCCACGACAGGGTGCAACCGCCGCAGCCGCCTGATTGGAGCCAAAGCAGGTTCATCATTCGCTGCCTCCGAGTCCCAGCCGGGAAAGCTTCATGCGCAGACCGACGCGCGTCAGCCCGAGTTCTTCGGCGACGCGGGTCTTGTTGCCGCCATGCCGTTGCAGCGCCTCGCCAATCACCTGCGCTTCGACCTGATCGACACGCTCCTTGAGCGTCGCAACTTCGGCGTCGAATGCCGGCGCCGCCGTTCTGCTCGATCCCGCCGACTGGCGCACGCACGGCGAGAACAGCCCGGCATCGAGCATGTCGCCTTCGCCCAGTGCCAGCGCACGCAATACTTCGTTTTGCAGCTCGCGTACATTCCCCGGCCAGCGATAGGCGGCCAGGCACTTCATCGCCGCAGCGGAAAATTGTCGTCCGCTCGCCGCCGCGTGGCAATGACTCCGCGGGTTCGCCGACTCCTTGAACATCGCGGCGACGATCAGCGGAATGTCCTGCGGTCGCTCGCGCAGCGCAGGCATGTAGAAGGTGATGCCGGCGATCCGGTAGTAAAGATCCTGGCGGAAGCGCCCGCTGGCGACATCGGCTTCGAGGTTGCGGTTGGTCGCCGCGATTATTCGGACATCCACCGACACGGAACGCGGACTGCCCACCGGGCGCACTTCGCCTTCCTGCAGCGCGCGCAACAGCTTGACCTGAAAGGCCGGCGAAGTGTCGCCGATCTCGTCGAGAAACAGGGTGCCGCCGTCGGCCTGCTGAAACAAGCCGATGCGGTCTTCATGGGCGCCGGTGAAGGCGCCGCGCTTGTGGCCGAACAGCTCGGCTTCGAGCAGGGTATCCGGCATGGCGCCACAGTTCTCGACCACGAAGGGTCGCTCGGCACGCTCGCTGGCATAGTGGATGGCGCGCGCCAGCAACTCCTTTCCGGTGCCCGATTCTCCTGTCACCAACACTGAAAGTTCGTGCCCCGCGATCTTTTGCGCCAGCTCGCAGATCTCGTTCAAGGGACTGTCCGCTGCGCGCGTCAGGCGATCGAAGCCGGATTGGGCGCGGACCTTGCTGCGCCGGTCGGCCACCCGCTGCGCGAGCTGCTGCGGGGTGTCACGGAGTTCCAGCGAAAGCCGCTGGTTCTCCTGCTGCAGGCGCCACAGCTCGGCCGCACTTTTCAGCGTCAGCAACAACTGGTCGGGATGCCAGGGCTTCAGCAGGTACTGCCAGATGCCGGCGTCGTTGATGCCGGAAATGATGTCCTCGGCATCGGTATAGCCGGAAAGGATCAGGCGCACCGTGTCCGGCCACTGGGCGCGCACCCGGCGCAGGAACTCGACGCCCTGGGTGCCGGGCATGCGCTGGTCGGACAGCACGATCTGCACGAACTCGCGACCCATGATGAGTTCGCCTTCCTCGGCGGAGGAGGCGCTGAGTACGGTGAAATCCTCTTCCAGCGTGCGGCGCAGGGCTTCCAGCGAACGCAGTTCATCGTCGACCACGAGTACGGTCAGCGGCGCACGGGGTTTCATGCCGGCACCCTCCAGTCCAGGTCGCGGTGGCGTGCGAGGTGCCGCGGTGTCCACGACGCCGGCGATTTGCGCACGAAGTGGTGGCGGGCCACGTGGTAGCTTGGATCGAAGCCGTAGAAATTGCGCCGCAGGTGTGCCAGCTCTTCTTCCCGATAGGCGGCCAGCGGCTTCTCCGCTTCATCCCGCACCCGACGCTCGCGTTTCTCCGTCAGTCGCTCCGCGAGATCGGAGGCCGCCGCGATTTCGGCCGCGTGGCGTGCCACATCGATGCGAAAAGTATCGATGTCGCCGGCCAGGCAGGCATCGGTGAATCCCGTTTGCGCTGCGCGCAGGGCCGTCAGAGGCTGGCGATTGCGCATGAGCGCCCGGCTTCTCTCACCCACGCCCTGCTCGCCGAGGCGACGCGGCAGCAGGTAGGTCCAGTATTCCGAACCGTAGAGGTTGCCCATGTTCTTGTAATGCGGATTGAGCATCACGCCTTCCCGCGCCCACACCAGATCCGCCGCCCGTGCCAGAAAACAGCCGCCTGCCCCGGCATTGCCGGCCAATGCGGCCACGGTGATCTGTCCGTCGGTTTCTATCAACTCGCGCGCCAGATCGTTCATCGCATTGATGTTGTTCCAGGACTCGTCGGCCGGCGACCCTTCACCCAAACTTGCCGCTTCGATCACGTTGAGATGAATGCCATTGGACCAGAAATCGGCGCCGCCCATCAACACCAGCACCTTTACCGGCCGCTGCCTGGCCCATGACAAGGCAGAGCGCAGGCGCTCGCACTGGAAAGTCGACATGGCGCCATTGTAGAACTCGAAATGGAGGAAGCCCACGCCATCGCTCTCCTCATAAGCGATGTCCTGCCAGGTTTCGCCATCGGCCCGCCACCAGTTCCCCAACGGTGCTTCCGGCAGCGCGGCCGACTCGGCGGCGAAAGCCAGCGTCGCCGGCAGCTTGAAGCCGCCTGCACGCTTTGCATGACCAATCCATAGCGCGCCATCGCGGGTTCGGCGCAGCAAGGCGGTTTCGCGCCGCGCCAGCATGTCACCCGGTTTGGCGTCCGACGCACCGCGCAGGGCGGCCTCCGGCCAGGCGTCGAAGAGGTGGCAGGCTTCGCCGAACAAACTGTCGGCCACGCCGGGAAAGCCGTCGGCGGCATGGATCTTTCGCAGCACGGTCGCTGTGTCATCGCGCTGCCAGTCGATGGTGCGCTCGGACTGCTTCATCAACGGTCGCAGCCTGCCGCGCACCGCGCTGCAAGCCGCCAGCGGCGTCGGCGTGAAATCGCCGGCGGCAAAGCGCTCCACCGCCTGCAGCACCGCCGTCACGGCGGCCTGCGCCACTTCATTGCGATAGACACTCGACTTCTTCGCCGCACGCAGCGGAAACACCGCACTGGCCCAGATCGGTCCGGCATCCATCTCCGCTTCGGCCTGCAACACGGTGACACCCCACTCGGCTTCTCCGGCCTGTAGCGCCCAGTCCAGCGCCGACGGCCCGCGGTCGCCGATGATGCCCGGATGGACGATCAGGCAAACGTGCCGGGACCAGATCGACTCGGGAATCGCCCGCCGCAGATAGGGGGCGACGATCAGTTGCGGCTTGAACAGCGCCACCGCTTCTTCTGCCACGCTGTCAGCGATGTCGAACTCGATCGATACTTCATGCCCACGTTCGTGCAACTCCGCCTGCAGGCGCTGCGCCAGGCTGTTGAAGGCGTGGGTCAGGAGCAGGATGCGCATCGGCAATCCGCTCAGCAGATCCTCGGCAACTGGTCGCCCGCCAGCCAATCGACGATGCGACGGCCGCCGAAGGCGGTGGTGAGCTGGACGAAGTGGTGATCGTCGGCGATGACCGCGCCGATCAGGGCGGCCTCCCGTCCCAGCGGATGGGCGCGCATTTCGGCAAGCAGGCGCTCCGCGTCCCGGGCGGCGCAGATGGCAATCAGTTTTCCCTCGTTGGCGACGTAGAGCGGATCGAGTCCGAGGAATTCGCAGGCCGCGGCGACCACCGGCTTTATCGGAATCGCCTTCTCCTGGAGCATCATGCCGACACCGGATTGACCGGCGATTTCGTTGAGCGTCGCCGCCAACCCGCCCCGCGTCGGATCGCGCAGGCAATGCAGTTCGGCGCCGGTAGCCAGCATTGCGGCGACCAGGCCGTGCAGCGCGGCGCTATCGGATTCGATCGGCGCGTCGAAGGACAGGTTCTCGCGCTTGCTCATGATCGCCACGCCGTGGTCACCCAGAGAACCCGACACGATCACCGCATCGCCCGGCCGCGCCCGGCTGCCGCCGAGTTCGAGTCCATCGGGCAGCACGCCGACACCGGTGGTGGTGATGAACACGCCATCGCCCTTGCCGCGCTCGACTACCTTGGTGTCGCCCGTCACGACCGGCACACCGGCCTCCTGCGCCGCGCGCGCCATGGATTCGACGATGCGCGCCAGGTCGGCCAGCGGGAATCCTTCTTCGAGGATGAAGCCTGCGGCAAGGTACAGCGGCGTGGCGCCCATCACGGCGACATCATTGACCGTTCCATGCACCGACAGGCAGCCGATGTCGCCACCGGGGAAAAACAGCGGCGAGACGACGTGGCAGTCGGTGGATATCACCAGCCGTCCGGGACGGCCGTCGGCGACAGTCGGCGCCGGCAACACGGCGCCATCGTCGCCCTGCCCCAGGTATTCATTGCCCAGATGTTTGGCAAACAGTTCGGAAATCAGTTGCACCATCGATCGACCGCCGGAGCCGTGCGTCAGATCGACGCGGCCCTGCTTGAGGTCCAGCACCTTTACGTAGCCGCGTTTCACTCTTCATCTCCGCTGCTCACCCTGGCGCGATACGCCAGCAACTCCTTGTGCAGCGACGGCACCTCGATATCCATTACGTCCCAAAGAATGTCTGGATCGATGCCGAAATATGCATGCGCAAGACGGTGTCGCATACCTATGATCGCCGCCCATGGCACCGCCGGAATTTCACCACGCACAATTTCCGGGAGTCTTACCGCCGCTTCGCCAAGGACTTCGACGTTCCTCACCATCGCATCGAAGGCCATGCCACTTCTATCGAACTCGATGCGGTCGGTACGCGCGTGGTATTCATGCAACTTCTCGCCGCAAGCGATCCTGTCGTCGAAGAATATCAGCCAGTCACGCGGCATGGATCGCATCCCGTTCGACATAGGAACGCAGTTCCGGCCGTAGCGCTTTATCCGTCACCAGATCGACCTCGCGACCGAGCATGGACTCCAGCATTGTCTGGACGGAAAAATATCCGCGCAGGGTCGCCGGGTTGTGGAAGCGTACAAGGACATCCACGTCGCTGGCCGCGGTGTGCTCACTGCGTGCAACAGAACCGAACAGCGCCAGATCGAAACACCTTCGACCTTACCGAGCAAGCTCAAAGCCACCCGCAGGACTTCGGTCGCATGCTCGCGCAGTCGTCCCGTCTTGTCGGCCTGCGTGGAAAAAGCCACTGCACCCTTTTGGGCAAGCCATGGATCCTTGGAAACGAGATAGAAGGCAACGTCGCCATCCCTGATGAATGGCACGGATTTCAGCTTCAGACGACGGGAAATTGTTTTGATATCGCGCGCAATCTGGCCCAGTCGGAGATGAGCGTTGTTCTGAAGATGCTGGTAGACCAGAACCACGCCGTCTGCGCTTCGCACAAACATGTCCCACAGTGAACCGAGGTACAGGTACTTGTCCAGTCCGGATCTCTTCATAACGGCGGCGTCGCGCTCGAGTCCGATATCGGGATCCAGCAATACGCACGAACCGACAAGCAAGTCATCCGGAATTTCGGCGAAATACTCGTCGCGGGACTCGGGCGCATATTGCCCTACGTCCAGCCCATCACGGTACGGTAGGTACCGAAATCCGGATAGCTGGCTGAAAAACGAGCGCAGCTCCCGAATGTCCGCGCGGCCCTCCTCCCGTACGCTCCGGAGAAAATCGAACAGGGCAGTCCTTCGCCCCCCAAGGGCCCGAGGCGTCAGCCTGCCGTGATTCCTGTCGTCGGGAAGGGTAAGCATGGGAACGTAGGTGAGCGCGGCAAGACCCGTCGCTGCCATTACGTCGAGCACAAGGTCAAATTTGAAAAGGTCGCGTTTGTCGCCGAAATACTGATTCTTCACGTCGTCACCTTGACACCCCGGAGCGGGCAATTATCTCCCAGCGAGCGCGAATGCCTGATCCCTTTGCGCATCGCGAAAGCGTCCAAAGCTGTAATACGCAGCGCAGGCGCCTTCCGAACTGACCATGCAGGAACCGATGGGATTCTCCGGCGTACACACCGTGCCGAACAGCTTGCAGTCCTGCGGTTTCTTCACGCCGCGCAGGATTGCACCGCAGTCGCAGGCTTTGTTGTCGGGCACCGAGCGATAGTCCAGACTGAAGCGCCGCTCGGCATCGAAGGCAGCGTACTTCTGCCTGATCTTCAGCGCCGAATATGGCAGCACTGAAAGCCCGCGCCACTCGAATTCGCGGCGCAGCTCGAAGACCTCGGCGACGCGGTCCTGCGCCTTCAGGTTGCCGTCGCGGCTGACGGCGCGCGAGAACTCGTTTTCGACCTCGGCGCGGCCTTGGTTGACCTGCCGCACCAGCATCAGGATGGCCTGCATCACGTCCAAGGGCTCGAAGCCGGCGATCACCACCGGCTTGCGGTATTCCTCGGCGAAGAATTCGTAGGGCCGGCTGCCGATCACCGTGGATACATGCGCGGGCCCGATGAAGCCGTCCAGCGGCACCGTGCCCCACTGCCGAACCTCCGGCGATTCGAGGATGTTGCCGATGGCCGACGGCGTCAGGACGTGGCAGCAGAGCACGCTGAAATTGCCCAGGCCCTCGGCCTGTGCCACCTGGATGGCGATGGCGGTCGGTGGCGTGGTGGTCTCGAAGCCGATGGCGAAGAACACCACCTCGCGCGTCGGATTGTCGCGCGCGATCTGCAGCGCATCGATGGTCGAATACACCATGCGGATGTCTCCGCACTTGTTGCCAACCCCGGCCTTCGCCTTCATCAAGGACAAGCCGTCGGAGGCCGGGATGCGCAGCGTGTCGCCATAGGTGCACAGGATCACGCCATGGTTCAGCGCAAGATCGATCGCCATGTCCACGCGGCCGATCGGCAGCACGCAAACCGGGCAGCCGGGGCCATGCACCATGCGTATCGTCGGCGGCAGCAGGTCGGCAAGACCGTAGCGGGAAATCGCGTGGGTATGGCCGCCGCAGAACTCCATGAAACTGTAGCTGCGTCCAGGCTCGACCTCGGCGGCGATGCTCAGCGCCAGGTTCCTTGCCAGTTCGCCATCGCGGAATTCGTCGATGTATTTCACGCCGCCGCGGTTTCCCCGATTGACCCCGCCTCGTTCATCTCGGCAAACAGCGCCAGCGTCTTTTCCGCTTCTTCCGGATCGAGTTTGCTCAATGCATAGCCGACATGCAGGATCACGTAGTCGCCGACCTGCACATCCGTCAGCAGTGCCAGCGAGATCTCCTTCCGGACGCCGCCGAGATCGACAATCGCCGTATCACCGGCGCCGACTTCCACAACCTTGACGGGAATCGCCAGACACATGGTCAGCCGCCCGCCGGGCCGCCCCAGGGGCGGATGAAGCCATAAGCATGGAAGCCGCCCAGCGGCTGAACCGATGTCACCGCTTTCTGCGAGAAAGGGGATGGGGTAAAGGTCGTCATTGTTTCTCCACGGTATGCAGTGCGACCCAGGCCTGGCCCAGTGAAATCGCCGTATCGCCGGGCAGCAGTTTGCGCGGCATCAGCAGTTCGATGCCGCTGGGCGGGATCTTCTCAAGCAGCCCCGAACGCAACAGCTTGTTGAAAAAGCAGCCGCCGCCGCAGGCCAGGCGTTCGATCCCTGTCGCCTCGGCAGCCCGCGCGACCCAGTGCAGCAAGGCCGCCAGCAGCGTGGCGTGAAACAGCGCAGCCCCATAGCCGGTATCCGGTTCCGCGGACAAGGCGCCCAACAGGGGCAGCAGATCCAGTTCGCCATTGGCGCCGACAAGCCAGCCGCCTTCCAGCGGCGCGGGCCAGCCATGCACCGCGATGTAGTCGGTCGCGCTCCGCTCCAGGGCAATCGCGGCCTCGGCCTCGAATTCCATTTTCGGACAAATCCCCAGCAGCCCCGCTGCGGCATCGAAGACCCGGCCCATGCTGGAAGTCCGCGGGCTGTTCAATCCCTTGGCCAGCATCGCCGCGACGATCCCTGCGCCCGCCTGATCGGCAAAACGCTCGGCGATTTCCTCGCCGCGGCCCAGATCGAAAAGCACGGCGGCCGCCATGCGCCAGGGATCGCGTGCGGCACGGTCGCCGCCGGGCAATGCCAGCGGACGCAGATGGCCGAGGCGCTCGAAGCCGGCGCCATCGACGCGGAGAAGTTCTCCGCCCCAGGCCTGGCCGTCCGTGCCCAGGCCGACCCCATCCAGCGCCAGCCCCAGTACCGGGCCGCTGATGCCGTGTTCGGCGGCAATTGCCGCGATGTGGGCATGGTGATGCTGGACACCGATGGCCTCGACGTCGAGTTCCGCCGCCAATTGCACCGCAAAGCGCGTTGAGTGCAAATCCGGGTGCAGGTCATGGGCAATCGCGACCGGGTTCCCGCCGCTCGCCTGAAGCATCTGCAACAGCTCGCGTGCCGTCGCTTCATGGGCCAGGCAGGCTTCGGCCTGGAACAGGTCGCCCACCGTGTGGGAGACCCAGGCCTGCTTGCCCTGCGTCAGGCACAGCGTGTTCTTGAACCACGCGCCCATGGCCAGCAAGGGCGGCGCAGGACGCGCCAGCTCAAGCTGATGCTCCACGCAGCCGGGCAGGACATGGCCCAGGGCGTTCATGGCGTCAGGCGCTCCTTGCCGCAAGTTGGCCTTCGAGTTGCGCAACGCGGCGCTTCAGGCTGTCGACGGTGTCCTGACGCCGGGCGCGCGCCTCGATCGCACCGCGTTCGATCCAGTCCAGCCAGGCCTCGATGCCCTCGCCCGTGGTGGCCGACACTTCAATCACTTCGATTCCCGGATTCACCCGGCGCGCGTAATCGATGGCCCGCGCGACGCTGAAACTCAGATGCGGCAGCAGGTCGCACTTGTTCATCAGCATCAGGGTCGCGGCGCGAAACATGTCGGGGTATTTGATCGGCTTGTCCTCGCCTTCGGTGACGGAGAGGATCACCACCTTGTGCGCTTCGCCCAGGTCGAAGGCCGCCGGGCAAACCAGGTTGCCGACGTTTTCGATCATCAGCAGCGAATCGTCGGGCAATTCGAGCTTTTCCATGGCATGGCCGACCATGTGCGCGTCGAGATGGCAGCCCTTGCCGGTATTGATCTGGATCGCCGGCGCGCCGGTCGCGCGAATGCGTTCGGCATCCTGGCTGGTCTGCTGGTCGCCTTCGATCACGGCCATGCACTGCCGGCCCTTGAGCAGTTCGATGGACTTGACCAGCAGCGTGGTCTTGCCCGAGCCGGGGCTGGAGACGAGGTTCAGCGCGAAAACGCCGCGATCCGCCAGGCGCCGGCGGTTTTGCGCCGCATACGCATTGTTCTTGGCAAGGATGTCCTGCTCGATCTGCACCATGCGCTTGCTGCTGATGCCGGGAGCATGGGCATGCGCCGGCGTGTAGCTGCGGGCATGCGGGTGCTGGTGCGCCTCGCCCGCCATGTGCTGGTGGGCATGGCTGTACGCGGTGCCGTCGGCGTGCACGTGATCGTGTTCGTGATGCGAATGTTCGGCGGCATCCCCGTCGATCTTCACTTCCCCGGTGCCGCAGCCACAAGTCGTACACATTGCCGTCCTCCTACGCCACTTCAAGTTCCTTGACCCGCATTTCGGTACCGCCGGTCACCTGCATCTGATGCCCGCCGCACTGCGGACATTCGCCAAAAACCTCGGCCATCGGCACGGTCATCGCGCACTTCATGCACCAGCCGGTGCCCGGCAGGGCAATGATTTCCAGGCGCGCGCCGTCAGCGATGCTGTCGCGCGTCACGACGTCGAAGCAGAAGCTCATGGCCTCGACCTCGACCCCGGAAAGCTGGCCGATTTCCAGCCAGACCGTGGTGACTTTCCCAAACTGCTGCTCGCGGGCCGCATCCTCGATCAACTGCAATACGCCCTCCGCGAGCGACATTTCGTGCATCCGCTACATCCCGTTGCGCAAGTACTCGGCGAAACGCCGGTCGCGGGTGTCGATGTGATGGCCGATGAAGGCCAGGACCTGCTCGGTCTTGCCCGCTACCAGCGAAGAGTTCCCCGCGGCATGGTCGGCGGCGATCTCCAGCAGGACTTCCAGCATGTGGCTGTGATCGCTGAGGTGATCTTCGTAATCGTCATAGCTTTTCATCCGCATCAGCAGCTCTTCGGACGTGAAATGCGCCTCGCTGTAGGCCATCAACTGCTCGAGAACCTCCGCCACCGCCTCGGCGTCGGGATTCTCCCTGGCAGCGGTACACAGCGCCTGCAACAGCCCGAGCTGTACCTGGTGTTCATGATCCGTCTGGACATTCGAGGCGATATTGAATTCAGCGATACCCGACATGCGCAAGCTCCTTTGTTGTCCGCGGAAAAAACCGAGACCCGAAGGTTACCGCAAAGCGAGGAAGCGGCGGCGCGAAAGCGAGGGTCCGTCCGCTGGTTTTTTGTCGCTGGCGACCTCATGGGCTTGCTTGGGGGGCGTCAACAAGGCGATCATCGAAGCACGCGCGGTCATCGTCGCCTCTGACTGGCTGGCAAACTTGCCCATCGGCGAAAACAGCGGACAACTCTGGTACTCGCCGACTTCCGCTTCTTCGCTGCCCAGAAAAGCGAAATCACCCGCCGGAAACCTGACGAAACGGCGCTGGTTGTCACCTGTGGAGACCCAGTTTTCAGCGCTGCCTGGCACCAGCAGCATGCTCATGCACCAGGGCGTAACCACAATTCCAAGCCAGTGCCCCTGCCAGCGCTGGAAATCGACGGCTTCCACGGACAACGCCGGATTGAGGATCGGGACATCCGCCATCTGCTCCTGCTGGATCCGGAAGAACGCCTCTTCCACCGCATCGGCGGGGCTGCGGTCATGGATGCGGAAGTTCATGCGGCTTCGGAACTATCGCCCCATTGGCGAGCATCACCCCCTTGCGTCATGATCTGCTCAATCAGCGCGAGCGCCTCGGTGGCACGCTCCGGTTCGACCCGCTCGAAGGCAAAACCGCCGGCCTGGATCAACAGGTAGTCGCCCACCGCGACCTCTTCGTCCATCAACAGCAGGCTCACCTCGCGCCTCTGGCCAAAACACTCGGTAAGCGCCATGCCGTCACGGACTTCAAGAACGCGGGAGGGGGCGGCTAAACACATGGCGACATGTCAATCGACCGCCGCGGTCAGAGCTTCGAGCGCGTAACCGCGTGAGAGCAGTTCGGCCGCCGCCATGGCGACCAGCACGGGGATTTTCTCGGCTATCGTCGGCGTCATCTCCATGCCGAGTTCGAGCGAAATCGGCTCGACGCCCAGCACGATGATTTCCTTCGGTATGGCATCGAGCAGTTCGAGGCTGGCCAGCACGTCCGGCAGGGCGATCTGGTGCGGCGACAACTTCCTGCGAAAAAACACCGGAATCTCGTTGCCGGCAATCTTTACCACCGTGCCCGGCGCGGCGCCCGTCTTGACGACATCGAGGACGATCAGAAAATCCAGGTTGGACAGATCCTCGATCATCTCCATCCCTGACGTGCCGCCATCGATCGGCAGCACGTTCTCCGGCAGCCTGTATGCCCGCTCCAGCGCTTCAACCGCGCGCACCCCTGCGGCCTCGTCGCTGAGAATGGTGTTGCCGATACCGAGCACGACTGCGCGCATTTAAGGGATGCCTCTAACCTTTATGCAGTGGTGACACGGCACCCCTGGCAATGAAACACGGAAAGGCGAATTGAAGGCCCGCCCCTCCCATCCTCCCCTCGCGGGGAGCTACTAGTCAGCTCGCTTCGCTCGACTGTCACCAGTCGCTTCGAACGAGCTGTTTCACGCTAAAAACAGCGGGCCGGCATGTGCCGGCCCGCTTATGCTACCCGTGATCAAGCCGCCTTGACCGTAAACGCTGCTCCGTCCTTGTCGGTCAGGTGGATCGCGCAGGCGATGCACGGGTCGAAGGAGTGCACCGTGCGCAGCACCTCCAGTGGCTTCTCCGCATCCGCGATCGGCGTGTCGACCAGCGAGGCCTCGTACGGCCCCGGCTCGTCCTTGTCGTTGCGCGGACAGGCGTTCCAGGTCGAGGGCACCACGCACTGGTAGTTCTTGATCTTGCCGTTGTCGATGACCACCCAGTGCGACAGCGCGCCGCGCGGCGCCTCATGAATACCGACTCCCATCACCTCGTCCTTGGGGAACACCGGCCTGTTGAAGGTCTTGAGGTCGCCTTTGCCCATGTTGCCGATCAGGGCTGTCCATTGCTCGGCAAGCAGATCGACATTGACGCAGCAGGTGATGGCGCGCGCCGCGTGACGCCCGATGGTCGAATGCATCGCATCCAGACCAACCTTGGTCTTCGCGAGCGCGGAAACCGTATCCAGCGTCGCGGTGGCGTACTGGGTGGTCGCCGCATGGCCGGCGGCCAGCCCGTTCAGCACGCGAGCCAGTGGGCCCACCTGGGCGGTCTTGCCGTAGAAGGTCGGCGACTTGAGCCATGAATACTTGGCGTCGTCCTTGAAGTCGGTGTAGTTCGGCACCGTCTGACCCTTGTAGGGATGCAGCGCACCGTCCTTGTCGTAGTTGTACCAGGAATGCTTGACCGCCTCTTCGACGCCCTTGATCCAGTACTCGTCGTTGAACGAGGTGATCGCCTTGCGCTTGCCGAGATCGCCGGCCTCGATGTAGCCGCCGGGGAAGGCAAACTGCGTGCCCTTGGTGTCCAGCGGAATGTCGGGCACCGAAAGGTAGTTGGTGACACCTTTGCCGATCTTGGTCCAGTCGGCATAGAAAGCGCCGACGGCCGCGACGTCGATCAGATACACGTTCTTGACGAAGTCGGCCAGTTCGTCGATGAATCCCTTGACCGCCAGCAGGCGCTCGACCGTCAACACCGCCTGCGAATCGGTTGCCAGCGGGTTGGCGACGCCGCCGACGGCGACGTTCTGAATGTGCGGCGTCTTGGCGCCGAGAATGGAAACGATCTTGTTGGCCTTGCGCTGGACTTCCAGCGCCTGCAAATAATGCGCAACGGCCAGCAGGTTCACTTCCGGCGACAGTTTCATCGCCGGGTGACCCCAGTAGCCGTTCGTGAAGATGCCGAGCTGGCCACCATTGACGAACTGTTTCAGCCGCTGATGTACGCGCCGCATCTCGTGCTTGCTGTTGAGGTGCCACGATGACAGGCTTTCGCCCAGAATCGCCGTGTTGTCCGGATCGGCCTTCAGCGCGGAAGTCACATCCACCCAGTCGAGCGCCGACAGGTGATAGAAATGCACGATGGCGTCATGCACCGCATGCGCCAGGATGACCAGGTTGCGAATGTACTGGGCATTGAGCGGGATCTCCATTTGCAGCGCGTTTTCCACGGCGCGCACCGAGGTAATGGCATGCACCGTGGTGCACACGCCGCAAATACGCTGAGTGATGGCCCATGCATCGCGCGGGTCGCGGCCGAGCAGTATCAGTTCCACGCCGCGCCACATCTGGCCCGACGACCAGGCTTTCTTGATGCGCCCGCCATCCACGTCGACGTCGATACGCAGGTGGCCTTCGATACGGGTGATCGGATCAATCGTTATACGTTTGGACATTTTTCTTTCTCCATCCCTGCGTTGATGGGCCAACTGTGCGTCTTCCCTGGGCAGCACCGGGAAGCGACGGGTGATGACGATGTAGCCGAGGATCTCCACGGCGAACATGCCTGCCGTGACCAGCACCTCGGCCAGGGTCGGGAAATAGGTAAAGCCGTCGCCTGTTTGGTAGCCGATCAGGAAGCCGTTCAGACGCAACAGCGCTCCTCCCAGCATCAGCAGGACCCCGGCGAGGAACAGCCGGGCCGGATTGCGCCGGTTGGTCTCGGCGCCGATCAGAATCAGCGGGGCGATGAAAGCATGTGCATTTCGAGCCTGCGGCGTTCGGCCGAAGACGCCACGCAGGACTCGAACAGCACCACTGCGTAACCCATGGTGATGGCCGTCAGCAGGTAGAGCAGCGGTAGTAGCGGCGTCTGCCACAAGGGATGAACCTGCACGCCGATCACCACCAGCAGGGTACCCAGCGAGGACTGATGCATCATCGGCAACACGGTACCCAGCGCGATGAAGAAGAACATTGCCCGCCCGACTTTCCTCCGCGCGTCATCCTTGCCCATCTGCTCCAGGAAGGTCGGCGAAAACTCGATCCACATCACGATGATGTAGAGCGTGATGCACACCGCCACCTCGAACATCACCGAGTTGAGGTTGATCGATCCGGGCCAGAACATGTTCCATACATTCCACCAGCGACCGAGGTCGAAGAGCACCCCGGCGCCGGCCAGCGTATATCCGAACAGGCTCGCCAACAGGGCCGGTCGCACCAGGGGATGGTACTCACCCTTGTTGAAGATATACACCAGCATCGCCACCGAGAAGCCGCCACACGCGAACGCCGAGCCGATGATCACATCGACCACCACCCAGATGCCCCACGGATAGCCGTCGTTGAGGGCCGTTACCGCGCCGAGCCCGAACAGGAAGCGCACCACCAGCACGGCAAGCATCAGAGCGATGAGCACGCCGCAGGTCAGGGTCACGGCATTGACCAGGCTGCCGCCCAGTGGCGCGGCGGGGGCCGCGTGATGAGTATTGGCCATGATCAACCCTCCTTCTTGTCGGTCGAGGCATCGTGATGATGATCCTTGACGTTGCGCTTGGCGACCCATGTCATCGCGCCGAGCACCGCAATCGGCATGATCAGATTGCCGTAAAGCCTGTGCTGGATGGTCTCGGACATGGCCGCGGCCGCCTCGGGGGGCAAATTGGGCATGCCGACCTTCTCGAAGGTCACGGCGGAGAGCTTGAGCACCTGGGTACCGCCGTACTCGTGCTCGCCATACACGTGCTGCAAATACGTGCCGGCGGGCGCCTCGTAACTCTGGTCAGGCTCGTCGCGCCAGCCGTTGCGGATCATCACGCCCTTGCCGTTGTCCTTGGCGGCCAGAGTCTTCTCCTTCGCGGACAGCAGATGGCCGCGCGGGAAGCGGTTGGGTTCGCCAGGCTTCATCGCCAGGCGGCGCTTGGCTTCGACCAGCAGGTCCTCGGTGCGACCGAACAGCGTCGCCCCGGTCGGACAAACCTCGGCGCAGGCCGAATAATGGCCCTCCTCGTGGCGATGGCGACACAACTCGCACTTGCCGATGCGGCCGGTCGGTGAATCGTACTGGTACTTCGGAATGCCGAAGGGGCAGGCGGCGACGCAGTAGCGGCAGCCGATGCACTTGTCGGCGTGGTAACCGACCACGCCGGTCACCGGATCCTTGGTCATCGCCGACACCGGGCAGGCCGACACGCAGGACGGGTCTCCGCAGTGCATGCAGGAAGTCTTCATGAACGAGTAACCGTTGGTCTCCTGATCCTTTGCCTCCATCGTGCCGTTGCGATACATCTTGATGATGTTGAAGGTACGCCCCGAGGTATCCAGCGGTGTATCCCACAACTGATCCACCGTGGAAAACTCAGGCGGGTTGTCGTTGGCGGTCTTGCAGGCCGCAACGCAGGCCTTGCAGCCGACGCAGAGCGTCGCGTCGTACAACAGTCCGAGCGCTTCGGGCGGCCGCGGCCGGGTTTCCCTGGCCAGCGCCGGGGCCGTGGCGACGCACGCCGTGGCCGCCGCACCGCTTGCAAGAACGCCCTTGAGGAAGTCTCGCCGGGTACCCATGATTACCCCCCCGCCTTGTCTGTTGGTTTGCCGACGCCCTTGGCGCCCTCGGCTTCCTGGGCTGCATGAGACAGACCGAGGTTGCGCGTGAGCATGATCGCCGCACCCGCGGCCGCACCCGCAACCGCAGCCACGGCAGCCGCCGAGGCCAGGGAGGCCGCCTTGCCCTGCTCCTCCACAATGCGCGGATACTGCAACGGCGGCGTGACGTTAAGCATCCTGGACACTTGATGAATCGGCTTTTGGAAGCCGACACCCTTCTCGGAGCAGCCGATGCAGGGGTGTCCGCAGCCGACCGGCCAGTTGTTCTCGCCCGCGTCGCCGAAGCCCAGCGTCGAGCAGTTGGCGTAGGTTTCCGGACCCTTGCAACCCAGCTTGTACAGGCAATAGCCCTGACGATGGCCGGTGTCGCCGAACTCGATCGCAAAGCGGCCGGCATCGAAATGCGCGCGGCGCTCGCAGTTCTCGTGAATCAGCCGCGAGTAGGCAAACTTGGGGCGGCCGAGCTTGTCCACTTCAGGCAGCTTGCCGAAAGTCAGGAAATGCACCACGGTGGCAAGAAAGTTGTAGGGGTTGGGCGGGCAACCGGGAATCGTCACCACCGGCTTGCCGAGTATCTCGGCAACGCCTGCCGAACCGCTCGGACTCGAATCGGCGCCGGCAATCGAGGGAATCGTCGAGGGCATGCCGCCCCAGGCGGCGCAGGAGCCGATGGCGATTACCGCTGCCGCGTCCGCCGCGCATTCCTTGACCATGTCGATCGCGGTCTGGCCGCCGATCTTGCAGTAGATGCCGTTCTGCTTGGTCGGAATGGCGCCTTCGACCACCAGCACGTACTTGCCCTTGTTCGCCGCCATCGCGTCCTTGCGGGCGGCTTCGGCCTGATGACCGGCCGCGGCCATCAATGTTTCGTGGTAATCGAGAGAAATAACGTCGAGGATGAGCTTGTCCAGCGTCGGATGCTCGGCGCGCAGCAGCGATTCCGAACAGCCCGTGCACTCCTGAAAGTGCAGCCAGATTACCGAAGGCCGCTTGGCCGCTTCGATGGCCTTGGCCACTGCGGCTTCCGCACCGGCCGGCAGGCCCATGGTGACGGCCAGCGTGGCGCAGAACTGCAGGAACTCCCGCCGCGGCATCTCCAGGCGTTGTTCGACATCGACCAGCGTCTTGCGGCTCGTTTCAAAGATTTCGTTCATCGTGCCCATTTCTGCTATCCCCCTCCAAGACTCAGGCCGCGTCCGGACCCGATATTGGAGGATCAACGCAAGTCTCGGACCAGCTTGCTGAAATCTTGGCCTCGCAGTTAATTCAAGGGCTTGAGAAGTGTGCGCTGCAACATAAACAAAGCAATATGATTACTTGGTTTCCACGCCGGTAACCACTTGATCGTTGTGCCGGAAGGCACGCCACAGCGCCAGGTCACAGGCGATCTTGAGAAAAGCGCAGGCCACCAGCGGTGCCGCCAGCCAACCGCTTGCAAGCAATGCGCCACCGAGAGTGGGGCTGAGCGCCGCGGCCAGACTGCGTGGCACGGCAGTAAAGCTCGCGGCGGCAGCTCGTTCGGGTGGAGTCACTACTGACAAGCAGCGGCCAGAAGGCCGACAGACCGGCGAACCCAAGCCCGGTCGCCGTCATCAGCAGCGCCGCGGCCAGCAGCAGCAGGCGTGGAGGAGCGCGATGCCCCCACAACCGCCGAGCGCCAGGGTCGTCAGCGCTGTCGGCGCATCCTGCGGCACAGAAGAACGACGCCAGCGATCAACTCCACCTCGAATCCTCCGCTTGAATTTCGGTTGTCAACCGGCCGGTCAAGATTGCCACTCCATACACGCGGGTGCGCAATCACCCGCGGACACCTTCCAATTCGCACCTCCTTTGTATAACATATAAAGCAGTTATAAATATGGATGGCGCAATCATGAACTTCAACATCTACCTTGACGATGAAACTGGTCAGCAGCTCAACAAAGTTGCGAAGAAGGTTGGCGAGAGCCGGAATGCGCTGGTTCGCCAAGCCGTGAGCGAGTGGCTGAAGAGGCGAGGCAAACCTCAGTGGCCGGCTGAACTGCTTGCCTTCAAGGGTATGGCCGACATACCGCTATTTGAAGCAAGCAGAGACCGCCTCAAGCCGCCGGCAGCAGACCCGCTGGCATGAAGTATCTGCTCGACACCTGCACGGTCTCTGATTTCGTCAAAGGCCAACCCAATGTCCTGGCGCGCGTCAAAGCCACACCACCGAATCTGATAGGCGTATCTGCGCTTACGCGCATGGAGGTTGATTACGGCCTGGCACTCAACACTGAGCGCGCAAAGAAGCTGGCGCCGATACTGGACGCGCTTTTTTCAACCATCGTCACGCTGCCGTTTGATGAAGCTGATGCGCAGGCCGCCGCGGCAATTCGTGCGGCGCTCAAGACCCAGGGTCAGCCAATCGGTGCTTACGATGTCCTGATAGCTGGCACAGGACTGGCGCGGGGGTTGGTGGTGGTTACATCGAATGTTGGCGAGTTCAAACGAGTCAGCGGATTGCAGGTTGAGGACTGGAGGTAAATCGTGTATCACCATGCCGTGTTTGAGCATCTCGTGGTCGTCGCCGAAATTGAGCGACAGGCCCTTCGAGATCGCCGGCAGGCCGGCGGCTTCCCTGGCCAGTTGCGGCGCGCCGCAGTCGGCGGCACGGACGATCAGCACCAGCTTGTCGAGCGCCGGGTTGCGTAGTGCGTACTTGGCAATGAAGACGTCGAAACTGCATCGCTCGCCATGGTGGCCCAGCTCGACGCCCGGTACATCGTAGGGAATCGCACCGGTCTCCGGCACCAGACGCATCACGTCGCCGCCTGGCACGCAGAGAGATTCCGGCGTTTCGTCGATGAAGCGCGCCACCAGCCAGGGACAGGCGATGCGGTCGATCGTCGGGCGTTCGCGAGTAATCCACTTCATGGCGTTTGCCTCAACGCAGGAACGATAGAGCCAGCCCCAGCATGGCGCAGGCGCCGATCACCTTCATGATGTCGGCCTGGTATTTCCACAGGGCGACGAAGGCCGCGGTGGCGATGACAAGCGATATCGCGTCGAACGGCCCGCCGAAAGGCGCCGCATCCGTCGCCCTGGGCCAGAAGGTGTGCCAGGCAAAGAACACGGCGAGGTTGACGATGACGCCCACCACCGCGGCCGTGATCGCCGTCAGCGGAGCGGTGAATTTGAGCTCGCCGCGCGTGGCCTCGGCCAGCGGCCCGCCGGCGAGGATGAACAGGAAGCTCGGCAGGAAGGTGAAGAAGGTCGCCACCGCCGCGCCGGCGATGCCGGCCACCACCGGATTGCCGGCCACCACCCTGGATACCCCGCCCAGATACCCCACCCAGGTCACCACCATGATCAGCGGCCCCGGCGTGGTTTCGCCGAGCGCCAGGCCGTCCATCATCTGCGGACCGGTGAGCCAGCCGAAGTGCTCGACCGCGTTCTGATACACGTAAGGCAGCACGGCATAGGCGCCGCCGAGGGTCAGAAAAGCCGCCTTGGTGAAGAACTCGCCCATGTTGTAAAGGTCAGTGCTGCCGCTGATCGCCAGCATCGCCGCCGCCCAGATCGCGACGAAGACGAAAGTCGTCAGGCCCAACCTGCCCCAGGTGAATTTTGCGTGCGCCGGCGGTGGCGTGTCATCGTCGATGATCGCCGGGCCATGGGCCGCTTTGCTGGCGCCATGGCCGCCACCGGCCTTGAAGCCAGCCGGCATCAGCTTGCCGCCAATGGCGCCGAGTATCGCCGCTGCGAGCACGATCCACGGAAAGTCGATCTTGAAAAAGAAGATGCCGACGAAAGCCAGCGCGGCGATGGCAAGCAGCAGGCCGTTCCTGATCGCCCGCGTGCCAATACGCCAGGCGGCGAACAGCACCACGGCGACCACGGCCGGCTTGATGCCATAAAGATGCCCTGCACCGCCGGCACGTCGCCGAAGGAAAGATAGATGAACGCCAGCAGCGAGAGCAGCACGAAGGCCGGCAGGAAGAACAGCACGCCGGCCATCACCGCGCCCCTGACGCCGTGCATCAGCCAACTGATGTAGATCGCGAGCTGGATCGCCTCCGGCCCTGGCAGCAGCATGCAGAAGTTCAGCGCATGCAGGTAGCGGTGTTCGGAGATCCAGCGCCGGCGCTCGACCAGTTCCTGATGCATCATCGATATCTGCCCGGCCGGGCCGCCGAAACTGATGAAGCCGAGTTTCAGCCAGTACTTGAAGGCTTCGCCGAGCGTCGGAACCGGGGCGCGGTAGCCGGGATGACGGGATCACTCACCCGGGTCTTTCGGTAGGCAGTTGTTGTGGAGCATGGTCAGGATGCGACTGGCCTCGGTCAGCGATTTGTCATCATTGAAACGGGCTGCACGCTATTCCGCAAGCTCGCGAATGTGGCGGGAAACGACAAGAAGCTGGGCCGAATCCATGCGCCCAATGAATTTGCGGCTTACGCTACCGATCAGCTTGACCGCACCGGACATGCCGAGACGCGCCGACTGTTCGACCAGGAACCCGGCCTTGGCAAGCTTGAGCGCCCTCAAGAAGTAGTAATCCATGCCGCTCTCGGTGAGTTCCACCACCAGATCCGCCAGGCTGTCGCGATGTTCCTCCGGATCGGACGCCTCCTCGAGTGCGCTGAGAACGGCGAGCGTTCGCGCCCGCAACTTGTCCGAATGGTAGAAGCGCATGAACGGTTCCGTTGCAATGGCTTTGGCCTTGACCTTGACCTTGGCCTTGGCTTGCGGCGGTGTCTTTGGTGCGGCTTTGGCTGGGGCAGTCATAGTCGTCCGATCGATTCAAGTATTGCGGATTGGGAAGAGTCGGCGCTGGCGCTGCGGCGGCTAAGGGGCTTCGGCTGACTTGCGCGCCAGATTCAGCGCCAGCAGGCGGCGCAGGATTTCGTCGTCGGGCATGTCCGGGGTGTAGTCGGTCCAGCCATAGGCTGCGGCAACGGCCGCATCGAGAGTTTCGTGGGCGTTGCCGAGCCAACTCATTTTCCCCAATGCGCGGGCGTTGTAGAGATTGGTCAGGGTGCGCTTTTTCAGGTCTTGTTCGTGGCCGGGTTTGGCGACGATGCGCTCGGGGTAACCGGGGACGATCTCGGGTATCCGGTCTGTCCATTCGGGTGGGTTGAGCCAGGTTTCGCGGAGTTGGTTGAGTTTCTGGGCGGCCGCTGCAATGGCCTTTGCGAGGGGCGGAGCGCACGGCGGGATGGGGGCAGGGGGCTCCTCATGGCTATCACAAATCGTCACCCCCGGCCCCCACCCCGCCGTGTCGTGCGGCGTCATGTGTTTGGGGAAGGGGAAAGTCTCGAAGGTGGTGGTGGGCGTGTAGCGCGGCCGATCTTCGAGGCTGGTGCCGAGCCGCAGCGACCAGAGTTCGTGAAAGCGGGAATGCAGGATGCCGAAGGTTGCGTCGTCGGCGCGAGCGATGACAACGACCGCCTTTCGCAGACGATTGGTGGTCGCCACCAAACGAAGAGCCGATACTTGGCCACCCGAGCCGTAGCAATGAATCGAGGCAACGCAGCCGTGGCGAGCCGCAAGTCGGGCGCGGGACGTGCGTGCAACCACCAGCGTGATTTTCAAGGTCGTTCCTGACCAGATCGCGCGCAGGCTTCACTTTGCTCAAAACATGACCGAACGGCGCCTCGTAAAGCTCGGCCTCTGCCAGCGGGCGATTGACCCCAAAATCGACAATCCACATGTCACAGGGGCGCCGGGTAATGTCGAGCCCATTTACCCACGGAAACAGTACGTCCGAATTGGGCCGGCCATTTGGGTTCCCGGTCGGCTGAAGCCACGAGCGCGCCACTCTGCCCTCGATATCGAACGAACCCTTCTTCATACCCCCGACAAACGATGCGCTCGAATTCTCCGAGAGTTTCGCGGCTAAGGTGAGGTCGCCTTCTGCACCGGCACCTATTAGGTCGGCACCAATGCTTTCAATTCGCTGACCATTGAGCCGCTGAAACGCCACTCCGCCTGTACCCAGCGAAACAGACCAACGACACGCGCACCGCCGCGCCCTCGTTGATCCAGCCCTCGTCAGCCCACGCCTCGAAGATTTCGCCGCTCTCGACAATGCGGTCCAGCACCTTGCGATTGGCGCCGCCACGGATCGAGTTGGTGGCGACCAGGCCCGCCGCCTTGCACTGGCCAGCAGCGATCTGCGCCCGCGCTTTCTCGAACCAGTAGGTGACGAGATCGGCGCCGCCGGGCACGCGGCCCTCGTAGCACTTGCGCAGCGCGGTCACATAGTCGTCGCCGAGTTCGCCGCGCATTTTCTTGTCGCCGAGAAACGGCGGATTGCCGACAATCGCATCGCAGGCCGGCCATTCCGCCTCGATCGCCGCACTGTCAGCGACGACCAGGAGCGCATCCCGATTCTCGATGGTGTCGAGCGGTTTCAATATCGGCTGTGCCGACACGGGATAGCCATTTCGCAGCATCCATTGAATCTCGCCAATCCACACAGTGACTCGGGCCAGTTCAGCGGCGTAGGCATCGAGTTCGATGCCGAGCACGTTGGCGGGCGAGACTTCTATGCTGACCTGGCGTTGCAGGCCGAGCGCTTCGGCCTCGACATTGGCGCGGCGCTCCAGGTCTTTCAACGCCTTGAGCGCGAGGTACAGAAAATTTCCGCTGCCGCAGGCCGGGTCGAGCACGCGGAAATTGCGCAGCCGTTCCAGATAAGCATGGAAGATCGCGGCGGCGTCCTTCGATGCCTTGTCGTTCTGCTTCTTCGATTTCTTCATCAGCGTCGCGATGGCGGCCTTCGCGGTCTGCCATTCGGCTGTCAACGGTCTCACGATCACCGGATCGATCAGCCGCATGATGGTCGCCGGATCGGTGTAATGCGCACCGAGCTGCGAGCGCTTGGAGGGATTGAGGCCGCGCTCGAACAGGGTGCCGAAGATGGATGGGTCGATATTGCGCCAGTCCATCTCGGCGGCGTGTTGCAGCGCGGCGAGGTCGGCGCGTTCCAGCGGCGGCACGGCGATGGTGGCGAACAGGCCGCCGTTGAACCAGGCGATGGTGTCGTCGCCGTAGTCGCCGCCGCTTTGCATGGCGCCGAACAATGCGGCAAGCCGGTTGGAGGCGCGCGCCGGATCGTCGGCGGCCTTGGCCAGCAGGCCGGTGAAGATGCCGCGCGGCAACAGGCCTTCGTCTTCGGCGAACATGCAGAACAGGCACTGGATCAGAAAGTGCGCGACCGGTTGCGCGTCGAGCCCGCGGCGGCGCAGGGTTTCGGCCAGTGCGCCGAACTTGCCGGCGGCTTCATCGGTGATGGCGGCAAGGGATTTGACCGGGCGCAGCTTTTCCGGATCGGTAAATACCCAGCGCAGAGTTTGCAGGTTCTCGGGCTGGCCGATGTCGGCGATGAGGATGCTGCGCGGCTCGTCGGGATAGCCGGTGAAGGCGGTGTGAATCTCGATCCGTTCGCGGTCGCAAACCACCAGCAGCGGCGGGTTTTCCAGGTCCAGGCTGTAGTCGGTGAGCTGCTTCAGCGCGGCGCGCAGTTCGCGCCCGGGCCGCTTGTTCTCCCAGCCGAAGTGGCCGCGCTTCCAGACATCGGCCCAGCCGCGTCATCCGCCGCCGGCCTTGCCGGCGCCGCGCTCGAAACAGTAGTTGTCCGGATCGCGCGGCTTGTCGACGCCGAGCAGTTCGCACAGGTCGTCAAAGTGGGCCTGCGCGCCCGCGCGCTCGGTGAGTGGGTTGTGTTGCCACAGGGCGATGAACTGTGTGGGGGTCATGGCGTCATGGCTCCACGCCATCGGTGAGTTGCCGTTGGTGTTTCAGCGCCGCCATCAACGACTTTTCAACCAGTTCCGTCAGTCTTGCCCGCGCTTCGCTGATTGGCACCAAATCACGGGCTCTCAAAGCCATGGCCGCACCTTTAATGAATACCTTAAGCAAGATGCTACCGCCAAACGGGTTGATGTTACTTCGTGAGCTTATCCGCCCACGGCAATCCGCCGGTCGAAGTTCTCCTTGAATACGAACCACGCCAGAAGCACGGGTAACACGCCCTCGGCATTCAACAACAGCGCAGCGCAAGACGCCGACATGCCGGTCAGGCCGGTCATCAGCAGCCCAAGGTGGACAATGCCGCCCACCAATATGGCGTCTGCAAACCAGGTCATCTCGTTTCGGGGAAGCGGCACGGCCGGCGCATGGATCAGGCGACGGTACAATACTATGCACGCTCAACCGGCAATCGTGCATGCAAGTGTGGATTTGTCAGTGCCAATCCCGCGGCATGGTCTGGTCAGAGAGACCAAGATGCTGGATATGGTCGAGAAACCGCAAGGTCAAGAAGCTGCTCGATGCCTTTCTGACCGGGAAACACTTGCGGCCCTTGGCGCGCTAAAGCGCAGGGAAGGAGTAATGATGAACACGATGATCGAACAGACATTGATTTCCAAGATCCGAACGCTCTCGTCACAGCAGGTAGCCGAGGTAGAGGATTTTGTGGAATTCCTGGCGGCCAAAGCTAGAAAGCGCTCGGCGCTGGATCGGCTGTTGTCCATCGCGCCAGCGCTGGAGGCAGCGGGCGTCGAACCCATGAGCGAGGAAGAGATTGCCGCCAGTGGCGCAGCCGGCCTCAGACTGGAAACCGTGGCCCCCCCCCCCCCCCGGGCCCCCGCCCGCCCGGCCCCGGGCCCCGGGCGGGGCCGGACCCGGGCCCCCGGCCCCCCCGCCCCCCGCGCCCCGCGGCCCCCCCCCCCCCGCCCCCCCCCCCGATTGCATCGTCTCCGATCGGAGCTTCAGGGGCATTTCGATTCTGACAGCGGCGCAGACCGTGGCGATGGTGGAGGCGGCTTAACCGAACCGACCGCGCACCGGACATGCCAGGTAAGTCAAAGACCGGCAGGCCCTTGCTGGTGCGGGGCAGTCAGCGGTCTTGGACGAGGGATTGCGCTGACAGGTTCTGAACAAAACCGTCAATGGGTATGCCGCCGGTGGTGGGCGTCTGGAAAGTGCGGATGCTCATGGGTGAGCGGCTGGTGCCAATGCACATGATGGTGTTTGGTTCCAACTGCCACCTGAACGTCGTGCCCGTGCCGGTGGTGTTCGTCATGGACGTGATCATGATCGTGTCCCATCGCTTCGGGGCCGCCCTGGCGGGGGGCGGGGGGGGCCGGGGCCCGCGCGGCCCCGGCCCCGGCGGGGGCGGCGGCGCCGGCGCCCCCCCTCCCGCGGCCGGGGCGGGGCGGCCGGGGGGCGCGCGCGGCCAGGCCCCCGTGCGTGCAGGGGCGCACCAGCGCCAGGCCCCCCCCCCCCCCCCCCCCGCCGTTCGGCGCGCCGGCCTGGAGGCTGCCCGCCCCCCCCCCCCCCCCCGCCCCCCCCCCCCCTCCCCCCTCCCCGCCCCCCCCGCCCCCCCCCCCCCCCCCCCCCCCGGGGACGCGCAGACACAAATTGACGGAGCCGGACACCAGACCCTTCACCGAGGCGATCCAGGTGGCATCGGCAAGCGCTATGTTGCGGGTCAGGTTGTTGTCGATACCCCAGGCGAAACAGGCGCCGAGGACGGCCAAAGTCGGCCACAAGCCGGCGAACCGCGCTTCTCCTGGCCAGTTCATCAGGACCGCCGCTCCCGCCACGATGGCTGCCAGCCCAGCGCAATGCGCCGCGCGTTCTTGAACGACCCGCCAGCAACGCTCTCGGCATTCAACAACAGCGCAGCGCCGGAGCCGCGCGCATGCCGGCCACCATCAGCAGCACGGGGCGACGATGCCGCCCGCCACTATGGCGCCGCAAACCAGGCCACCTCGTTTCGGGGCAGCCGCACGGCCGGCGCATGGATCAGGCGACGGTACAGAGTCAGTCCAAGCCCCGATCCGAGATAGAGCAAGCCCGCCAGCAACCAGGACTGACGGCATCGAGCAGCCATTTCGCCAACGGCGTTCCCGCGCCGAACAACAACGCGGCGCCGAGAGCCGCGAGGATTCCTCTCCTGTGGTCGCCGGACGAATTCATGAATGCCCATGCTTGGCTTTCGCTGTTGCAGGCGCAGCGGCCGGCGCGGTGGATTCGGGATAGCGGATCACCACGATCTGTTCCTCGGGTTCGAGCCAGAACTCGCCGTGCGGCCCCTTTACGTTGCCGGTGATGAGCAGGATCAGGCCGTCCTCATTGCGCACTTCGGTGACGGTTTCCCAGGCGAAGGTGGGATGGGCGTTGGTTCCGGTGCCGTTGTAGATGTGGTCATTCACCCGCACCTCGGACGCCACCACGGTGATCTTGTTGGTCATGAGCTGTTCTCCCTGTTGCGCGCTTGTCTGAAGTAATCACGTCGCACCGGCAATCTTCGCTCGAATGCCGACGATCAATCGCCTGCGCAGAAGCTTATCAGCGTGGGCGGCGAATCAGGGTGCCATGGCTCGCCAGGCGTTCACCAGAAAACAGGCTGCGGATTCAATGTGTGCTGGAGTCGTAGGGAAACCCACCGACAGTCGCACCGCCCCCCGCGCCCGCGCCGCGTTGCAGCCCATGGCCGCGAGCACGCCGCTGACCGCATCGGCATCGGAGTGACAGGCCGACCCGACCGAGGCGGCCACCTCGCTCACCGCCGCCAGCAGATCGCGGCCCGAAACGCCGGGGAAGGAAACGTGCAGGGTATTCGGCAGGCGCTGTTCAGGGTGGCCGTTGAGCACCAGACCCGGCGCGCCATCCGCCAGCCGGCGGTGCAGCTCGTCTCGCAGCGCGGCGAGACGCCGCGTGGCCAGCGGCAGTCTGGCCCGCGCCAGCCGCGCCGCCTCGCCCAGACCGACAATCTGCGCCACGTTTTCGGTGCCGGGCCGCAGGCCGTGTTCCTGATCGGCGCCAAAGAGGATCGGCTTGATGGACGTCCCGCGCCGAACGTAGAGCGCGCCGACGCCCTTCGGTGCATAGAACTTGTGCCCGGCCATCGTCAGCAGGTCGACGCCGAGGATGGCCACGTCGAGTTCCACCTTGCCCGCCGATTGCGCGGCGTCGGTATGTACCAGCGTTCCGTTGGCACGGGCGAGCGCGGCGATCTCGGCCACGGGCTGGATCGTGCCGACTTCGTTGTTGGCATGCATCACCGACACCAGCGCCGTGTCGGGCCGCAGCGCGGCACGCAGATCGTCGAGTGCGATGCGGCCAAAACCATCCACCGGGAGCACGGTCAGGGTCCACCCCTCATCACGCAGATGCAGGGCGGGCTGCATCACGGCCGGATGCTCTACAGCACTGACGATCAGGTGGCGCCTGCCAGCCGACATCGCGCGCGCAACGCCCAGCATGGCCAGGTTGTTGGCCTCGGTGGCGCTACCGGTAAAGACGATTTCATCGGTCTGCGCGCCGATCAGTGCGGCAACCGATTCCCGCGCCTCCGCCACCGCCTGGCGCGCCCGCTGGCCGTAAGCATGTGCCGAGGACGGGTTGCCGAACTGCTCGTCGATCCAGGGCCGCATCGCGGCCACCACTTCTGGCGCCACGGGTGTCGTGGCGTTGTAATCGAGATAGATGGGCGAAGTCACCGCAGCGCCTGCTCCAGATCCGCAATCAGGTCTTCCGCATCTTCCAGCCCGACGGACAGGCGCAGCATGGCGTCCGAGATGCCGCGCCGCGCGCGTTCCTCCGCCGGCAAGCCGTGATGTGTCGTGGTACAGGGCTGCGTCACCAGACTTTCGGCACCACCGAGGCTGGGCGCCAGCGCGAAGAGCTTCAGTCGGTCGGCGACGCGCTGGCCGCGTCGCCACCACCCTGCTTCGATGCTCAGCATGCCGCCGAAGCCCTGCATTTGCACCTTGGCCAGGTCGTGGCCGGAAAGTCGGGCAGGCCGGGTAGAAGACCGGGCTACCTGCGTATGCCCCGCCATCGCTTCCGCCACTGTCTGAGCCGTGCGGTTCTGGCGTTCCACCCGCACGACCAGAGTGCGCAGGCTGCGCGAAAGCAAAGCCGCCGTTTCGGGGGCGAGCATCGAACCGAGGTTCTTGCGCCAGGGCCAAACCGGCATCAGAAGATCCTGCGACCCGCCAGCACCGGCGGTGAGATCGGAATGCCCGCCAAGATACTTGGTGGCGCTGTGCCGACGAAATCGGCGCCGAGCGCCAGCGGCGACTGGTTGACCGGCAGCGAGGTATTGTCCACCGCCAGCAAGGCGGCATGGCGATGCATGTCGGCGATGCCGATGTCGAGCAGTTCGAGCGTCGGGTTGGTGGGCGTTTCGAGAAGACCAGACCGCAGCCGTCGGCGAGGCGGCTTTCGGCGAGATCGAGTTCACTGCCGAGCAGCAGGTGGTCGAATGCCGAGCATGCCGATCTGCTCGCCGACGAGTTCCAGCGCCGCCGTAGGCGTCACCGGCAGACGATGCCGTCGCGACCATGCGTAAAGAACAGTGCGGCTTCCGCCGCCATGCCGGAACAGAAGGCCCAGGCCATTTCCGCGCCTTCAGGCTGGCGAGCTTGGCTTCCAGCGCCTGGATGGTCGGTGAGACCGTAGCGCGTATAGAGGCTGCCGGGCTTCCTGCCGTCGACGACGTCGAGCAGGTGGGCGGTGGTGGAGAACGAAGGTCGTGGTGTTGTAGATCGGCGTATGCGGGGACCGTAGTCATCGAGTTCGCGGCATGGACGCAACGGGTGGAAAGGCTTTCGCTCATCATGTGCTCCCCGGTTCTGTCTCGCGATACGCGGGGACGGCTCCTCGCGACGAGTAATTCCCTGAGCTGGGCGACGATGGCCGGATCGTCAATTCGCGCCGCCGACGGCGCGCAGCGCCGCCGGCGGCCTGACCGACCAGGCGCCACGCCCGATCCGGTCAACAGACCGGAACCGCCGGCGCCGGCACGAAGCGCGGCGAGAAAGCGGCGGCGCTCAGTCATGGGGGCAGGAAAGCGGATCGAGAATGATTTCATGTTGCCCCTTGGCGTCATGGTAGCGGGCGGCTGAACTTGCCGGACGGACGCCGGGGCAACACCGCCATGCCCATTATCCAGTCGCCGGCCTCGAATTCCTGCACGGCTGGAAACTGCGACCAGCGGAACGCTTTTACGCGGCGAGGGGTATGCCTTTGCCTGTCCCATGTCGCATCCCAATCGGCGAGCGGCTGGAAGCCGATGCCATCCCCGGTTTGCCACTCGGCAAGGCGAAAACGCAGGGTTGCCCGATCTGCATTGCGAAACTCGAACGACAGCACGCAGGCTTGCGCATACGATGCAATGCGCCGTCGCGGAAAATCCGCGCGCGATATAGAAGGCGCTGACCTGTTCTCCGCTTAGCGGCGTTGCACTCCAGTGTGACCTGCGCCTGGCTGGCGGTGGTCACAAGAGCCAGCAGGGACAGGGCGATTCGGAACATCGGGGCGAACGAAGTAATGTGCGCGGCGGAATCACTACGGGTCTGCTCGCCCGCAACAAGCCGAGGACAGCCGGGGTTTTGCCCATCAGAAGATCAGCACCTTGTCCGCCCACTGCGTCCATTCTGTCAGGATGTCCATGGTGCCGCGTTTCGCGCCATCGATCAGTCGCTCCTCGGCCATGCCGCGCGCGTCCATGCAGGTACCGCAAACGGAGATCTCGCCGTTGCGGCGCGCCACCGTGCCGAGCATGTCGCCGAGGTTGTAGTAGCCCTGCGGCACCTTCTGGTGCGCCTTCGCGCAGGCGGCGGCGTCGCCCATCAGGAACACGCGCACTTCCTCGCCGACGTTCAGCAAGGCACGCGCCAGACGCACGGCGTTGTAGCTGCGTTCGGTGCCATAGGGCGGGTCGTTGAGAATGAACAGATGCTTCGCCATTTCATTTGCCTCCGGTCTTGATGCTTGATTTCAATGCTTCGAATTCCTTGCGCACCTTGTCCTGATTCCTGGCGCCCCGCTCCGGGTCGCCGCGGCGGCCGGCGGCCGGCGGGCCCCTGCTTCGGCCCCCTCCTCCCCTCCCCCCCGCGCCGCCCGCCCCCGCCCTTGACAATCTAACAACCGTTAGACTAATCTAGTCCAGATGCGAGGCCCTTGTCAAGACAACCAAGCCAGATTTGACAGATGATCGGCCTGACACTAGATTGAGCGTCATGAACCATCCGCGACACATCAAGGACCTGCTCTACGAACAGGTGGCCCGTATCGGCAAGGCCGCATCCAGCCCGAAGCGTCTGGAGCTGATCGAACTGCTATGTCAGGGCGAAAAATCCGTTGAAACGCTGGCGCGCGAAGCGGCCATCAGCATGAAGCTGGCCAGCGCGCATCTGCGCGAACTGCGTGCCGCGCACCTGGTCGAGACCGAGAAGCAGGGCAAGTACGTGATCTACCGGATAGCCAACCGGGATGTGGCCGATTTCTGGGTGACGATCCGCTCGCTCGCTGAGGACAGGCTGGTCGAACTGCGCATGGTCATCGAGCAGATGGTCAGCCATCCGCGTGAACTGGCGCCGCAGGATCGGGACAGCCTGGTCAGAATGGCGCGCAAGGGCGATGCGGTCGTTCTGGACGTGAGACCCGCCGATGAGTTTCTTGCCGCTCACCTGCCCTTTGCCCGCTCGATTCCGCTCGACGAACTGAAGCAGCGACTCTCCGAACTGCCCAGGGGCAAGACGGTCGTCGCCTATTGTCGCGGGCCTTACTGCCTGATGGCGCGTGACGCGGTGGAGTTGCTGCGCAAGAAGGGATACGACGCGCTGCGGTTGCCCGAGGGCGTGGCGGAGTGGGGCCTGGCGCCGGTGCGGTAAGGCAACTTGCGTGCCGTAATGGCGCGGCACCCCTGATGATGAACCCCCCCCCCCCCCCCCCCCAACACGCGAAGCCAAAAAAAAAACCCCCCCCCCCCCCCCCCCCCCCCCCGGGGGGGGTCTCTCACCCCCCCCCCCCCCCCCCCCAAATTCCCCCCCCCCCCCCAAAAGAGTCATTTCACGTTAATAGTGCTTTCTCAGGCCAGCGGCTGAAACAGCACATCCAGGTCGTCGGCGGTAAGCAGGTGGCCGCCGCCTCCGTCTTCCTCTTTACCCGGGCCGCCCTTTTTCAGCAACTGATCGGCCAGGCCGCGCTTGCGGTTCTGCAGCGCGAGGATTTTCTCTTCCACGGTACCCTGCGTCATCAGCTTATAGACAAACACCGGTTTGTCCTGGCCGATGCGATGGGCGCGGGCCGTGGCCTGCTCTTCCACCGCCGGGTTCCACCAGGGATCGTAATGGATCACGGTATCGGCAGCGGTCAGGTTGAGGCCCGTGCCGCCGGCCTTGAGGCTGATCAGGAACAGCGGGACACGACCTTGCTGAAAGTCGCTGATGGGGGTTTCGCGGTCGCGGGTCTGGCCGGTAAGCCTGGCGTAGCGCATGCCACGCTTTTCAAGCTCCAGTTCGATCAGCGCCAGCATCGAGGTGAATTGGGAGAACAGCAGCACCTTGCGGCCTTCGTCGAGCAATTCATCGAGCATTTCCATCAAGGTCGCCAGCTTGGCCGAATGGGCATGGCCCTTTTTCACCAGCGCTTCGGCGGCGGGCAGTTTTACCAGACGCGGATCGCAGCAGATCTGCCGCAATTTCAGCAGCGCGTCGAAAATCATGATCTGGCTGCGGCCCACGCCCTGCTCGGTCAGCACCAGCCGCAGCTTGCGGTCGAAGGCCACGCGCAGCGATTCATACAAGTCGCGCTGGCCGCCCTCGATCTCCACCCAGCGCACCATCTCGGTTCGCGGCGGCAGGTCCTTCAGCACCTGTTCCTTGGTTCGCCGCAGCAGGAAGGGCCGCACCCGCTCGCCGAGGCGCACGCGCATCTCGTCGTCGCCGAGCTTTTCGATCGGCGTGCGAAACACCTGGGTAAAGCGCTTGGCATTGCCCAGCAGGCCCGGCAGCAGGAAATCGAACTGCGCCCAGAGCTCGCCCAGATGATTCTCCAGCGGCGTGCCGGTCAGCGACAGCCGATGCCGCGCGCGCAGCGAACGCGCCACCTGGTGCGACTGCGCCTTGGGATTCTTGATGAACTGGGCTTCGTCCATCACCAGCAGATGGTAGTCCTGCGCCAGCAGGGTTTCGCGATCACGCACCAGCAAGGGATAGGTCGTGAGTACCAGATCGGCTTGCGCAATCTCGTCGAAATGCCGGGCGCGATCCTTGCCATGCAGGATCAGCACCTTGAGGCCGGGGGCGAACTGCGCCGCCTCGTCGCGCCAGTTCGCCATCAGGCTGGTGGTGGCGACCACCAGGCTCGGGCGGTCGGCACGACCCGAGGCCTTTTCGAGATGCAGGTGGGCCAGCGTCTGCACGGTCTTGCCCAGGCCCATGTCATCGGCAAGGATTCCGGCCAGGCCGTATTCACGGAGGAACTGCAACCAGTCCAGGCCGATCTGCTGATAGGGGCGCAGGGTCGCCGTGAATCCGGGCGCCGGCGCGCAATGGGTCATGCCGGAAAAATCCCGCAGGCGCCGGCCCAGAGCGCGCAGCTCTTCGCCACCGATCCATTGTGTCGGCAGGCCATCGAGGCCGGCCAGCGCCGCAGCGTTGTGGCGCGCCACGCGCGGGCGATCTTCGTCGAGAAGTTCCAGCAAGGGCAGCAACCACGCCTTGAGGCGGCCCGCCGGCACCGGCAGGATGCGCCGCGCGTCAAGCGCCACGGGAAATGTCTGGCTGTCGTCAAGACCGCGCACCACGCGGAGCAGGTCGGGCTCCTCACGCAACAGGCGCAGCAGCGGAGGAACCAGGCTCACCCGTTCGCCGGCCAAGCGCACGCCAAGATCCAGATCGAACCAGTCGTTGCCGACCGACTCCTCGACCGCCACGAACCAGTCTTCGGCCTGGGCGATGCAGTACGGAAAATCCTCGGCAAAGACCACCGCGACCCCTTGCTGTTCAAGCGCGGGCAGCCCTTGGTTGAGGAAGGACAACCAGCCGACGGCATCATGGCGCAAGGGCATCAGGCCGTCCTCGGTGCCATCGAGGCGCTGGTAGCTGCCCAGACTGCGCTGCCAGCTCTGGAGCCCCACGCCATGCAGCAGTTGCCAGACTTCGCTTTCCGCGGTCAGGTCGCGTTGCAGCGTCTGCCACTTGTCGCCCGTCCGCTGCCGCATCAAACCTGCGGGCCGCTCGGCACCCACCACGCTAAGGCCATGCGGATAGTCGAAATAAAGCACGGCGAGCGCCAGATCGTCATGCAGGCGACTCAGGGCGATGTGACGGAAGCGTCCCTGGGTTAGCAGCAGGCGTGCCATGGGCTTGCCCGCGGCCACGGCCTCCGGTGCATCGGGCAGCGGCAGCGCCAGTTGCCGCTGATGCGCCAGTTGCGCCAGTTGCTGGCGCACCATCGGCGCATCGGCTTCATTGAGCGGCGGCGCTGTCATGAGTCTCTGCAACAGGTGCGCGGACAGGTCCGACTGCAATTCACCGACCACATGGGCGGCGTTGTCCAGGTAATACGGCGGCCAGGTCGGGATCATCTGCGAGGATGCCGGCAGGTCGCAAACCAGTTGTTGCAGGCCGGCCGAATTGTGCGACCACAACAGCCTCAGCGCCCTGGGCGCGCCCGACCCCAGCGGCAATTCGTCAAGGCCGTCGAGATACAGCCTTCCCGTATGCAGCGCCAGGCGCAGCAGCAGGGCGCCCGTGTCGCCGCTCAGGGCAACGGCTTCATCGTAAAAATAGCCTCCACCGGCCTGCAGGGCAAGAAACAGGCGCAGAACCGAAATATCCTCGTCAAGGATGAAATCCCGATGACTGCGCGAGCTGGCCAGGTCATAGGGCTGCGGGCGGTAGATCGCCGGCTTGCCAAAGCCGCCCTTCTTCAAGGGGCGGCTCTTGCCCAGGCTCAGGCTGGGTGGACTACCGGACCGCAACAGGTACATCAGGCGCGCCTGCGACCTGCCTGCCGGCGCCTGCTGCGTCGCCGTCTCGTCGAGAGAACCCAGCCAGTCAAGCGTTGCGGGACTGGGCTGAGGATAGCTCTGTTCATCCGTCGGCACCGGTTCCTGTCCGGCAATGGCGCCAATACCCGCGATCTCGCCCAGGCTCAACATCGCCGCCACCACATGCTTGCAGTTCTCCTGCATCGGGCACATGCAGACGTTATCGACGTCGACAATCGCTCCGGCGTGATCCACTTCGAGCCAGAGATCGACTTCGTACGGACGTTTGCGCGCGCCCTGAACTTCCGCTTCGATATGGATCTCGCCTGGCGCCCGCTCGACGTTTTTGACTCGTGCACGGCCCTCCGCGGCATAAGCCCGGCCACGCAGCAGTGCCGACAAGTCGAACCGATCGGGAAACCTGCCCGGAAAGTCTTAGCTGGAAAGGGAATTGGAAGGCATTTGCGGGGAAGCGGAGCGGGCAGTCATGGGGCGGCGACCATAGCACATACCGCCCGCCATGGTGCTGTTCGGTAACCACCGAGTGTTGCCCGGATGCTCCGCAATCAAGCCGTTGGTCGGCGCGACAGCATGTATTGATCTGGTAGGATGTATCCAGTAAAGTTCACATTCACTCCACGGATTTAAGGCCCATGGACCTTCCCAACGACTGGATTGCCCTCCTCGCCCTGGTTTTCATCCTGGGCGCCAGGCATGGGCTCGACGCCGACCACCTCGCCACCATCGACGGGCTGACGCGCTACAACCTGCGCCTTTGCCCCGCCCGCGCGCGTTGGTGCGGCTCGCTGTTCTCGCTCGGTCACGGCGCCATTGTCATGCTGATTGCGCTCGGTGTCGGCCTGGTTTCGACAACCTGGCAGGTGCCGGCGTGGATGGAAGACCTGGGCACATGGATTTCGATCGGCTTCCTGACGCTGCTGGGCATCCTCAACCTGCGGGCCGTCCTGATGGCACCGGCCGGCGACATGGTGGCCACCATCGGCATCAAGGCCGGGCTGCTGCGCCGCCTGCAGGCGACCTCTCATCCGCTGGCGATTGCAGCCGTGGGCTCGCTGTTTGCGCTGTCTTTCGACACCATGAGCCAGGCCGCGCTGTTTGCCGTCACCGCCACCCAACACGGTGGCGTGGCCCACAGCCTGGCGCTCGGACTGGCGTTCACTGCCGGCATGCTGCTGGCCGATGGCGCCAATGGCCTGTGGATCGCCCGCCTGCTGAACCGCGCCGATCAGCGCGCGCGCATCGCTTCGCGGGTCATGGGCCTGATGGTCGCCGCCATGAGTTTCTCGGTGGCTGCCTTCGGCTTGGCGCGCTGGCTGCGCGCCGATGTCTCGCAGTGGTATGAAGGCAAGGAACTGCTGGTCGGCGTCGGCGTCATCGGCTGCCTGGTCGTGAGCTTTGCTGTCGGCACCTGGCTGGCGCGTGGTTCGCGTCTGGCCAGCGTCACGACGCACTGATTTTTTCGAGATTGATTATGATAAAACTTGTTTTCGTAATATTTGCATCAGCACTTTTCGCTGGCTGCGCGCAGGCCGGCGGACTGCCCACCCTCGAAACCGTGGTCGTCAAGCCGGGCGATGCAGAGGGGCTGATCGGCGAAGCTGCCAGCGCCTCGGAGGGCACCGTCACCGCCAGGCAGCTTGAGAACCGCCCCTTGCTGCGGCCGGCGGAAGTCCTCGAAGTCATCCCCGGCCTGATCATTTCCCAGCACAGCGGGGACGGCAAGGCCAACCAGTACTACCTGCGCGGCTTCAACCTCGACCATGGCACCGACTTTGCGGTCAGCGTCATGGGCATGCCGATCAATCAACGCACCCACGGTCATGGCCAGGGTTATCTCGATTTGCAGTTCCTGATACCGGAACTCGTCGAGTTCATGCAATACCGCAAGGGTCCCTACGCCGCCGAGGTCGGGGACTTTGCCACGGCGGGATCCGCCAGCATCGACTACTACCGCAAGCTCGATGCGCCCTTCGCCCAAGCCAGCATCGGCGAGAACGGCTACCTGCGCGGCCTCGTCGCCGGTTCCGCCGCAATCGGCAACGCGGACGGCAATCTGCTGTACGCAGTGGAATGGACCGAGAACAACGGTCCATGGGTTCTGCCCGAAAGCATCGAAAAGTTCAACGCGCTGCTGCGCTACAGCCAGGGCACGCGCGACAATGGGTGGTCGCTTGCCGCTTTGGCCTACCGCGCCCAGTGGGCATCCACCGACCAGGTGCCGCAACGCGCGCTCGATCTTGGCCTGATCTCGCGTTTCGGCAACCTCGACGCCACGGACGGCGGTCGCACGTCGCGCTACAGCCTTTCAGCCGAATGGTCGGCGCGAACGCCGCAAATCTGGACCCGCGCCAATGCCTACTTCATCGACTCGAAACTCAATCTATGGTCGAACTTTACCTTCTGCACCCTTGGCTGCAGTCCGGGACCGGCGACCAGTTCGAGCAGGCCGACTCGCGCCAGACCTATGGATTCAACCTAGCCCGTACCTGGTACGACAAACTGGCGGGACTCCCAGCCGATTTCACGCTGGGCCTGCAATCGCGGATCGACGACATCGACGCAATCGGTCTCTACACCACCAGCCAGCGCCAGCGTTGGGCAACGGTGCGCGAGGATAGCGTCAAGGAATCCAGTGTTTCGCTGTACGGCGAAGCGCAGGTGCAATGGCTGGAAAAATTTCGCAGTGTCGTCGGCCTGCGCGGCGACGCCTACCGCTTCAAGGTCAACAGCGACAACCCGGTTAATTCGGGCGAGGTCAGCGATCACATTTTCAGCCCCAAGCTGGCCCTGATCTTTGGCCCGTGGGCGAAGACCGAGTATTACGCCAATGCCGGCTACGGCTTTCACAGCAATGACGCGCGCGGCGTGACAGCCAGGGTCAATCCGGATTTCCGCGATGCCGCCAACTTCGGCGCCACCGTCGATGGCTCGACCCCGCTGGTGCGTGCCAAGGGTTACGAACTGGGCCTGCGCAGCGCCCTGGTACCCAAGCTGCAGACATCCCTCGCCTTGTGGCAACTGGATCTGGGCTCCGAACTGGTGTTTGTAGGCGACGCCGGGACCACGGAACCGAGCTTCCCAAGTCGGCGCACCGGCATCGAATGGGCCAACTATTGGACACCGACGCGCGCCATCACTGTGGACGCCGACCTCGCGCTGTCGCGCGCCCGCTTCAGGCGAATCGACGCGACAGTACCCGGTTCCTACATCCCCGGCGCCATCGAACGCACACTCTCGCTGGGTGCCACATGGGACGACGGGGGCACCTGGAGCGGCGGGATGCGTCTACGATATTTTGGCCCGCGCGCACTGATCGAGGACAACTCGGTACGCTCGGAAGCGTCGACCATCGTCAATCTGCAGGGCGCTTACCGCATCGACAGGAAGACGAAGCTGAGTCTCGACATCCTCAATGTCTTCGACAGCGACGTGAGCGACATTGACTACTGGTACGAATCGCAACTCGCCGCAGAGCCCGCGCCGGTAAGCGACATTCACACCCATCCGGCCGAGCCGCGGACGCTGCGGCTGACACTGCGCGTGAGCTTCTGAACGACTCGTTCGTTATCCCCGCGCCGGAAGTCCGATGGGACTCCACGGCGCCAGCATCAGGCAGGGCGCGGTGGGAAAAAGCCGGGTCTGCCGGATCCCTTCAGGTCTTCAGGTCTTCAGGTCTTCAGGTCTTGGGTTTCACGTGCACATGCCCATGGCTGCGGCCGGCCGCGGTGTAGCCGTGATGATGCCCGCGCCCGGAATCGATTTCGACATCGATCAGGTTGAGCTGACCGTGACGCACACCGCGCTCGGCGACAAGCGCGTCCGAAAAGCTGCGCACCGCCGCTGTCGGTCCGCGCAGAATCACGCTTTCCAGGCAGTTTTCGTGATCGAGATGGGCGTGCAGGGTCGCCACCGCGAGATCGTGCCGGCCATGCTGCAAGGCAGTAAGCCGCTCGGCCAGGTCGCGCTCGTGGTGGTTATAGACGTAGGAAAGATTGGCGACACAATGCGTCGCCTCGCCGCGCTCCTGGCGGGCCTGTTCGAGGTGCGCACGCAGCAGGTCGCGCACCGCCTCGGAGCGATTCCGATAGCCGCGTTCGGCGATCAGCCGGTCGAACTCGGCCGCCAGCTCGGCGTCGAGCGAAATCGTCATGCGTTCCATCCTGAAACCTGCCTTTCTTTTCAATAATGGTTCAACAGATCCGCCGTGCATCGGCCGGGCAGACCGGCGACCCCTTCGGCAGGATTGGCGCTCAACTCGATGGTATCCCAGTCGAACAGGAAGACGGACAGAGGAAAGGCCACCCTTTTCCGCCGGGCCGGGTCACCTTGTTGCCGGGGGCTGGGGGCGCACAGAAGGTTTGTTGACCTGGATTAAGTTCCTGCAACACCAGAGCGTTATGCTGTTGCCAGTCAGCGATGAACCGAGCCACTCTTTTCGAGGTTCCTGCCATGTCCGAGACCGATGTGATCGACGCCATTCTTGACCGCCACCGCCGCGACGGCACGCGGTTGATGCAAATCCTGCGCGAGACCCAGGAACAGCTTGGCTGGCTGGCGCCCGCAACGCTGACCCGGATCGCCGTGGCAATCGACTGGCCACGCGCCAAAGTGGAAGGCACCGCGGGCTTCTACAGTTTTTTCCATACCCGCCCGCTGGGTCGCTACCGCGTGCTCTGGAGCGACAACATCACCGACCGCATGCTGGGCAATGCCGACCTGACGCGGATGATGTGCGAAAAGCTCTGGCTCGAAGCCGGGCGCGTTTCGGAAGACGGACTGGTCAGCGTCGATACGACCTCATGCACCGGGATGTGCGACCAGGGCCCGGCGCTGCTGGTGAATTACCGCGCCGTTACGCGCATGACGCCGCAACGGGTCGAGCAGATGGTGGAACTGATCCGCAACGAAGCCCCGCTCGCCGACTGGCCAGCGGAATGGTTTGCCGTCGCGGACAACATCCGCCGCGGCGACATCCTGCTCAACAATGCGATGCAGCCAGGCGATGCGTTGCGTGCCTGCGTGGCGCGCGGACCGGCGGCCGGCAAGGAGGCCTCGTCCAACGACCGGAGCTGGCGCGAAACCGTGGTCGCCAATCCCGGCCCGGCGCTGGCGCTGGAAGAAATCAAGCTGTCCAACCTGCGCGGGCGCGGCGGCGCCGGCTTCACCACGGGACTCAAGTGGGAAGCCTGCCGCAGTGCGTCGGTGGCCGATGGCGATTCCCGGCGCTTCATCGTCTGCAACGCCGACGAGGGCGAGCCCGGTACCTTCAAGGATCGCGTGCTGCTGACCGCCCAACCGGACCTGGTGTTCGAGGGCATGACGGTTGCCGGCTACGTGGTTGGCGCCACACAGGGCTATGTCTACCTGCGCGGCGAATACCGCTATCTGCTCGATCCCCTGAATGCGGTGCTGGCCAGGCGGCGCGCACAGGGATTGCTTGGCCGCGGCATCGCCGGCCAGGCCGGCTTCAGTTTCGACATCGAAATCCATCTCGGGGCCGGCGCCTACATTTGCGGCGAAGAATCGGCCCTGATCGAATCCCTCGAAGGCAAGCGTGGCGTGCCGCGGAATCGCCCGCCCTACCCCATCACCCACGGTTTTCTCAACCGGCCGACGGTGGTGAACAACGTCGAAACTTTCGCCGCCTCGGCCCTGATCGCGTTGCAGGGCGGCGAATGGTTCAGGGGCATCGGTACTTCCAAGTCCAGCGGCACCAAGATCCTTTCGATTTCCGGCGATTGCCTGCACCCCGGCATTTACGAATACCCGTTTGGCGTCACCATTGCCCAGGTCCTCCCCGCTTGCGGCGCCCGCGATGTTCACGCGGTGCAGGTTTCCGGGCCTTCGGGCATCTGCATCGATGAGACCGAGTTCAAGCGCCGCATCGCCTTCGAGGACATTCCCACCGCCGGCGCCATGATGATCTTCAACGACCAGCGCGACATGTTCGAGGTGGCGCGCAACTTCGCCCACTTCTTCGCCCATGAATCCTGCGGTTTCTGCACGCCCTGTCGCGTCGGCACTTCGCTGCTGAAAAACTGCATGGACAAGATTGCCGACGGCCACGGCTCGCAGCACACGATGAACGAGATATTCCAGATCAACCGCCTGCTGCAAATGGCCAGCCACTGCGGGCTCGGCCATACCGCCTGCAATCCGATGTTCGATACCCTGAAGAAATTCCGCCCGGCCTACGAGCGACGCCTCAAGACCCTGGACTTCGAGGCCTCCTTCGACCTCGACAGCGCACTGGCGCAAGCCCGCCAGATGACCGGTCGCGACGACGCCGGATCGCACCTGGAGACACAATCATGAGCCGCATGAACGAACAGCAGGTGTTCCTGATCGATGGGCGCGACGTGCCTTTCGCCCCCGGCCAGACGGTGATGCAGGCCGCCCTGGACGCGGGGGTATACATCCCGCATCTGTGTTTCCATCCGCAATTCAAGCCGCATGGCAGTTGCAAGCTGTGCACGGTCAAGGTCAACGGACGGCCCGCCACCTCGTGCACGCTGCCGGTCGCCGCCGGCATGGAAATCGAAAGCGAGACTGCGGAGCTCAAGGACAAGCGCCGCATGCTGTTGCAGATGCTGTTCGTCGAGGGCAACCACTTCTGCCCCTCCTGCGAAAAGAGCGGCAACTGCAAGCTGCAGGCCCTGGCCTACGATCTCGGCATGATGTCGCCGCACTACGATCATTTCTTCCCCGATCGCCCGGTCGATGCCACGCACCCGGAGATCCTGCTCGACTTCAACCGCTGCATCCTTTGCGAACTCTGCGTACGAGCCTCGGGCGAAGTCGATCGCAAGAACGTTTTTGCCCTTTCCGGGCGCGGGATCACCAAGCACCTGATCGTCAATAGCGAAAGCGGGCGACTGGGCGACACCGACATGAGCACCACGGACATGGCCATGAGCGTCTGCCCGGTCGGCGTGATCCTGAAAAAGCGCGTCGGCTTCGCGGTTCCCGTTGGTCAGCGCAAGTACGACACAATCCCGATCAGCGAGCAATTCGGCGATGCGCCGAATGCCGTTCTGGAGCAAACGCGATGAACGCCCCGGCCAGAAAACTGCGCGTCGCCACCACCAGCCTGGCAGGCTGCTTTGGATGCCACATGTCCTTCCTCGATATCGATGAGCGGATCCTCAAACTGCTCGAACTGATCGAGTTCGACCGCTCGCCGCTGACCGACATCAAGCATTGCGGCCCCTGCGACCTGGGCATCATCGAGGGCGGCGTGTGCAATGCCGAGAACGTCCATGTGCTGCGCGAGTTTCGCGCCAATTGCAAGATACTGGTGGCCATCGGCGCCTGCGCGGTCAATGGCGGCCTGCCGGCGCAGCGCAACCATCTGGATCTGCGCGACATCCTTGAAGAGGTCTATCACACCAGCCCCGGTCTCGCGCCGGGCAGCCAGATCCCCAACGACCCCGAACTGCCACTGCCGCTCGACAAGGTGTATCCGATCCACGAAGTGGTCAAGATCGATTACTTCCTCCCCGGCTGCCCGCCGTCCGGCGATGCGATCTGGAAATTCCTCACCGATCTGATCGCCGGCCGCACGCCGCATCTGAGCCACGAAATGATGCATTACGACTAAAAGCCTGTGAAGAAATCAATGAACCCAAGTTCCAGATCTCGTCATTCCGGCGAAAGCCGGAATCCAGATTCACGATCGTTTTGTTGCATAAGCGCATTGTTCGTACGCTCTGGATTCCGGCTTTCGCCGGAATGACGATTGACTGCGATTGTCGAAGCATTTCACAGCCCCCGAGGACCCGCCATGAGCCACGAACTCGAAACTGCCTCCCGTCCCGAAACCCTGCGCCGCGTCGCCATTGACCCTGTCTCGCGGGTCGAAGGCCATGGCAAGGTCACGATCCTGCTCGACGAGAACAACAAGATTCACCAGGTGCGCCTGCACATCGTCGAATTCCGCGGCTTCGAGCGCTTCATCCAGGGCCGCCCGTACTGGGAGGTGCCGGTGATGGTGCAGCGCCTGTGCGGCATCTGCCCGGTCTCGCATCACCTGGCGGCCTCCAAGGCGCTCGACGTGATGCTCGGCATCCGGCAGATCACGCCCACCGCCGAAAAAGTCCGGCGCCTGATGCATTACGGCCAGATGCTGCAATCCCATGCGCTGCATTTCTTCCATCTTTCATCGCCGGACCTGCTGTTCGGCTTCGATTCCGAAGTCGCCCTGCGCAATATCGTCGGGGTGGCCGCCGCGCATCCGGAAATCGCCAGGAAAGGCGTGCTGTTGCGCAAGTTCGGCCAGGAAGTCATACACATGACGGCTGGCAAACGGGTGCATGGCACCGGCGCAGTTCCTGGCGGCGTCAACAAGTCGCTCGCCGCGGCTGATCGCGCCGCGCTGTTGAAGGACGTGTATCAGATGGTGGCCTGGAGCCGCGAGGCGGTGCAGATCAGCAAACAACTGCACACCGCGACGCCGGCGCTCTACGATGTGTTCGGCAACTTCCGCTCGAACTTCATGAGCATCGTCGCGCCCGACGGCGGCATGGATTTCTACCACGGTGCCCTGCGCGCCAGGGATGCCGACGGCCGCCTGCTGTTCGACCAAGTGAATTACCAGGGCTACAACGACTTGATCGAAGAAGAAGTCCGACCGTGGAGCTACATGAAGTTCCCCTTTCTGCGCAGCCTGGGCAAGGAGGACGGCTGGTACCGTGTCGGGCCGCTGGCGCGGGTGCAGAACTGCGACCAGATTTCCAGCCCGCTGGCCGATGGCGAGCGCAAGGAATTCGTCGCCTATGGCAAGGGCCAGCCGATCCACGCCACGCTGGCCTATCACTGGGCACGCATGATCGAAATGCTGTATGCCGCTGAAACCATCAAGGAACTGCTCCACGACGACGACATCGAAGGCAGCGATCTGATGGTCACCGGCACGCGCCAGCCCGGCGAGGAAGCCGAGGGGGTCGGTGTCATCGAAGCCCCGCGCGGCACGCTGTTCCATCACTACCGTGTCGGCGAAGACGATCTCGTCACGATGGCCAACCTGATTGTGTCCACCACCCACAACAACCAGGCGATGAACACCGCCGTGCGGGAAGTCGCAAAGAAATATCTCACCGGCCGCGAGATCACCGAAGGCCTGCTCAACCACATCGAGATCGCGATCCGCGCGTTCGATCCCTGCCTCTCCTGCGCCACCCATGCGTTGGGCCGGATGCCGCTCGAAGTGGCAATAGTCGGCGCCGACGGCACGCTGATCGACGAGGTGACGCGCGATCATCGCGGCCTGACGCGGGCCCTTGCTTGACCGCACCGACGCTGGTCTTCGGCTGGGGCAACCCGAGTCGCGGCGACGACGCGCTTGGGCCGCTGTTCGTCGAGCGTTTCGAGGCCCTCGCGGCTATCCATCCTGAATGGGGCGAGGTCGAGTGCCTGACCGACTTCCAGTTGCAGGTCGAGCACGCGCTGGACTTGCAGGGCCGTCGCCGCGTGTTGTTCGCCGATGCCAGCCTCGATGCACCGCCGCCCTGCTCGCTGGTTCGTATCGTGGCCGCACGCGATGCCAGCTTCACCACCCATGCCATGAGCCCACAGGCGGTACTGAAAGTCTATGCCGACATCGAGAATGGCGAGCCGCCGCCCTGCTGGCTACTGGCGATACGCGGCGAACGCTTTGAACTGGGTGAGGGCCTTGGCGAGGCGGCGCGCGGCAATCTGGCGGCAGCACTGGAAGCGGCAGCGCACTGGATCGAAGAAGTGCCAGAACGATAGACTCCGGCCTGCGCCGGAACGACGTGCACCGAGACCGAAGCCGTATGATCCTAAGGCGAATTCCGGCAGTGGACATACCTATTGCAGAGAGGGGAAGTACTCCCTCTCCCCTTGCTGGAGAGGGTTGGGGAGAGCGGGTGGCGGCCGACGCGCATGTTGCCATGGCACCCCCTCTCCCCCGGCCCCTCTCCCGCGAAGGCTACCGTATGCACACATCTCAACGGCACCGTCTCCCCGGCGAAAGCCGGGGTCCAGAAGGGCTGAGGCGATGGACTTCGGGACGGTCTTCGGCAAGAAAAGCCAAGACATACAGGGTAAATCGATGTTTTGCGGTCCCCGTCCACTGGATTCCGGCCTGCGCCGGAATGACGGGAGAGATGTGTGCATACGCTAGCCCGCGAAGGGATAGCGGAGAAGTTGCTCGCGGCAATTGGTACGAATATGCCAAACGTGATCTCTTCACATGTTCTCAGCTTCCGAATGCCGCTGCCAGGGCGGCAATCATGTAGCCATGGTCAAGTGCGCCAGCACTCTCGCGCGCACTGTGCATCGCCCACATCGGCGAGCCGACGTCCACACTGGCAATGCCCAGACGCGTGGCGACGATGGGGCCGATCGTGCTGCCACAGCCGAGGTCGCCACGATGCGTGTACTGCTGGCAGGGCACCCCGGCTTTTTCGCAAAGCCCCGTGAAGCGGGCCGCCGTTTCCGCGTCGGTGGCGTAGCGCTGGCTGGCGTTGGTCTTGATGACCGGCCCGGAGTTCACCAACACCTTGTGCTCGGGTTCGTACGCGGCCGGAAAATTGGGCTGATAGGCGTGCGCCATGTCGGCGCTGATGAAGAAGCTCCGCGCCAGGGCGCGTCGCCTGTCCTCGCCGTCGAGGCCCGCCTGCAAGCCGATGCGCGCCAGCACGTCGGCGACGAAGCTGCCGCCGGCCCCGGCGGCGCTCTCGCTGCCGACCTCCTCGTGGTCGAACAAGGCCGCCACGCAGATAGCCGTCGGCTGCTCCGTCGCCATCAACGCGGTGATGGCCGCATGACAGGACGCGAGATTGTCCAACTGACTGTCGGCGATGAACTCCTCGTCCGCGCCCCACAGGCAGCCCTTCTGCACGTCATAGACCGCCAGATCCCAACTCAGGAGGTCCGCCGCCTCGCCCTGCGCCGCGTCGGCCAGCAGCTTGCGCAAGCGGGCTTCGGCGTCTTCCCCTGCCCCCGACTGGCCCAGGATCAGCGGCAGCTCTTTCTGCTTATTGAGCTTCAGCCCCTGCTCATTGACCTCGCGGTTCATGTGGATCGCCAGGTTCGGAAGTCGCAGCAAGGGCTGCTCGAAGCGCAGCAGCCGCGAGTTCTGTCCCGTCGCCGTGCGCATCACGACGCGCCCGGCGAGGCTCAAGTCGCGGTCGGTGAAGGTGGCCAGGATCGGCCCGCCGTAAACCTCCACCCCCAGGCGCATCAGGCCATCCGAAGCATGGGCCGCCCGCGGCTTGAGCCGCAGTCCCGGAGAATCGGTATGGGCGCCGACGATGCGAAAGCCGGCTTCGGCCAATGGCTGGCTGCCCAGCACGAAGGCAATCAGCGAGGCGCCGCCGCGTACCGTGAAATAGCGCCCACCCGCCGCGAGCTGCCAGCGCTCGCCTTCCTTCAGCCGGGTGAAGCCTCGCGCCAGCAGCCGCTCCCCGGCGCTCGCCACGGCGTGCCAAGGGCTGGGGCTGGCGTCGATGAAATCGATCAGTTCAGATGCCGTCTTGCGGGCTTGGGCGGTCAGGGACATGGCGGGTTAACGTGAAACAAGACATTCGGAGCGACCGGTGATGGTCGAGCGCAGCGAGCCAAATAATAGCCTCCCCGCGAGGGGAGGATGGGAGGGGCGGGCCTTCAATTCGCCTTTCGCGTGCTTCATCATCAGCGGGTGGCTCTCGCTGCCATGAGCGTGAGGTAGGAAACGACACAGGCGAAGCATACAATCGATACTGCCAACGGCACCACCCAACCAACAAACCAACAGTGAAGGAACAGCAATGGCCGCAGGGAAATCAAAAATCATTTACACACTGACCGACGAGGCGCCGCTGTTGGCGACGTATTCCTTCCTGCCCATCGTCAAGGCGTTCGCCGCACCGGCAGGAGTCGATGTGGTCGGCTGCGACATTTCTGTCGCGGCGCGAATCCTGGCCGAACTCTCCGACTATCTGACCGACGAGCAAAAGGTCCCGAACAACCTGGCCGAACTCGGGCGACTGACCCATGACCCGGAAACCAACATCATCAAGCTGCCCAACGTCAGCGCCTCGGTCCCGCAACTGATCGCGGCAGTCAAGGAACTGCAGGCGCGCGGCTACAGGATTCCCGACTTCCCCGAGGATCCGAAGACCGACGAAGAGAAGGCGATCAAGGCTCGTTACGCCAGGTGCATCGGCAGCTCGGTGAACCCGGTGCTGCGCGAAGGCAACTCCGACCGCCGCGCGCCCAAGGCCGTGAAGAACTACGCCCGCAAGAACCCGCATTCGATGGGCGAATGGAGCCAGGCTTCGCGCACCCACGTTTCGCACATGCACCACGGCGACTTCTACCACGGCGAGAAGTCGATGACGCTGGACCGCGCCCGCGACGTCAAGATGGAACTGATCACCGGGAGTGGCAAGACACTGGTGCTCAAGCCCAAGGTCTCCCTGCTGGCCGGCGAGATCATCGACAGCATGTTCATGAGCAAGAAGGCGCTGTGCGAGTTCTACGAACAGCAAATGGAAGACGCGCGCAAGAGCGGCGTGATGTTCTCGCTGCACGTCAAGGCGACGATGATGAAGGTTTCGCACCCCATCGTCTTCGGCCACTGCGTCAGGACCTTCTACAAGGACGCTTTCGCCAAGCACGGCAAGCTGTTCGACGAGCTCGGCGTCAACGTCAATAACGGCATGGTCAACCTCTACGACAAGATCGCGACGCTGCCGGAAGACACGCGCGAGGAAATCCTCAAGGACCTGCATGCCTGCCACGAGCATCGCCCGGAACTGGCGATGGTCGACTCGGCCAAGGGCATCACCAACTTCCACTCGCCCAGCGACGTGATCGTCGATGCCTCGATGCCGGCAATGATCCGCATCGGCGGCAAGATGTGGGGCCCGGACGGCCGCCCGAAAGATTGCAAGGCGGTGATGCCGGAGTCAACCTTCGCCCGCATCTACCAGGAGATGATCAACTTCTGCAAGTGGCATGGCAATTTTGACCCGAAGACCATGGGGTCTGTACCCAACGTCGGCCTGATGGCCCAGCAGGCCGAGGAGTACGGCTCGCACGACAAGACCTTCGAGATCCCGGAGGACGGCGTCGCCAACATTACCGACCTCGCCACCGGAGAAGTTCTGCTGACGCAGAACGTCGAGCAAGGCGACATCTGGCGCATGTGCCAGGTCAAGGACGCAGCGATCCGCGACTGGGTCAAGCTCGCGGTCACCCGCGCCCGCCAGTCCGGGATGCCGGCGATCTTCTGGCTCGACCCCTACCGCCCACACGAGGCCGAACTGATCAAGAAGGTGAATACCTACCTGAAGGACCACGACATCAGCGGCCTCGACATCCAGATCATGTCGCAGGTTCGCGCCATGCGCTACTCGCTGGAGCGGGTGATCCGCGGTCTCGACACGATTTCGGTGACGGGCAACATCCTGCGCGACTACCTGACCGACCTGTTCCCCATCATGGAACTCGGCACCAGCGCCAAGATGCTCTCCATCGTGCCGCTGATGGCCGGTGGCGGCATGTATGAAACGGGCGCCGGCGGTTCGGCACCCAAGCACGTCAAGCAACTCGTCGAAGAGAACCACCTGCGCTGGGATTCGCTGGGCGAATTCCTCGCCCTGGCGGTGTCGCTGGAAGACCTCGGCAACAAGACCGGCAAAAACAAGGCAAAGACCCTGGCGAAGACCCTCGACGAGGCCACGGGCACGCTGCTCGACAACCGCAAGGGGCCCTCGACCCGAACCGGGAGATCGACAACCGCGGCAGCCAGTTCTACCTGGCCATGTATTGGGCGCAGGCCCTGGCCGAACAGACCGAAGACAAGGAACTGCAAGCGCATTTCGCGCCCTTGGCAAAGGCACTGGCCGCGAACGAACAGAAGATCACCGACGAGCTGAAAGCCGTGCAGGGCAAACCGGTGGATATCGGCGGCTACTACATGCCCGACACGGTGAAAGTCGAATCGGTAATGCGTCCGAGCCCCACCTTGAACGCAATAGTGGGCGCCGCGCAAGCCTGACGGCGAGGCAGCGCGGATCTGCCCGTTGCGGGGCATATCCACCGGGCAATTGTGCTTTTCTCCTCTCCTTGAAAGGGAGGGAGCGTCCTTCATGCAATTGCCTCGGGCAGATCCGTGCCGACGACCATCGCATCGCGGGTACTCGGGTACTATCCGCCCTCGCCCCATCAAGAGCAGCCAGCCCCGCATGCGCAAAGAAGCCAAAGAAAAGCCCAGGTACGCGATCGTGGCCTCGGTGCAACTGCCGAACGTGAGCGACATCGAGTTCGAGTCCTCGCTGGCCGAACTGCGCGACCTGGCCAAGACGCTGGGCTACGAAATCAGCGCAACCTTCACCCAGAAGCGCTCCAGCTTCGACGCCACGGCCTACATGGGCACCGGCAAGCGGGAGGAGATACGCGCCTTCGTGGACAGCGAACCCGCGCCCGTCCCCTTCGAGAAAATGCCGCAGGGCGCCGCCGACCCGGAAGCCGGCAACATCGACACCCTCTTCGTCGACCACGAAATCTCGCCCTCGCAGGCGCGCAACCTCGAAAAGGAGGTCGGCTGCGAGGTGATGGACCGCACCATGGTCATCCTCGAAATCTTCCACCGCCACGCCACTTCCCGCGCCGCACGAGCGCAAGTCGAGATCGCGCGGCTGGGCTACATGGCGCCGCGCCTGCGCGAGGCCGCCAAGCTCGCCGGGCCGCAGGGACGGCAGCGCAGCGGCACCGGCGGCCGCGGTGCCGGCGAGTCGCACACCGAACTGGACAAACGCAAGATCCGCGACCGCATCGCCGAACTGCAACAGGAAATCATGGCCATGGATGCCGAGCGCAAGACGCAGCGCGCCCGCCGGCAGGAACGGCAGGGCCTCGCCACCGTGGCGCTGATCGGCTACACCAACGCCGGCAAATCCACGCTGATGCGCGCGCTGACCGGCAGCGACGTGCTGGTCGAAAACAAGCTCTTTGCCACACTAGACACCACCGTGCGCGCCTTGCAGCCCGAGAGCCGGCCGCGCGTGCTGGTCAGCGACACGGTAGGCTTCATCAAGAACCTGCCGCACGGTCTGGTCGCCTCGTTCAAGTCCACGCTCGAAGAAGCGCTCGACGCCTCGCTGCTGCTCCACGTCATCGACGCCAGCGATCCCGGCTTCGAGCGGCAGATCGCAGTCACCGACAAGGTGCTGGCCGAGATCGGCGCGCAGGACGTGCCGCGCCTGCGCGTGTTCAACAAGATCGACAATATTGACAATATTGACAACTGCGGCGACGCCGCCGCGCAAGCCGAACGCGAAGCGGCGCTGCGTGCCCAATACCCCGATTGCATCGTCATGAGCGCGCGCCGCGCCGATGACGTGGCCGCGCTGCGCGAAGCGATTGTCGATTTCTTCCGCCAGGACCTGGTCGAGGCCGAGCTGTTCCTGGCCTGGTCGGCACAGCAGCAGCGCGGAGCAATCTTCGCGAGCTGCGAGGTGCTGGACGAGCGCGCCGATGGTGAAGGAGCGTTCCTGCGCGTGCGCGGCGAGCGCGAGGCGGTGAAGGGCTTGTGCGAGAAGTTCGGCTCGACGTAAAGAGTCGGCGCTGGCGACACGGCGAACCGATGGGTCAGGGCAGCATGGCAAGCCGACCGCGAATCACTCCGCGAGCAGTTTCGCAGAAAGGCCTGGCTAAGCGAAATTTGTGATTGACAATCTGCTGTGCAGTTTGCAATGTCATCTGCTTGGAGTTTAGGGCGAAACCTGTGGTTTCAGTTCGGCCTTGTGCCGCCGGTCGAAATCTTCCTCCATTGCCGCCATTCAATCGGAGCCACCAACTGTTTCGGGCTGGACTTTGGCTAGGCTGCGATTGCCGCTACTGGCGGGCCAGGAATGATGGGGCTCTGAGCGGCGGCTTACTGAGTCCACCTGCCGTTCCAACGGGTAGAAATCGATTCGAGTGGCAGACCGGACCCG
>JADJQA010000032.1 GCA_016712985.1 Sulfuritalea sp. | reverse complement strand
GGTTGTCCGGCGTGGTGACAATGCGCACGACGCCGAGGGTTTCCGGTTCGCCATTTTCGCCCTCGGCGCTGGCAATGAAAGCCATTTCGCGGTCGTAGTCGATTTGCGTGAGGCGCGCCATGTCCCGCCGCGGGATGTGCTTGACGTAGTGGAAGAAGCGGTAGACCAGGTCCTGCTCGCTCAAATGCGACAGGAACACATAGTGCGCGGCCTCGTCTTCCGGGCGGATCGGGCGGAACAGCGCCGGCCGGCCGTTGCGCAGCTTCGCCGGCTCCTCCAGCGCCTTCGGGTAGGGCTGGATCGCGAAGCGATGTGCATCGACCGGCGCGGCTGACAGTTGAATGTGTGCATCGACCGCCGTTACCCCCTTGTCGTCGGCGAAGAGCGGATTGATGTCGAGTTCGACGATCTCCGGCAGATCGATCAGGAGTTGCGAGACTTTCATCAACACCAGGGCGATCGCCTCGCGATCCGCCCCGGGATCGCCGCGGTGAGTCTGGAGCAGCGCCGCGGCGCGGCTGCGGCCGATCAAATCATGCGCCAGTGGCAGGTTCAGCGGCGGCAATCCGACCGACATGTCGCGGTAGATTCCCGCCGCGCGTCCGCCTTCGCCGAAAATGATCAGCGGGCCGAACAACGGATCGGTGGCGACGCCGACCAGCAGGTGTCGTGCATGGCCGCGCGGCAGCATGGACTGAAGGTTGAAGCCGCTGATGGTCACTTCGGGATATTTGACCCTTGCCCGCTCGATCATGCCGCGCGCAGCGCCTTCCACGGCCTCGGCGGATTCCAGATTCAGGGCGACGCCACCGATGTCCCACTTGCGGCGCAGGTCGCGCGACATGACAGCCAATGCCACGGGCAAGCCGATGCGCTGCGCCACTTGCGCCGCTTCGCGGGCATCCGCTGCGGCGTGGGTCGCCACGACCGGAATGCCGTACGCGGAGAGGATCGCCTTCGCCTCCGCCTCGGTGAGCTGCGTTCTTCCCCCGTCCAGCGCCTCGCGCACGACCATGCGCGCGCTATCGACTTGGGGCGTGAAGCTGCTGGAGATCGACGGCGGCACCTGCATCAGCAGTTCGCGCGCCAGGCGATGGTTGTCGATATGGAGAAAGGCGCGGGCGCCGTGCCCCGGCGTCGAGAAAGTCGGAATGCCGGCATCGACGAAGCGCAGGCGTTCCGCGGCAACGCTTTCATCGCCGATCCAGCAGGTCAGCAGGTTGCACGTAATGGATTTCGCGGCCTTGATCACGGTCTCGGCGATCTCGCTGCTGCTGCTCAGCGCATTTGGCGTGTGCATCACGAGGATGGCGTTCGCCGCACGCTCTTCACAGAGCACCTTCAGCACCGCTTCGTAGCACGCGGCGCTGGCATCGACCCGGATGTCGATCGGATTGCGGCCATCCCAGCTCGGTGGCAGGATCCGCCGCAGCTTTGCCACTGTCTGTGCGTCGAGCGCAGGCATCGTGTAGCCCCCGAGGTACAGGCTGTCCTCGGCCATGATGCCGCCGCCGCCGCCGTTGCTGACGGCCACCAGCCGGCTGCCGCTCATCGGCCGCGAGCGCACCACGGTTTCCACGGCGCCGAACAGTTCGTCGAGATGTTCGACGCGCAGAATGCCGGCGCGGCGCAGCACGGCATCGAACACGTCATCGCTGCTGATCAGATTGGCCATGCCCAGAGACGAGGGTTGCACACTTCCATGCAAGCGGTGGTGCGGCGCGCGGCCCGCCTTGATCGCCACTACCGGCTTGTTCCGCGCCGCGGCGCGCGCGGCTGCCATGAAGCTGCGCCGGTCGCGTATCGATTCGATATAGATCAGGATGGCCTGCGTGTCCGGATCGCTGGCGAGAAAATCGAGGACTTCGCCGAAGCCGATGTCCAGCGCGTCCCCCAGCGAAACGAAGTGCGAGAAGCCGACCTTCTTCGGCAGCGCCCAGTCGAGCACCATCGTGCCGACGGCATCGGACTGCGAAACGAAGCCGAGCTTGCCCGGTTCCACCCGCATTTGGGAGAAGGTCGCGTTGATTCCGGCTTTCGGCACCAGAATTCCCAGCGTACTGCCGCCAAGCAGGCGTATTCCATGGCGTTGCGCCGTTTCGAGAACTACTGCGTCGAGCGGCCGCCCGTTGGCGTCGAAGGTGGTCGCCAGATAGCCCGCCATGATGATCGCGGCGCGGGTGCCGCGGCGGCCGAGGTCTTCGATCAAGGACGGGATAGTTGCAGCGGGCGTGCAGAGGATCGCCAGGTCCGGCGTCTGCGGCAGTGCCGCGACATCCGGGTAGGTCAGCACGCCGGCCACGGCCTTCCGCTTCGGGTTCACCGGCATGATGACCCCGCCGAAGCCGCCTGCGAGCAGGTTGCGCATCACTACGTTACCAATCCGTTGCGGGCGCGCACTGGCGCCGATGACGGCAATGCTTTGTGGATTGAACAGGCTTTGCAGGAAATGGAAACTCATGGCGAGATTGTCATGGGGGATGGGCCACCAGTGCCGAGTTGCACATGCTACGGCATTGTGCCCAGTTGTGTCCCCGTGCCGCGGTCCGGCCATTGCAGGACTCTGCCACGTTTCGGTCCTAGGCGAATTCTGGCAATGGACATGCCTCTTGCAGAATGAGGGAACACTTCCTCTCCCCTTGCGGGATAAGCAGAGACTTGGCCGGCGTCTTTTGGCGGCCTGGTCGGTTGCTTAGTAGTTCCATCAGAGGGTTGGGGAGAGGGGGGTGGTCGACGCGCGTGGTGCCGTAGCGACCCCTCTCCCCCGGCCCCTTGTATGTTCCGCAAGGGGCTACCGTATGCACACATCTCAACGGCACCGTCTCCCCGGCGAAAGCCGGGGTCCAGAAGGGCTGAGGCGATGGACTTCGGGACGGTCTTCGGCAAGAAAAGCCAAGACATACAGGGTAAATCGATGTTTTGCGGTCCCCGTCCACTGGATTCCGGCCTGCGCTGGAATGACGGGAGAGATGTGTGCATACGCTAGCCGCAAGGGAAGAGGGGAGAAGTTGCTCGCGGCAATTGGTACGAACATTTCAAAAAATAGACTTATGAAGCCCCCTTAGTCGCGCGTCGCTGTAACGGCCGCCATCCGCCGCAGTTCGGGCAGGCAGGAACCGCAGTTGGTGCCGCACTTGCGCTGGTTCTGCATTGCAGCGAGATCCAGTCCGGCCGCGAGGTCGGCGCGGATTTCGTTTTCTGAGACATCCAGACAGTTACAGACGATGCGCCCGCGTGCGGGGCCGGCGGCGGGCGGAGTTGCCAGCGGGGCAAACAGCCACTTGCGGATTTCGGCGGTGCTGCCGCCGCGCACGATGAGGTCGAGCAGCCAGTCGGCGGCGCGGGTCTCCTTGCACAGCAGGGCACCGGCCAGGCGGTCGTCCTCGATCAGGGCGCGCTTGGCAATGCCGCGCCGCGCATCGCTGAAGGCCAGCGCGTGCGGGGCATCGAGGCCCGTCGCGGCGGCGAGTTCGGCCAGCAGGTGCGCATCAGGCGCGGGGCTGTCGGCGGCGCCCCAGGCGCGCAGCACGACTACCGTGGATTCGCGCCCGGCCAGGGTCAGAGTGGCATGGTCGAAGCGCGCCAGCCAGGGCTGTAACGCGGCGTGCAGGCCGCCATGGTTGTTGCCACCCTGGTCGCGGCGCAGGGCCACCAGTTGCCAACTGGTAGCGAATTTTTCTACCTGCACCGCCGCGTGCTTGAGCTCGGGCTGGCGCGAGACCGGATCGGTGACGGGCAGGGTCAGGCCGTTGATGCCGGGACCGCTCATGTAGCGCCCGCCCCAATGCATCGGCACGTAGGCCTGCGCCGGGCGCAGCGTGTTCGAGGCTACGGCACGCAGCAGCAGCGAGCCGCGCTTGCCCTTGACCCTCACCAGGTCGCCCTCGGTGATGCCGCGCCGTTCCATGTCGCGCGGATGCATCTCGATCGCCGGTTCGGGCGCGTGGGCATGCAGGCGCGACACGATGCCGGTGCGGCTCATGCCGTGCCACTGGTCGCGCAGGCGGCCGCTGTTGAGGTGCAGCGGGTGGCGCGGGTCGGTGGCTTCGGCCGCCGGGCGATGTTGCACTGCCGTGAAACGGGCGCGGCCGCTCGCGGTGGGGAAGGCACCATCGCCATAGAGGCGTTCCGTACCGGCCGTGGCGCCGACGCGCATGGGCCATTGCTGCGGCCCGGAGGCTTCCAGCAGCGCGTAGGACAGGCCGCCGATGTCGAGGTCGCGGCCGATGGTGCTGGTGCGGTGCTCCTCGAATATGGACTCGGCGGTCTCGTAGGGAAACAGGGTCGCCGGACCCTCGCCCGCCCTCCCCGCCCGACTCCCGCGCCCTTGGCGAGGTGCGGAGCGCCGCCACTCCAGCCGTCGCGCGAAGTCACCGCGATACGCCAGTCCGCCCTGGCCTCGCCCGGTCCCGGCACGGCGGTTTGAACGCGGGTAATGCGGCGCTCGGAATTGGTCACCGTGCCCTCCTTCTCGCCCCAGCCGGCCGCCGGCAGCAGCAGGTCGGCGAAGGCCGCCGTGTCGGTGTCTGCGCTGACTTCCTGCAAGACGACGAACGGACATCGGGCCAGCGCCTCGTGCACCCGCGTCAGGTCGGGCAGCGATTGCGCGGGGTTGGTGCAGACGATCCACAGCGCCTTGATCTCGCCGCGATGCACCGCCTCGAACAGCTCCACCGCAGTGAGGCCCGGCTTTGCCGGCACGGCGGACACGCCCCACAATCGTGCGACTTCAGCGCGATGCTCCGGGTTGGCCAGGTCGCGGTGCGCCGAGAGCAGGTTGGCCATGCCGCCGACCTCGCGCCCGCCCATGGCATTGGGCTGGCCGGTCAGCGAGAAGGGGCCGCAGCCGGGCTTGCCGATCTTGCCGGTGGCGAGGTGCAGGTGGATCAGCGCGGCGTTGTTGTCGCTGCCGTGGCTGGACTGGTTGAGGCCCTGGCAGTAGAGCGAAAGCGCATTGGGCGATGCGCCGAACCAGCGCGCGGCGGTGACGATGTCTTCCGCCTTCACCCCGCAAATGTCGGCCGCCATGGCCGGCGTGTAGTCGCGCACGATGGCCTTCAGCGCCTCGAAGCCCTCGGTGTGGGCGCGGATGTAGTCGCTGGTCGATGTGGTCTTCCCACAGCAGCACGTGCAGCATGGCGTTGAACAGCGCGATGTCGGTGCCGGGCTGGATGGCGAGGTGCAGGTCGGCGGCTTCGGCCGTGTCGGTGCGGCGCGGATCGACGACGATGATCTTCAGCGCCGGCCGCCGCGCGCGCGCCTCCTCGATGCGGCGGAACAGGACCGGGTGCGCCCAGGCCGGGTTGGCGCCGGCGATCAGCAGGCAGTCGGCGTGGTCGATGTCCTCGTAGCAGCACGGCGGCGCATCGGCGCCCAGCGTGGCCTTGTAGCCGGCCACCGCCGAGCTCATGCACAGGCGCGAGTTGGTGTCGACGTTGTTGGTGCCGATCAGGCCCTTGGCCAGCTTGTTGAAGACGTAGTAGTCCTCGGTCAGCAACTGGCCGCTGATGTAGAAGGCGACGCTGTCCGGGCCGTGCTCGCGGATGGCGGCGGCGAATTTGTCGGCGGCGTGGTCCAGCGCTTTTTCCCAGGTCACTCGCTCACGCGGCGCGACTTTCTCGCGGCGCAATTGCGGGTGCCTGTCGTTGCGCCAGCGCCTGGGGCGTCATGGTGAGGTGCAGCGTGCCGCCCTTGGGTGCACAGGCGGCCGAAGTTGGCCGGGTGCTCGGGATCGCCGCGCACGCCGGTGATCTGCGTCGACCTGCGGCATCGTGTCTCGATGATACTCCACATCCCCGGTGCCTCCCCCATGCGCACGCGGCCCCCCAGCCGGTCGCAGCGGGATCCATTTTGAAAGTCGGCGCTTCGGCGGTACGGCGATCAGCCGAGCGTCCCGGTCCTTGCAGCCACACCCTGCCGCCCCAGCTTTGCCGCGGGAGAGGCCTTCGTGGCATTGGTACGAACATGTCAAAAATTGCCTTAACTGAGCTGCAGCCACACCACGCCGCCCTCCAGCCTGGCCGCGAAGCGCTTCGCACAGCCTTTGTCCGGCGCGACCGCCCCGCCGTCTTTCAGGTTGATCTTCAAGCCATGCAGCGGACAGGTGACCGTCTCGCCATGCACGATTCCCTGCGACAGGGGTCCGCCCTTGTGCGGGCATTTGTCGTGCAGGCCGAAGACCTGATCGTCGGCGGTGCGGAAAAGCGCGATATCACCCTGGGTCGACGCGACAACACGGCTGCCCTGCGGCGCGATCTCGTCAAGCGCGCAGACCCTGATCCAATTGTTCACGACACCGCCTCGGCCGGCGCTTCCTGGATCCGGATGACCTCGTACTCGCGGCGCAGCGCCGGTTTTTGCACTGCCGCCTGCCACGGATCTTCGTAGTCCTGCAGGGCGAACAGCAGGCGCTCGTGGAGTTCCTTGCGCTTCAGCGGATCATTCACCACGGCGGCCTTGACGTGGTCGAGACCGACGCGGGCGACGTAATGACAGGTGCGTTCGAGGTAGAAGCCTTCCTCGCGGTAGAGTTGCAGGAAGGCGCCGGAATATTCCATGACCTCCTCGTCGCTCTTCACCTTGCAGAGGAACTGCGCGACCTCGGTCTTGATGCCGCCGTTGCCGGCGACGTACAGCTCGTAGCCGGAATCCACGCCGATCACGCCGACATCCTTGATGCCGGCCTCGGCGCAGTTGCGCGGGCAACCAGACACCGCCAGCTTGACCTTGTGCGGGCTCCACATGCCGAACAGCATGCGCTCCAGCTTGACGCCCATCGCCATCGAGCGCTGGGTGCCGAAGCGGCAGTGCTCGGCGCCGACGCAGGTCTTGACGGTGCGGATGCTCTTGCCGTAGGCGTGGCCGGAGACCATGCCTGCCGCGCCCAGGTCGGCCCAGACTTTGGGCAGATCGTCCTTCCTGATGCCGAGCAGATCGATGCGCGCGCCGCCGGTCATTTTGACGGTCGGCACCTGGTACTTGTCGGCCACGTCGGCGATCACCCGCAACTCGGCCGGCGTCGTCAAGCCGCCCCACATGCGCGGCACCACGGAATAGGTGCCGTCCTTCTGGATGTTGGCGTGCGCCCGTTCGTTGATGAAGCGCGACTGCGGATCGTCCTTCGCCTCGCCCGGCCAGGTCGAGATCAGGTAGTAGTTGAGCGCCGGGCGGCAGGAAGCGCAGCCGCTGGGCGTCTTCCATTCGAGGTAGCGCATCGCCTCCGGGATGGTGACCAGATGGCGCTCGCGAACCGCTTGGCGCACCACGCCGTGCGAATGGTCGGTACACCCGCACATCGGCTTGTCCTTTGACTCCGACGGCGTATAGGCGCCGCCAACCGTCGACGCGAGGATCTGCTCGACCAGGCCGGTGCAGGAGCCGCAGGAGGACGAGGCCTTGGTGTGCTTCCGCACCTCTTCGACGGTGAACAGGCCCTGGTTCTTGATCGCCTTGACGATGGCGCCCTTGCAGACGCCGTTGCAGCCGCAGACTTCGGCTTCGTCGGGCATCGCCGCCGCCTTCGAGTTGCCGGCATGACCGACATCGCCGACGTGACTCTGCCCGAACATCAGGTGGTCGCGAATCTGGTGGATATTCTGCCCGTCCTTGACCAACTGGAAATACCAGGCGCCGTCCGCGGTGTCGCCATAGAGCACGGCGCCGACCAGGGTATCGTTCTTTACCACCAGCTTCTTGTACACGCCGCCGGAGGGGTCATTCAAAACGATTTCGTCCGTGCCCTCGCCGCCCATGAAGTTGCCGGCGGAAAACAGGTCGATGCCGGTGACCTTGAGCTTGGTCGACGTCACCGAGCCCGTGTAGCGCGCGATGCCGAAGTTCGCCAGGTGGTTGGCACAGACCTGGCCTGCTCGAACAGGGGCGCCACGAGGCCGTAGGCAATGCCGCGATGCGCCACGCATTCACCGACGGCATAGATGCGCGGATCGTAGGTCTGCATCGTGTCATTGACCACGATGCCGCGGTTGCAGTACAGCCGCGCCGATTCGGCCAGCGCGGTGTTGGGGCGGATGCCGGCGGCCATCACCACCAGGTCGGCGGGGATTTCGAGGCCGTCCTTGAAGCGCAGCGCGCAGACTCTGCCCGATTCACCGCGGATCAGCGCCTCGGTCTGCTTCTCCAGCAGGAACTTGAGGCCGCGCGCTTCGAGCGAGGTCTTCAGCATGTCGGCCGCGGTCTTGTCGAGTTGCCGCTCCATCAGCCAGGGCATCAGGTGCACCACGGTGACGTCCATGCCGCGCAGCTTGAGTCCGTTGGCGGCTTCGAGTCCGAGCAGTCCACCGCCGATCACCACCGCATGCCTGTGCGAAGCCGCGGTGGCGATCATTTCGTCGGTGTCGCGAATGTCGCGATAGCTGATTACGCCGGGCAGGTCGCGGCCGGGGATCGGCAGGATGAACGGCGTCGAACCGGTGGCGAGCAACAGGCGGTCGTACTCCTCGTCGGTGCCGTCGCTGGCGATCACCCTGCGCGCGGCGCGATCGATCTTGGTCACGGTCTTGCCGGTGTAGAGGCCGATCTGGTTGTCGGCGTACCACTGCAGCGGATTGAGAATGATGTCCTGGATGGTCATCTCGCCGGCCAGCACCGGCGAGAGCAGGATGCGGTTGTAGTTCGGATGCGGCTCGGCGCCGAACACGATGATGTCATAGAGGTCGGGGGCGAGCTTCAGCAGTTCCTCTACGGCGCGCATGCCGGCCATGCCGTTGCCGACGACCACCAGTTTTTGCTTTCTCATTTGAAAACCCTTTCACCACGGAGACACAGAGGCACGATTGGCAAGGAGCCTCAGCCCGTCATTCCGGGGCCGCGAAGCGGAACCCGGAATCCAGGAAACGTGGCTGGAAATTCCTGGATTCCAGGTTCTGCCCTGGCGGGCAGCCCCGGAATGACGAGCTAACCGATAAATTGTTCGCTGGCTGAGGATCATTGCTAATCAGTTGCTCTTAAGCCGCTTTCTTGAGTTGCTTGCGATAGAGGAACTCGAACACCACCGCGCGGTATCCGGCGAAGCGCGGATCCTGCGCCAGCTCCAGACGGTCGCGCGGGCGATCGAGCTTCACCTCGACAATCTCGCCGATGGTGGCGGCCGGGCCGTTGGTCATCATCACGATGCGATCCGAAAGCAACACGGCTTCGTCCACATCGTGGGTGACCATCACCACGGTGGCGCCGGTCTTGGCCATGACGCCGTTGAGTTCGTCCTGCAAGGCCGCGCGGGTCAGCGCATCCAGCGCGCCGAAGGGTTCGTCCATCAGCAGGATCTTCGGCTCCATCGCGAAGGCGCGGGCGATGCCGACGCGCTGCTTCATGCCGCCGGAGATCTCATGCGGGTATTTGTGCATCGCGTGATCCATATGCACCATGTCGAGCGCTGCGGCGACCCTCGCGTTGAGCTTCGGCATGCCTTCCTGCCGACCGAAGACGCGCTCGACGGCGAGCATGACGTTCTGGAAGCAGGTCATCCAGGGCAGCAGGCTGTGATTCTGGAACACCACCGCGCGCTCAGGGCCTGGGCCGGCGATTTCACGGCTGTCGCACAACAGCACCCCGCTGGTCGGCAGGCTGAGTCCGGCGATCAGGTTGAGCAGCGTGCTCTTGCCGCAGCCGGAGTGGCCGATCAGCGATACCACCTCGCGCGGCCGGATGTCGAGACTGATATCGCGCAGCGCGGTGAACTTGCCGCTCTTGGTGTTGAAGGTCTGGCCGACATTCTCGATCTTGACGATAGGTTTGCGCATGTCCTTTCCTTTAGCGTGCTTCATAGCTGAAACGTTTGGCCAGTGTCAGCAGCATGTACTCCAGCGCCAGGCCGACGATGCCGATGACGAAGATGGCGATGACGATGTGCTCGACCTTGAGGTTGTTCCACTCGTCCCAGACCCAGAAGCCGATGCCGACGCCGCCGGTGAGCATTTCCGCGGCGACGATCACCAGCCAGGCGGTGCCGATCGACAGGCGGATGCCGGTCAGCATGTAGGGCAGCACGGCCGGGAACAGGATCTTGGTGATCACCTTGACTTCCGACAGGCCGAGCACGCGGGCGACGTTGAGATAGTCCTGCGGTACGCGCTGCACACCTTGAGCAGTGTTAAGGATCATCGGCCAGATAGAGCAGATGAATATGGTCCAGGTCGCCGCCGGATCGGCCTTCTGGAATACCAGCAGGCCGATCGGCAGCCAGGCCAGGGGCGAGACCGGACGCAGCAGGCTGATGATCGGGTCGAACATGCGGTTCATGAAGGCGAAGCGGCCGAGCAGGAAGCCCATCGGGATGCCGACCAGGGCCGCGAAGCCGAAGCCGATGCCGACGCGCTGCAGCGACGAGAGCACGTTCCAGCCGATGCCCTGGTCATTCGGGCCGTTCTGGTAGAAGGGATCGGCGAACAGCACGCGCGCCGCGGCCCACGTCTTGCCGGGGCCCGGAATGTTGCCCGACTTGATCGCCACCAGCGCCCAGATGCCGATCATCAGGACAATCCCGAAAACCGGCGGGATGATCCGGCGCAGCATTTCACGCCCGCCCTCCCCCAAACCCTCCCGCACGGGAGGGGTGACAGCTTGCTCGCTGCGCTCGACTGTCACGGAGCGCTCCGTAGCTACGGCGGCGGTTTTGACGGGCTCAGGCTCCGCTCTGGCCGGCGGCTCGGCCAGTTTCAGTATGGCAACGGCACTCATGTCTTTCTCCTTTTCCATTCCGGACAATCCATCAGGCACGCACCTTGAACGACGCCGCGTACTTCTTCGGATCCTTGCCGTCCCAGACCACGCCGTCGATCAACTTGTGGGCGCGCATGTCGCTCTTCGGCACGGCCACGCCCACGGCGCTCGCCGCCTGCCGGTAGATGTCGATGCGATTGACCTTCTTCGCCACCGCGAGGTAGTCGGGGTCTTCCTTGATCAGACCCCAGCGCTTGTGCTGCGTCATGAACCACATGGCATCCGACAGATACGGAAAACTGACGTTTCCGTCATTGAAGAACTTCATCGCGTTCTTGTCGTCCCAGGTCCGATTTTTGGCGCCTGGCAGACCGTTGTTGTAGCGGCCGAGCATGCGCGCGACGATCACGTCGGCATCGGTATTGACGTAGGCCTTGCTCGCCACCGTGTCGGCGGTCTTCTGCTTGTTGGCCAGCGAGGCATCGATCCACCTGCCGGCCTCGATGATCGCCGCCGTCATGGCGCGGGCCGTGTTCGGGTTCTTTGCGACGAAATCCGCGGTGGTGCCGAGCACCTTTTCCGGGTGATCCACCCAGATGTCCTGCGTCGTCACCGCCGTGAAGCCGATGTTGTCCACGATGGCGCGGTTGTTCCAGGGCTCGCCGACGCAGAAGCCGTCCATGTTGCCGACGCGCATGTTGGCGACCATCTGCGGCGGCGGCACGGTGATGTTCTTGACATCCTTGAAGGGATCGATGCCCTGGGCGGCCAGCCAGTAGTACAGCCACATGGCGTGGGTCCCGGTGGGAAAGGTCTGGGCGAAGGTGTATTCGCGTTCCTTTTTGGCGATCAGCTTCGCCAGCGATGCGCCATCGGTGGCGCCCTTGTCCCTGAGCTGGTTCGACAGGGTGATGGCCTGACCATTGTGATTCAGGCTCATCAGCACGTTCATGTCCTTCTTCGGCCCGCCGATGCCCAGTTGCACGCCATAGACCAGGCCGTACAGCACGTGGGCGGCGTCGAGCTCGCCATTGACCAGCTTGTCGCGCACCGAAGCCCAGGAGGCTTCCTTGGTCGGGATGATCTTGATGCCGTATTTCTCGTCGAACTTGTTTACCGCCGCCATGACCACCGAGGAACAGTCGGTCAGCGGAATGAAGCCGATGCGCACTTCCTTCTTCTCGGGCGCATCGGAGCCAGCGGCCCAGGCGCCGGACCGCACTCCGGGCGGCACCAGGCTCATGAGCGCTGCTCCGCCGGCAAGTTGCAGGAAGTTGCGCCGTGCATGCGCCGCGCCGACAGGTCCGGGAAGCTCGACGGTGTCAGTCGGCACGCTGGTCGCAATCCCGGTTGAAAGCTTGTCTTCATGATTCATCTCGATCTCCGCTGGAAATAAAAAACGGCGCCCGTTGCGTACCTCCGGGAGCTAATCCCAGGAGACGCAACAGACACCGTTGTCATTTGCACCGAACCGCCATTGATTCAGTAGTCAAGGCTGACAAAGCAAACCATGTGCCAGCCGCCGGAAAACTCCCTGAAACCCTTGTCCCGCCTGCATTGAGGCCATCAGAGCGGCGCTTGGGAAGTCGCCGATTGCTGCACCGCGATAGCGCGCCGCCCGTTGTCCGCGCACCGAAACAGGGTGCCGGGAGCCTAATTCAGCAGCAGCTTGGCCATCGCCACGAGATCGTCGGCGACCTTTCCGAGCGGCTGGGCCCGCTCCATCGCCAGCTTGCGCAACGCAGCATAGGCCTGATCTTCGTCCAGCCCGCGCGTTTTCATCAGGATGCCCTTGGCCTTTTCTACAATCTTGCGCTCGGACAACTTTTTGGTCGCCACGGCGCGTTCCTGCTTGAGGTTCTGGTGTTCCTCGAAGCGCGCTATGGCCACATCCACAATCGGCTTGAGCCGCGCCAGATCGAGGTTATCGACAACGTAGGCGGAAACGCCAGCCCTGAAAGCGGCGCGCATCACCGCCGCATCACTCTCCTGCGTCAGCAAGATCACCGGTCGTGGCATGTCGCGATTCATGACCGCAAGGTTCTCCAGCGTGTCGCGCGACGGCGATTCGGTTTCGATCAGGATCACGTCGGGTTTGATGGACTCGATCTGCGCCGTCAGATCCAGCGCCGAGGGCAGCACCGCGGCAACCTGGTGGCCAGCCATGGCCAGACCGGCGCAGAGTTCGCCGGCACGGGCACGGGATTCGTCGATGATGAGGATGCGCAGCATGGGATGAATCGCACGCAAGAGGCGTGCCGCGCATCGATCCAGCGAGTCCGAACAAGTTGAACCCCGTTCGGGCTGAGCCTGTTGGCGCCAATTCGAGCCCTTCGAGCCCTTCGACAAGCTCAGGGCGAGCGTTCAGCAGCGCTCTGGTTGCGTGATGAGCGCCCTCAGCCCGTACTCCAGCCGCGCGGGCGCTTCATGCCGGCGATCTTGCAGGCCTGCTTGACGTAGCCGTACGGGAACAGTTCGAAAACCAGGTTGCGCGAGGCCGCACCGAAGCGCGTGGCCAGATGCCTGACCACAAAGCGCACGTCCGGAATGACCTGGTGTTCCTGGTAATGGTCGCGCATGAAGCGGATTGCGTCCCAATGGGCGTCTGTCAGGTCGATATCTTCCTGCCGCGCCAGTAGCACCGCCAGTTGTTCGTTCCATTCGCCCGGATCGATCAGGTAACCCTCGTCATCCGTCGCCGGCAATTGCCTTGCCACCTCCATTGAACACCTCCGAAACGATCGCGCCAATCGAGATGGTACATCACGCCATGATATACGCACACTGTGATACTTTATGTCCGTCGCGGCCTGCGACGGACGGCATCCCCTGGTGGGATAGGCCTTGCTTCAACGAGGGAGTGACGCAGACATGGCCAAGAAGGCGCTGACCAGGAAGGAATTCGAAACCCTTTCCGAGTTCCGCTATCGCCTGCGCCGCTTCCTGCGCTTCAGCGAGCAGGTAACCCGCCGCAACGGCATCACGCCGCTGCAGTACCTGCTGCTGCTGCATGTCAAGGGCTTTCCGGACCGCAACCAGGCGACGGTCGGCGACTTGGCGGAACGCTTGCAGGCCCAGCACCATGGCGTGGTGGCGCTGATCTCGCGCTGCGAAAAACTGGGTTGGGTCGAACGCAGGCAGGGCCAAACAGACCGGCGCGCGGTGGAGGTGCATCTGACAGCCAGCGGCGAACGCATGGTGGGGAGGATGGCGCAATTGCACCGCGATGAACATCTGAACCCCGCCGGCAGCCTTCTATTGCCTCAGTTGCAGGATCTGCAGGTGCAGGAGCACTGACCATGGCTGGCCTGCAACAACGTCTGCGCGCCCTGTCGCCCGAAACGCTGAAACACATTCGCCGTGGCATCGAGAAGGAGAGTCTGCGTGTCGAAGCCAATGGCAAGCTGGCGCTGACGCCGCATCCGGTAGCGCTGGGTTCGGCGCTGACGCATCCCCATGTCACGACGGACTTCAGCGAGGCGCAACTGGAGCTGATCACCGGCGTGCACGAGAGCATCGACGCCTGCTTCGATGAACTGACAGAGATTCATCAGGTCGTCTGCCGCGCCATCGGTGACGAAATGCTTTGGGCCGGCAGCATGCCTTGCCACTTGCCGACCGATGAGACCATTCCACTCGGCATCTATGGCTCGTCCAACGTGGGTCGCGCCAAGAGTGTGTACCGCATGGGTTTGGGTCACCGCTACGGCCGGCGCATGCAGATGATTTCCGGGATCCATTACAACTGGTCGATGCCTGGCGTGTCGACCGAGGCTTACTTCGGCCTGATCCGCAATTTTCGACGCCATTCGTTCCTGCTGTTGTACCTGTTCGGCGCTTCACCCGCCGTATGTGCCAGTTTCGTCGCGGGTCGCCAGCATGAACTGCAGTCACTGAATCGCCATACCCTGTACATGCCCTGGGGCACCTCGCTGCGCATGGGGCGACTCGGCTACCAGAGCGACGCACAGGCTGCGCTGGCGGTGAGCTATAACAACCTCGAGAGCTACGCGGCCTCGTTGCAGGAGGCACTCACCCGGCCCTATCCTTCCTACACTGCGGTAGGCATCCGGAATCCCGGAGGTGACTACAACCAACTGTCCACCAGCCTGCTGCAGATCGAGAACGAGTTTTACGGCACCATTCGCCCGAAGCGGGTGATCTTCCCAGGAGAGCGGCCCTTGCATGCGCTACGCCAGCGTGGCGTGGAATACGTCGAGGTGCGCTGCCTGGACCTCAACCCGTTTGTCCACGTCGGCATCGATGCACAGACCGTGCGTTTCATCGACCTTCTGCTGCTGCATTGCCTGCTGAGCGACAGCCCGCCGGACACGCCGCAGGAGATTGCGGCTCTTGGGCGGAACCAGCACCTGGTCGCCGCGCAAGGCCGTGACCCGGACCTGATGCTGGATCGCGGCGGCAAGGCGGTGGCTCTGACGGAATGGGGTATCGAGGTATTGGACGAGTGCGCGGCGATTGCGGTGGCACTGGATGGAGTGCATGGCGGCAGCGCTTACCGGGAGGCCCTCGACTCCGCCTTTGCGGCCATGCGCGAGGCCTGCGAGGTGCCCTCCGCCAGGGTCCTCGCCGCGATGACGAGTAATTTCGACAACTCCTATGTCGACTTTACCCGAGCGCAATCCGAACTGGCACGAAGCGCGCTGTCCAGGCTTCCCCTCCCCGCCGACAGGGAGGCTTATTTCCAGGGCATGGCGCAGCAATCCTTCGAAGAGCAGAAGCGCATCGAGGCAGCGGACACGATGCCCTTCGAGGCCTTCCGCCAAGCCTACCTTTCGCCGTCCTCTCTGGGCGATGGAAGTCACGGGTCCTGATGCCGTCCCCGTCATGCACTTCGATTTTCAACCGCGGACGCCCTGATTCATGTCCCGCCCCTGTGCGGCGCCTGTGCGGCATGACCGCCGAGTTCGCTGCGCATTGCGGACAGCAGTTTGTCGGCAAAGCTGCTCCGGGGTTAACGCGAAGCTGATTCGTTCCGGGCCGCCGGTCCGGCGCCGGCTTTCAGCAGGCCCGCCTGGTCACTGAGGATATGGACGGCTTCATTCAGCAACGCGTCCTTCGCGCCCTTGCGCATCTTTTCAGCCGCCAGCTCATCGGCGAGAGTGCGCTCCCCAGACTGCAGGCCATCGTCTTGGAGTGCCATGTTCCGCGCAAGCTTCTGGCCAACATCGTCCGGATGAACGGTCTTGCCCGCATCCCTCCGTAGCGCGCGCGACGTCAACCTTGCTTCGCGGACATCCCGTTCGCTGCGTCGCTCCACCTCGTTCAACGAGACCTGATTCCTCTTGCGCTGGGACTTGAATTCGGCGATGTCTTCGCGCAGGTAGCCAAACTCCTGATCATTCTTCACGCGGGCTTCATGACGTGCCCGCAGGCTTGGCAGCAGCGATTTCAAGTCGCCAGCCGGCAAATAGTCAGCCGCCTTCACCTGCACCCAGGGAAGTGCGTTGGCGAAGCTGGATTCACCAAAGCCCTCGGCATCGATGACCGTGGGGAAGAGGATGTCCGGACTTACGCCCCGCAGTTGGGTGGTCCCTCCATTGATGCGGAAGAACTGGGCAACGGTCAGTTTCAGTTCGCCAAAATTCTTTTTGTCGTTCTTTGCGACCTCATCGAGGTTGATCATTGTCTGCACGGTGCCCTTGCCAAAACTCGGCTCGCCCATCACCACTCCACGGCCATAGTCCTGGATCGCCGCGGCAAATATCTCCGAAGCCGATGCCGAGCCCCGATCGATCAGGACCCCAAGGGGGCCATCCCAAACCGGCCCGGCCCTGGCGCGGCTTTCCATGGTGACCATCTTGCCCCTGGCGCTGCGCTGCTGCACCACGGGCCCCTTGCCGATAAACAGTCCGGTGAGTTCAACCGCTTCCTTCAACGAACCGCCGCCGTTACTGCGCAAATCCATCAATACGCCGTCGGCCCCTTGCTGCTTCAACTCGCCCAGCAGGCGCGCCACGTCGCGGGACGCACTCCTGAATTCCTTGTCGCCTTTTTGTCGCGCCTCGAAATCCTCGTAGAAGCTCGGCAGCGATATCACACCCAACTGACGGACGACCTTTCCGTCGGTCACCGAGAGCACGGACTTTTTTGCAGCCTGATCTTCCAGATTGATCTTTTTCCGAACCAGTGAAACCAGCTTGTGCTTGCCATCCGGACCGGCATCGGCGGGGAGCACGTCAAGCAGGACCACCGAGTCGGCGGCACCGCGAATCAGTGCAACCGTATCGTCCAGTCGCCAGCCGAGGACGTCCGTCATGACCCCGCGTTCGCCCTGCGCAACGCCGAGAATTCGGTCGCCGACTTTCAGTTGGCCAGAAAGGCTTGCGGGGCCGCCCGGCACCAGTTCCCGAATCGTCGTGTAATCGTCCTTCTCCGCCAACACCGCGCCGATGCCAACCAGCGAGAGCTTCATCGATATGTCGAAGCCCTGCGTGGCGCGGCGCCCCAGGTAGCCGGTGTGGGGCTCGATGGCCGTGGTGTAGGCATTCATGAAGGCCTGAAATACATCTTCGCTCTTGATCCGGCCGATACGGCGCTGGGCATTGTCATAGCGTTTGTCAAGAGTCGCGACCGTCGACTTGTCGTCTTTCCCGGCCAACTTGAGGCGCAGCCAATCGTTCTTGACCCGCTTGCGCCACAGTTCGCGCATTTCCACTTCGGATTTCAACCAGGGTTCTTTTTCCCGTGCGTATTGATAACTTTCCTTTTGCTGGAAATCAAACCCGTCCTTGAGCAGACCACGGGCATAAGCGAAACGTTCGACCACTCGCTGCGCGTAGAGATTGAAAATCGCGAAAGGTATCGTCAGGTCTTCCTTGATGATCGCGTCGTCAAGCAAGGTGCGATAGAGGGCCAGCCGATCGATGTCTGCCTGGACGAAAAACAGCCTTTCGGAATCAATCGACTTCAGGTAGTTGTCGAATGCCTTCTCCGACATGGCGTCGTCCAGCGGCATCGCCTTGTAGTGATAGCGGGTCAATACTTCAGAGGCCAGGTGTGCCGCCAAAGCCTGTTGCTGCTCCGGTTTCAACTCTGGCCGAATCGGCGTCGCCTGGTCAAACGACGCAGCTTGCGCCGCCGTCGCCAGGGCAAAAGCCATCCAAAGGAGTGTCTTCTTCATTGTTGCTCCATGACAAGGCGCCGAAGGGCCGGAGCGGCGGTGTCCAAAGACTGGCCGACTGCCGACGCGAAGCAGTAGTGACCCTGGCGCGGGCGCTTAGTTTCCCGAAACCCGGAGATTTTCGGTGGGGAAACCCGCTTCCCCGCAACCGGCGCCTTTACGCGATCATCGGCCACGCCGCCGATCACCATCCTCGAAGTAGCGGATGGCATCCAGTAATTCGGGGAAGTTGTAGATGATGTAGTCGGGCGTCGCGTGCTCCTTGTCTTCCCTCGTCTCGCCTGATTTGAAAAAGACCGTTTTTATCCCGATCTGCTGGGGCCCATGAACATCACAGTACAGGTCGTTGCCGACGAACACGACTTCCGCGGGCTCCAGCTTCATGGCGCTCAACGCTGCCTCGAACAGGCGCTGGTCCGGCTTGCGGTAGCCAAAGTCTCCGGAAACGATGACCGGGTCGAAATAGCCGGCCAAGCCGACGGCATTGAGTTCGGGCACCGCATAGGCGCTCTGCGCATCGGAAACTATTGCGAGGGCATAGAGGGCATGGAGTTGCCGGACGGTTCCTTCCACGCCGGGATAGAGCTGCAGGCGAAACCGCGACGCGGCACGGTGGACCTCGGCAAGCAGTCTTGGGAGCTGCTGGCGTTTCTCGGGGGGCAAGCCGCGCGCGAAGTCCGTCGCGTGTTGCGCAAGGATTTCACGAAAAACGCCAATCGCATCGAACTCCGGATGGCGCTCGCCGCTTGCTACGCGTTGTTCCTCCATGATACGGAAAAACAGATCCTTGATCACGTCCGGGTTGAGCGCCACTCCTTGATAGGACAGCAGGTTGCTGACGACACGATACACGTCGTCGTGCCACTCGTTGGTGTGGATGTCTATCAGCGTTCCATTGACATCAAAAATGACCCCCTTGATGCTCATGTGGTACGCACCAGTAGCGCCTTCAAGGCGCGCGGCGCACGCACCAGATCGGCCAGCGTGTATTCGTCCAGCGTCGCGAACAGTGCATCGAAGGCGCGCACCAGCAAGTTGGCGAGCCGGCAGGCCGGCGCGATGCGGCAGGCCGCGGCATCGCCGGAAAGGCATTCGACGATGGGCGCGCGGCCTTCGCTGGCGCGGACCACCTGCCCCAGCCGGATCGACTCCGGCTCGCGCGCCAGGCGGATCCCGCCGCCCTTGCCGCGCACCGATTCGATGACCCCCGAGCGCGCCAGTTGATGCACCACTTTCATCAAGTGGTTTTCCGAGATGCCGTAGGCCGCGGCAATTTCCGGAATCGTCGCGAGGCGATCGCGATTCAGCGCGAGGAACATCAGCACGCGCAGTGTGTAGTCGGAGAAGGCAGTGAGTTTCATGGCAGCGCGTCCTTGGTCATAAGCTGCACCAAATATATTGCTTTGTGAAAAGCAGGATGGTAGGATGAAGCGGTATTCATTTTACCGTTTTAAAGACGCCATGGCGACGCCACCTCCCGCACTGCCGCTGTTCGTTGCCACGCTGCTGGCCGTTGTCGTGCGCGGCAAGCGGGATCCGGGAACCGAGTGATGGGCGTCGTCACTGAAGCAGACCAAGCTGCGTTCCGCCAAGACCGCAACGATGGCCGCGGCGAAAAATGGACCACCGAGCGCGTGCTGTCGATCCGCTACTGGACGCCGACTCTGTTGTCCTTCCGCACCACGCGCTATCGCGGCTTCCGCTTCACACCGGGGCACTACACACGCCTGGGACTCCGCGCCGGGGATGCGAGCAGGGGTGATGTGGTTTGGCGGCCCTTCTCCGTGGCCTCGGCGGCCTACGAGGATTTTCTCGAATTCATCGCCGTGCTGGTTCCCGGCGGCGAGTTTTCGGAGCCGCTCAGGCAACTGCGGGCCGGCGACACGATGCGGGTCGACAAGGCCAGCTACGGCTTCCTCGGAGTCGATCAACTGGCTCCCGGCAAGGATCTCTGGCTTCTGGCCAGCGGTACGGGGCTAGGGCCGTTTCTGTCGATACTGCGCGACCCGGCGGTCTGGCAAAGCTACCAGCGCCTGATCGTCGCCCACAGCGTGCGCCACTCGTCCGAACTGGCCTGGCGCGACGAGATTGGCGGGATCAAGGACGGCGAATTGTTTGCCGATGCCAAAGCCGCTCTCACCTATCTGCCGGTAGTCACCCGCGAGCCCGGCGCGAGCACGCTGGCAGAACGCATTCCGTTGCTGCTGGGCGATGGCCGCCTGGAGCAGGCGGCAGCCTGCCCGCTCCGCGTCGCCACGTCCCGCGTGCTGGTCTGCGGAAATCCCGAAATGACGCGCGAACTGCGGCAATGGCTGGCGGCGCGCGGCTTCGCCACCAATCGTCGCGGCGTGCCAGGGCAGATGGCGTTCGAGAAATACTGGTAGCCAAGTCGACTGCCCGATCAGTGCTGCCAGCCAATGTCGGCAACCGCGGTCAGCTACCGCAGTTGTCTCTTGCTCGACAACGCCACATCAATGACCAGGCGACCGAGGACCGCAATTCCATGCCAGGAGCGTAGGCGGCAGCGATGCGCGCGAAGAAGTATTCCGCGCCCTCAAGGACGAGTTGAGCCGCGCGCCGCTGTGGACCATCCTGCGCCGCGGCCTCACGGTTTCACCCGCCACCCGCCGCGGGCGCCGCGCCGGGATCATCCGCGGGAGGCGCCGGTGAGAGATTCAGCAGGCTTCTGACGTCCACCACTTCGTTGATGGTCTGGCTGGGACGGTAGGTCTTTTGCCGCATAAGCGCCTCGACGCGGCGCAGTTGCTCGTCAGTCAGGGCAGGCAGTTGGTTCCAGTAGATCTGTTCCACCCGTCCTTCCTCCCCGACCACCAGCAGCACCGTGACTCCGACCGCGGCCGGCGCCGAGTTGGAGACCCGGCCCGGCGTCGGCTGCAGCGCGACGGGGGCCGGCGTTGCGGCCGCCGGCGCAGGCTGGGGGTGTGCCGCGGGCGGCACGATGGCGCCCTGCAACGGCGGCGCCTGCGGCGGAACCGAGAACGCGGCGGGGGCGGGGCTGTCCTGCGTCAGCACGACGCTGGCCTGTTCCTGCTGCGTGCCGGGCTGGCTCGCCGGCAGCGGCGCCGGGCCGCGCAGCAGCACCGTCAGCACCGCGCTGTCGGCCGGCTTCCAGGGCTTCGGCGCCGGCTTCCATGCCAGCAGCAGGATGGCGTGTAACAGGACGGAGACCGCCAGAGCAAGCCGGAGTCGCCGTTTGTCCTGATGCCCGCGATCGAGCTGGCGGCGGCGACCCGGTGCCGGAATCAATAGGCCTCGAACTCCCGCCACAGACTGCGCTTGTCCTGGAACGCGCTGGAGGCCGAGGGCATGATCGGGACCTTGTAGGTGTCGGGCTTGGCATCGGAGCGGGTGACGATCACCTTGCTCTCCCCGCTGGGCAGCGTGATCACGGTCAGGCCCACCACCAGCGCACCGGCCACCTTGCGCGATGCAATGGTCTCGCCCTCCACCGCCAGGCCCGTCCGGTAGTCGAGGAAATTGACATAGGCCGAACCGGCGGCGGTGCAGGCCGATGCCGACGGAACGTTGGTGGCGAACACCACGGTGCCCTGCTTCAGCTTCGGGTCCACGTTGAGGCGCTCGCCGAGGTCGGGCAAATCGACCATCCAGCCGCCGTACACGTCCCAGTCCATCGCCGGTGTCGGTTCCGGCGTGCCGCCGGCATCATTGCCCGGCCTGCACGCGCCGCCCGCGGTGACGGTCGGTTGCGCGCCGTTGATGCCCACCTGGCAAATCTGACGGCCATCGACCAGTTGGCCGAATTCGTCGGTGTACTTGATCTTGGTGCCGTCCTCCCTGGTCGAAATCAGCTTGCGTTTGAGGAACTGCGGCACGCCCGCCTTGGTGGCCGTGCGCGGGATATAAGTTTCCTGGATGCCGTTGCCGAGATTGTCCGCTCCCAGCGTGTCCTTGATGGCATAGAAGGTTTCCACCGCGGTACTGGTCAGGTCGGCGGCTTCGAGGTACTGACCGGTGCCGACCAGCACCTCCTGCATCAGGCCGCTGCCAGAGGTCTGGACCGTCGTCAGTTCGGGTTTGGTGGTGATCGGCCTGCCGGCGCCGCCGGGGTCGGTCAGACTCGCCAGCTTGAACACCGCCGCGCCACTCTGGCCGCTGGCGCCCGGATCGAAATCGAAGCGCCAGAGATCGCCGTTGGTGTCGCCGGAGTAGATGAACCTGGCGGTGTTGTTGTTCGATGCATTGTCCACCCAGACCGCGATCTTGCCCAGGTTGCTTGGTGTGCCGGACGAACCGGAAGCCGTGCTCATCGGGAAGCCGCTCTTGACCGCACCAGTCTTGGGGTCGATTGCGTACAGCCTGCCGACGCCATCGCCGCCGCCCACATTGTTGTTGTAGCCGGAAGCGAAGAAGACCGCCCACTCGCCGTTCGGAAGCTTGCTCACCGCCGGGTTGGAGAAGGTATAGCCCAGGTTGGTATCGGTAAATTCCCAAAGGAAAGTCGGGTTCAGCGGATCGGTCACGTCGAGCGCGAAGTACGCGGTGCCGCCGGCGCCGTGGCCGCCAACCACGATGGTGTGCCAATCTGTATCGCTGCCGCCGAAATTGACGTCGGCCACCGTGATCGGACCATCGACAAAGTAGCGGTGATTGCTCGAGTAGTTGATGTCCGCCAGGACCTTCATGTTCTGCATGGCTTGGGTCGGCACATAGGCCCACAATTCCTCGCCCGGCTGCACCGTGGCGGCGCCCATCGTGACCGCGCCGGTGTGGGCGTTGATCGCGTGCATGAAGCCGTCCTGCGAGGAGACGAACACCACGGGCTTGCGCGTGGCGGGGGCGCCCGAAGTCTTGAAGCCGGTGTAGCCGGCATCGGAGTAATTGCGGCTGGGGGCCTTCATGTAGATCGGCGTCGTATTGACGATGTCGCCCAGGACATGCGCGCGAAGCCGCCAGATCTGGGCATGGCTGATGTTGCCGTCCTGCTCCAGACCACGATTGCCACGCAGGAATTCGGTCAGATTTTCGCCCGTGATGTCAGAGGCATTGCTGACCGACAGCACCGTATATTGGCTGAGGCTGGCGGGATCGAACCAGGCCTGTTCGCCACCGGTGAGATTGCCCCAGTTGAACACCCGCAAGGGGTCGCCGCTGACGCCGGCAGTTGGCTTCATGTAAATGCGGCGCGCCGACCAGGTCATGTTGTCGAGCTTGGCCTGCAGCGACCATTGGCACCCCGGCGTCGCCCCTGGCGAGCAGGCGGTGCTCGCCGACACGTTGCCGGTAAGCAGATCGATCGAGCGCGACTGCAGATCGCCAACCCAGTCCTGCGTGCCGTAGCTGCCCACGTAAGCAAAGTTGTCGCCGCTCACCGGCTGCAGATTGGAGGTTGCCGCCGCCGAGGCGGAACCAACGCGGGAGCCGATCTTGGTCAGGGCCTCGCGCAGACCGGTCACCACACTAGGCAGATTGCGCGCGCTGAAATACTTTCCATGGCCGTTGACGGTGGCGTGCCACAGATCATCCACCCCGCTCGGATCAAGGTTGGCCACCGCCGGCCAGTTGCGCGCGCCAGTGACGACATCGCGATAGTCGCCGGCACTCGCCGTCTGGTAGTCGGAGCGGTATTCCAGCGCACCGTCGATACCTAGGCCCATGGCGTAGAAATTCATGTGCTGATGGCCGTTGGTATCATCCGCCGCGGTCATCACGTTGTTGATCGAAACGTCGACACCGGCCGTATTGGTCGGGTTGCCGAACAGCCCGGTGGTTACGCTGACGGCGGAAAAGCCCACGCTCGTGCCGTTGACGCTGGTCGATCCGCCGCTGACGTAGGTGCCGGGGTCGTTGGTCGGATTCACCGTCGGGTCGTTGTTCGGCACGTAGCGGAAGGTAGTCGGCCCCGTCACATAGGCCACCACGTCCCCATTGAAAGTGGCGTTCGGATCACCGGCTGGCGGCGTCGAGACGACGCCGGAAATGGTCACCTGCTGCCCCGGCGTAACACCGTGATTGGCGGTGGTGGTGACAAGCACTTCGTTCGCCGAGGAGCGCAGGTCGGTGGCGTAGTAATACTGCGTGATATCGGCGAGGGTGCGGCAGGAACTGGCAACGGAGCCGCGCGCCGTGCCGGTGCCGGGGCAGGTGGTGGAGCTCTGCTGGCCGTCGTAGTAGGGGCGCGGCGAAGTGGCGATGGTGTTGTCGACGTTGCCGATGTCGGCGGCAAGAACGCTGGTGGCGGCAGGTTCGTTTTCGTTCCAGTAGCCATCGGTCACCAGCATCATGAAATTCTGCTGGCAGGAGTACTGCAGCGGGTCGCCGCTGGCGGCGAGCTTGCCCGCGTAGTAGCGCCCGATCTTGGCGGTCTCCGTCCGCAACGGTGTGGCACACGACGGCGTCGAGGTGGTCAGGTTGGTCCACCAGTTGGTCCGCTGGTTGGCGGTTTCGCCGCCCGTGTCGATGAACTGGCCGAGCGGCCGCTTCACCGTGGTGCCGGTGGCCTGGCAGATGTTGTCGAAACCCACGCGGTAATTGCCGTCGAGCTGGCTGAAGGCGATCGAGGTGGCCGACTTCATCATTTGCATCCGCGTCCGGTAATAGCTGTACCAGTTGGCGAAATTCTGCATCTCTTCGTTGTAAGTGCAGGTTGCCGCGGCACAGTCCGTGCGTCCGGACCCCCGGTTGTAGGCGTCGTTGGTCGCCACGATGTCGGTACGTTTGAAGATGCCCACGTCCTTCCAGTAGTTGGTGGTCGGTCTGGCCGCCTCGCCGCCACTCATGGTCAGCTCGCCGGTCGGGCGGCGTAGCGTGATCGCCTGAGTCGAGGCTGCCAGTACCCTCGCCCGTGCTGGCCGTGAGTGATGGCGATCGTGCGGACATCGCTACGGCCAGGAGGCAAGGCCCGCTGAGGGTAGCTCCTGCTGGGCACGGCCGATGCCGAACGTCGATGCGGTGCTCAGGGCATTGCCGTCGGCAACGTAGAAGTTGTCGGTCGCGGAACTGGTGGCGCTGCCGGCGGTGAAGCTGACCGCACCGATGCCGATCGACGAGTCCTTGTTGAATGTCAGGCTGCCGGCGTTGCACGCTCCGACTCCGACCGGTCCCGTCAGGGTGCAGCTCGGCTGTGGCGCGGATGCCGTCGCCGGCTGGCAGACCAGGGAAGCCGTTGGTCGGGCTGACGCTGCCGGGCGTAACGCCGTTGGAGCCCGTCAGGTTGTTGATGCGTTGGTAGGCCGTGCTAGCCGGCACGGACCCGGTGTTCGGCGCGTTGGCCGGCAGGATCGAGGTGCCTCCGCAATTGATGGCGCTGATCGATGCATTGTCCGCGGTGGCGTTGGTGATGTTGAAAGCCCAGGTCGGCGACGTGCCGCCGGAAGCGTCATAGATCGCCGTGTAACTGCCGACGCTGTCGTCGATCTGGCTTGCGCTGCCGGTGATGTAAACGCCAGTGTTGTCCGAACCCGCGATGCGCAAGGTGGAACTGGTGCAGCTTGTCTCGCTGCTGGACGCCGTGCAAGTCAGCGTCGGACTGCCGTTGGTCGCCGGCGTCGGGCAGCTCCAGGTGAACGTTCCATCCGCCGAGGCATTGCTCGCCCGTTCAGGCCGGTCCTGGATCATGTTGAGCCGCTGGACCGCGGTGCTGTCGCCGACGACGCCAGTACTTGCACTTGCCGGCATGGAATCGTGTGGTACCCAGTGTCGCGCAGATTACCGAACTGACGCTGTCGCCGGTTTGCCCGGCGTTGGTGATGTCAAACTCATATTCGTAGCGCGAGCCCGTCCAGGATTCCGTTACCCCGCCAAACGTAACGCCAGTGCCGGTTCGCGTTACGCCACCAGTACATCGTTTGTCCGCCCCGCTAGCGCGCTCGAAGGTGCAACGGATGGCGGCGAGGCCACCCGGAAGCAGCCCGGAAGTGCCATTCCATCCATTCTGGTTGGCCGACGCGTTATCGATGCGATCGGCGAATCCATCAGTATCGTCCGCCGCTTGCCGTCGCGGTCGAACTCAAGTTCCTCGGTCTTCGGTTGGTGGTTGCAGCTTCACCTGGTCGATGCTCGCCGCCTGCCGTGACGTTGGTGATGTTGAAAGGAATAGGTGTAGCGCGTGCCGTTCCAGGACTCCGTGACGCTACCCGGGCTCAATGTCGTACCTGTCTTGGTCACCGTCACGCTGGAGCAGCGGTTGCCGGCGCCAGCGTCGCGCTGGAAACCGCAACTGACCGTGTTGCCCGACGATGTGCAATTGGACGTGCCGTTCCAGCCGTTTATCGCCGAGGACTGGCTATTGATGTTGGTAGCCAGGGTCGCGGGAAAGGCCGTCGCGGTCCCCGTGCCGATGCTGATGGCGACGCAGCATGTCCAGGACCAGCCCACCGCACTGATCGACGATATGTTCTCGTTATCGGTCGCGTTGTTAGCGATTTATCGCCCGGGATTTCGTTGCTGTGCCACCCCCGACCGCCGCCGTGGTCGTGACAGGTGATCGTGGAATCCTTGGTGATGCCCAGGTTGGCGCAGGCAGCGGCGCCGGCCGGCCCGGTGACTGTGCAGGCGCCCGCCGCGGTACAGGAATAGCTGTAGCCTGATGCCGCGCCCACGCCGGTCTTGCCGTTGAGCCATAGGTGGGGCGGCGGTACTGACGGTCAGGTTCTGGATGTAGTTGGTTGCCGCACCGGTGCTGCCGGTGTTGCGATTCGGTACCGCGGTGGTACCGCCGCAGGTCACCGAGGTGATCTGCGCGTTGTCCGCCGTGGCGCCCGTGATCGGGAAAACCCATTGCGGCTGCGAGCCAGCGCCGCCGGCGCTGGCGGTCCCGCCGAGGAAGGTGAAGGACAGGCCGTTGTAGCTGTTGCCCACCGGCGCCGTCACGGTGACATCGTAGGCGCCACCGCCGGCGGCCACCGGGGCTGCGGCACTGAAGCGGTAAGGCCGGGGCCGTTGCTCGCAAGGCTGGTGCCGATGGTTGACTGGATGGCTAGCGGCATTGGCCGACACCGCAGTGCCGTTGGTAAGTTGCGCCGCCCTATGTTGCCCACCAGTTTCGCGGTGGTTACCCGAATCCCGCCCAGAGTGGCGGGATTGCTGCTGCCGGTGCTGGAGACGCGGAAGGTGCCGCTGGCCCATGTGCCCCACGGCGGAGACCGCGAGGGCCCGGCAAGACACGCTCCCCGTCACTGCTGACGACATTACCGGTCGCCGTGGCGGTGCAATCGGTCCCGGTGACATGATCTTGCTGGCGATGTCGCTGGCGATGGCGGACGTTTGCGTGCCATCGAGATAATCCAGCGGTTTGCTGGAAAGAATCGAGGCGCTCCCACCGTGATGTCGGACAGGCGCGTGGCTCCGTTGCTGCTGCTGTTACCGTGATCGTGCCGATGGATCACTACGGTGGCCGGACCGCTCACCACGACCGACGCGGCGTTGTCCACGTGTCGGCCGGATTGCGCTTGATGCCGACGAAGGCATCCACCGTTGACTCGCAAGTGCCCCAGGCGGGCGGCGCGCCGGGGTTGCCGGAACGGGCGATGTAGACGCCCAGGTTGGGGCCGGAGTTGATGGCCTGGCAGATGAGTTGGGCCTGATTGCCGCAGTCGATGCCGGTGGCGCCGCCACAGTTTCCGGTGGCAACCACGGGATCGGTAATCAACTGGACCGTACCGCCCGCGCCGCCACGGTTGATGGCGATGCTGTCGATGGAATAGCCGGTGGTGGCATCAAGGACGCGGATTGCCCCTTCGGAATTGGCTGCCGCCGCATCGGGCGGACCGCTGGCGACTACTTGCAGACCGTTGGCAGCGGTGCCGACCAGGGCCGCCTGGATCACGACGTTGGCGCCGTTCGCGGCGCAACCGTAGCCGGTGCTGCCGGTCTGCGACTGGATGGCCAGGCACACAGCCTGGGCGACGGTGCTGGTGGTGCTGGCGGCGTCGGTGGTGATGGTGGCGCCGCCGATCACATCGACGCCGCCGATGGTGAGGCCGGTCATCGATTGCGTTGTCGGGAAGGCCGGTACCGAATTGATGGTGAGCGTCGCCGTCGCCTGCACGCCGGCGGCGCCGGTACTGACCCAGCCGCCGAGGTAATTGGGGATGTAGTGACTCAGATCGCGCCGCCCCTGCAGTTACCGAAGGAACGCGACAGCGGGTTGTAGTATGAGCACCAGCGGTACCCGGACGGTACGTTGAAGGTGACTTGTGTCGGCGCGGTGCCGACCACCGTCGGCGCCGTCGAACGCACGCAATTGGTGTAGGTGTCGTCGGTGCAGAATTCCGCGGGCGCCATGGTGTAGTAGAAGGCCGGGCCGTTGTAGGTCTTGCGGAAAGTGAAGATCGCATCCGGATACAGGGTATCGCCGCTGGTATCGAGATTCTCGCGGCACTTGCCGGCGGCGGTCGGATCGGCGGCAGTGGGCACGGCGGTGGACACGTTGCACCAGACCTCGTGCGGCCAGGCGCTGGTCAGGTTCCTGGTGGCACTGGCGGCAAAGCCATTGCTGGCCGCGGCGGTCGGCGTGGCGTTCGGGTAATAGCAGGTGGTACTGCCGGCGGCGCAATTGGAGGTCCACGCGGCCTTGCGCGGCACCTCGTAGTACACGGCCGGGTCGTAGTACTGGTAATTCACCGGCGCCGTCGCATAGGGGACTTGCGTCGGGCTGGTGCATTGCGGCGAGACGTTGGTGTCTTTCGGCGTGCCCCCCTGGTTGGCAGGCCCCGTGGTCCCCCAGCACATGCCCCAGGTGGCGTTGACCAGCCTGCCGACGAAGGTGGCAAAGGGTACCGAGGTATAGCCGCTGCCGCCGCTGGTGACGGTGACGGAGGTAATCTTCCGCGTCGCGGAATCCCAGATCGCCGTCGCCGCGGCGCCGGTGCCGCCGCCGCCTTCGATCACCACGGTTGGCGCTTCGTAGTAGAGATTGCCGCCGACTGCGGTGATCGCGGTCACCTGTCCGCTGGCGACCGTTACCAGGCCCGTGTCGCCCGAAGACCCGGCGGCGCCGGTACCGGCGTTGAAGGGGTCGCTGAGGGTGGCGTCATTGATGTAGTCGGGGGTGTAATCCCAGTTCATCGAGCCGGAGTCGTCGAGCACGTACATGAGGTTGGGCCGCACCACCGAGGTGGTGGTGGCCGCCAGCGGCGAAGTGGCCAGCGTCAGCGCCGCCACCTGGAAGGATTGCGTCAGGGTCATCGTGGCCATGACCAGCCATGCAATGGCGCGGCGCATGCGGGGAAACGCAGAAAGGGTAGTCATGATGCGTACCTCTGGCGAAACCGGGCCATCGTCAGTAGACGAAAGCCTGGATGTAACGGTTGTTCTGGCGCGGACCGGCCACCTTGACGGTGATGCGGTAATAGACCGAGGAATTGATGGTGTTGGATACCGGCGAGTCGGCGTCGCAGGACTGACCGGGTTTGCAGCCGGTGTCGGACGTGGTGCTGGCGGTCGAACAGCCGGTGGCGGCGCCGGTGCACGCGCCCGAGGCTTGCGCCATGCGATGGACGACGTAGAACAGGTTGTAGCCGGACGGAGTACCGGCGAATTGGGTGGCGCAGGCGGCGCCATCGTCGCCGTTGACGACGGCAAAGGCGGAATCGTTGAAACGGTAGCCCTGCGGTGTGAACATCTCGGTGCACTGGGTATTGGCATCCGTCCAGCCCAGCGCCGTGGCACTCTGCGGAGTCGCGTACTGCAATGTCGCCGAGTTCCAGCAGGCCTCGTGCGTCCATCCGAGGGTCATGGCGGCGGTCAGTGACCGTGCGGGTGTCTTGCTGCAGCCCGGAGGTATGCTGGACTCCGTCGCCGCGTAACGTATGACACCCGCGACGCCGGAATTGGTGTCGAGCGCGGTCGGCTGCGGAACTATCTGGGCGCCGATCTGACTCAGGGCATCGTTCAACGCGACATCCGCCGAACGGGTCGCCGCCTGGCGAAAGGCGATGTTGGCGGATGCCGAAATGCCGGAACGCAGGCTGGCCATCATGGCCGCCGAAGAGAGCGTGAGGATGACCAGGATGACCAGGGTCATGATCAACACGATGCCTTGCTGACGCTGGCGCTGGGCTACCATGGGCTGCAGTCCGGTCTGGCGACGGGACAGCGCGTCCACATCACGTTGCGCAAGGGGATCATGGTGGAATAGGCTCGGTAGCGGTAGCCGGTGTCCGGCACGGTGCATTTGACCTCGAACGTGAGACCGTCGGTGGCGCACTGTCCGCTTGCCGGGGCGGTGACCGTGCTGACGCCGCCGATCGCCGGCAACACGGAAAGCGTGCTCGGCGCATCGATGGCTTCGCTTTCCCTCAGGGCGCTGCGCGCGACGACGCCGACGCGAATCGCCACCACGGTTTGCATATCGGCCGGGGTCGCGCTCTGCCAGGCGGCCACGGTCGTGCTGGCGGCACTGGCGGAAACGCCGTACTGCGCCTTGAGGAAAATGATGTCGTCGACAAGGTTGTTGGCCGTGGCGCCGAATTCGGCAAGCGTGAGCGATGTGCCGCTGATCGCATAGAGATTGCTGGCGAAGGATCCCAGATTGCCGACGTAGCCGCTGGACGCTCCGGCCACCCCGGTGGAGACAGTGTTGAGTCCGATCAGCCGGGTGAGCACGCAGACCAGCGGAGCCTGGGAATCGGTGGGGGCCAGGACCAGGCGATTCCCGCTGGTCACGCTCGCGGTAAAACCGAGCGTGGAGCGTACCGGGATGGTAGTCACGGTAGTTGCCGGAACGGCCGGATCGGTGACCGCGGTGTCGACAGACAGGAGAAACCCCCGGCGTCAACGCGTTCGGAGCCGAACAGCCCGGAATCCGACGTGATGTAGGAGATTTGCAGGCTGTCCGCGCCGCCGCTGCCATCATCGGTGATGAGCACCGGGGACGGAACAAAGAAATTGGTGATCGCCGGATTGGTGATCAGCGGATCGACGATCCTGGTGCAGGCTTGCAGCGGCATCATGCCGTATCCGGCCTGGGCCAGGTCCTTTTCCAGGCGGTAGAGCGCCATCACGCCGTTATCCTGGGCGCCCATGGTTTGCGTGATGCTGTTTCGCTTTTTCGAGAATGTGACCATCATGGAACTGACGGCGGCCAGTCCCATCATGGCGATGACCATGCCGATCATCAGTTCGATCAGGCTGAAGCCGCGCGGCCGGTGAAAAACGGATCGCATGTCAGTTTCTCGTGATCATGGTGCTGGTTTGGTACAGCCGCATCCGCGTGCGCAGATCGGTGTCCTTCTGGTCGGTCCAGGCGATGCAGACCGTGACGGGTTGGGGGCTGGCGATGATTTCGGCGGCTCCGACCCTGGCCGTTCCGCCGGTGGCGCAGTCATAGGTGTAGGGCGCGGTGGCGGATACGGCGCAGTCGCAGTTGGCAAAATAGACATTGGCGCTGGCGCCGGGTATGGCCGCCGCCAGCCGGGCGTTCCAGGCAACGATATCGGCGTTGGGGCTGACCCACATGTTTGCAAACAGCTCGCCTGCCAGGAAGCTGGCGTCGTTGCGCGCCTTGGACTGTCCGACCTGGTTCAGTGCCTGGCCCACCAGCGCGACCATGCCGATGATGGCGACGGCGAAAATCACCAGACTCACCAATGCTTCGATGATGAAGGAACCCGACTGCCGCGACATCGTTCTCCTGGTCATCACGGCGAGCAAACCATTGAAGTGGTAGCCCCCGGCACACAGATCTTCAGGCTGCCATTGCTGTTGACTTCCACCCGGTAGGCCGTGCCAGGACTGCCAGGGGCGGGTGACACATTCACCTGGTAGGCCACAGCCGTCGCGGGCCGCGGGCCCTCGAAGTTGTCCAGCAGTTGGCCGAGCGGGCCGAAGGTAGCGATGAGGCCGGGCGGCGTGCTCGCCGCCGTCGGCGTACCGGCCAGGTCAATGCCCGGCACCTTGTCGGCACTGCTCTTGTAGGCGATCCAGGGATCGGTGGCGCAGCCTGCGACGCTGCCGGCCGGGCATGGCTCTTCCTGATCCGGCGGCGTGGCGGGCGCTCTCGAGCAGACCGCGCTGACTTGCCCCCGTGAATTGACGCTGACATACTGCGAAACCACCCACAGGCCCGGTATGCTGTTGGCGCCAGTGGTGGCAATGCTGCTGCCCGATGCCGCGCTGTAGGTGCAGAAATCGTCCAGCGTCGAGACCAGTTGGAAGCGCATCGGCGCGTTGCGCCGGATGGCCTCCGAGCGCGCCAGCGAAAGGCCGTTGTAAACCGATTCGGCAACACCGCGCGTGCGTGCGCTGTTGATGGTGGCTTGCAGGGACGGCACGGCGACCGCCAGGAGAATGCCGGCAATCGACACCACGACCATCAATTCGATGATGCTGAAGCCTCCAATGTTTCGAAATCAGCGCAGGCGCGGAAACCGGCAAGGCATCAGCAATTCCCCTTGGGGCTCTTGAGCCAGCATTGAACCGTGGTGCCATCGGGCTTGGTTGTCGTCTTGGCGCCGGCCTGGTTGATCGTGTAGGCGTAGCCCAATGGCGTAGAGGCGAGGGTGCAGACATAGGATTGACCGGCGTTGCCGGTGACACAGGCAGCGGTGCTGGTGAAATGCTGTGTCTGTCCGGTGCGCGGCGTCATCGCGCTATAGACGCGATTGTCGGCGTAATAGGCGTCCTGCCGGACCTGCAGATCGGACAATACTGTCATTGCTTCGGTCAGCTTGCCCTTCAGTACGTAGTCGCTATAGCTGGGCAGCGCAATGGCCATCAGTGTCCCGATGACAGTTATGACGATCAACAGCTCGATCAGTGTAAAGCCGCGCGCGGATTTGTTCATGATGGTCTCGTGGCAATTGTTACTGGGCGGGCCAGGCAGGGCAAGCATGCCGCGACCACTGGCCGGAATTGGGTGATGAACGGCATCATACGCTCGACGAAGGCCAGGAATTTCACCCATTAGAAGGCCTAGTATTGTCGAGCTCCGCGCCTCGGTCAATGACGATGTTCCGCATCGGATCCCCCGGAAAGCGCGATTTCTGGCATTCCCGCCGACGTCAGGGCAAGAATTCGGGGGCGTCGCGGCCCAAGTCAGGTTCTGTTTGTTTGCGCGGCGCAAGCGCAGCTCGGTGAGCGAAATTCGCTCGTCAGCGGATGCTGCGCTGGTCGGGGTCGATTTCCGCTTCGGGCACTGCTGATGCCTCCGACCGCGCCTGGGTACCCGCGCCGCAAGCTACTCTACGTGCCTTGCGAACCAGGCCGCGCATCGCCAACTCTCGGCCGCGTGCAGCCGGGTTTGCGGGATAATGCTCGCCGGTCGGGCCAAACCAAATGACCATGCCTGAAAAGCTGAAACTCCTTTCCTGGCGCGACATCGTGTTTGTCGCGCTGCCTTCGTTGCTGCTGGTCTTCGGCGCATTCTGGCTGGCGGCGCAATTCATCAAGCCGGCGCCCCCTGACCAACTGGTGGTCAGCACCGGCGGCGAGGGCGGCGCCTACCAGCGCTTCGCCGCGAGTTACAAGGATGTACTGGCGCGCTACGGCATCACCCTGGTGGAGAAGCCCTCGGCCGGCTCCATCGAGAACCTGGAGCGGCTGCGCAACCCCGGGCTCGAAGTCGACGCCGCGTTCATCCAAGGTGGCACGGCGAGTCGCAAGGAAGAGGACGAACTGGTTTCGCTTGGCGACTTCTATCACGAACCGCTGTGGATTTTCTACCGCGAGGCTGCCGTGCAAGGCGGCGACAGGCTGCTCGACCTCAAGGGCAAGCGTGTCGCGATCGGCGGCGCCGGCAGCGGTACGCGTCATCTCGCCATGGAACTGCTGGCGGCCAATGGTGTCGATGCGAGCAATACGCAACTGATCGAGGCTGGGGGCCTGGGCCTGCTTGGACGCCTGCGGAAGAACGAGATCGATGCCATCTTCGCCGTCGGGCCGACGCAGTCCGCGCTGGTGTGGTCGCTGCTCTACACGCCGGGCGTGCGCCTGATGAACCTGACCCATGCCGAGGCCTACACGCGGCTCTTTCCGCATCTGGCGCGGCTGGTGCTGCCGCGCGGAGCCATCGACCTGGCGCGGGACTTTCCACCCCATGACATTCAGATGGTATCGCCAATGGCCACCCTGCTGGTGCGCGAGGACACGCATCCGGCCCTGATCGGCCTGCTGATGCAGGCGGCGAGCGAGGTTCATGGCGAGCCGGGCGTGTTCCAGAAACCTCGCGAGTTTCCGCGTGTGGGACACAACGAGTTTCCGCTATCCAGCGAGGCGGAGCGCTATTACAAGTCCGGCAAGCCCTTCCTGCAACGCTATCTGCCGTTCTGGGCAGCGACACTGATCGACCGGATGGTGGTGATGCTGGTACCCCTGCTCGCCGTGCTGCTGCCGCTGTTCAAGTTCGCTCCGCAGATTTATGGCTGGCGGGTGCGCTCGCGCATCTACCGGCGCTACGGCGAACTGAAATTCCTCGAAAACGAAATCAACGAAGATCCTGGCCGCCACACCCGCGCCGAGTGGCTGGAGAAGCTCGACCTCATCGAGAAGGACGCCAGCAACATTCGCACACCGCTGACATTCACCGACATCCTGTATACGCTGCGCGGGCACATCGATCTGGTGAGGGACATGATTCTGCGCCGCACGCCGGGCTGATCGTCAAAGCCGGCGAATCTTGTCCATCAGCGCCGTGGTCGAGCGCTCGTGAATGAAGGGGATCGAATGCACCGTGCCGCCCCAGGCGATGACTTCGCGGTAGCCGACGATTCTTTCCACCGGCCAGTCGCCGCCCTTGACCAGCACGTCGGGCCGGCAATCGAGGATGCGCCGCAGCGGCGTGTCTTCGTCGAACCAGGTGACCAGGGTCACGCATTCGAGTGACGCCAGCAGCGCCATGCGGTCGGCCAGCGGATTGACCGGGCGATCGTCGCCCTTGCCCAGGCGCCTGACCGAATCATCCGAGTTGGCCGCGACCAGCAGGGATGCGCCGAGCTCGCGGGCCTGCGCCAGATACGTGACATGGCCGCGGTGCAGGATGTCGAAACAGCCGTTGGTGAATACCAGCGGTCGCGACAGCAGGGCGACGCGTCCGGCCAGGTCGACGGGGACCGTGATCTTGGATTCGAAGGAAGGGGGCGAATGCACCACGCGAGCAGTCGCTACTTTTTGGGCGCCGCCGCCGGCGCCGGTGGCGGCTTCTTGTCCAGTACCTTGGCCTGTTCCGGGTTGATGACTTCGAACACGCGCACCACCTTCAGCACACCGCCCGTGGTGCGGGCGATCTCGACTGCCGCATCGGCTTCGGCCTGGGTGACCAGCCCGAGCAGAAACACCACGCCGGCCTCGGTCACCACCTTGACGAGGTTGGGAGAAAACTTGCCGGCATCGACAAAGCGCGCCTTGACCTTCGACGTAATGTAGGAGTCATTGCTGCGCCCGGCGAAGCCCGAAGGGCCGGCGATGGCCAGTTCGTTGCTGATGGATTTGACGTTGGGCACACCGGAAGCAATCTTTTCCACATCGGCCTTGATCGCCTCGGTCGGCACTTCGCCGCTCAGCAGCAGCATGCGGTTGTAGCTGGTCACGTTGACATGCACCTTGTCGCCGTACTTTTCGTTGATCCGGCTGGTGGCGCGAACTTCCATGCTTTCGTCGGAGAGATAGGTTTCGGAGTTGCGGCGGTCTGCCAGCATCAATGCGCCCGCTCCGACCCCGACCACCGCGGCGCCGACACAGCCGCCAAGAAGGGGAACGCAGAGGGCAAGCGCGGCGAGCTTGCGCAAGGTTCTGCCGGCGCTGGTTGCGCCGGCGTTGGTTCGGATGTTCATTGCGTTTCCCCAGTATCAAGGCGTCGATGCCGTCGCACAGGCAGTGGATGGTGAGCAGGTGTACTTCCTGAATTCGTGCGGTGCGTTCGGCCGGCACGCACAGGTGGATGTCCTCGGGGCCAAGCAGTGCGGCGATCTTGCCGCCGCTCTTGCCAGTAAGCGCCACCACTGCCACGCCAAGGGCGTGGGCGGCGTGGATCGCCGCGATCACGTTCGGCGAATTGCCCGAGGTCGAAATGGCCAGCAGCACGTCGCCGGCTCGGCCCAGCGCCCGCAACTGCTTGGCGAAGACATCCTCGTAGCGGTAATCGTTGGCGATCGAGGTCAGCGTGGAGGTATCGGTGGTCAGCGCAATCGCCGCCAGCGGCGGGCGCTCCTTCTCGAATCGGTTCACCAGTTCCGCGGCGAAGTGCTGGGAATCGGCGGCCGAACCGCCGTTGCCGCAGGCCATGATCTTGCCGCCGGCCTTGAGGCAAGCGGCCATCCGGCGCGTGGCGGCTTCGATCGGCGCGGTCATGGCCGCCATCGCCACGAGCTTGGATTGGGCGCTGTCCTTGAATTGCTGTTGAATGCGGTCGGCGAGTGACATGGATCGGATCTTTGCGTGGTGGTTGGCTGTTGTCGAGCGAGGATAGCTGGCCCCGGCGCCCGCCCGAGTCCCGAATAAGAGGCCTAGAGCACGACAAATACTTCGATCAGCACCCGCTGCCAGGGGTTCCGGTGCTGGCGCAATTTGGCGATGCGGGCATCGACGGCCTCGCCGCCATCCATCGCGGCGGCAACGCTGCGGTTTTCGGCGCGGGGCAGGTAGCCGAGCTTCTGCCCGCGCCACTCGACGCGCACCGCGTTGGCGTCATGCGGGTTGTCGGCTTCGCGCACCAGCACCAGGCGATCGCCTTCGCGCATTTCGTGCCACAGGGACTCCCCCGCATAGTAACGAAAGCCGGCCAGCGGCGAACTCTGCACCAGGATGCGGACCTCGCCGGCCAGCGCGGTCAGGCTGATCGCCAGGCCGAGGATCAGCGGTAGCAGGAATCCCATGGATCGTTCCGGCAAACCGGCTGGCGTTCGTGGTGGGTCGTGAGCTTGCCTGACGATCGCACCGCAGTTACCGCGGCGAAGGTGGCCTTCGACAGGCTCGGACCGAACGGATGAAATGGATTCACTTTGCCGGAACGAGCTACTAGTCAGCGGTAAAGGCATCGCGCAGCCATTCAATGCTGTGTTTATCGAGACCGTCGAGCAGCACGCAATCGAAGCGGCAGGGGGTTTCGCCGTGACGCAGCAGCCAGTGCCGTGCGGCGAGGATCAGGCGGGCCTGCTTGGTGGGCGTGATGCTGCCCGCCGCGCCGCCGAAATCGCCGCGGCTGCGCAGGCGCACTTCGACGAAAACCGTGGATTTGCCATCGCGGCAGACCAGATCGATCTCGCCGCCCTTCACCCGAAAGTTGCGCTCGATGACGGCAAGACCCTGCCGCGCGAGGTAATCCGTCGCCAATTGCTCGGCCGCCGCACCTTTGGCTTGCCTCTCGCTCATCGGACTGCTGGGGCCTCTACAATGCCGGACATGGAAAATGCATTGTATGTCGTCGCGACGCCGATCGGCAACCTGGGCGACATCACGCTGCGCGCGCTGGACACCTTGCGCGGCGTCGACCTGGTGGCCTGCGAGGACACCCGCCACGCGCGGCACCTGCTCGACCATCACGGCATCGGCGTGCCGACGCTGGCGCTGCACCAGCATAACGAGAATGAAGCGGCGGCCAGACTGATCCGGCTGCTCGGCGAAGGCAAAAGCGTGGCGCTGGTGTCGGATGCCGGCACGCCCGGCGTTTCGGACCCCGGCGCACGCACGGTAGCCGCGGTGCGCGCCGCCGGTCTCAGGGTGATCCCGCTGCCGGGGCCGAATGCGGCAATCGCGGCGATGTCGGCGGCCGGACTTGCCGACGAGCGCTTTCTGTTCATCGGCTTTCTTGCGGCAAGAGTCGGCGCGCGCCGGACGGCGATCGCGGAACTCGCGCCGGTCAATGCCGCACTGGTCTTTTACGAGGCGCCGCATCGCGTGCTGGAAACCGTCACCGATCTTGTCGAACTGCTGGAACCACAACGCGAAATCGTGATTGCCCGCGAGCTGACCAAGATGTTCGAGCAGATCGAGCGGATGCCGCTCGGCGCCGCGCCGACATGGCTGGCGGCCGACGCCAACCATCAGCGCGGCGAATTCGTGCTGGTGGTCTCCGCGCCGCCGCCGCGCGAAGGCATCGACGCCGAAACCGAGCGCGTGCTGGCCGCGCTGCTGGCCGAATTGCCGGTCAGGCAGGCGGCCAAGCTGGCAGCGCAAATCACCGGCGAGCCGAAGAATGCGCTGTATGCGAGGGCACTGGAGTTGAAGAACGCGCTCGTATAATCCGCTTCATGCAAACCCTCACCATAACGCGCCCCGACGACTGGCATTTGCATCTGCGCGATGGCGCGGCACTCGCCGCCGTCTTGCCCGATACCGCGCGGCGCTTTGCCCGTGCCATCGTCATGCCCAATCTCAAGCCGCCGGTGACCACGGTGGCGCTGGCGGCCGCCTACCGTCAGCGCATCCTGGACGCCCTGGCGCAGCGCCGCCCCAGGGTGGGACAAGCCAGCACCACGGAGCCGCCCAGGGGCGAATCCCCGTCACCCCCCCGCGAGGGCATGAGCGCTAACTTACCCACTTCCTCCCCCTCCAAGGCGGAGGTCAGGTCACCCGGTTCCTCCCCTTCAAGGGGGAGGTCAGGAGGGGGATGGGGTCGGAAGCTGCCGAATATGCCCCCATCCCCACCCCGACCCTCCCCTGAAGGGGAGGGAGAAATGCGCTGACGGACTCGAGCCAACGCTCATGCCCCACGAGGGCGGAATGGAAGGTGGAGGCCGTTTCACGCCGTTGATGACCTTGTATCTGACCGACAACATGCCGCCGGCCGAAGTCGATGCGGTCAAGGCCAGCGGTTTCGTGCACGCGATCAAGCTCTATCCGGCCGGCGCGACCACCAATTCGGACGCCGGCGTCAGCGACCTGAAAAAATGCGCGGCAACCCTGGCGCGCATGGAGAAACTCGGCGTGCCGCTGCTGGTGCATGGCGAAGTCAACGATCCGGCGGTGGATATTTTCGACCGCGAGGCGGTGTTCATCGACACCGTACTGATGCCGTTGCTGCGGGATTTTCCGGCATTGAAAGTGGTGCTCGAACACGTCACCACGCGAGAAGGCATTGAGTTCGTGCACGGCAGCGGCGCGAACGTGGCGGGCACGCTGACCGCGCATCATCTGCTGCTCAACCGCAATGCCCTGTTTGCCGGCGGCATACGGCCGCACCATTACTGCCTGCCGGTATTGAAACGCGAAAGCCATCGCCAGGCCCTGCTGGCCGCGGCGATTTCCGGTAGTCCGAAATTCTTCCTCGGCACCGATTCGGCGCCGCATGCGCAAGGCGACAAGGAGGCCGCCTGCGGTTGCGCGGGCTGCTACACGGCGCACGCGGGCATCGAACTTTATGCCGAAGCTTTCGAGGCCGCCGGCGCGCTCGAAAGACTGGAGGCCTTTGCCAGCTTTCACGGCGCCGATTGGTACGGGCTGCCGCGCAATACGGAAAAGATTACCCTGCTGCGCGACGCCCTGGCCGTGCCCGCGAGCCTTGACTATGCCGACGGCGACCGCCTGGTGCCGCTGCGCGCCGGCGAATCCGTGGCCTGGCGTCTGGAGTGATGCAATGAGAACCGGCCTGATGTTGTTGTGGATTCTTGCGCTGGGCGGCTGCGGCGACACGCAGAACGCCGCCCACCTGATTGCCGGCGGTCAACACTCGCTGACGCTGACGCGGCAACAGGATTTCTTGGGTGGCGAGTGGAATACCGAATTGGTCGTCGCGCGCTTTCCGGATTGCCAGCGACGCTATTTGCTGACCGGTGTGGTCGGCGACAAGCTCAAAATGGATCTGTATCGCACCGAGCCCGGCGTATTCATCCTGAATGCCGGCAAACGCTGGTATGTCACCGAAACGCAGACCTGTCGCTTCGAGCAGTTCAAGGAGCCGCCTCCGGTGCCGGGTATCTTGATCGGCAGTTTCCAGGTCAGGAACGACAAGCTTGAATACAAGAGTCAGGAAGCGCCGGCAGCGCCGGGCGCCGTACCGCCAGCGCCGACTCCTGCCGGCGGGTCGTGACCCGCGACGGAGCGGAACTCCATCCGCTCTCGGCTTTTCTGCGACACTGGTTTGCACAGGGAGCGCCCGATATCTCCCGCCTGAACGCTGCGGCCCGCGAGCGCGGGCTGGTCACCGGCAGCGGCGCGCCGCTGTGCTTTGTCCTGCCGTCCGCGGCGGCGCGCGCGTACGAGGAGCGGGCCTTCCTCACCGGCGAGGTGGCGACGCGACCCGGCAACCGGCATGACCTGTTCAATGCGCTGGTCTGGCTGGCCTTTCCCCTGACCAAGGCGGCGCTGAATCGGCGCCACGTTGCGGCTTTGGGCCAGGCGCGGGAACAAGCGGGTGCCGCGCGCGGCCCCTTGCGTGACGCATTTACCCAGTTCGATGAATGCGGCGTGATCGTGGCGGGATCCTCTGCCGATATCTGGGCGGTCTTGTGCGCGCATCGCTGGCGCGAGCTGTTTGTCGAACGCCGCGATGAATTGCAGCGCACCACGCGCTTCCTGGTCTTCGGCCATGCCAGCCATGACGCGCTGGCCGCGCCCTTTGTCGGACTGTGCGGCAAGGCGCTGTTCCTCGATGTCGATGGAGCATGGCTGGACCTGCCCGAGTCGACGGCGCTGGCCGAGATCGATGTACGCCTGGCCGTACTGTTCGATGCGCGGAATTTTTCGCCGCGCGACTGGCAGCCGCTGCCCCTGCTCGGCATACCCGGCGCCACCAGCGACAACGAAAGCCCGGACTACTACGATGACCCGCGCCAGTTCCGCCCGGCGCGTACAATGCCCCCGGGAAGTTCGCCAGGCAACCGCTGAATGTGCAAGCATTGGGAGGAAAGTCCGGGCCCCACAGGGCGGAATGCCGGCTAACGGCCGGGCGCTACAAGTCGCGCGGCGCAAGCCTCGCGACCCAAGGCGACAGACAGTGCAACAGAAAGATACCGCCGATGGCTTCGTCTGACTTTTTCGCCGCAAGGCGGCAAAGTCCCCCTTAAGTGGGCGGGACGGGGAGCAGGCAAGGGTGAAATGGTGGCGCGGCTGGCTGCATCGCGCAAGCGTTGCGGCTGGGTGCGTCAAGGCTGCGAAAGCGGCCTTGGGGTAAGAGCCCACCGCGTTTCTGGTAACAGGAACGGCACGGCAAACCTCATTCGGGGCAAGGCCAAATAGGGGAGCAATGGCGTGGCCCGCGTCGCTCCCGGGTAGGCTGCTAGAGGCCGTCGGCAACGGCGGTCCCAGAGGAATGGTTGCCCACGACAGAACCCGGCTTATCGGCGGACTTCCCACCTTCGCTTCTGCAGCTCACCCTGTGAGCATGTGCCCCGATGCTGATCGGCATCATTCAAGCCGAAAACCTCATTTGACACAGAGAACACGGAGAAAAGCACACAGAACACAGAGAGTTAGATTGCATTGAGGACTCACCTATCGGGTGGGCCAAGGGTTTTTCTCTGTGCCCTCCGTGGCTCTGTGTTCTCTGTGTTTGAAGCGGTTGCAACTGCGGTTTCCAGGTTCACCACAGTGGTGCGAGGTTACCGGGCTTTCCTGACCAAAGCCATTCAAGGCGTCGCCGGCCTGTCGGCCGTTGCCACTTTGAGGGGCAACTTCAGCAGTACGGCGGCCAGTGCCGGCAGCAGGAGCAGGGCGCCGAGCATGTTGACGAGGAACATGAAGCCCAGCAGGATGCCCATGTCGGCCTGGAACTTGAGCGCCGAGAAGGCCCAGGTACCCACGCCGACGGCCATCGTCGCGGCAGTGAACGCGATCGACGTGCCACGTTGACGCAGCGCCTGATGGAAGGCATCGGGCAGGCTGCGGCCTTCCGCCAGCGCGTTGGCCATCCGCTCGTAGAGATATATCCCGTAATCGACCCCGACTCCGACCCCGAGTGCAATCACCGGCAGCGTCGACACCTTGAGGCCGATCCCGAGCAAGGCCATCAGGGCGTTGCAGAGCACGGCGACGATGGTAAGCGGCAGGATGATGCAGAGCGTCGCCCGCCACGAGTGGAACTCGATCAGACACAACAGGCTGATCGAACCGAAGAGCAACAGCAGCATGGTAACTTCGGCGGCATCGACCGCCTCGTTGGTCGCCGCCATCACGCCTACGTTGCCCGAGGCCAGCTTGAATTCGAGTTTTTCGGATGGATTTGCCGCGATGAACTTCTTGACCTCGCGAATAATGTGCGCGATCGTCGTTCCCTGATGGTCGTTGGTAAAGATCATCACCTGCATCGCGTTGCAGTCGGTGTTGAGCAGCCCGGTGCTGGTGTCGATCGGCGTCACCGACTGGGCGAGGATGGACGGATCGCGCGCGAGCACGCGCCAGCGCGGATTGCCCTCGTTCCATCCCGCATTGACGATCTTCGCCATGCCGGGCAGCGACAGTACGCCCTGGACCCCGTGCACGTTTTTCATCGTCGTTTCGAAGCGGTCGATCAGGCCCATGACCTCGTGATCGGTGCAGGCGCCATCGACGTTGCGCGACTGGGCGATCACCGACAGCACGTCGACGCCAATCGAGAACGAATCGACGATCGCCGCGGTATCGCGGTTGTAGCGGGAGTCGTCATGCAGTTCCGGAATCCCCCTGCCAAGATCACCGGTGCGCAGGTCGCGCGCCATCCAGGTGGCGGTCGCCAACAGCAGAGCCGCCACCAGCAACACCCGCAGCGCCAGACGCGGCTCGGCAAAGCCCTTGAGCACCATCCACAGCCCGTCGGCGCCGAGTTTCTTGCCGCCCGCGCGCTTGACTTCCGCCGGAGAGAGGTGCATCCACGAGAGCAGGATCGTCAGCAGCATCTTGTTGGTGACGATCATCAGCGCGACGCCGAGGCTGGCCGTAATCGCCAGTTCGCGCACGATGTCGATCTGGATGTAGAGGATCACGAGAAAGCCCAGCGCATTCGCCAGCAGCGCCATCGCGCCCGGCATGAAGAGCTTGAGAAAAGCATTGTGCGCGGCGGCCAGCCCGTCGAGCCCGTTCAATACCTCGATCTGCCATGCATTGGTCATCTGCACGGCATGGCTGACGCCAATCGAGAAGATCAGGAAGGGCACCAGAATCGACAGCGGATCGATGCCGAAACCGATCAGCGGCAGCACGCCGAGCAGCCAGACCACCGGGACCGTCGCGCAGACCAGGGCAACCGCGGAGAGCTTGGCCGACCCGGAATACCAGTACAGCAGCCCCGCAGTGATCGCGAAGGCCACCACGAAGAACAGCAGCACGGCGCGCGCACCCTCGGTGATGTCGCCGACCGCCTTGGCGAAGCCGATGATGTTTACGTCGAGTCCGGTCTCCTTGGTACTTACGTCGAGTCCGGCCTTTTGATACGTGGTGCGGATTTTCTCCAGTTGGTCCGCTACTGCAACATAGTTCAACCTGACGCCGGTCGTCGGGTCGATCTCCAACAGTTCGGCGCTGACCAGCGCCCCCTTGAAATCGTTGGACACCAGACGGCCGACCCGCCCCGACTTGAGCACGTTGGCGCGCACCGTCGCCAGGTCTGCTTCCGGTACCGCTGAAATTCGCCGGAATGATGTTGCCGCCGGCAAAGCCGTCCTCAACAACCTCGATGAAGCGCGCATTCGGCGTAAACAGCGAGGTCACGGTGGCGCGATCGACTCCGGGGATGAAGAACACCGCGTCGGTCACCGCCTTGAGCGTGCGGAAAAACTCGGGGTTGTAGATGTCGCCTTCCTTTTGCCGCAGGGCCACCAGCACGCGGTTGGCGCCGCCGAAGGTCTTCTGGTAGGCCGTGAATGTCTGCATGTACTCATGCTGAGCGGGATCATCTTCTCGAATCCCGCATCGACCCGGAGATGCGTCGCCGACCAGATCAGCCCGACGGTGATCAGCACGAACAGGGTCAGAAAGCTGCGGCGCCAGGAAAACAGCAGATTGCCGATGGCGCGAACGACCGCGTTCGCCTCGTTCGTTTTCATTGCCGCCCCCCCGGCGGCAGCGCGATGCGCGCCACACCGCCCTCGCCGAATACCAGTATTCCGTCCTCCCCGCCTTGCTGCTGCGAGCGCAGAACCGCGCTCAGGATGCGACTGGCCTTGGTCGATACGCGAGTGAAAGTGCGTCCATCATCCCGGCTGGCGAGCACCGTACCGTTCTGGCCGACCAGCACGACCAGGCCATCGCTGGCCAGGCCGCCGAACAGCGCGCTGTCGCTGCCCGCGACCACCGCCTGCCAGGTATCCCCGCGATCCTCGCTGCGGAAGATATTGCCGCGCATGCCGAAGGCCAGGACACCGCCCTGCGCCAGCGGCAGTAGTCCGAAGAATGAACCCGCATAGGGCGATGCCAGTTTTCCCAGTGCGTGCCGCCGTCGCCCGAGCGCAGCAGCGTACCGGCTTCTCCGGCCATCACCAGCGTGCCATCGGCAAGGCGAACGAGTGCGTTGAAGTGGCGGTCTTCCGTGGTGATCTGGCGCTCGGCCCAGGTCAGGCCGCCATCCATGCTCTCGTAAAAGGCGCCATAGGCGCCGACAGCGATGGCCCGCTGTTTGTCGACGAACATGACGCGAAGCAAAGGCCGAAACTGTTTCGAATCACGAAAAACTTCCTTCCATGAGTTGCCACCGTCCTCGCTGCGCAGGATCACCGCATCGTGACCGACCGCCAGCCCGAGCTGAGCATCGGCGAAGGCGACGCTGGTCAAGGTGACATCGGTGGCCGTCGAAACCCGCCGCCAGTTGCCGCCGGCATCGTCGGAAACGAATATGTAACCATGCTCGCCCACCGTGACGAGGCGCTGGCCGCCACGCTGGGCGTCGAGCAGCAAGGCATTCCGGATATGGGTTTCCGTCGCCGGCATCGGTGGCAGCGGACGTGCCGAAAAGGCAAAGCCCGCCGCAAGCACGACAAAAGCCGTGAACAGAAGTCCGATGACCCTGTTCATTGCCCTCGCCGGGCTGCCCCAAGAGAGCAGCGCCCCCCTGTAGGGGGCAGCGAGCCGGGTTTGCGAGCGTGGGGGGCCATTTATGAATCCGATGCCGACTCCATCAGCGCGTGCCGATACCGCGCAGGCCGGCCGGCGTGAAATCCGCCGCGCTGCGCTTGATCTTCTCGTAGACCTTGGGTTCTTCGTTGCGCAGACCCATGGCCAGGTAGCGGCCGGATTGCAGGTCGTGGTGCACCTCGATCGTGCCGTAGGCCATCGGTACATCGTAGAAGTTGATCGAGTGCTGTTCCGAAACGCGCCACATTTCGCCGCGGGCATCGTACTTGTCGGTCACCATGATCATCCAGCTATCCTCGTCGATGTAGAAGGTACGCTTGCGGTAGATGTGGCTGGTGCCCTCCTTCAGCGTCGCCTCGACCACCCAGACGCGGTGCAACTCGTAGCGCGCGTGATCCGGATTGATGTGACCGGGCTTGAGGACGTCGGCGAGCTTCAACTGGTTGCCAGACAGCTTGTAGGAGTTGTAGGGCACGAAGAGTTCCTGCTTGCCTACCAGTTTCCAGTTGTAGCGGTCGGTGGCGCCGTTGAACATGCCGAAATCATCATTGGTGCGCAGACCGTCGGAGGCGGTGCCCTGGGTTGTCGTAGGAGACGTTCGGCGCCAGGCGCACGCGCCGCTGTCCGGGGTTGTAGGGTCCAGGCGGAGCGTGGCTCCTTGAGACCTGATCGACGGTCTCGTGAATCAGCAGGATCTGGCCGGCGAGACGCGCTGGCGCCGTCACCGTTTGCAGGAAGTGGGCGTGTTTGTTCGGCTCGCGGTCCTTCGCCGGTTTTTCGAGGTTGCCATAAACGAAGTCATACTCGTACTCGAAGCGCACCGGCGTGTAGGCGCCCTCGCGGGTCACCGCCGCCTGGCTCCAGTTCATCGCGTAGGTGTCGCCCCTGTAGCGCAGGGTGGAGTTCCAGATCGCCTCCAGGCCATCCTTCGGAATAGGGAACGGCACGCCGCCCGTGGTCCCGGTGACGCCGTTGCCGCCGGGCGACAGCTTGGCCCGCGTGGCGTTGGCGATGGTCTCGTCGAGATTGACCTTGGGGAAGGTGGCGCTGCGCCGCGTCGGATAGACGTTCATCTTCCAGCTCGGGTACTTCTTGAGCATTGCCATCTGGCCCGGCGTCAGGTTCGCCTTGTACTTCTCGGCGCTGCTCGCGTCGATCGTAAACAGCGGCTTGTCGGACGCATGCGGATCGGGATAGTGGCCGCCGGCAACATAACCGGCCACCGGTTTGGTCAGGCCACCGGCAAACGCCGGAATCGTGCCGGCCGCATTGGCGGCGGTTTCCGCCCCCAACACCGTCAGCGACTTGCCGAGAGCGGAGGCATCGGCCGCCAGCGCCGGTACCGAAGCAGCGGCGAAAGCCAGCACGCAGGCAGTGCCCAGCAGGGAAAAAGTTGCTTTCATCTTGCGCATCTCCTAATTCTTGGATCGCTTGGTCGGATGGACGGATCAGAACGAATAACTGAGGCTGATCGCGATGAAGTCACGATCCTTCAACGCGTTGGTACCGCTGGAGTAGCCTTTGGGCTGGCCGGGCGGAACCGCAGCCGGGTCCCGTACCAGATTCAGACCAGCCACCGAAGAAGGTCGTGTAGGCAATATCCGCCTGCCAGTTCTGCTGGTAATTGAAGCCGATGCCGAAGGTCGCCGCCTTGTTGTCTTCGTTGAAGGTCGGGCTCCTGCCATGAACATCATGCGAGAAGGCGATGCGCGGCGAAACCGTCGCCGCGCCGATGGCGTTCGGGTAGTCCAGCCGGCCGACGAGGCGATAGCCCCACGAATTCTCTGTCGCGAAGCAGTCGGTCGATGTCGAACCGGAAGAGGTCGCGGTCGACGAACCCGGCTGTGGCAAGTGGCAGCCCGGCGCGGCGAACTTCAGGTTGGAGGGCAGATCGAGCCGGGTAAAGCCCACCTCGCCGACCGTCACCAGTTGCTCGGCGCCGAAAGTCGGGCCAAAGGCCTTGGTGCCGGTGAACTGCAACTGATGCATCTTCACCCTGCGGTAACCGCTGATTTCGGTACCATATGAAAGGTACTGGCTAGCGGCAAGCCGGGGCGTGGTGCTGGTCAACTGGCTCTGCAAGCCAAGCGCGGCCAGCAGCAATTCCGCCGAGGGTAGTTGCAATGGCTGGTTCTTGCGGTAGGAATACTCGCCCTGCAGCGCCACGCCGCCCGGCAGCGCGGTGTTGAAGCTCAGGCCGTACAGCTTGATGTCTTCCGGGTACTCGACGAAATAGGTTGCCAGCTCGGCCCGGAGGAGGCTGGCCGCCGAGCGGCACGGTGGCCAGAACCTAACACTGCAGTAATGGCACAACAGTCAAAAGGTGATGCTGACGTAATCCCCCTCGGTAGCCAGAAACAAAGGGCGTCCGGCTGTGGTAATTGGCGTGAAAAAACCGAGCTCGGTGTTGTTTAGCTCGGGCAGGAAGTAGCGCAACGCCATGCCGTACTGGCCGCTATTGCTTGCCTCGCGGTCTCGAACGCGGCGCCCAGCTCGTGCAGTGGCACCCGATAAATTGCGGGGCGCCCCGTTCAAGTCATTGCGCCGACCAAACCCGGTAAAGGCGAGTTCTCCGCCTTCGGACGCAAAATCGGTGGTGCTGAAGAAGGAGCCGGCCGGGTCAATCTTGGTTTTCTTCCACTCGGTGGGTAGCGCCAGTTCGACCGACATGCTGTCGGTGATTTCCTGCGATCCGTAGACCATCATCGTCGGGATGAAGCCTTCCTTCAGCTCCGACCCGGCGCGCAGGCGGCTGACATTGACCGGGTTGAGCACATTGATGCCGTTCTGGATGAAGGTGCTCTCGCCCCAGCTCACCACCTGCTTGCCCAAGCGCAGGATTGAGCTTGCGGCCGCCGAGATCGAAGGTGCCGATACCGTAGGCGTCGAGAATCTCGGCCTTGTCGCGGAGTTCGGCCGTCGCCTGTGAGCTGAGACTATTCTTGTCGTGGATCGTCGGGTCGTAGAAGTAGCTGGCACGCACGAAAGCGCCGAAGTTTTGATACTTCACTTCGAGGTCGTGGGTTGCCTTGATCACCGTCGAGACGAGTTCGCCGTTGTCGTACTTGAGGTTGCCGTCTTCCGAGTTCGGGTCGCGCGACGAGCCGCCGTTGGCAATGCTGATCAGCGTCGAATCGCGCTTGTCCACCCGCCACAGCGCGCCGACGGAAACCGTGGTATCGAAACTGCCGGTGATTTCCCCCGACTCCGACTTGAACTCAAAGGCGAAGGCCGCTGGCGCCCCGGCCATGAGCGCCAATGCGATCGCAGTGACGATCCTGCTGCGGCGAAACTGCGGGTCCGCGAACCTGCTGACTCTTGTCCCATGCGACACTCCTCCTGATGATCAACGGATCGCCCGGACATGGATACTGGTATCCAACGCTTTTGTGTCGCGAAAGAGTACCCCTGTCTTAGGCAGGCTTTTTGCTGCATGCGCAAAAATACTTGGTTTGACCGCAGTAGTGTCGTTTTTATGGAACAGGCGCTTGTGATCGGCACCAGCCGGTTTCGGGTCATCATGAACCGTTCGATGCGTCGCTGTCGAACGGTCGAAGGGCATTGGTAGCGCTGCTTGCAGTTCGACAAGCTCACCGCGAACGGAAAGTAGCCAAGAATTCCAACCGCACCCTGATGTGCTAGCTCCGCTGTCCGGGCCTGGGGCTTTCTGGTAAGGTCAGCTACCCATGAACAAGCCCTCGGCCAAGCCCCACATCCTCGTCGCACGCAAGGTCTTCCCCGAAGTGCTGGAACGCTTGGGCGGGCACTTCGAGGTCGACCACAACCAGGCCGATGTCATCCTCGGGGTGGCGGGCCTGAAGGCCCGGCTCGCCGACAAGGTCGGTGTCCTGACCGCGGCCACCGACCCGGTGACGGCGGAAGTGATCGAAGCCGCAACGTCACTCAAGGCGGTATGCAATCTGGCCGTCGGCTACAACAACATCGATCTCGCCGCGTGCTCGCAAGCCGGGGTGATGGCGACCAACACACCCGGCGTGCTCGACGACACCACCGCCGACCTGGCCTGGGCGCTGCTGATGGCCAGCGCGCGGCGCCTGCCGGCGGCGGAGCGCTGGCTGCGCAAGGGCGATTGGCGGGGCTGGGAGTTCATCCAGTGGCTGGGCACGGATGTGCATCACGCCACGCTCGGCATCCTCGGCATGGGGCGCATCGGCCAGGCGGTCGCGCGGCGTGCGCTGGGCTTCGACATGCGCGTGATCTACCACAATCGCAGCCCACTCCCGCCCGACCAGGAGGCGGCATGCGGCGCGAACTGGGTGGACAAGGAATCGCTGCTGCGCGAGTCGGATTTTCTGGTGCTGCTGCTGCCCTACTCGCCGGCAACGCATCACAGCATCGGTGCCGCCGAACTGGCCCTGATGAAGCCCACGGCGCACCTGATCAACGTCGCCCGCGGCGGGATTGTCGGCGATGCGGCGCTGATTGCGGCGTTGCGCGAGCGCCGACTGCGCGGCGCCGGGCTTGACGTGTTCGAGGGCGAGCCGACGGTGAATCCGGGATTCCTCGAACTCGACAACGCCGTGCTGACGCCGCACATCGGTTCCTCGTCCCGCGCCACGCGCATGGCGATGGCGATGCGCGCCGCCGACAACCTGATCGCCGCGCTGTCCGGGCAGCGGCCGCCCGATTTGCTCAATCCCGAAGTGTTCCGATGAACGAAACGGCAGAGATGCAAGCGCTTTCAACGCAGAGGGCGCAGAGGCGCAGAGAACGCAGAGAAGATCCAAGGCACGCCCCCGTTGACAGAGACCTTGCATTTCCTCTGCGACCTCTGCGCCTCTGCGCCCTCTGCATCGAGTGCGGTTCGCCTTGGGTTTCAGCATGAGCGGCGTGCCTTCCCGGCCCGCCGTGCTGCTCGGCCTTGGCGTGGCGATTGCCGCCTACCTGTTGTCCTTTTTCCATCGCGTGGCGCCGGCGGCGATCTCGGGCGATCTGCAAGTCGCGTTTGCCATCGGCGGCGCACAGCTCGGCACGCTGGCGGCAACCTACTTCTACGTCTATACGGTGATGCAGATCCCCACGGGGGTGCTGGCCGATACCCTCGGGCCGCGCCGCATCCTGTTCTGGGGCGGGCTGGTGGCCGGGGTCGGGGCGATCCTGTTCGGTCTCGCGCCGACTTTCGAGCTGGCCTTTGCCGGCCGCACCCTGGTGGGCCTTGGCGTCTCGGTGACCTTCATCGCGATGTTGAAGCTGCTGGCGCTGGGCTTCGACGAGCGTCGCTTCGCCACCCTGACCGGCCTGTGCATGCTGATCGGCAACATCGGTCCGATACTCGCCGGCGCGCCGCTGGCATGGGCGACGCAGGCCGCCGGCTGGCGCCAGGTATTTGTCGTTGTCGGGCTGCTGTCCTTCGGTCTGGCCTTTGCCAGTCGCGCCTGGGTCATCGAAACCCCGGCCGGCAAGGTCGACCGCGCGGCCTGGCTCGCGGGTCTGGCATCGGTGCTGAAGAACCGTGCGACCTGGCCCGGCTTTTTTGCCAACGCCGGGCTGTCCGGGGCCTTCTTCGCCTTTGCCGGCCTGTGGGCCGTGCCCTACCTGACGCAGATGCAGGGCATGACGCGCGCCACCGCCTCGAATCACGTGAGCATTTACTTTCTCGGCTTCGCCATCGGCTCCGCGCTTTGGGGCCGCGTCTCGGATGCACTCGGGCGGCGCAAGGCGGTGGCTCTGGCGGTCTCTGGCGTGCATGTGCTGGGCTGGGGCGTCTGGCTCTGGGCAACCTGGGGTGCAGGCGTTGTCCTGCCGCTGCCGGCCACCTATGCGCTGTGCATCCTGATGGGCCTCGCCACCGCGGGTTTCACGCTGTCTTGGGCCAGTGCCAAGGAAGTCAACCCACCACAGCTCTCGGGCATGGCCACCAGCGTGGTGAATGTCGGCATCTTCCTTGGACCGGCCATCCTCCAGCCGATGACGGGCTGGCTGATGGAGCGCACCTGGGATGGCAGAATCGAAGCCGGCGTGCGCATCTACGCGGCCGCCGACTGGCGAAACGGCCTGCTGCTGCTGACCACTGCGGCGGTCGCCGGCTGGTTCGCGACGCTGTTCGTCCGGGAAACCGGCTGCCGCAACATCTGGAAGGCGTAGAGGCATGAACCTGACAACCTCATTCGACACAGAGAACACCGAGAAAGACATCGAGAACACAGAGGCGAACGTCGAAAGCGGATTTGCCCGGCGCTTGCGCTCGGTTTCGCCTGTCTCTGTGCGCTCTGTGTCTCTGTGTTCTCCGTGTCGAAAGCGGTTTCAACCGGGGTTTTTAGTATGAAAGGCATCCTGCTGTTTGGCCACGGCGCGCGCAATCCCGAGTGGGCGCAGCCGTTTCACCGCATCCGCGACGCGATCCTGGCCCGTGAGCCGGAGGCGCTGGTCGAGCCGGGTTTTCTGGAACTGATGCGGCCGACTTTCGACGAGGGAGTGGACTGCCTGGTACGCCAGGGCGCGACGGAGATCGTCGTCGTACCGATTTTCATGGCCGCCGGCAGCCACATACGGAAGGACCTGCCGCAGTTGGCGGCCAGCGCCATGGATCGCCATGCCGGGCTGGTGATCGAGCTGGCGGCGCCGGTCGGCGAAGCCGCGACCGTGCTGGCGGCGATGGCCGACTATGCGCTTGGCTCCGGGTCCCCGCAAAGATCGCTGTAGCGCAGGTTGATGTCCGCGAAGGCGTCGGTTGTTTCCAGGAAAACGTCCAGAACCTCGGGGTCGAAGTGGCTGCCGCGGCCCTCGCGGATGATCTCGACCGCGGCGGCATGGGGCATCGGCGGCTTGTACACGCGTTTGCTGACCAGGGCATCGTAGACATCGGCCAGCGCCATCAGCCGCGCCGACAGCGGGATGTCCTCGCCGCCAATGCCTTGCGGGTATCCCGTGCCATCCCAGCGTTCGTGGTGGCCATAGGCGATCTCCGAGGCGACGCGCAGGAACGAGCCCTCCGACTTGACGCGAATCTCCGCCGCGCGGATCGCATCGCGCCCGAGCACGGTATGGCGCTTCATCACCTCGAACTCCTCGGTCGTCAGCTTGCCCGGCTTCAACAGGATGTTGTCCGGGATGCCAACCTTGCCGATATCGTGCAGCGGCGCTGATTTCCAGATCATCTCCCAGTCCCGCATCGCGACGGTCTCATGCCGCCGCGACGCGCGCACCGCGAGGTGCCGCGCCATGACTTCGACATAGGCGCTGGTGCGATAGATGTGATTGCCGGTTTCGTTGTCGCGGGTCTCGGCAATCGAGCCCAGAGCGAAGATGGTGAGATCCTGGCTGTTCTGCAATTCCAGGGTTCTGGCTTCGAGATCGCGAGTGCGCCTGCTGACCAGGGTTTCCAGGTGGGCGTTCTGGTCGCGCAGCCAGTCGGTGGCCTCGCGCAACCGCAGATGCGTCTGCACGCGCGCCAGCAGGATCGGCGGCGCCACCGGCTTGGTCACGTAGTCCACGGCGCCGAGTTGCAGGCCGCGGGTGATGTCGAACACATCGGTATGGCTGGACAGGAACATCACCGGAATCTGCGCGGTCAGCCCGTCCTGCTTGAGCGCCGAGCAGACCGTGTAGCCCTTCATGTCGGGAAGCTCGACATCGAGCAGGATCAGGTCGGGCTGGGGCTGCAGGCGCGCCAGTTCCAGCCCCTTCTGCCCCCGCGTGGCGATGCGGGTCTGGTAATGCGGCCGCAGGCACTCGTTGAGGGCCTCCAGCGCCGCCGGGTCATCGTCGATCAGCAAAATGATCTTTGCCATGCCTCAGTTCCCCATGCGCCGATCGCCGGGAGCGAGCAATTTGCAGGCGGCGTCGAAGTCGAAGTTGCGCACGTGCAGCAACGCCTGTCGCAGGGCCGGCGCCCAGTCCGTATCCTTCAATTCCGTCAGGCAGCGGTCGATGGCCTCGGCGCTGTTGCCGTCCGCGCACTGTAGCATGCCAACGACTTGGGCGAGGCACTGCGGCAGCGGCCCTGCCGGTCTCTGTTCCGCAGCGGGCGGAGCAGCCCGTGTCGATTCCGTCGCGCCCAACCCGGCCTGGATCTCGGCGCACAGCAATGCAACCCTGGCTTGCAACTGATCGAGCAATTCATCGCTCGGCGCGCCTTGCATCAAGGCCGCCTCGAGCGCCGTGGCGATCGGGTGCAAGCCAACCATGCCAAGCATGCCGACGCGGCCCTTGATGGCGTGGGCCGACTGCCGGGCGGCCTCGCCATCGCCGGCGGCGAGGGCCTGGCGGATCTTCGCCGCATAGCCCGGCGCTTCCGCAAGAAATTCCCTCAGCCAATGCCGGTAGCGTTCCTCGTTGCCGACGAAGCGGTCGAGGCCGGCCTGGATATCGATGCTGCGTAGCGCCGCCAGGCCGACGGCGGCAGGCGGGCGGCAAAGGGGGACACGCCATCGGAAATCGGGCGCAGACCGCACGCGGTTTCGGAATCGTCCTCCTGCATCGTCAGGCATCCGCTGCTTGGCCGCGGGTATCCAGCGCGCCAGCAAACCGAAGAAATCGCTGGTCTCGAACGGCTTGCCGATGTGGCCGTTCATGCCCGCTGCGGTACCGATCACCTTCTCGTGCTGCATGGTGTGCGCGGTCATCGCGATGATCGGCAGATTGGCAAACCCGGCCCAGTTGCGAATCTCGCGGGTGGCGACGAGGCCGTCCATGATCGGCATCTGGATGTCCATCAGCACCAGATCGAAGACCCCCGGACCCGCTTCTCTGAGGATGTCGAGCGCTTCCCGGCCGTTGCCCGCGGTGCATGGAATGATACCGACCTGGGCGAGCAGCGCTTCGACGATTTCGCGATTGAGCGGCTGGTCATCCACCACCAGTACCTGCGCATTCCGGTAACCGGCCGGCAGTGCCTGCTTGCGCCCGGCATGGGCAACATCCGGCAGACCGGTGGCATCGCCCTCGGCGAGCCAGAGCCTGACGCGGAACATGGTGCCGGCGCCTTCGCGGGAAGTAACGCTGATATCGCCCCCCATCATTTCCGCCAGACGCCGGCACAGCGCCAGCCCGAGGCCGGTGCCGCCGAATTTGCGGTTCATCGAGGCGTCGGCCTGGGCGAATGGCTGGAACAGCCGCGCGATACTTTCCTCAGTCAGCCCGATGCCGCTGTCTTCGACCTCGATCGCCAGGCAGACGCGACGCTCCTCGCGCGTATCGACGCCGATGCGCAGTTCCACCCGGCCGGCGGGCGTGAACTTGATGGCATTGGATAGCAGGTTCAGCAGAATCTGCTCGATGCGCAGGGGATCGCCGACCAGGAAGTCGGGCACGTCCCGGTCGATCGCCTCGATCAGTTCCAGACCCTTTTCCGTCGCCCGGTGCATCATCACCGAGCGGCTGCGCTGGATCAGCGCGCGCAGGCTGAAGGTGATCGCTTCCAGCTCCATCCGGCTGGCGGAGATCTTCGAGAGGTCGAGCAGGTCGTTGATGATGCCGGCCAGCGTCTTGCCGGCGCCGGTGGCCTTGTCGAGGTATTCCTGTTGCCGGGGGTCGGTGCTGATGCGCCGCGCCAGCTCCGAGAGGCCGATCACGGCATTGAGCGGCGTGCGCAATTCGTGGCTGACGTGGGCGAGGAAGGCGTCCTTGGCCTGATCGGCGGCCTTCGCCGCTTCGAGGGCGGCAGTCAGGTCCGCGGTGCGCTGTTCCACCAGCTCCTCCAGGTGCGCCCGATGCTGTTCCAGTTCATCTTCGATGCGCTTGCGCTCGGTGATGTCTTCCTTGACTGCGATGAAGTGCGTGGTTTCGCCCTTTTCGTCGATGATCGGCGAGATCGACGCTTCCTCCCAGAACAGTTCGCCGTTCTTCCGCCGATTGTGCAGGATGCCATGCCATTCGTTGCCGTCCAGCAGCGTCTGCCAGAGTTGCCGATAGGTTTCGGCAGGCATTTCGCCGGACTGGAGGATGCGCGGGTTCTTGCCCAGGGACTCGGCTCGCGTGTAGCCGGAGACCTTGGCAAACCGCGGGTTGACATACTCGATGAGTCCTTCGCGGTCGGTGATCACAATCGATACCGGGCTTTGCTCCACTGCCTGCAGCAGTTTGAGGACTTCCTGTTCCGCGCGGTAGCGTTCGGAAATGTCCGCGTAAACCCAGATGCTGCCCTCCTGCGGACGGGTGGAATCGATGGCACGACCGTTCAGCGCCCCACGGAACACGCTGCCGTCCTTGCGCTTCAGCATCAGTTCGGTGCTGAAACTGCTGTTCTCGCCCATCGGCCGGTAGGCTTGCTCGCCGATGGCCTCGAAGCTCTCGTGCGTCGCGTAAAAGATCTCCGACGATTCGCCAATCAGCTCCCCAGGGTTATAGCCGAAGATCATTTCCAGGCGGCGATTGCAGGAAATCACGCGCCGCTGCTTGAGGAAGACGATGCCGACCATCGCATTGTTGAGGATGGTCTTGTGTTCCGCCAGCAGCAGGCGAGCCTGTTCTTCCTGGCGCCGCAACTCCTGCTCGGCTTCGTCCCGCTCCAGGCAGATGGCCGCCAGACTCGCCACCAGTTCGATGATCTGAATCTCGTCCGCGTCGGGGGAGCGCGAAGTCCGGTAGTAGATGTCCACGGTGCCCAGCACCTTGCCCGCGGATGACAAAATCGGCTGCGACCAGCAGGCACGCAGGCCCTCGGCGTCAGCCAACTCGCGCCAGCCTTCCCAATACGGATGGCTGTCGATATTGGCGACCACGATCCGGGTAGCCGTGGCCGCCACCGTTCCACAGGTGCCGACACCGACACCCCTGCATCCCTCGATCGCGTCGGTAAAGGTCTTTGACAAGCTCGAAGCGCAAGCATTGAAAAGCCTGCCCTGTATCCTGTCCAGCCGCTGGATGGCGCATATGCCCCCTGGCAACCCGGCCTCGGCCATGGCAACCATCAGCGTCAGCGATTCCGGCAGCGGGGCGCCATTGGCGATGGCTTCGAGAATCCGGTTGCGGCTTTGTTCGCGAAGGCTGGCTTGTTTCTTTGCCGTGATGTCCTCGCTTACCCCGATGTAGTGGGTCACATTCCCGTGATCGTCAGGGACCGGCGAAACGGACAGGTTCTCCCAGTAAAACTCGCCGTTCTTCCTGCGGCCCCGTACTTCGCCACGCCAGACCTTTCCTTGCGCCAGGGCCCTGTTCACCTCGGCATACACCGAGCCCGGCGTTTGCCCGGCCCGCGCGAATTTCTTCGTGTGGCCGATGGCTTCATCCGCGCTATAGCCGCTCACAGCGCAGTAGTGGGCATTGACGTAGATGATTCGGCCGCCGCCGTCGGTGATCACGATCGACACCGGGCTTTGCTCGATGGCTTGTTGCAGCCGCAGGTGCGAGGCTTCGATATCCTTTTGCGCCTGGATGAACCGGGCGGTTCCGCTGTAGCCGAGGAAGTTGCCGCTGCTGTCGAAGCGCGGCTGTCCGCTGACCGATATCCAGCGCGAGGCCCGGTCTGGGGGACCCAACTGGTACTCGAAATCACGGAAGGGGCGATGCGCTTCGAGGTCTGCCCAGTGGGCAGCCCATTTTTCCACCGCAGCTTTTTCGGCTTCGGTACGCAGCTCCAGCCGCGTCCTGCCGATAATCCTGTCCTTCGGAAACGGATTCTGGACACTCGTGCTTTCCTGGAACCAACTGAATCGATGCTGTGCGTCCGTTTCCCAGAACCAGTCCGAGGTGGATTCCGAAAACGCCTTGAAGCGTTCCTCGCTTTCCGTCAGGTCGCGCTGCGCCTGGTCACGCGCGGCCACGTCGGCGGCCAGGCGCCGGGCCATGGGCCGAAACACGCGCAACATGGCCACAGCCAGCAGGCCGACGATCAGCAGCGTCGAGCCTTGCAGCAGGTGAAGCATCAGCCGGTCATTCTGTTCGGCGTCGCGCTGAACCAGCGCGGTGACCTGGTCCAGTTCCGCGAGCAGGCCGCCACCGGCCGCCAACGTTGTCACGGAGAGCAGGTTGTCATCCGAGTTGCCCGGCGCGGAGGCTTCGAGCGCGGCACGCACTTGGAACAGGTAAGCGCGGGACGCCCCATTGGCGCGCCCGGACGGGCCAAAAAATGCGGAACGTATCGCCGAGTCGGCGCCGAGTCGCCCGGCGCTTGCCGCCAGCCGGGCGTGAGCCCGCTCGAACTCGTCAGCCGCCGCCGCCGCCGTGTCGCGATACCGGCGCTGCCTGTCCGGATCGGATTCCCGCTGCGCGAGCAGCAGGGACATGGCGATGCGCTGCGACAGCATCCGTTGGCGCCCTGCCAGGTTGATGATCTCGGAAGACTCTTCATGCTCCGTAAAATCCACCCAGCCGATGGACAGGGAGCCGAGGGTCAGGGCAGCAACGGCGAGCGCGATCATCCACTGGCGCCGGGAAAGCCTGCGAATCAATTCGCTGGTGTGGGAAGGCTCGCTGTCCATGCTCCGGTCTCGGGATCTGCTTCAGGCTATGAAGGTCGACTTCAATCTCATGCACTAGTTCGCCGTTCTGGTTTTTCCCCGTTGCAGAGGAGGTTGCGAGGGAGCCATAAACGGGAATCATGTCGCTGCGGGACGCGAGCGCGGTACCTCTGAGGGTAACGGCATTCAGGGCGGCAAACTTGAGCAACACGAAGCCTCTCCGGAAGCCATTGAACCGGCTGCAATCAAAACGGGGGCTTGCGCCCCCGTTGGATTCGGTGCGGAACCGAGTGACTCAATACACGTCGTGCTGCGTGTTATGCACGTTGAACTTGCCGGTCGGGGTAATCAATTTCGGATCCTTGATCACGGCTTTCAGCTTGCGCGTCTTGTCGTCGACCACGACCAGGGCGGAAATCTTGTCCTTGGCGCTCCACACCGAGAACCAGACTTCGTCGCCAGCCTTGTTGTATTCGGGCTGAACGATGCGCTTGGCCCCGTCATCCTTGATGCCGGCCCACTCGCCGATCGGCAGTACTTCAAAACCCTTCTCCAGGTTGTTGATGTCGAACACGGCGATCGACTGGCTGACGTTGGCTTCCGGGTTGAGAGGCGTATCCACCCACAGGTTCTTCGACTTCGGATGGGTCTTGATGAACAGCGAACCGCCACCCTGGGCCTTGATCGTTTGCACCACCTTCCAGGCATTGTCCTTGTGCTTCTTCGGATCGGTACCGATCAGGCTTACCGTTTCATCGCCGAGATGGCTGGTAGCCCAGACCGGACCGAACTTCGGATGGACGAAGTTGGCGCCGCGACCCGGATGCGGAATCTTGCCTACGTCGATCAGCGCGGCCAGCTTGTCTTCCTTGGTGTCGACCACGCCGATCTTGTTCGATGCGTTGGCGGCGACCATGAAGTAGCGACCCGTGGAATCGAAGCCGCCGTCATGGAGGAAGCGGGCGGCGTTGATGCTGGTGACCTTGAGGTTGTTCAGATCCTGGTAGTTGACCACCAGAATCTTGCCGGTTTCCTTGGCGCTGACGATGAACTCGGGGTTGTAATGCGAGCCGACGATGGAGGCGACGCGCGGTTCAGGGTGGTATTCCTGGGTATCCACCGTCATGCCGCGCGTCGATTCGATCTTGAGCGGCTTCAGCGTGTCGCCTTCCATGATCACGAACTGCGGCGGCCAGTAGCTTCCGGCGATCGCGTACTTGTCTTCAAAGCCCTTGTACTTGGAGGTTTCCACCGAGCGTGCTTCGAGGCCGACTTTGATTTCGGCGACGTTGGTCGGCTCCGGCATCCACAGATCGATCAGGTTTATGCGTGCATCGCGGCCTATCACGTAGAGATAGCGGCCGGATTTCGACATGCGCGAAATGTGCACCGCGTAGCCGGTCTTTAGGATCTTGACGATCTTCTTGCTGGCGCCGTCGATCAGGGCGATCTCGCCGGAATCGCGCAAGGTCACGGAAAACAGGTTGGCCAGGTCGAGATTGTTCATTTTTTTCGTCGGGCGCTGGCTGGGCGGCACCGAGACCGTCTTGCGAGGCGAGCATTTCCTTCATCCCCCATTCCGGAGGGGTCGGCGGCTCCTGCTGCACATAGCGCGCCATCAGGTCGACTTCCGGGTCGGTCAGTTCGCCCGAGGTACCCCAGTTCGGCATGCCTGCGGGAGAGCCGTACTTGATGAAGACTTTCAGGTATTCCGTTCCCGACGTCAGGGTCTTGTCAGTGGTCAGGGGCTTGCCTGTGGCGCCCTTGCGCAGCACGCCATGGCAGCCTGCGCAGCGCTGGAAATAGATTTCCTTGGCCTGGTCGAATTCGGTCTTGGACATCGACGGCGCCTGGGGATTGACGTTCTGGTGCATCTCCACCTTGCCCAGCGGCGAATCGCCAGCCTGGTACTTCATTTCGGCTTCGGTCACACCGGGCTTGGCACGTTCCTGCGCCAGTGCCACGCCCAGGCTGAGCGGCAATGCCAAGGCGACCGCAATGCAGGCCCGGCGGAACGGTATTACCTTGATTGTTTTCATGGTCTTCCCTGTATATAGTTGAAATTCAAATGAAACTGATTGTTTCCGGCAGTCCACGATGCAAGCAATATCAACCCGAGTCCTTGACTCCCATCAATTCCGGGGAAGTCTCCGGTTCGTTTGCAGAGGCAACCCGAGTCGCAGGAGAAGCGAGGCCGCTGGGGAAAAGCTTGAAATTCTCATATATAAGCATATAATGATATGTATGAATGAATCCTTCCGTCTCCTCAGCAAGGGCGCTCTCCTCCTCCTCCTGACTGCCCTTGTTTTTCTCGCCGGCCTTGTGCCGGCGAGTTTTTCTTTAGCTGGCGAATCTTCGCCTGCCAGTGTCGTGGTGCAATCACGGGACGTCGATTTGGGTTTCCCGGTCGAAGCCACGGTCGAAGCGGTGCATCAGGCCACGGTGGCGGCGCAGATCGCCGGACGCGTGATCGAGGTTCGCGTCGACGCCGGACAGCGGGTCAAACAGGGTGAGTTGCTGCTGCGCATCGATGCGCGCGAGGCGGCCGGATCGGACGCCAGCGCACGAGCCTCGCTGGAGCAGGCGCGCCGCCTATGAGCGAAGCGGGGAATCTTCATGCGCAGAAGTTCGTCAGCCAGGCCGCGCTTGACCAGGCGGCGGCGGCGTGGAAAGCGGCACAAGGTGCGGCCTCCTCCTCCGGCGCCGGCCTGTCGCATGCTAGCGTTACAGCGCCGATCGCCGGAGTGGTGGCGCAGCGGTACGTCGAAGCGGGAGAAATGGCCACGCCGGGCAAACCGCTGGTCACCATATTCGACCCGAAAGGCATGCGCGTAATCGCCAGCCTGCCGCAATACAAACTGGCCGAGTTCCACAAGGCAGGCCGCGCCCGCATAGAGTTTCCCGAAACCGGCAAATGGGTGGATGCGCTGCGCGTGGAAATCTTGCCCACGGTGGACGCGCGCAGCCGCACCGCGACGGCGCGCCTCTACCTGCCGGAGAACATCGAAGGTGTGGTGCCGGGGATTTATGCCCGTGCGCACTTCACCATCGGCCAGGCGCCGAAGCTCACTCTACCGCCGGCCGCGGTCTTGCGTCGCGGCGAAGTGACCGCCGTGTATGTGCTCGACGACAAGGGGGGCGCGCGCCTGCGCCAGGTGCGGCTGGGCAAAGCGGTGCAAGGCGGCGAACTGGAAGTGCTGGCGGGCATCACACCAGGCGAGCGGGTCAGCCTCACGCCGGTGAAAACCGGGATCGACCTCAAGACGACGGCTTCGCGCTAACGCCGATCGATTTCAGTCATGGCCGCAATCACCCGAATGATGACCGCTTCAGCGTTACTGAGTTGGCTGCACTGTACCTGGATCGTTCGCCGTGAGCCTGTCGACGGGCATTCAGGGCTTCGACTGGCTGAGCCCGAACAAAGGTTTCAAGCTTGCTCCGGCCGACTCAACAGGGTCGAATACTCTCCCGCTCATCAATAACCAAGCCCAGAAGGGGACACCATGGCTCACATCGTAATTCTCGGCGCCGGCATCGGCGGCATGCCCGCAGCCTATGAAATGGCTGAATTGCTTCGTCCCGGCGACAAACTGACGGTGCTTTGCGACAATCCGATGCACCACTTCACGCCGTCAAATCCCTGGGTCGCGGTCGATTGGCGCAAGCGCGGCGACATCGAAGTGGAAATTGCTCCATTGCTGGCGAAGAAGAAGGTCGCCTTCATCCCGGTTGGCGCCAAGCGGCTGCATCCGGACAAGAACCAGATCGAACTCGACGACGGCCGTCTGATCGACTACGACTTCCTGGTGATCGCCACCGGCCCCAAGCTGGCCTTCGATGAAGTCGAAGGCTTGGGGCCGAATGGCCACACGCATTCGATCTGCCACGTCGATCACGCGGTCGAGGCCGAGCGGGCATGGCAGGAATTCGTCAAGGACCCCGGCCATATCGTCGTCGGCGCGGTGCAGATGGCTTCCTGCTACGGCCCGGCCTACGAGTTCGCCATGATCATGGATACCGACCTGCGACGCAGGAAGATTCGCGACAAGGTGCCGATGACCTTCGTTACGGCCGAACCCTACATCGGACACCTCGGCCTCGGCGGCGTCGGCGATTCCAAGGGCCTGATGGAATCGGTGATGCGCGACCGCCACATCAAGTGGATCTGCAATGCCAAGACCACCAAGGTCGAGGCCGGCAGGATGTACGTCACGGAACACAATGACGAAGGCGCGCCGAAGAAGGACCATGTGCTCGAGTTCAAGTACTCGATGATGCTGCCGGCCTTCAAGGGAATCGACGCCGTGTTCGGCATCGAGGGCCTGACCAATCCGCGCGGCTTCATCCTGATCGATGCCTTCCAGCGCAATCCGAAGTTCAAGAACATCTACTCGGTGGGCGTCTGCGTCGCCATTCCGCCGGTGGAGGTCACTCCGGTGCCAACCGGCGCACCGAAGACCGGCTACATGATCGAATCGATGGTCAATGCCACCGTGCATAACATCCGCGAAGCCCTGGATGGCAAGGAGCCGACCCACAAGGCGACATGGAACGCGGTTTGTCTGGCCGACTTTGGCGACAACGGTGCGGCCTTCGTCGCGCTGCCGCAGATTCCGCCGCGCAATGTGAACTGGTTCTCCCAGGGCAAGTGGGTGCATCTGGCCAAGGTCGCCTTCGAGAAGTTCTACATGCGCAAGATCAAGAAGGGCACCAGCGAGCACATCTTCGAAAAGATGGTGCTCAACGCCATGGGCATCATGAAATTGAAGGACAAGTAAGCAGACGGCCGACACCGGGACGCAGACAGAGCGGATCAACAAGCAGAGAGGCCTGGCCGACACGGACCATGAATCCATGTTCTTCGCGGGTGCGTTTGACAGTCTAATTCGAGGTGGCAGTGGGAATTTCAGGACGCATCGCCGAATACTTTCTCAGGAATTCCCTGACGCCCCTGATCGCGCTGATCGCGCTGCTGCTGGGCGTCGGCGCGACGCTGATCACGCCACGCGAGGAAGAACCGCAGATCAACGTCACCATGGCCAATGTGTTCGTGCCGTTTCCGGGCGCTTCGGCCAGGGATGTCGAGGCGCTGGTGACGCGCCCCGCGGAGCAGGTGCTGTCGCGCATTGCGGGCATCGAGCACGTGTATTCGGTGTCGCGCCCCGGCATGGCGGTGATCACCGTGCAATACAAGGTCGGCGAGGAGCCGATCCAGGCGCTGGTGCGCCTCTACGACACCATCAATTCCCACCGCGACTGGCTCTCGCCCAGCCTCGGCGTGATGGAGCCGATCATCAAGCCCAAGGGCATCGACGACGTGCCGATCGTCGCGCTGACCTTCCACAGCGCGGACCCGGCGAAGTCGGCCTTCGAGATGCAGCAGGTGGCGCGCGCCACCGAGATCGATCTCAAGCGCATTGCCGGCACGCGCGACGTGGCGACCATCGGCGGCCCCGGCCACGTGATTCGCGTCGTGATGGACGTCGATCGCATGAATGCCCACGGCATCACCGCGCAGGACCTCAAGGCGGCATTGCAGGTGTCGAACGCCTCGCAGCCCGCCGGCAGCCTGGTGGCCGGCAACCGCGAAGTGCTGGTGCAGACCGGCACCTACATCGAATCGGCCGCCGACGTGAAGCGCCTGGTGGTCGGAGTCTTCGAGCGCAAACCGGTGTACCTGGCGGACGTGGCCCAGGTGGTCGACGGCGCCGACCAGCCGGTGAGCTATGTCTGGCATGGCGAGCGCAAGGCGGACAAGGCGGCCGGCCATGACGCCTTTCAGGAATTCCCGGCGGTAACGCTGTCGATATCGAAGAAGCCCGGCGTCAATGCCGCCGATGTCGCCGAAGCCGTGATCGCGCGCGCCGAAGCCCTCAAGGGCACGGTGATTCCCGAAGGCGTCGAATTCAGCGTGACGCGCAACTACGGCGCGACGGCCACCGACAAGGCGCAGAAGCTGATCGGCAAGCTGGTTTTCGCCACGGCCTTCGTGGTGCTGCTGGTGCTGTTCGCGCTGGGCCGACGCGAGGCGGCGATCGTCGGCACCGCGGTGACCCTGACGCTGGCGGCGACGCTGTTTGCCTCCTGGGCGTATGGCTTCACGCTGAATCGCGTGTCGCTGTTCGCGCTGATATTCTCGATCGGCATCCTGGTCGACGACGCCATCGTGGTGGTGGAAAACATCCATCGCTGGCACCTGCTGCAACCCGAAAAGCCGTTGTGGCAGATCATCCCCTCCGCCGTGGATGAGGTCGGCGGCCCGACCATCCTGGCCACCTTCACGGTGATCGCCGCGCTGCTGCCGATGGCCTTCGTGACGGGCCTGATGGGGCCTTACATGAGCCCGATTCCGATCAATGCCTCGATGGGCATGTTCATTTCGCTGGCCATTGCCTTTGTGATTACGCCGTGGCTGGCGCTGAAGCTGATGAAGCCGGTGGCGCACGGCAGCGCCGGCGGCCATGGCGAAGACAAGCTCGCCGGCAAGCTCGACAGGTTCTTTCGCCGACTGATGACGCCGCTGCTCGATCCGGCCACCGGCAAGGCGGCACGGCGCAAGCTGTGGATCGGCATCCTGGTGGCCATCCTGGCCTCGGTGAGCCTCGGCTTTGTCAAGCTCGTCGTGCTGAAAATGCTGCCCTTCGACAACAAGAGCGAGTTCCAGATCGTGCTCGACATGCCGGTCGGCACCCCGCTGGAACAAACCGCGCGGGTGCTGCGCGATATCTCCACCGAGATCGCCCAGGTGGAAGAGGTGGCCGACTACCAGGCCTATGCGGGAACCGCCAGCCCGATCAACTTCAACGGCCTGGTGCGGCAGTACTACCTGCGCAGCGCCCCAGAAATGGGTGACATCCAGGTCAACCTGGTGGACAAGAAGCATCGCCATCGCCAGAGCCACGAGATCGCGGTCTCGGTGCGCGAGCGGGTGGCGGCGATTGCGCGCAAGCATGGCGGCAATGCCAAAGTGGTCGAAGTCCCGCCGGGACCGCCGGTGCTGTCGCCGATCGTCGCGGAGATCTACGGCCCCGACTACGCAGGGCAGATCGCCGTGGCGAAGCAGGTGCGCGCCGCCTTCGAGGGCACGGCAGACATAGTCGGCGTCGACGATACGGCGGATGCCGACGCCGAGAAACTGGTGCTGCGCGTCGCCCAGGCCAAGGCGGCGCTGCTCGGCGTGGCGCAGAAGGACATCGTCGAGGTGGTGCGCATGGGCCTCTCCGGCGAGGACGTGACGCCGGTGCATGACGGCGACGCCAAGTACGAAATCCCGGTGCGCATCGTGCTGCCGGCCGAGCGCCAGAACAGCGTCGACCAGTTGCTCAAGCTCAAGCTGCGCGGCAATTTGCAGAATGGCGGCCAGATGGTGCCGGTGTCCGAAGTGGTCGAGATCAAGCGCACGCTGCGCGAGAAGGTGATCTACCACAAGGACCTGCTGCCGGTCGTCTTCGTTACCGGCGACATGGGCGGCAGGCTGGATTCGCCGTTGTATGGCATGTTCGACATCCGCGACAAGCTGGCCGGCATCGCCCTGCCGCAGGGAGGCACGCTCGGCGAGTATTTCATCAAACAGCCCAGCGACCCATACGCGCAATACTCGCTGAAGTGGGATGGCGAATGGCAAGTCACCTATGAAACCTTCCGCGACATGGGCGCGGCCTATGGAGTCGGCCTGGTCCTGATCTACCTGCTGGTGGTGGCGCAGTTCAAGAGCTACCTGGTGCCGCTGATCATCATGGCGCCGATTCCGCTGACCATCATCGGCGTAATGCCCGGCCATGCCTTGTTCGGCGCGCAATATACCTCCACCTCGATGATCGGCATGATCGCACTGGCCGGCATCATCGTGCGCAATTCGATCCTGCTGGTCGATTTCATCAACGAGCAGGTGGCCGGCGGCCTGGACTTCGCGGAAGCCGTGATCCAGGCCGCCGCGGTGCGCGCCAAGCCGATCGTGCTGACCGGGCTGGCGGCGATGCTCGGCGCGCTGTTCATCGTCGATGACCCGATCTTCGCAGGCCTCGCCCTGTCGCTGATCTTCGGGATCTTCGTGTCCACCGTGCTGACGCTGGTGGTGATTCCGGTGCTGTACTACGCCGCGATGAAGGATCGAATCAAGAAGGCGTGATCCCCAACTTTTCCCTCAAGGAGTATTTCGCATGACCGTCAATCAAATCGTCCGCATCGTCGCCGGATTCTTCATCATGACTTCCCTGGTGCTCGCGCACGCCATGGGCCAGGTCGACATGAGCAAGCTCTCCTGGCTGTGGTTCACCGCCTTTGTCGGCGCCAACCTGTTCCAGAGCGGCTTCACCAAATTCTGCCCGCTGGACATGATCCTCAAGAAGCTGGGTGTGCCAGAGTCGACGGGCAATAGCTGCGCCTGAACCGCAGATGGCCGTAGTACCGGCGCCGACTTTCCGGAGTGCGGGTTTACGCGTCGAGGAAACGCTGGACCGCTTGTTCCAGCGGTCTCAGCTCGCGCTCGACGATGTTCCAGATCAGCGAAAGATCGACGCCGAGATACTGATGCGCCAGGATATTGCGAGTACCAGCGATTCTGGCCCACGGAACCTCCGGTCGTTGCTCGGCAAGGCTATCGGGGCCGAGATCACGGACGATCTGCCCGACGATTTCGAGATTGCGGATCACCGCATCCTGAGTCTTGCGGTCGTTCATGAACTGTTGGCGCCCGTCCGCCGTGTATTCGCGGATACGTTGCAAACAATCCGCGAGATGCCGTAGATAGACCTGTCTGTCTTTCATAAAGGGCGGGCTTCGGCGAGAACACGTTCTCGCAAGTGGATACTCAGGCTCGCTTCGGTGACGACATCGGTACGGCGGCCAAGCATGGATTCGATATCGAGTTGCAATCCGACCAGGTCGTAAAGTGACCGCTCAGGCCCAAAATCGACCAGAAGATCAATATCGCTCTCGGCTGTGTCGCTGCGCCGCGCGACCGAGCCGAACACCCGCACGTTTCCTGCGCCATGCCGGTTGGCGGCGGCGAGAATTTCATTTCTCCTGTCGTGCAGTGTGTCGAGCGTACCCATGACTGATCCGCTTGTCGGCGAGAGGGATGCCGAAGTTTATCCCGACCGAGGCTCAGGCGAACAGCCGGGCCAGTTCCGCTCCCGGCGAGGCCGCGCGCATGAAGGCTTCGCCGACCAGGAAGGCATGCACGCCGTTGGCGCGCATCCGTGCAACGTCGTCCGGCGCAAGGATGCCCGACTCGGTCACCACGATGCGACCCGCGGGAATGCGGCCGAGTTGCGACAGCGTGGTGTCGAGGCTGACTTCGAAAGTCCGCAAATTGCGGTTGTTGAGACCGATCAACGGGGTAGTCAATTGCAGCGCGACATCGAGCTCGGCGGCATCGTGGCTCTCGACCAGCACGCCCATGCCGAGCCCGTGGGCGATGGCTTCCATCTGCCGCATCTGCGGCAGGGACAGGGCGGCGACGATCAGCAGGATGGCGTCCGCCCCCATCGCGCGGGTTTCATACACCTGCCAGGGATCGACCAGGAAGTCCTTGCGCAGCACCGGCAATGAACAGGCGGCCCGCGCTTCTCGCAGGTAGGCCTCGGAGCCCTGAAAGAACTCGCGGTCGGTCAGCACCGACAGGCAGGTCGCACCGTGCTTCTGATAATCGGCGGCAATCTCCGCCGGGCGGAAATCCTCACGGATCACGCCCTTGGACGGGCTGGCCTTCTTGATTTCGGCGATGATCGCCGTAGCGCCGGCGCCGACTCTTGCCCTGATGGAGCCGGCAAAATCACGCGCCGCCGGTTGCGTTTCCGCAGCAGCGCGGATCATCGCGAGCGGTCGAGCAACCGACGCCGCTGCGACCTCCTGGCGTTTGACGACGAGGATCTTGTTGAGGATGTCGGACATAAGAAATCTACCGCCTAAGACGCAGAGGACGCAGAGACGCAAAGGACGCAGAGACAGGCATGAACTCGAGGCTTTACTCTGCGTTCTCTGCGTCTCTGCGCACTCTGCGTTGAAAGAGCTTCATCCAAATTTTCTGGTGAAGCTCACGAAGTCGTCGAGCTTTTTGCGTGCCGCGCCGCTGGCGATCGCCTCGCGCGCGTGCGTGATGCCTGCGCCGATCGAATCCTCGATGTTGGCGGCATAGAGCGCGGCGCCGGCATTCAGCGTGACGATTTCGCGCGCGGTGCCAGGCTTGTTCTCCAGGGCGTCGATCAGCATCGCTTTCGATTCGGTGGCATCGACGACGCGCAGGCTGCGGTTGGAGACCATCGACAAACCGAAGTCTTCGGGATGGATCTCGTACTCGGTGATCTTGCCGTCCTTCAGTTCGCCGACCAGCGTGGCGGCGCCGAGCGAGATCTCGTCCATGCCGTCCTTGCCCCAGACCACCAGCGCATGGTTGGCGCCGAGCTGCTGCATCACGCGCACCTGGATGCCGACCAGGTCGGGATGGAACACGCCCATCAGGGAATTCGGCGCGCCGGCCGGATTGGTCAGCGGCCCGAGGATGTTGAAGATCGTGCGCACCGCCATTTCGCGTCGCACCGGGGCGACGTTCTTCATCGCCGGATGGTGGATGGGCGCGAACATGAAGCCGCAGCCGATGGCCTCGATGCACTCGCCGACCTGCTGCGGCGTCAGGCTGATCGTTGCGCCGAGCGCCTCCAGCACGTCGGCCGAGCCGGACTTCGACGATACGCTGCGGTTGCCGTGCTTGGCCACCGTGGCGCCCGCGGCGGCGGCGACGAACATCGAGGCGGTGGAGATGTTGAAGGTATGCGCGCCGTCGCCGCCGGTGCCGACGATGTCGACGAACTGCGCGCGTTTCTGCTCCGGGTGCGGCAGCTCGACCTTGGTCGACAACTCGCGCATGACCATCGCTGCGGCGGAGATTTCGCCGATGGTTTCCTTCTTCACGCGCAATCCGGTGAGGATCGCGGCGACCATCAGCGGCGAGATCTCGCCTTTCATGATCTGCCGCATCAGATGCAGCATCTCGTCATGGAAGATTTCGCGGTGTTCGATGGTGCGCTGGAGCGCTTCTTGTGGCGTGATCATGTCTTCGACTCCTGTTGGTCAAACCGCTTTCAACGCAGAGGACGCAGAGACGCAGAGGGCGCAGAGAGAACCAAGGGGCAAACAAAGCGTTGCCTTTCCTCCGCGTTCTCTGCGCCTCTGCACCCTCTGCGGCGAGAGAGTTTCATTGGCGCTGCAAAAAATTCCGCAGCAGTTCGTGTCCGGATTCGGTGAGGATCGATTCGGGATGGAACTGCACGCCCTCGACTGGACAATGCGCGGCAAACTCGCGATGCCGTACCCCCATTATCTCGCCATCCTCGGTCCATGCAGTGATTTCCAGGCAGGCCGGCAGCGTCTCGCGGCGGATCGCCAGCGAATGATAACGGGTTACCGTCAGCGGGTTCGGCAGGCCGGCGAAGACGCCCAGGCCTGCGTGGGTGACCGGCGAGGTCTTGCCGTGCATCAGTTGCCTGGCATGCACGATCTCGCCGCCGAAGGCCGCGCCGATGCCCTGGTGACCGAGGCAGACGCCGAGCAGCGGAATCCTTCCCGCGAACTCCTTGATCGTTGCCACCGAGATACCGGCTTCGGCCGGCAAACAGGGGCCGGGCGAGATCACGATGCGGTCAGGTTTCCTCGCCGCGATTTCCTTGACGGTGATCGCGTCATTGCGAAACACCTTGACCTCCTCGCCCAGTTCGCCGAAATACTGCACCAGGTTGTAGGTGAAGCTGTCGTAGTTGTCGATCATCAGCAGCATGGTAAAAACCTCCTTCGACGCAGAGGGCGCAGAGACGCAGAGGGCGCAGAAGAAATGCTAGAGTTCATTCGCTATCCTCTTGATGCCGGTCTTTAGTACCGGGACGTTGAAGTTGATAAGGAGTCCAAGGTGCTTTCCAGAAAGTCTAAGATAGGTTAGCAACTGCGCCTCATGAATCGACAGGATGCAGTCGATGGCTTTGACTTCGACAAGCAGGCGGTCGTCGACCAGCAAGTCAAGACGAAAACCGTCCCCCAATTCAATGGTCTTGTACTTCAGCACCACCGCTTTCTGTCGCTCAACCGCCAAACCGCGTAAGCGCAATTCGTGCTCCAGCGCCAGTTCGTAGGCCGATTCCAACAGGCCCGGACCAAGATAGCGATGCACTTCGATAGCGGCGCCGATCACTTCGCCGGAAAGCTTGTCTTCATACATCTCTGCGTCCTCTGCGCCTCTGCGCCCTCTGCGTTGAAAGCGGTTGGTCTCAATCAAACCGCGTATCCAGCCCGGCTTCGGCCATCTCGGCGGCGCGCAGTTGCGCCCGCGCCTTGTTCAGCGTTTCCTGCCATTCCGAATCGGGGTCGGAGTCGGCGACGATGCCGGCGCCGGCCTGGACGTGGATCCGGCCGTCCTTGATCACCGCGGTGCGGATCGCGATGGCCAGGTCCATGTCGCCATTGAAGCCGAGGTAGCCGACGCTGCCGGCATAGATGCCGCGCTTGCTGGGTTCCAGTTCGTCGATGATTTCCATGGCCCGCACCTTCGGCGCGCCGGACACCGTGCCGGCCGGGAAGGTGGCCTTGAGCACGCCGAGCGCACCCTCGTCGTCCTTCAACTCGGCTTGCACGTTGGACACGATGTGCATTACATGCGAGTAGCGCTCGATGATGAAGCGGTCGGTGACCTTGACCGTGCCGGTCTTCGCCACGCGGCCGATATCGTTGCGGCCCAGATCGATCAGCATCAGATGCTCGGCGCGTTCCTTGGGATCGGCCAGCAGGTCGGCGGCGAGCGCCTCGTCTTCCGATGCATTGGCGCCGCGCTTGCGCGTGCCCGCGATGGGACGCACGGTGACACACTTCTTCCCTGCGTCGTCTTCAAGCCGCACCAGGATTTCCGGCGAGGCGCCGACCACGTGGAAGTCCTCGAAATTGAAATAGAACATGTAGGGCGAAGGGTTCAGCGTGCGCAAGGCGCGGTAGAGCGCCAGCGGGCTGGCCGCGAAGGGCTTGCTCATGCGCTGCGACAGCACCACCTGCATGATGTCGCCATCGACGATGTACTGCTTGGCGCGGCGCACGGCGGCCTTGAAGGCCTCCTCGCCGAACTCGGAGACGGCGGGCGCGGAGCACGCCTGCACTTCGGCGGGAATGGCCACGGTGCGCGCAGCTTGGCCAGCAGTTCCCTGAGCCTTGCCTGGGTCTGCTTCCACGCGCCGGGGAAGCCCGGTTCGGCATACACCACCAGGGTCAGCTTGCCCGAGAGGTTGTCGACGATGGCGATTTCTTCGGAGAGCAGCAGCAGGATATCGGGTACGGCGAGTGGATCCGGCAACGGATTCGTCGACCGCGTGCGCGCCAGCCTGGTTTCAATGTAGCGCACCGTGTCATAGCCGAAGGCGCCCACCAGGCCGCCGCAGAAGCGCGGCAGGCCGGGCAGGTCGGGTACCTTGAAACGGGCCATGAACTCGCTGATGTAGCTCATCGGGTTGGTGTGGTCGCGCCGCTCGGCGACGCGGTTGCCGGTCAGCAACATGATCGCGCCGTCGGCCACGGCAATGCGCGTGCTGGCGGCCAGGCCGATGAAGGAATAACGGCCGAAACGCTCGCCGCCCTGCACCGATTCGAGCAGGTAGGAATAGGGATCATTCGCCAGCTTGAGGTAGATCGACAGCGGGGTGTCGAGGTCGGCAAAGGTTTCGAGCGTCACCGGAATGCGGTTGTAGCCCGCCGCGGCAAGCCGGTTGAAATCGGATTCAGTCATGGGGAAGCTCCACGGATACGGGTACTGCAAGGACGGGCGCGCCGGCTTCAGGCTCCGGTGCGCGGGAAATCAGGCGCTCGAACTGGCGCGCGAGGGCCAGGGCCGCCAGGGCCAGGCCTCCGCCCCGAGGGCGTGCTTCCTTGTCATATGCAGGTTGTGGTGGAGCATGGTCAGGCAGGTTTGCGGGAGTTATGTGTGGCGCTGGTTACTCGGTCGGCACTGGTACTTGGCATGCCGGGAATTCAGCTTTGCTGGCCGGCAACACGGCGCTCGGCCTCCACCAGCGAAGCGACTATAGCATCGCAGTCGATTCCCTGCACATCCTCGCCCTCGTTGTAGCCGTAGGGCACCAGGAACACCGGACAACCCGCGGCGCGCGCGGCGGCGGCATCGTGCCGGGAATCGCCGATGTGCAGGTTTTCGGCGGGAATGCTGCCGAGGCGTTCGCAGGCATGCAGCAGCGGCAGCGGGTGCGGCTTCTTTTCCGGCAGGCTGTCGCCGGAAACGGCGAACTCGAACCACGATGCCAGTTGCGTGGCAAGCAGCAGCGGGGCGGTGAACGCCCCGGCCTTGTTGGTGATCACGGCCATCGGCAAGCCGGCATCACGGAAGGCGCGCAAGCCGTCGAGCACGCCGGGATAGAGTTTCGAGCAGCGACCATTCTCGGTGGCGTAATGCCGGCGGAAGATGTCCTGTGCCTGCGCCAGCGGCTGGCCAGCGAGATCCGGCAGGCAGCGCCCGACCAGATTGGGAATGCCGCGACCGACAAAGCTCGCGATGGTGTCGATGGCATGCTCTGGCCGTCCCAGTTCGCGCATCATGGCATTTGCGGCGGCGGCGAGATCGGGGATGGTGTCGAGCAGGGTGCCATCGAGGTCGATGGTGACTGAGCGGATGGGTTTCATGGGTGCGAAGATACGATGTTTATCGAACAATGGGTAGATAGTGGGGAACAGCGGGTCATCGTCAGCGGCATCGAGCATTGCCTTGCTGCTGCGCGGATTCAGGCCGGCAACCAGGTCGCCGCGCCCCTTGAAGACCAGAATCCTGCATTTGCCGGCCTTGGTGGTGACTTGTTGCGTGCGCAGGCGAGGTTGCAGGCCCTCCTCGACCGGGCTGGCGATTTCGCACCGGGCATTGCGCGCACGCCGCGAGGGCTTCGATCGGCGCGCCGTTGCCCGCCGCGTGACTGCCGTCCGGCAGGTAGCAAGTGCCTTCCAGTCCGCTGCGCGGCATGTCGGCCAGTTCGGCGACGCGCTGGTGCCGCGGCCGGATTCGGCACGGCCGATCAGCGTGGCGTGCCACGGCGAGCCCGGCTCGATCCGGCGCAGCAGGAGTTCCAGCAGGTCGGCTTCGACGGGCATGGCCGAAGCCACGCCAATGACAAAGTTGTAGTCGAGGTTCTTCCCGTGCCCGCTGTGGCTCTGTGGCTCTGTGTTCTCTGTGTTTGAAGCGCTTGCAACTGCGGGTTCCAGGGTCAAAGCTTCTTGAGTTCGGCGCGCAGCGTGCCGATCACTGTGTCATAGCGATGCGCATCCTCGTCACGCCCGGCGCCGAACACCGCCGAGCCGGCGACGAAGGTATCGACTCCGGCCCGCGCCACTTCGAGGATGTTGGCCGGGCCGACGCCGCCGTCGATTTCGAGGCTGACATCGAGGCCGCGCGCATCGATCATCTGGCGCACCTGCCTGGCCTTGTCGAGCACGTGGGGGATGAATTTCTGGCCGCCGAAGCCGGGGTTGACGCTCATCAGCAGCACCATGTCGAGCTTGTGCAGCGTGTACTCGAGCACGTCGAGCGGCGTTGCCGGGTTGAACACCAGGCCGGGCTGGCAGCCGCATTCGCGGATCAGGCCGATGGTGCGGTCGATATGCTCCGATGCTTCCGGGTGAAAGGTGATGTAGCTGGCGCCCGCCTTGGCGAAGTCGGGAATGATGCGGTCGACGGGCTTGACCATCAGATGCACGTCGATCGGCGCCGTGACGCCGTGCTTCTTCAGGGCTTCGCAAATCAGCGGGCCGATGGTCAGATTCGGCACGTAATGGTTGTCCATCACGTCGAAATGGACGATGTCGGCTCCCGACTTGAGCACGTTGTCGACTTCCTCGCCCAACCTGGCGAAATTGGCGGAAAGAATGCTTGGCGCGATCCTGAAGGCTCTGGACACGGCGAACTCCTGAAAGGGGATGCGGCGATTCTACCGGCGGCTCGGCGAGCTTGATTCAGGAATTGTGATGCTTGTCATAAGCGACGATGGAGTCCGACGGTCCAGTCAGGCTTTCAGCAAACGGTGCGGCCCCATCCATCTCGCGCGCTTGTCAAAGGTTGCCGTCGTCTCGCAGCCGACCCGCCGATTGCGCGGCATCATCCTGAACGATGTAACGAACGAGGATGCTGGTATCGAGCCCGATCATCCCCGCCCCGCGATGGCGAGATCCATCTGCTCAAGCTGGCTTCCATGGCCCAACTCGTATCGGTTTTCCTACTTTCGCGCCTTGGATCATAGGCCTGCGGTGAGGTTTGGGTCTATTCGGTACCCGCGTGGTCGATACGGCTCAGGTACCGGCTGCGTAGCCGATTGCACGCCAACCGAACGACGGGCCGGCGTGCCGGGCCGATTCATCCGTCACTGTCCAGACAGTAGCTGGGGGCAGCGTCGCGTACGCTGGAAGACATGTGTCGCAATGCGTGAAACTGGCAGCAGAACGATCCGCGGCCTTCGCTTGACCCCAAGGCACCGTGTGGCGGTTTCAGGAAGTGCCATGGTGGCAACAGGAAGGATGCGCTCAGATGCATACGGATCGCGGCGAAGCAGGCTGCCTATCGCGCCTCCGACGCCCGGCTGCAATCACGGGACGCCCCTGCGAGCGCCTCGAGCGCCGTGGTGGCAGGTTTCCGCAGTAGATCGGCGATTGATCACGCCACTCGGTCTGGGCGATAATTCGACGAGTGCGGTTGAAATCCCCGAGCCCGTGTCGGAAAATCTTACACTGACGAAAAGGCGAGGCTCGCTGACGTGAGCAGCGAATCTCCAGTCTTGGCGCCAAAGCCAGTCGTAGAGCGGGTTTGCCGCCGTCAGACTAGTTTTCCCAATCTAATGGCGCGAATCTTGCATAATTGGTGTTTGATTTTGGTGTCTGTTCTTATTGCGCTTCTTGACAGTAAAGGAAACCAGAAATGAAGCTGAAGATCGTTGTGGCAATCGCAGCACTGGCTTCCTCGCTGCCGGCTTCGTCGGCACTTCCGCCGCCGCCCGCAATAGCGTCGATCGACTGGAGCAGCTTTGCAGTAGCGCTGAAGGGCGTGGATAACGCAACTCCGGGCATTGACTGGACCAGTAAGACGAGCTCGGTCTATGCCAATTCAAAGTCAAGCTCTTCGCAGGACTGGGCCACTTCCATCAACGCCACCGATGTGGTCGCTTCGGCAACGGCCTACGAATCGCTGGGTGGGGGAGCGGACGGATCGCCGCTGCGTGCGGTATTCAGCGATGTGCCGGCGGAGTTGAATTCGAGCGCCTGGCTGAATCGCAGTGGTAGTTTCACGTTGCGGCCCAACACTATCGCGGTTTTTTCGGTCAAGGCGAGTACTGACATCGACATGGGCGTTCCGCTGAATGGCAGCGCTTATGCTTGGGCATTCCTAAACGTTGACGGCCCCGGAGTCTTTGGCGCCAATACCCAGCATTCGGGAGTCGAGAGCATTTCGTGGGCGTCGGGTTTTGGAAACCCTCAAAGCGATTCGCGTACGCTCGAGGCAACGTTTCTGAATCTGACGGCCGGCGACCTCACGGGTACGCTGACGGCATTCGCAACGGTCAGCAAGAACGGCTTCATCCCGGCCATCCCCGAACCCCGCACCTATGGGATGATGCTCGCCGGTCTGGGTCTGCTCGGTTTTGTCGCATGGCGCAGGAAGCTGGTGGCTGTTCGGCCCTGAGCGGAGCCGATTCGCGGATGTAAATGGGAGCAGCGGACTGCTCCCATTTTTTTGCACCAGGGCAAGGCATCAAAGTCGCCAGTAGCAAGCCGCGAGGCGGTTGGCGCTGGATGGCGCCAGTTCACAAGCCCTACGCCAGTTCACCGAGCTATTTGTGCTACCCAAGAATCAGGGCAGCTTGCCTGCGGCCAGCATCCGTCCCATCAGCACGGTGACGGGAATCCAGACCAATTGATCGTCAATGCCGACGCTGCCCACGAAGTCATTGTCGTTGTCGGCGTTTTCCACCTCGTCGGCAGCGCTTGCCGCTAGCCTGACGTTGCCTGACGGAGACCTGGCGCCCAGCCCGTTCTTGCCATGGGAAACGACGATGGCCGAACATTGCTGGCCACGCCCGTACCGCCGGTGGCCGCGGTGGACACGGTAATCGTGCCGCTTGAGCACAACGCGAGTGCGGCGTTCTGTACGGTTGCCGAGGGGGTACAGCCGAATGTGGTTTGACCGGTTGGCAGCCGCGCGAACTGGGCCGCGATATAGTAAGTGTACCGACGCCCCCAGGCGTCGGTTTCCGGCAAGCCCAGAGTCGCCCAGGGAAGCACGCCGCCGACGCTATCGGTATCAGAGCAGGCCACGGCCCCGGCGCCGACAATTCCGGCGACGCGACTGGTGGCACTGGTTTCACAAGCGCAGGGACCGTTCGCACCAGCCGGCGTGGTGGCTTCCCTGCCCGCGTCCAGCCCGCTTACCGCGGTACCCGTGGGTATGCTCGCCACCGCCGGGCAGGGCAGGCGTCCATTGACCACGGCAAAGCCGATCAGCGCTTCGCGAATGTTGGCGAGCGCCTTGTCGGTGTCCTGGCGGCCGGCAAGCTCTGCTGGTGGACAGAGGCAACAGCAGACCGCCGATCAACAGGGAGACGATGAAGAGCACCATCGCCAGTTCAATGAGCGTGAAGCCGGATGGCCGATACGTCGAAACTCTTGTCATTGACTGCGCAGGATCAGGTTCTGGATGTTGATGGTCTCATTATTACCCACCACGGCCCTGCGTGCGGTGGTAAATCCGAGGTAGATGTTGGCCAGCGCAGGCCCGGCCGCATCATTGATGACAAGGCCGTCCTGTTCGACGGTGGGGCTGCGGGTCGGACAAAGCTCGGCAAGGTCGCGGGCGAAGTTCTTGAAGTCGGCCTGTGCACAAGTCCCCGTGAAGGTGTCGCCGACATAGGCCTGCAGCGTCAGGGTCGCCTGGCGACGGCTCGCGTCGTAGCGGCGGCTGATGTCCAGGCGCACATGGATGGTAGTACCTACGGGCGTCGCGCCGTAAGGCAGGTAGGGGTCGCTGGCGTTGACCGTGGCAATTCCGGGATAGGTAAACGTCGCCGCCGAAAAAGCTCCGCCGGGATCGCCTGCCAGCGCATAGCTGAAATGCGTGGCGTCGATCACCGTGACGGCGTAGGCGCTGTTGTAAGCGGCCGGATAGACCCCGGCGATCTGTACCACCTGGCCATTGGCCAGTCCATGGGCCGCGCTGGTGGTGACGCTGGCCTGGTTACCGGACCATGTCGCCGCTGAAATGATGCTGACTGGCGAAACCTGGCCACCCGCGGTGTAGGCGGTCGGGTCGCTCGCGATCGCAACGCTGAAGTGATTGGCGTCGATCGCCGTCACCGCGTAGGTGCCATTCCACGTCGGGGGGAGCATATTGCTCAGTGCCACGGTATTCCCGGTGGCGAGTCCATGGGCCGCCGAGGTCGCAATGGTCCCGGTGCCGGCTGCCCAGACCGCGCCGCTGACCGGTACTGATGCCATTGCGCTACTGGCGGCGCCAGCCACGGCAATGCTTCCACCGCTCGAAGAGCTGCCGGGACTGTTGAGCAGAAAGTAACTGAACTGGGTGCTGCTGCTCACCTTGATGCGGTAGGTGCCGTTGTAGCCCGAGGGTGAGGCGCCGGAAATCGTCACGAACTGCTCGGAAATCAGACCGTGAGGGCTCGACGTGGTCACCTAAACCCGACTGCCCGACCACGCGGCGGCGGAAATGAAACTCAAGGGCGCGGACACCTGTCCGCCCGCGACGTAGGCGCCCGGGTTGCCGGCGATGGCCACGGTGAAATGGGTAGGGTCGGTGACCGTGACGGAGTAGCTGCCGTTCCAGGCCGTGGGCGACATGTTGCTCAGGGTCACCGCATTTCCGGTGGACAGCCCATGCGCTGCCGAAGTCGTGATCGTCGCCGTACCCGACGCCCAGCTTGCTGCAGAAACCGTCGACACATAGGGGTATTTTCCAGGATCGGTGGCCTTTGCATAGGTGAAGTGAGTTGCGTCGCCAACCGTGACCGTATGCGTGCCCTTGTAGCCGAGCGGACTGATATCCGAGATGGTGACGCTTTGCCCACTGCCGTAGCCGGGGGCGCCGTGGTGCTGATGCTTGCCGTGCCGCCCGACCAGCGGGCGGCGGCGACCGTCGCCACCGGGGTCGCGCTCGCCGAGGAGATATTGAGGCGCCTCGGGTTGAGCGGCTGCGAACCATCGCCATTCACACCACTGTTATGGGTGTTGTCGTCGTTGCCATTGCGCGTCGCTGCCGCAGGATCGTTATCGCCAGCGCCACCCCAATGCACGAAGGCAAAGTGGTCCGGCCCCGGGTCATTGCGCGGGGTATTGCTCGCGGTATCGAATTCGAGTCCGATCTTTGGTGGAAAGATTCCCATGTACGGTGGGCCGGGATTCGTTGGCAGAACATAGGTGAATTGAGTGGGGAAGTGACGGTGATGCTGTAGGTGCCGTTATAGCCTGCCGGGTTGGCGCCCGAGATCGTGACGATGTCATTGGTCGCATAGCCGTGATTGGCTGCGGTGGTGATGGTTGCAACGTTGATAATGGGAAAGAACGGAGGGGGCTGACGGTCGGAGTCCAGGCGGTTCCGGTGATGTCTGCCGTGCCGGATACCGAACCCGGAGACTGGCGCGCTGGAATAACCCAGGCTCCCAGGTTTGAGGTACCGGTGGCGCCGCACATTACCGGCTCGGTGCTGGACGGATTGTTGGTGGCGCATCGGCCAGCGCCAGGGTGAAGCCCCTGCCCGCGCTGGCCGAGGCAACAGTGTAGGTGAAGTAAAGCCGCAGGCTGCTGTTCAGCGGCAACGGCGTCGGACGCCAGACGCATCCCGAACGTGCCACCAGGGTGCCGCTGCCGAGTACGATGGTCGGCGTCGCGGTGCCGACGCCGGTTACCGTGGCGACGCTCGTGGCTGTGCCGCCGGGAGTCACGGTGCCGCTGCTGAAGGCGGCGGAACTCTGCTTCAGCGAATCGTAGGTCCCAAAGCCGAGGCAGGCGACCACGTCCGCGCTCGGCGAATACGCGCTGCCCCCGGCGACATAGACACCGGGATTGCTGCCCAGAGGAAATGTGAAATGCGTCGCGTCGGTTACGGCAACTCTGAATATCCCGTTGTATCCACTTGGCGAAACGCCGGAAATCGCGACATGAGAATCCGTGCCGAAACCATGTGCGGATGACGTCGTAACCGTGACCGTTCCACCCGACCATGAGGAGCCCGAGAGGGAGACAGCTTCCGCGTAAGCTGTTCTTCCGCCAAAAGCGCTGCCGCTGGTGAGGAAGCCGAGGCCGCTTTCGAAGTAGCTGGCAAGGTTGGCGATCGAAGGCGCTTTCTGGGCGCCAGTGCGGGGCTGGCCGCCGGCGGTTCTGCCGGCGAAGAGCAACGCTCCACGGCAGTTGGCCGTGCCGCTGTTGTTGATGTCGAGGCAAGCAGCTGACGCTGTTGCAGCGGATCTGGCGAAGCTGATCCGACCAGTTGCTCAGGTAGTTGGTGTAGTCCGCAGCGCCAGAGAGCGATATTTCACCGGCAGTGGCGTTGATATCACCCATGGCCGCGCCAGCGGGTTGCGGCGTGTAGCTGCCGGTATTGCTGGGCATGCTGGTTGATGTCGCATCGAAGATATCGTCCTGGATCTTCTTTTCCACTGCCTTGGCAAGGCGGTCGATCAGCGTGTTGATCTGGCCTGGCGGCACGGCGGTAAGGGCATTGCTGAAGTCCTGGCGCGCGATCACCCTGTCGAAGATCTCCTTGGGGGTGATCCAGGCGAGGCGATCATTGTTCGTCACAATGCCGTTCGCATCCTTTGTTGGCCCCTGAGTAAGGGCGATGGTAGCGGTTGTAGCGAAGGTGTAGGCGCCATCGAGAAAGGCGGCGACTTGCGCCGGGTCGATCTGGCAGGGGCCGACGCTCGTGGCGCTGCGGGACGACTGACCGGCCAGAGGAAGGCCTGTTGCGAAAACCACCGCCGCTGCCCCACCCTGGGCGTCCTCCGAGCGACGAGCGTGGCGCCGTTGGCATCGAGCACGGTGAACTGGCCCTGCGTCCCAGTTCATTCGGCGGTCTTGGGATTGTTCTTGAAACCTCCTGCCACGGCGTACCACAGGCAGACACCGCTTGAATCGCGCAGATCGGGCAGACCGAGAGTCTTGTAAGGCAGCAGACCGATGGCGGCTTGCTCTGAAGTGCCGCAAGTTGCAGCGGCCTCTCCGTCACCAGGGGTTTGAATTCCGGTCTTGCCAGATGTATCGGGGCAAGGCAGATAACCGAAAACCTCGGTGCTCCGTGAAGGGTCGTCCCGGTAGGTGGCCGCGTATGCCAGCAGGGCTTCCCGGGCTTGAGCCAGTGAATCACTCGCGCCTCGCGACTCCTTCGCATAGCCGCTGAACGCCTCAAGCTGCACCACAATAAAGTACAGCACGCCCATCGTCAGCAGCGCCATCAGCACAATCAGCGCAGCGCCGCGCGCCCGCGCAGCAACGATTGGGCGACCTCGGGGCACTATCATTTCATTCCTCTTTGCTGACGCTGGCGGGAGGTGAGCTGGCGGGAACGACAACGCCGCCCAGCCGCATATCGCGTTTGCCGGTGGCGCGGTTGATGGTTTAGCCTTCTCTTCGGCTGCAGCCGGCTCACCGTGCTCGGCCTTGCTCAGCGACTTGGCTTGGGCGTCACCACCACACCACCGCCCAGCCGCGTATCGCGCTTGCCGGTGGCGCGGTTGACGGTTTCGCCCACCTTGAGCCGCGCCGGTGTTTCTTCTCCGGGCGCAAGAACAGCGCTGCCCGGCGTCCTGGGCGAGACGACCGCACTGACGCCGGTGCGCGAGCTTTCGCCATCGGCTTGGGCCTGTTGGTTGATCCATACGGTCGCCTTGCCGTTGGATCGATAGACGACGCCGTCCAGGCTCATGGTGTTGCCCTGCAGGGTTTGCGCTTCCTGGATGTTGAGCGTGCGCTGACGATCCAGCGTGGCGCGCTTTTCGGGTGTAAAGAACAGGCGGCCGAGTTCCTGGCAGTCCGCGGCAGGGGCCGGAACGAGCGCGGCCAGGCCAAGCAGGACGGACATCATGCGGGCTGGCGGTCTCATTTGCCTTCCTTCAGCGTAATCCATTCGAGTGTGCACTCGGCCTTCAACTGGGCTTTGCTGCCGCGATCGGTTTGCATTGGCTATCAATCTACTCCCTGCGGGCCGAGTTCGATACAGGCGACGCCTTTCTCCTGCAATGTCTCTTGGAGCAGATCTCTATGCTTGAGCAGCAATTTCAGCACGGCGGATCTTCCATGGTTGGGTATGCGTATCCAGATTACCGGTGGTGGCGCGCCGTGAATTGCGGAAAGTTCCTCGAAATCGGCATCACGCGAGACGATCGTGTACCCGTTTTCTTTTGCATAGCGCCAAATCGTTCGGTCGTCCGCTCGCTCGAGGCCGACCAAGGCGACCTGGGTGCTCTGCGGAAAATCGCTTTGCAGCAAAGGCACAAGCCGACGAGAAAGATTTTCGTCGAGGAGCAGTTTCATGGGGCAACGAGTTTGACCACGCTTTGTTCCCTTCTGGCCGCATAGGCCAGACAGGCGCGTATGTCGGCGGGTTCGAGTTCGGGAAAATCCTCCAGAATTTCGGCTTCCGCCATGCCTTCGGCCAGCATCGCAAGAACGTCATAGACGCTGATGCGCAAGCCGCTGACGCAGGGGCGTCCGCCCCTTTTGCCCGGTTCGAGGGTGATGCGATCAGTAGTATTCATTGCCCCTCCTGGAATTGGGCTGCCCGCACGGAGACCTTACACGAACGGGGAGAGTCACCGCCGCGGGAATGGCGGGTTTCAAGGCAAGCAGGCCAAGCAGGACGGGCATCATGCGGGCTGGCGGTCTCATTTGCCTTCCTTCAGCGTGATCCATTCGAGTGGGCACTCGGCCTGCAACTGGGCTTTGCTGCCGCGATCGGTATTGTCGAGCATCAGGCGTTCCATGGTGCAGGAGCGCACCTGAACCAGTGCCTGCACCGCGTCGCGGAGTTCCGCAAGAAACGCCAGCAGTTCGTTTTCGTGCAGCAGTTGAAGCTGCAAGTGCATCTGGCTAGCCATGACCGTGAAGCCACCGACCAACGCACCTCCGGGCAGTATGGTGGCATCGACGGGCCGCTGCGGCGCGAAATCGTAATCCAGCTTGAGGATGCGGCGCGCGGTCTTGATGCGGGCGATGGTTTCAATCCAGTCCAGGCGCTGCTCCGGCCCGATGTAGCCGCGCGCCTTGAGCGCCTGGAAGCGGCCGATCTTGTCGCGCAGTTCCTGCTCCTCCTGGCTCGCCCGCGCAAGTTTGCCCTGGATGTCCCGGCGTGCGGCGGCGGCTTGCTGGGCAGCGCGTTCGCTGTCCTGGTGCCACTGCCGGGCAGTCCATACGGAGCCGCCGCCGATCAGGATCATTATGACCAGAAAGGCAATGCCCCATTGCAGGCGTTTGAAGTCCTTGGCATCCAGCTTCATGCGTGTCCCACCCTGACTCGCGGCGCATTTCCCGGCAGCTTTTTCATCGCGTCTTTCACATTTTCTGCGCGATGCGCAGGCTGAACTTCGGAACATCCGCAAGCTGCACTTCGCCAGTTTCGGCGGGGTTCTTGAGCGCCTTGTCGGATTCGATATCGAAGGGTCGGCTAAGCACCCGGACATCCGTACGCGGGTCGCGCAGCCGGGCGGCGAAGCTCTCGATCAGTTCGAGCTGGGCGCGCCTGTTACTGGCCAGGCCGAGCGGCAGCCGGGCCTGAATCTCGACCACTGCCCAGCTTTCGGCGCCGGCCGCGGGCTTCGATCCGGCATCGGGGCGGTCGACAGTAGTCTTCCAGGTAAGGCGGACAAGTTCGATTCTGGGGGTATCGTTGAGTGCCTGGCTCAGGTGCAGCAGCAGGGCTCCATCGGCGGGGTGCGTTTTTGCAATGCATCGAAGCGTCCGATCAGCGCGCGCAGGTTGTCGGGGCTGATGCGCTGACCTTGGGCAGCGCCTCAAGAAGGGCGTTGTAGCGCTGTCGTCGGCACGCGTCAAGGCCCTGGCGGCTTCGCTCGTGTCGCGAAGCTGGTAAACGTTGAGGAGGGTCTTGCCGGCAAACAGCATGCAACTGGCAAACACCATCCACGCCGCGCTGGTGAGCGCGAAACGGATCTGCCACAGCTTGTACAGGCGTGTCTCGCTTGCCGGGGCGAACTGCTGGGCGGGGGTCTTGGTCGCCAGGGAATGCACCAGCAGCTTCTCGGCATTGCTGTCGGCGGGGACCTCCTTGAGCTTCTTCTGGCGCGCAAGGGCGACGAGGTCGATGAATTCGAAGCGCAACTCGGCGGTGTCGCGGCAGAAATTCTGCAGTGCCGGTATCTCCCCGGCGTGAGCCAGGACCACGGTGCGCAGGACACCGCCGCGCGGCAGTTGGCGCTGGGCCGACAGATACTGGAATATCCTGGCCGCATCGCTGGCGCTGGTGCGGCCCATTTCATCGAGGCTGTGGGTCGCGAGTTGCGACAGCCGCGAAAAATGCAGCTTGCCCTGATCGAAGAAGGTTTGTCGCACCCCGCCCCGGCTCAGGCTGACAAACAGCACCGGGCCGCTTGCACCCAGCAGTTGGGGAACCCACTCGGCAAGTACCAGCGGCACGGAATAGACCCCGGCCAGCGTGGCCTCCGCTTCGCGCAACGCGTCGAGCCAGGGCGTGAAGGTCTCGATCCGGGTCAGAGCGGCAAACAACAGCCTTTCGTCACGGCGACCCTCCTTGGCGCGGCCAAGGGAGATCGCCGTGGACAACGGCGTGTTGTAGTAATACTGGCTAAGGCGGCGCTGCAACAGCGCCGTGCGGTCCGCCCCCTTGACATAGGGCAGATCTTCGAGCTGGTAGCCCTCTTCGGCAATGTCCGCCAACAGGTAAAACAGGCTGGAATGATGCTTTTTCAGATAGGCGACTAGCGCTTCCAGACGCACCGGTTCGCGACTGAATTCGCCTTCGACCTTGACTTCGCCGCCGCTCCAGCAGTGCGCGGTGAGGACGGGACCATCGAGAAGGAGAATACGCTTGGCGGCCATCAGGTTTTCAGCTTGGTGATGATGTCGTAAATCGGGCCCAGCACGGCCATCATGATCCAGCCGAGCAGCACTCCGATGGTTACGGTCATGACCGGCTCGATCATGGCCTGCACCTTCTCGATGGATTCGCGTACGTCGCGATTATAAAAGTAGCTGACATTGCTCAGCGCGGTGTCCAGCGCACCGGTGTTCTCGCCGACGCGCAACATGCGCAGCACCAGCGGCGGAAACATCCCGGCGGTCTGGAAGGCCGCCGTGACGTTCTGGCCTTCGGAAATCAGGTCGCCGACTTTTTCCAGGCCTTCCCTGATCACCAGGTTGCCGACCACACCTTCGGTTGACTTGATGGAGTCGAGGATGGTAATGCCCGAGGAATACATCATGGCGAATACCGAAGCGAAACGCGACAGGATGATCTTGCGCAGGATGTCACCAATGTAAGGCAGGCGCAGTTTGACATCGTCGAAGCGGTAGCGCGCCGCCTTGCTGGTGCTGACCAGGACGGCAACAACGCCTGCAAGGATCAGCGGCAGGCCGAGCACGACGTACCAGTAGTCCACAAAAAACTCGGAGGTGGCGATCAGTATCTTGGTCTGCATCGGCAACTCCTGGCCCATGTTGCGGATGAAGCCGGCCATCTTGGGCACCAGGTAGATCATCATGAACAGGGTAATGGCGACCACCACCACGCCGAGGAAGGAGGGATACATGATCAGCTTCTTGGTGTGGGACGCGAGTTCGTCCTGCCACTTGAGTGATTCGAGCAGGTTGTTGAGCACTTGCGGCAGGGTGCCGGTCTCCTCGCCGGCGCGGACCAGGCTGACCATCACTTCGTCGAAGGTCTGCGGATGCTCGGCGAGCGCCTGCGAGAGTGTCTTGCCGCCCTCGATGCTTTCCACCATGCCGGCGATGATTTCGCGAAACCGCGGATTCTCGAGGCTGTCCCGCAAGTCCGCCAGGCTCTCGATCAGCGACACGCCGGCGCGGGCGAGTTGTTCCAGGTGAAAACAGAAGTTGATCAATTCGGCACGGCTGATCCTGGCGCGGTTGAACAGGCCGCCCTGCTTCATCGTGTCGCCGTTGATGAAATCGAGGTCCATGCGCTTCAGGCGCATTTCGAGGTCGATCAGATTGATGGCTTCGAGGCGGCCCAGCACGGTCCTGCCGTGGGTGTTCATTGCCTTGTAGGCATAGAGGGCCATGGTGGTGGTGCGCCGTGCGGCGGAGCGGCTACATCCGCTCCGTCAGGTCGATGACACGACCGACTTCTTCGATCGAGGTGGAGCCGTCGAGCACGCGGCGCAGGCCGTCTTCGGCCAACAGACGGAAGCCCTTGTCGAGCGCCATGTTGCGAATTTCGCGCTGCGAGCGCGGCGGCTGATGAGGTCGTCGAGATCCTGGTCGAGGCGCAGCATCTCCATGATCGCCAGGCGGCCCCGATAGCCCTGGTATTCGCAGTGGTCGCAGCCGGCGGCGCGGTAGAGGATGGGCGCCGGCTGGCCGCTGCCGACCCTCATCAGCTTGCACTCGTGCGCGTCGGCCGGATACGGCTTGCGGCAGCGGACGCAGATGCGGCGCACCAGGCGCTGGGCGATGATGCCGATGATGTTGCCGGCCATGATGTCCGGCAGGACGCCGATGTCGAGCAGGCGCGGGATGGCGCCGAGCGCCGAGTTGGTGTGCAGCGTCGAATACACCTGATGGCCGGTCATTGCTGCGCGGAAGGCCATTTCCGGCGGTATCGCGTCGCGGATTTCGCCCACCAGGATGATGTCCGGGTCCTGGCGCATCATGGAGCGGATGCCGTTGGCAAAGTCCAGCTTGGCGGCTTCCGCCACGGAGGTCTGGCGGATCATCGCCATCGGATACTCGACCGGATCTTCGAGGGTCATGATGTTCACGCCCTCCTCGTTGATGTGGTTGAGCACCGAGTAGAGCGTGGTGGTCTTGCCGCTGCCGGTCGGGCCGGTGACGAGGATGATGCCTTCGGGCCGGGCAACCATCAGCTTCATCAGCACCAGTTGGCGCTCGTCAAGCCCCAGGCGGTCGAGCGGCACGATGCCTTTCTGCCGGTCAAGAATGCGCAGGACGATGTTTTCGCCGTGGATGGTCGGCTGCGAGGCAACCCGGAAATCGACGGGGCGGCCGCTGATGTTGAGCGAGATGCGGCCATCCTGCGGCGCGCGGGTTTCGGCGATGTTCATGCCGCTGATGACCTTGATGCGCACAGCCATCGCCGGCCAGTAGGTTTTGTGCAGGGCGCGAATCTGGCGCAGGATGCCGTCGATGCGGTAGCGGATGCGCAGGAAGCTGGCTTCCGGTTCGAAGTGGACGTCCGACGCGTCATGCTTGACGGCATCGGTCAGCAGGGCGTCGACCAGACGCACCACCGGCTGGCTGTATTCGTCGAGCGACGCGGAGAGGCTGCGGTAGTCGATTTCGCCGGTTTCGATTTCCTGCAGGATGCCGTCGATCGACAGCTCGTGGCCGTAATACTGGTCGATGGCGCGGGCGATTTCCGATTCGCCGGCCAGCAGCGTTTCGATCACCAGTTCCGGGTGGATCAGGGTGCGCAGCTTGTCCAGGGCGACGATGTCGTTCGGGTCGGCGATGGCGATGTTGAGCCGCTGCTCGGGCTTTGAATAGCTCAGCGCGAGCAACAGATGCCGCTTGGCCAGTTCGCGCGGGACCAGTCGCAGGGCATCCGCATCGATGATCGAATTGGCCAGATCGACGGACTTGTGACCGAGCGACTCACCCAGTGCGTCGCGCAGCGTGGCTTCCGAGACAAAACCCAGCGCCACCAGCAGCCTGCCCACCGGCTGGTTGGACTTCATCTGCTCCAGCAGCGCGATGCGCAACTGATCCTCGCTGATCACGCCTTGCGAGATGAGGATCTGACCAATGGGGCGGCGGACGGCTGGCGGGTTCATACCCGGAACATTATCCTGCATCTGCCGGCGAGGGCAAGTCCCGCGGCATGGGGCGTTCGGAATTCACTCTGCGCGCAACGACTTTGCTTGCGGGCCGGGGTGCTCGGCATGCCCGGGAATCCCCGTCGGGGGCAGGCGTCCGCTGTCAAACGGCCGGCGCTGCCGGACTTCCTGGGTTATGCATGCGGACGCGAGCCCCTGCGTCAGGGCTGAAGGGTTTGCAGCCTTGCAGTTGCCTGCGCCTTGTCGAATCCGGCGGGCCGGGTCTGCGCGGCGGCGATGGCCTGGCTGTAATACTGCGCTGCAAGCTTGTTCTGGCGCAGGTGCTCGAGGCTGATCGCGAGGTTGTAGAGGATGTCCGGATTGTCCGCTTCGGCGCTGTAGGCGCGAAAATAGGCCAGTTGGGCATCGTTCCAGCGGCCCTCACGCGCATACAGATTGCCCAGCGCAAAATGCGGGGCCGCGAGTTCGGGCTGAGCCGCCGACAGCGTCTTCAGCCGGCTTTCGGCGGCGCCCGGATCGATCTGTGCGCGACTGTTGATCAGGGCCGACATGGCCACCGTATCCTGCGGGTCGGCCTCCGCGATTTGTCGATAGAGCCGCTCGGCGTGCTCGGGGCGTCCTTGACGCAGGGCGATGGCGGCGAGGCCATGAAGGGCATCGGTGTTGCGCGGGTCGGACTTCTGTGCGCGCTCGTATTCGGTCTGCGCCAATTCCAGATCACCGCGGTTGAATGCATCGAAGCCGCGGAGCAGGGCCGGGTTGACCTTCAGTGGCGCCTTGGTCACGCGAACCGGACTGTCCGGCTCGGCCGCGGCCGGGGCCGGGACGTGCACGACGGCTCTGGGACGCCGGGTCCTTGCGGCCGCAGGAGCGGAATCGTCCGCCGGCTTGCTCGTCGCCGGAGCGGCGGCGCTCGTGGAGCGGTGCCCTGGAGGCGGCCACTGCCGGCGCTCGGGAGTCGGCGCTGCCGCCACGGCGGGTGGCAACGCCACGACCGGCGGCACCGCGGGGGCCGGGGCGACGACCGGAGGCGGCGGCACCGGGGGGCGGCTGACCATGGCGACGGTTTTTGGCTGCAACTGCCACCAGAAATATCCGCCGATGCCGCAAACGGACAGAACGGTCAGCGCGCCGATGGCAAGCGCAAAGGACTTCCGCGCCGGCGGCTTGTCGGCTTGCTTGGCGGCAAACAGGTTCTGCGCCGATGAGCGATCTTGCGGAACGTCCGGTTCAGGTTTGGTGCGTGGCGGCGCGCCCCCGCTGACAGACTGCTCGGCCGGTGGCGGCGCCACGGGAGGAGGCAACACTTGCGCCTTCAGGCGCAAGGATGCTGCCTGTTGGGCATCGGCGAGAAACTGCGCGTCGATCTCTTCGAGTTTCGACGGCAAGGGAGACGGGGCTGCCGCCGCTGACGCATCCGCGGCGGGAGGCGTCGCCGGCTCGCTCGCCGCGGAGTCGGCGATAGGCTCCAGCGCAAGCCCTCCCTGGGCCTGTGTCTCTGCCGCACCGCTGGCGCCCGGCCCCTGGCGCTTGGCCAGTTCGGCTTTCTTCAGGGCGTCCATCAGGAGGCTCATTGGGGCGCGGCTCCCTGCATATCGACCTGCTGTTGTTCCCGACCGGGGTTGTTGCCGAAGAAATTCCTGGCAGGCAACTGGTCGCGGAAGCTGCGGTAGTCGCCATTGATGCTCGGATCGCGGATGACCGTGGGTTTCAGCAAAATGACCAGTTCGGTTTTGGTAGTGGTGTCATTGTGCGAATTAAAAAGCAAGCCGAGCGCGGGAAATTTCGAGATGCCGGGAATCGTATCGGTTGTGTTGTTGAGTTCGTCGGACATCAGCCCCCCCATTACGGCGATTTCGCCGTCGGCGAGCCGGAGCATGGACTCCATTTCCCGCGTCTGAATTATGGGCACTTTGTTTACTGGATTCGTTGGATCTTCCACTTCTCCAAATTTCCGAGATATCGACGGCCTGACGTTCAGGAGGATCGAGCCGTTCTCGCTGATCTGGGGCGTGACGCTCATGACCAAGCCTACTGCAACTGTCTGGGCCGTGGCGGTCTGGACCGGCGGGAAGGAAGAGTTGCCGGTCACCACGGCAGAATCGGTCTTGATGTTGAAATAGACCAGGTTATCAACGACCTTCAGCATGGCCGTCTGGTTGTTTAGCACGCTCATTTTCGGACTCGACAGGACCTTTACGTTACCGAAGGTTTCCAGCAGCGAGAGGGTTGCAATGATGCCCAGCCCCGGCGACACATAGTTCAGCACGAAAGGCAGGGTGCCTCTAGCCGCCTCGGCCGCCCCGAGCACCGGCGTAATGACCCCGCCGCCAGTCCTCTGGAGCATCGAAAATCCGGCCGTGGGAGGCCCTGGGCGCATGGAACGCAGGCTCGACCACTGGATGCCTTGCTGGTACTGGTCATTCAACCTGACCTCGGCGATGGTGGCTTCAATGATCACCTGGCGCCGCGCGCTGGTGAGCGTCATGTCGAGGTAGTCCTGAACCTTCTCATGCTGCCTTGAAGTGGCACGAACCACGACGACTCCCGCGTCAGCGTTCACGATAATCGACGCGGCCTCGCGAAATGTGACGCGCTTGACAACCGTGGTGCCCTGTTGCTGGAGGCTGGCGGCATTGGGGCTGCCGGCGAGGCTGGTGGTCGTACCCGCACCCCGGTTGGCTCCAGCTTGCCCGCCCTGGCCGCCAGTACCGGTGGTCGCCTGTTGATCCGAGCGCTCGATGACGGTTTCGCTTGAGCCCTCCGGCAGGATCTTGTCGGTCTCACGCAATATTTCTTGCAGGTTTTTTTCCAGCGACACCCAGAACTCGTTCTTGGCCTTGCTGGTTACTGTCGTGGTGGAGTTGTTGCCGCCACCGCCTGTCGAGGCTCCGCCGGTTGCGCCGGAACTGGTCGATGCAATCGAGGTATTGATCGAGTTGGTGCCGGTCGCGTCACGCGACATGTTGACGTAGTCGACCTTGTAATTGCGCAGGAAGGGCGAATCGGGCATAACGATCAGGTTGGGGCCGTCGATTTCCCAGCGCATGTCTACTTGCTTGGCAATGCGCGACAGGATCTGCTGCAGCGTCTGGTCGATGGCGTTGACGGTAACCACGCCAGTGATTCCGGAATGGATATCGACGTTCAGCTTGGCGTCGCGAGCGAGGGCGAACAGAAGATCCTGAACCGGGATGTTGCGCACCGAAACCGAGTAGGACTCGGTTTTTGCCGCCGCCTTCGGCCGCGCCAGCATCACGGTGTTGGCGACCGGCGGCGGAATGTCGGGATTCGGGGCGGCCAGACCTTCGGCACGGATATGCCCGGCGGACGGAGGTTGCGGCTGAAGGCCGCCGCACGCCGCCAGAACCAGGCTGGAAAACAGGACCAAATAAGACGGCGGAATCAGAAATGGGCGCAATCGAGTCCCCCGAGCGGAATTATAACTATTGAATACGGAGATTAGCATAACACATTATATTTACGGTGCAACCCGATGATTTTATTGCTGAGACTCATGCACTGTGGGCTTTTTCCAACAAATTTAACGTGAAACAACACGTTCGGAGCGACTGGTGACAGTCGAGCGTAGCGAGCTTATCAATAGCCTCCCCGCGAGGGGGCGAGGTGGGGTTTCGCACCGCATGCGGTGCGCCGCCGCAGCCGGCTGGCTGTGCAAAGCCAGCCGTGGGCCACGTAGTGGATGGGAGGGGCGGGCCTTCAATTCGCCTTTCGCGTGTTTCATCCTCAGCGGGTGGATCTCGCTGCCATGAGCGTTAACGCAGACGCACGGCCTGGCGCGGGTAGGGCCTGTTGATCCGCACCAACTGCGGCAGTTCGCGCAGGGCCGCAGCCGCTGCGCCGCGCGTCGGATAGTTGCCATAGGTGATGCCGTAGCGAGGCTTGCCGCTCAGCTCGGAGTAATAGACATGGATCTTGCCCATTTCGATGCCACTGGACGACAGCTTGCGCAGCAGGGTCTCGACCTCGCCATGACGACTGGCGTCGGTGGCGAATATCTGGATGAACCAGCCATCATCCGGCAATTGCGCCAGCCACGCACGCCCGGCTTCGAGTCGCTCGCGGGTTAGCGACCCGACTGGCTGCTGTGGCGCAGCGGCCATCACGGGCTCCGCCTTGGCGGCGGGCGGGGACGCCGAGGCGCCGGCGACGGACGTTGCCGGCGATGGCGAAGCTGCGCCGGCGGGCGGTGGCGCTGCTGGCGGCGGTGACGGCGGCGCGACGTTGGCGGCGCTGGGCAGGGGGTCGCGCGCGGGCGCCGGGACAGCGGTTGGCGAGACGGGCTCGGCGCGGGCCGTTGCCGCAGGTACGGCAGGCACCGCGGGTACGAGGGGGACCGCGGACACCGTGGCACCGCTGCTCGGCGACGGCGGTGTGGGCGGGACCGCCGTCGGGGCGCCGAAATCGACACGCGATGCCGCCATAAGCCAGAGGAGACCCGCCAGGACGCCAACGGCCAGCACCGCGATGATCCAGAGGATCCGTGCCTTGCGTACGCTCCGGCCCCCGCCCCCATAGGTGGCGTCGCTGAATTCGCAGTCGCGGACGGCCGCTTGTATCTCCTTCGGACCTATCTCGTGGCTGCCCGCGGAAAACGCCGCGAGCAGGGCTTTGTCGGCGAGTATGTTGATGCGGCGGGTAAGGCCCAGCGAATGCCGCGCGATCATCTTCAGCGCCGTCGGCGAGAACACGCTGGGGCCTCGGTAGCCGGCGGCGCGCATGCGGAAATCAAGATAGTGGGCGATATCGTCGCGCACCAGCGGCTCAAGGCTGAAGTTATGGGTTATCCGCTCCTTCAACTGCCGCATTTCTGGGCGGGCGAGTACGTCATTCAGTTCGGGCTGGCCGAACAGCACCAGTTGCAGCAGCTTGTTGCGGTTGGTCTCGAGGTTCGACAGCAGGCGGATTTCCTCGAGGGTTTCCATCGGCATGGCGTGGGCCTCGTCGATCAGCACCACCACCTGCCGGCCTTCGCTGAAGGATTTGATCAGGCTGTCGTGCAAGGCGCGCAAAACCACCGAGGCGCGGGCGCTTTCCTGCACGTTGAGGCGCAGTTCGTCGGCGATGGCGTAGAGGATGTCGTCGCGCGACAGCGACGGGTTGGCCAGGTAGATGATGGCAACGTTTTCGGGCAGGCGTTCCATCAGCACCCGACAGAGCATGGTCTTGCCGCTGCCGACCTCGCCGCTGACCTTGACGATGCCTTCGTCGTGGGTGATGGCGTAGATCAGCGCGTCGAGCGTCGCGCCGCGATTCGCCCCGTCAAAGAAGAAGTCGGTATGGGGCGTGATGCGGAAGGGCGGTTCGTTGAGGCCGAAGTGTTCCAGATACATGGTTTCGGTCAGGCAATCCGTTCGCTCATCAAGGGGTGGCGCGTCGTTAGTTGCGATCGCTGCGTTTGAAGTCGCTATGCCCGGCGCTAGCTTTCACGGCAACTTCGCTTTCCCGGGCCAGCGTCTCGATGCGATTGTATAGCGTGGTGCGGTTGATGCCGAGCAGTCGGGCCGCCTGGCTCATGTTGCCATGGGCAAGCTGCTGCGCGGCTTCTATATAGGCTTCTTCCCAGAGATGCAGCGTGGCATCGAGGTTGAAGTCGGGGCGGCTGCGGATGTCGTTTGCCGAAAACGATACCAGTTCAGCCATGCCTCCCAGGGTCGGCGCCGGGAGGGCGCCGACCGCTGCCGACCCATGGCCGAGGTCCAGTTCGGCTTCGAGATCGTGGACCCCGACCTCTTTACCGGCGAGCTTGGTCGTCAGGCGGATGGCGATATTGCGCAATTCGCGGACGTTGCCCGGAAACCGGTAGGCCAGCAGGCGTGCGGCACTTTCGATGCTCAGGCGAAACGGCGGCAAGCCGGCCTGTGCCGCATACACGGCGCGGAAATGTTCCAGCAGGCGAATCCGGTCCTCACCGAGATCGCGCAGCGGGGGGATGGCGACCGTGAATACCGAAAGCCGGTGGTACAGGTCGGCGCGGAAGCGCCCTTCGCGAACCTCCCTTTTCAGGTCGCGATTGGTCGCCGCGACGATGCGAGCGGATGAGTGCCGCGCGAGAGTTTCGCCAATGCGCTGGAATTCGCCGTTTTCAAGCACCCGCAGGAGTTTCGGTTGCAGATCGAGGGGAAGTTCGCCGATTTCATCGAGAAACAGCGTGCCGTCGGAGGCGTCCTCGAAATAGCCGGCGCGCGGGCCGCTGGCGCCTGTGAACGCCCCCTTGCTGTGTCCGAACAGCGTGGCCTCCACCAGGCTGGGCGAGATCGCGGCGCAGTTGAGCGCCAGATAGGGCTTGGTTGCCCGCTCGGACAGCCGGTGCAAGGCAGCGGCGGCAAGCTCCTTGCCGCTGCCCGACTCGCCTTCGATCAATACCGGAAAGGGCGAATGGGCGAACTGCCTGAGCTGCGCACGCAACTTGTGCAGCGGAGCGCTGTCACCGATCAGGCCGTCGTCTATCTCCGGCGGGGTGTCTCTGAACGACAACACGCGACCGATGAGCTTGCGCAGATAGTCCGGATCGGCCGGCTTGGCAACGAATTCAGTCGCGCCGAGCGCTCGTGCATGGCGCGCATTGAGTTCGTCGCTTTGGCCGGAAAGGACCACGATGCGGGTTGCCGGTGCATGGGCGAGGATGTCCGCAATCAGGGCGAAGCCTTCGTCCGGACGATGAGGCGTTGGTGGCAGGCCAAGATCGACCAGTGCGAGGGCCGGGGCGATTTTCCCGTCGCGTAGCAGGGCAACCCCCTCGGTGCGTGTCGACGCCGTGCTCACGGCATAGTCACGGCCGAGAAAATAGCTCAAGGTGTCGGCGATCAGCGGGTCATCGTCGACAATCAGCAACTCGGGTTTTTTGTTCGGTGCGGTCAAGGCTGCGGCGAAGCTGGGTTGATCGCAACATCATAGCGGAAAGTCGGCGCCGCGACTTTCGCTTGTGCAGGGCGTTCGCCCGGCTCTTCGCCGGCAGGCGGCAACAAGCGTGTTGGTCGAGAATATCAGCCTCGACCAGTCCAGCGGGCTGCTCAGGCCGAATCCGGAGTTTCCGCCGCCGGCCGCGCCATCGCCTGCATGACCGGCCGCAAGTCCAGCCACCATTGCTCCAGTGGCCGGCGGTGATCGAGATCGACCACGTCGAGCATCTGCTTGAGCGGAGAGATCGTCACCTTGCCCTCGACCAGACCGATGTAGGCCCCGGTCGCCGAACCGCGCTGCAGTTCCCCGGTCAGGAAATCGATGCAGTGCGCCGCCAGCCGGGTCGCCAGCACGCGGTCGAAGGGCGAGGGATTGCCGCCCTGCTGGACGTGGCCGAGGATGGACTGGCGCACATCGAACAGGCCCTCGCCTTCCTCCTCGAACAGCCGGCGCATGAAATCGGTGGTGTACTGCGCATTGGCGCGTTCGCTGCGTATCGTCAGGTAAAAGCGCCGGCCGCCGCGAAAGCCCTCGATCATGCGTTCCACGTCGGCTTGCAGATCCTTGAGCCTCACCCCTTCCTCGGGCAGGTAGATGCGCTCGGCGCCGCTGGCCAGGCCGCTCATCAGCGCCAGATAGCCGCAGTTGCGGCCCATGACCTCGACCACGAAGCAACGCCGAGCCGCCATCGCCGACTGCTTGATCCGGTCGAGCCCATGGACGATGGCGTTGAGCGCGGTGTCGGCGCCGATGCTCAGCTCCGAGCGGGGAAGATTGTTGTCGATACTCGCCGGCAGGCAGATCATCGGTATCTTGAAGGCCGGATAGCGCTCGCGTTCGGTGTACAGAAGGTGGGCGGCCTTGTAGGCCGTCCAGCCGCCGATGATCAACAGCCCGTCAATATCGTGAGTTTCCAGCGCTCGCGCCACGGTATAGAGCTGCTCGATGCTCGGCACATGCCGGCTGGTGCCGAGTTCGGCGCCGCCCATCGCGGTCCAGCCCTCGACGTCGCCCCAACTCAACTCCTCGATGCGGCCGTCAAGCAACCCCTCGAAGCTGCCGTGCACGCCGAGCATGGTGTGGCCGCGGTCCAGTCCGAGCCTTACGGCGGCGCGCGCCGCGGTATTCATCCCCGGCGCCAGCCCGCCACCGTGCAGGATGGCGAGCCGGCGCGGGCGCGCCGGCGGCATCACGCTGGGCAGCGCACTGGCCATCGCCTTGAAGGTCTCGAACATCTCGGTGAAACTGCTGCCGCGCAACTCCATCGCCTTGGCATAGTTCTGTTCGGCAATCATGCGCGCCACGGCCTGGGTTTGCTCGACGCACTGCATCAGCGGCGCGCGCCCCACCCGGTTATAGCGCATGCCGATCATCTGCGGTTCGCTATCCGCGGTGGCCGCCAGGAGTTCCTGCACGGCGGCGTGGCCGACCAGCGTGCTCATGCAGCGGTCGAAGGCGCCGGGCGTGCCGCCGCGTTGCACGTGGCCCAGGATGGTCACGCGGGTATCCTCGCCGAGCCGGTCTTGCAGCACCTGCCGCACATAGTCGCTGGTGATCGGCTTGCCCTGGCGGTCCTGCGCCCCTTCGGCGACGACCACGATGCTGTCGCGGCGACCGGCGGCGCGGCCATTGCGCAGCAGATCGCACATCTTCTGCTCCCAGTCTTGGGAAGGCGGGCTTTCCGGAATCAGCACATAGTCGCTACCACCGGCGATGGCGCTCATCAGCGCCAGATAGCCGCAGTGGCGGCCCATCACTTCGATCACGAAGGTACGCTGATGGCTGGCCGCCGTGCTGGTGATGGCGTCGATGGCCTCGACGATCCGGTGCAGCGCCGAATCGGCGCCGATGGTCATGTCGGTGCCGACCATATCGTTGTCAATCGAGCCAACCAGACCGGCAATCATCAACGCCGGGTGCTGTTGCGCGGTCTGCGCGTCGATCTCGCCGCGCTGCACCAGTTCCGCCAGCAGGCCCGGCCATTCCTGGCGGAACAGGTTGGCGCCGGTCAGGCTGCCGTCGCCGCCAATCACCACCAGCCGGTCGATGCCGTGCCGCAGCAGGTTGCGGGCGGCGGTCAGGCGCCCTTCGCGTTCGCGAAACGCCGGACAGCGCGCGGTGCCGATCACGGTGCCGCCCCGATGCAGGATGCTGCCGACATCCTCCCACGACAGCGCGCGGATGCGCTCGCCGCCGTCCACCATGCCCTGATAGCCTTCGTAAATGGCATGCACAGCGGCGCCCTGGTGCAGCGCCGAGCGCACCACCGCGCGCACCGCCGCGTTCATGCCCTGGGCATCGCCGCCGCTGGTCAGGACGCCAATGCTGGTTGGGAGATTGCATGCCATGGTTTGGATCTTTCTTCGACTGGTGAAATGGAATGGGACGGAGTTTAACGGAGCGGTGGCAGGAACACTCCGGCGGCGAGTGCATTTTGAAACTCTTGGTCCACTCCGGACACCGGCGGATCTTTATCGACGCGCTCGACACAGAATCCCTCATTGACCGCGGCCGACCAGCGGAGAGAGGCTTCGACAGGTACAACGCAGTTGCTTTTCCCTCAACGTCACGGGCGGGCGTTGCGAAGCATGCCAGGGCGACGGCATGATCGAGGTGGCAATCGATTCCCTTTCCGGCCCTGATTCATGTTCTTAAGATTCGTTTAATCCCCGCTGCCTAAGCTTGGCGCCATCGTGTTCTTCGAGAGCAGCCATGTTAAGCGCCATCAAGAGTAATTTGCGGTCCCGCAGTCGCGGAATGACGGTCCGCCACACCGTCGTCGGTTCCCCCCACCGGGCCCGCGCCGAAACCTTCGTCACAGACATGTTCCAGCGCCACTATGACGCCGAGCTCACCAGCTTTGCGCCAAACCTGATGCTGCTGGAAAAAGACGAGGGCATCGCGGCGGTGGCTGGTTGGCGTTGCGCCGGAACGGAGCGGCTATTCCTTGAAAACTATCTCGATGTGCCGGTCGAGACTGCCGTGTCCAGGCTGGCCGGCAAGCCGGTCGATCGCCAGCGCATCGTCGAAGTCGGCAACCTTGCCTCCGAGGCTCGGGGCGGCAGCGTCGGGGTGATCCTCACCCTCGCGGCCCACCTCGACCGGCTCGGCTTCGAATGGGTGGTGTTCACAGCCACCAGCGAACTGATCGGCATGTTGCGCCGGCTCGGCCTGCCGCCGCTGGCACTGGCCGCGGCCGACCCCGAGCGGCTGGGCGCAGATGCAGGCGCGTGGGGCAGCTACTACGCGACCCATCCGGTGGTGGTGGCCGGAAGGATTCGTCTGGCGCTCGACAGGGCAAGCCTCCGTGGCTGAGTTTTCCTTGCCGGAGGCCATGGAGTCGCCCACTTTCAATTCCGCCGAAGCGGCCCTCGGACAACGCTGGCGGACCGCAGCGCCGCGGATTGAAGCCCGCCGCCACGGCATGCCGGCGATTTGCCGAACTGTGCGACTCCTGCAACATGCGCGATCGCTACGGCCCGGTCGAGCTGGCCAAGGTGGGCGCCTCGCTGGCGACGATCCGGCTCCAGGATGCGCGCAGCGCGATCGGGTCTGGACCGGGGAAGCACCATGAGTCACTTTTCCTGGCTGGCCGAACTCGCTGCAGCCGACCCGAACCAGGCGCTATTGATCTCCGATACAAGCCAATGGCGGGCCGCCGAGATCCGCGGCGAAATACTCAGCCTGAAAGAGCGCCTCGTCATGTGCCGCGTGCTCGGCGTCCTTGCCGACAACTCGCCGGCCTGGGTGCTGGCCGATCTCGCCGCCCATGAGGCCGGCGTCGTGCATCTTCCGCTGCCGGGCTTTTTCAGCGCCGGGCAGTTGCGCCATGCGCTTGAGCAGACCGCCACCGATGTGATCCTGACCGACCAGCCGGAGCGGATCGGCGCGCTCGACATCGGCTTTTCCATCATCGGCGACTGGCTGGGACTGACCTGGATGCAACGGGTCGTCGAGCCGGTCGCACTGCCGGCGGGGACCGCCAAGATTTCCTTCACTTCGGGCAGCACCGGCGCCCCGAAAGGGGTCTGCCTGAGCGGCGACGGCCTGATCGACACCGCACTCGCCGTTCGCGAGCGGCTGTCCGATCTCCCCTTGCGCCATCATCTGGCCGTGCTGCCCCTGGCACTCCTGCTGGAAAACGTCGCCGGCATTTATGCCCCGCTACTGCGCGGCATGGCGGTGCACCTGCCGCCGCTGCATGAGCTGGGCTGGCGCGGCATGGCCGGTTTCGATCCTGGCGTCCTCGAAGCGGCAGTCCGCCGGACCGAATCCAGCAGCATGATTCTGGTTCCCGAGTTGCTGAAGGCCTGGACAGCTTTCCTGAGTGTCGCCGGCCGTCGCGCGTCCGCTGCATTGAGCTTCGTTGCAGTCGGCGGCGCCCGCGTGGCATCGGAACTGATCGAGGAAGCGCGCCAGCTTGGCATCCCGGCCTACCAGGGTTACGGTCTGACCGAGGGCGGTTCGGTGCTGACGCTCAACCGCCCGGGCGACGATGCCGACGGAGTCGGGCGCCCGCTGCGGCATGTACGGATTGCCATCCGCGAGGGCGAAGTCATGGTCCGCACCCAAGCCTTCCTCGGCTACCTCGGTGCGGCTGCGGGCGACAACCAGGATTTCGCCACCGGCGACCTCGGCGACCTCGACGCCCAGGGGCACCTGCATCTCGCCGGACGGCGCAAGAACCTGCTGATCACCTCCTACGGCCGCAACATCTCGCCGGAATGGCCGGAAGCGGCGCTGCTGGCCGATCCGCGCATCCTCCAGGCGGTTGTCGTCGGCGACGGGCAGCCGGCATTGAGCGCCATCCTGGTGCCGATGCCCGGCGTGTCCCCCACCGCGATCGATCTGGCGGTCAAGGGCGCCAACGAAACCCTGCCCGACTACGCGCGCATCGCCACCTGGATTCCCGGCGAAGCCTTTACCGCCGCCAACGGTCTGGCCACCGGCAACGGACGACCGGTCCGCGACCGCGTCGTGGAACGTTATGCCGCCGCACTCTCCGCACTTCACGCCAAAGAGGAATTCCGCGATGCCGTTTTATGAGCAACTGATCGCCGCCACCGAGCACGCCCGCTCCGGGCTCCTGGCCGCGCCGATCATCACCGACTGCCTGCAGGGCCGCGTCACGCGCGAGAGCTATCTTGCCTTCCTCGGCCAGGCCTACCACCACGTGCGCCACACCACGCCCCTGCTGATGAGCCTGGGCGGCCGCCTGCCGGAACGCCTGGGCTGGCTGCGCAAGGCGGTGGCGGAATACATCGACGAGGAAATCGGCCACGAGGAATGGATCCTCAACGACATTGCCGCCGCCGGCGGCGACGCCGACGCGGTGCGGGCGAGCCGGCCCGAGCTGCCGGCCGAAGTCATGGTCGCCTATGCCTACGACCTGATCAACCGGGGCAATCCGGCCGGATTCTTCGGCATGGTCTTCGTCCTCGAAGGCACCAGCGTCGCGCTGGCCCTCTCCGCCGCCGACCGGATCCAGCAGGGGCTGGGGATTCCCGACCGGGCCTTCACCTACCTTCGCTCGCACGGCACACTGGACCAGGAACATACCCAGCACCTCGCCCGCCTGCTGGAAAAGATGACGCCGGCAGACCAGGCCGAGGTCATCCATTGCGCGCGGGTCTTCTTCAAACTCTACGGCGACGTGTTTCGCGCGCTGCCCACGGGAACCACGCCATGCAATTGAATCACGCCCGGATCCTGCTCACCGGCGCCAGCGGCGGGCTCGGCGAGGCCCTGGCCGGACAACTGTCGGCCGCCGGAGCGGCGCTGCTGCTGACCGGCCGCAATGCGGACAAGCTGGCCGCGATAGCGCTCGCCGCCGGAGCCGTATGCGGGCGCCTGCCGTCCGACCTGGCCACCGCCGAGGGGATTGCCGATGCCGCAGCAGCGGCGCGCCGCTTTGGCGCCAACATGCTGATCAACAACGCCGGCGTCGGCGGTTTCGGCCTGCTGGAAAGCCAGGACTCGGCGGCGGTAGAACGGATCCTGACGACCAACCTGCTGGTGCCGGTCCGGCTCACTCACGCGCTGCTGCCCTGGCTCAAGCAACAACCCGCGGCCGCCGTGGTGAACATCGGCTCGGCTTTCGGCAGCATCCCCTTCGCCGGCTTTGCCGCCTATTCCTCGGCCAAGGCCGGCCTGCGCGGCTTTTCGCAGGCCTTGCGGCGCGAACTGGCCGACTCGTCGGTCCGCGTGATCCACATAGCGCCGCGCGCGATCGATACGCCGCTCAATACCGAGGCGGTCAAGCGCCTGAACGCGGCGCTCAAGAATGCCAGCGATTCGCCGGCCACGGTGGCGGCATGGATCGTCGAAAAACTGCGTAACGACGTCGCGGAGAGCCACCTTGGCTTTCCCGAACGTCTGTTCGCCTGGATCAACGGTGTGGCGCCGTCGCTGATCGATCGCGGCCTGGGCGAAAAGCTCGCCACCATCAAGCACCATGCCATCAATCAATGATCCTTGGAAAGGAAACCCCATGTCGAAGCTGAAACCCCTCCTGCTCGCCGTCTGCATCCTGTTCAGCGCCGCCGCCCCGGCCGCGAGCACCGACGACCTGATTCGCCCAATCCAGGATCGCTGGGCGGAAATCAAATACCACTCGCCCGCCAAGCAACAGGCCGAGCTTTATAGTGAACTGTCGGAAAAGGTCCGCCAGATCAGTGCCGCCAACCCGAACTTTCCCCCCGCATTGATCTGGGAAGGTATCGTGGTCTCCAGTGAAGCCGGCGCACGGGGCGGTCTGGGCGGTTTGTCGCTGGCCAAGGATGCGAAAAAAGTGCTTGAGGAAAGTTTGAAGCTCGACGAAAAGGCGCTCAACGGCTCCGCTTATACGAGCCTCGCCGCGCTTTACGCCAAGGTTCCCGGCTGGCCGCTCGGCTTTGGCGACAAGAAGAAAGCCGAGGAACTGTTCCTCAAGTCCCTAAGCGCCAACCCGGACGGGATCGACCCAAACTATTTTTACGGCGAATACCTGATTGACCAGGAGCGCGTCGCCGAAGGCCGCGGCTACCTGGAGAAGGCGCTAAAGGCGCCGCCCCGCCCGGGACGCGAACTGGCGGACCAGGGACGGCGCCAGGAGATCCAGGCCTTGCTGAACAAAACCGCCGCAGCGCCCCCCCCCCCCCCAAACCCGCTAATTGAGAATCCTGCTGGTTGAAGACGATTCGCTACTGGGCGACGGCATCCGCGCCGGCCTGACGCTGGCCAGCTATGCCGTCGATTGGGTCCGCGACGGCGAAATGGCCTTGCGCGCCCTGGCCGACCACAGCTACGATGCCTGCGTGCTCGACCTCGGCCTGCCCAAGAAGGACGGAATATCCGTCCTGCGCGAACTCCGCCAGCGCAACATCCGGACCCCGGTGATCGTCCTCACCGCCCGCGACACACGGCAGGACAAGATCGCCGGCCTCGACAGCGGCGCCGACCACTACCTGACGAAGCCCTTCGACCTCGACGAACTGGAAGCCCACATCCGGGCCGTGGTGCGGCGTTCCGGCGACCTCGCGCAGCCCCTGCTGGTCCACCGCGGGGTGACCCTCGACCCGGCCAGCAAGCAGGCCAGCATCGACGGCGAACCGATCGCCCTGTCGGGGCGCGAATACGCCCTGCTGCTCGATTTCATGCGTCATCCCGGTCATCTGCGCAGCCGCGCCCAGCTCGAGGCCAGCCTCTACGCCTGGGGCGAGGAGGTGGAAAGCAACGCCCTGGAAGTCTATATCCACCATTTGCGCAAGAAGCTCGGCGCAGACTTCATCCAGACCGTGCGCGGCCTCGGCTACCGCCTACGGGGCGAGGAAAAATGAAGCGCTGGCCGGCGGTCGGCGGCGCCCGCTCCCTCCGCTGGCGCCTGCTGACCGCAGTCGGCATCGCGGTGCTGCTGCTGTGGTTTTTCACCGGCTGGTTCAGCTACCAGCAGGCGTCCCATGAAGCCGAGGAACTGCTGGACGGGAACCTGGCGCAAACCGGCCACCTGCTGATGGCCCTCGTCGAAAACAACGAAGCCCAGCTCGGCCCGCTGGCCACCCGCCTGGCGACGGTGCGCGGCGCCAAGGACAATGTCTACGAGCCGCCGCTCGAGTTCCAGATCGGCCGCGGCGACGGCAGCATCATCGCCCGTTCGGCCAACGCTCCCGACCTGCCGGTACTCGGCGTTCCCGGTTACAGCGACATCATCCGGCCGACCGGGTCCTGGCGCGTGCTGAACGTCGCCTCGGCCGACGGCCGCTACCGCGTTCAGGTCTCGCAATCGATCGCCCGGCGCGACATTGCCGCGTTCGAGGTCGCGACAACAACCATCTTTCCCCTTGCCTTGATCTCGCCCATCCTGATATTGCTGATTTACTTTTCGATCCGACGCGGCCTGCGCCCGCTCGATACACTGGCGGCCGATGTTTCTGTGCGCAGCCCGGAAAACCTCGCGCCGCTGGAAAAAGGCCTGGTGCCGACGGAAGTCAGGCCGTTGGTCAAGGCACTCAATCGTCTTCTGGCTCGATTGGACCGCGCGCTTGAAAACGAACGCCGCTTCACCGCCGACGCGGCCCATGAACTGCGCACGCCGCTGGCGGCACTGAAGGTGCAGACCCAGGTTGCGCGACGCAGCCGCGACGCCGCGATGCGTGACCACGCCCTCGGCCAGATCGAGAGCGGCGTCGACCGCGCCACTCATCTGGTCGAGCAGTTGCTGCGCCTGGCCCGGCTGGATCCGCTGAAAACCGTCGAAAGCGCGGCGCCGATCGACCTGCGGGCCATCCTCGCCACAGCCGCCGCGCAGGCGCGCAACGCCAGCCTGGCAGCGAGCCGGCGGATCGTCGAAACCTACCCCGAAGGCGGGCTGGTCAGCCACGGCGACGCCGACCTGATTGGCATCGCCGTGCGCAACCTGCTCGACAACGCGATCCGCTACACGCAGCCAGAGCATACGGTCTGGCTTGAAGTCGGTCGCGAGGGCGACGGCTACAGCCTGTCCGTGCGCGACGACGGCCCCGGGGTACCGCCGGCAAGCCTGGCCCGGCTAGGCGAGCGCTTCTATCGTGGACGCGAAACCACGACCGAAGGCAACGGCCTCGGACTGGCCATCGTCGTCCGCGTCGCCGAACTCCATGGCGCGCGCTTCGCAGTCGCCAACGCGCCCGGAGGCGGGTTCGTCGCCAGCCTGAGCGGCCTGCCCTTGAGCCACTGCACTTCCATTTGATTCGCGTGCCCGCCGTGGCCGGCTTGCAAGCGCAAGCAGGGCGATGGCACCATGGGGGCATCACGGGTCGCCGCAGAAGTCGGCGCGGGCGACAAGGCGATTGGTTTCCCAATGGACAGCGGCCCCTGCCGCAGGAAGCCAACAGCGTCTCGCTCGAATTACCCGATGCGACCGCGCAGGCGGCACGCGATGCGGGATTGCTAACCCCACCAGCGCTGGAATGTCCGTTCAATGATGCCCTGCGCCGCAAGGGGGTAAATGAGCTTTTCGAGAAGAGGAATGAGCTGACCGACGTGCTCTCGCGCGAAAAATGGGCGGAAATGCTCGCTACCCGACAGACCCACGCGGCTTATCCTATGCCTCGCTACGGCTTGCTGGCAAAGGTGGTCCGGCCCAAGGGCATCGGTCGCGTCGTCCCCAACGATCCGGATGACGATGCCGTCATCGCCTGCGCACTGGCCGCCCGTGCTGACCTTATCGTCTCCGGCGACAAGCACCTGCTCAGCTTGGGTGGGCAGTATCAGGGCATCCCCATCGTTACCCCCAGCCCAGGCCATCTAACTCGTCGGCAGATAGAAGAAGGGCCGCATCAGCGGCCCTTCTTTCTTCGGGAGCGACCCGTAGCGGTAAATGGTGCGATCTTCACTTCTACCGACAGGCTATCGCCGTGCCGCGTACGCCGACTTTCAATGGCTATGCCGATTCAATTCGAGTCTGACCCCTTCTTCCCGGATGACACGGGGTTTAGCGCAGCGGCGCCGGAAACAGCCCTTTGGCCATCGCCACGATTGTCAGACGCTGCCGCCGCTGGCACACTAGCGGCATTTCACGGAGGACATCGTGTCATTCACGCGACAGATCATCTCCCGTGCCTCGACGGATCGGCTTGAACTCCTGATCGAGGAGCGGCTGGAGCCCGGTTCGAACTGCGAGCGCATCGACCAGCGCATCTGGAATCTGTTCGGCGAGCGCTGGGCGGTGCTCTACACGGACCTGTCGGGCTTCTCGCGTCGCGTCGCCGAGTTCGGCATCATTCATTTCCTGCAAACCATCTATGCTTCGCACCGGCTATTGGTGCCGGTGATCCATTACGGCAACGGCGTGCTGCTGAAGACAGAGGGCGACAGCCTGATGGTGATCTATCGGCGACCAGACGACGCGGTACGCAGCGCGATCGCGATGCAGCAGTGCTGCCAGCGTTACAACCCGGCACAGAAGCCCGAAGACAAGGTGTTGCTGTGCATCGGTATCGGTTATGGGGACGTGCTGCGCATCGGTGACGACGATATCTACGGTACCGAAGTGAACGCCGCGTGCAAACTCGGCGAGGACTGGGCGAAGCAAGACGAGATCCTGATCACCGGCCCGGTCGCGCGGGCCATCACGCTCCCGGAAGGCACCCGTCTTGAAGCGCTGGACGACGCCCCGCCGGGCACTGACGAGGCCCACAGGCTGGTCTACTGCTAAGCACAGAAGAGGTTTGCCGTTCGCCGTGCTTGGCCAAGCAACGCCCAAGGCCGTCAAAGTAGCGCCCCCGCGGCGCCGATACTGCCTCCCGGCAGGTGCTAGAATCCAGCGTCATAAGGAGGGGAGGCGTCCGCCAATAGTCAATGGTCGGACAGAGAGCATTCATGCCGCGCATCTTCGACAACATAGACCAGGATCTGCTTTCGGCGCTGCGCGCGACGATGCAGGTTTCCCATCGGTCGGACTTTTGTGTCGGCTACCTGAATCTGCGTGGCTGGCAATCCATCGACGACCTGATCGACGGCTGGGACCCGGCCGCCGGGCGAATCTGCCGCGTCCTGGTCGGTATGCAGCGCCCCCCGCACGAAGAAATCCGCGAGCTGTACAAAGCCGCTGCGAACGACGGCCTGATCGACAACGCCGCCGCCATCCGGCTCAAGACCCAATTCGCGGCGCACCTGCGCGAGCAGATCACCATGGGCATCCCAAGCGGCAAGGACGAGGCCGGGCTGCGCCGTCTGGCAAAGCAACTTCGCGCTGGGAAGGTCGTGGTCAAGCTGTTCCTGCCCTACCCGCTGCACGCCAAGCTTTACCTGCTGTTCCGCGACGACGTCAACAACCCCATCACCGGCTTTGTCGGCAGCAGCAACCTCACCTTGCAGGGCCTCTCGCGACAAGGCGAGCTGAACGTCGACGTACTGGAACATCACGCCACCGAGCGCCTCGCGAAATGGTTCGACGACCGCTGGGGTGAGCGCTGGGCACTGGATGTTTCGGCCGATCTTGCGCAGATCATTGAAACGAGCTGGGCACGAGAAGAACCGATACCGCCGCACCACATCTATCTGAACATCGCCTATCACCTGAGCACCGAAGCACGCGCCGGCTTGAGTCAGTTCCGCCTGCCCGGCCGTTTCGAGAATGAGTTGTTCGAGTTCCAGAAAAGCGCCGTGAAAATTGCCGCGCGCCACTTGCACCGGCGCGGCGGCGTGATGATCGGCGACGTGGTCGGCCTCGGCAAGACCATGATGGCAACCGCGCTTGCGCGCATGTTCGAGGACGACCTCGGCTACGAAACCCTGATCATCTGCCCCAAGAATCTCGAACCGATGTGGGAGCGCTACCGCACCGAATACGGCTTGCGCGGGATGGTGTTGTCCATTTCCCAAGTCACCAGGAAGCTGCCCGACCTCAAGCGCTACCGTCTGGTCCTGATTGACGAAAGCCACAACCTGCGCAATCGCGAAGGACGGCGCTACAAGGCCATTGCCGATTACATACGCAGTTGCGATGCCAAAGTCATTCTGCTCACCGCCACGCCCTATAACAAGACCAAGACGGACTTGTCGAGTCAGTTGCGCCTGTTCATCGACGAGAAGGCCAATATCGGCATTCGCCCGGAACGCCATATGCGCAAGCACGCCATCAGTGAAGCGGAGTTCGAGCGCAAGCATCAATGCAAGGTGAATTCCATCCTCGCCATCGAAAAGAGCGAGGAGTTCGACGACTGGCGCGAACTGATTCGCCTCTACATGGTGCGGCGCACGCGCAGCTTCATCATCCAGCACTACACCGAAGCCGACAAGCACGGCCGCCGCTACATTGCGGTAAACGATGGCGAAAAACGCTACTTCCCGGTGCGCAAACCTTCGTCCCTCACTTTCCCGGTCAATGATGCCGACCCGGCAGACCGCTACGCCCGGCTGTATTCCGCCGCAGTGGTCGACCAGATCAACGCCTTGCACGTCCCGCGCTATGGCCTGGCAACTATATCGATCCGATTGCCGAAAAGCGCGTCGGCAGCCGAGCGAAAGTTCATCGACAACCTCGGCCGCGCGGGCAAGCGCCTCATGGGGTTTTGTCGTACCAAGCCCGCAATTTCATTTTGCCATTTAAGTCGGAGACACCCTTCGCCGCCTCGAATCCCTTGTCAGTCATGGCTTTGAGAGCATCACCCTCTCTTTCAACCGGACTTCATGAGCTGCCGTCTGGGGGTTGTGTTGCCGGTTTGATTTGGAACCGAATTGGCCTTTACACCCCAATTAACCGTCCGTGCGGCGCTTCAGTTCAACAAGGTTTATCCCGCCGATATGACTCCGCGCCCTCATCCAACTCGCCTGCGTCGGCGGATAAACGCTATTCGTTAGAAATTTCATTTGCCAAAGCCACTGAAGGGAGAAAATCATGCTACAAACTATCCTCAACGCAATTCGCAATCGCGAATATCTTGCGAACGATTTCTCGACCATCGTTCAACCTGTGGTTGGCGTTTCACATGCCGGCAATGCCGCCCTTCGGTGTTACCAAACTCTTTTTCTTCTTATCATTATCCCAATAGCGCTCAGCGCGTGTGGTCAAGGAACACTGTCTCGTTCGGCAGCTGAGGAACCCATTAAGACATGGTTGGCGAAAAAGGGCGGGAAATCCGCTTGCTCAATCTTGATTACGTCCCCAGTAATGGCATAAATGGCGGCTGCTGCGTCGTATCGTTTTCCACTCCAAATGAACCGCCGGGCGGAAAGGGATTTAGTAATGCGAAATCACCCGAACTCGACCGACTTGCACACGAGGGGTTAATCACGCCTTTGCGTTTCGCTAGAAGCGAGCACTT
>JADJQA010000031.1 GCA_016712985.1 Sulfuritalea sp. | reverse complement strand
CATCTTGAACGGCACAGTTGCGCGGTGGTGACAAAAGGCACACAGCGGCGTAGTATTCCCGCATGAAGCCATTCCGCTGGGCACCCGAGAAGAACGAGACCGTCAAACAGTGCGGGGGATTTCGTTCGAGAACATTGTTGTTTCAATCGAAGCTGGTGGCCTGCTGGACATCCTGGCTCACCCGAACCAGGCGAAATACCCCAGGCAGCGCGTTCTCGTTGTCGAATGTGACAACTACGCCTACTTGGTACCGTTTATCGAAGAGGAAGACTTTTTCTTTCTCAAGACCGTAATCCCAAGCCGCAAGGCAACGCGGAGCTATTTGAGTCAAGGGAAAACAGATGCCGAAAATTGACACCTACGAGCTTGAAGTCCTTACCGCTTTTGACGAAGGCCAATTGAAGTCAGTTGCCACCAAAGCCGAGTTAGCGAAGTTCAAGGCAGCGGCGCGCGCCACCGCCATAAAAGATCGTCGGGTCAATATCCGTCTGTCTTCTGGCGATCTGAGCGACATTCAGGTCAAGGCACTTGAAGAAGGCGTGCCGTATCAAACACTCATCGCCAGCGTTCTCCACAAGTACGTTACCGGCCGCCTGGCCGAGCCGCAGACAGCCAAGGAAGCTCCCAAGCCATCATCAAAACGTCGTGCTGTGTAAGTCAGTGGAGACCTTGCCGTGACACCGATGTCCAACCCTGCGGTACAGCGGACGCTGCGCGATGAATCCGCGCATCGCCGCTGACCTTCACGTGTGCGCCGGGCATGGCGCGTTACTTCGTCGGTGAAAGTCCGATGGCAAGGTTGTGCAGAGCCGAAGGCAAGGAGAAGGGCAATCCGCGCGACTGGCTGCTGCGCGAACTCGCGGAAAGCTGGTTCTGTCGACGCGCGGCGATGCCCAATCCGCCGTTCCCCGAAACGCCGCGCCGGTCAAAGACAAATGGTAGATTGCGCCCAAAGCCACTCAGGCCGATGAATTCAACTGCCGTGGGTCGCAGGCACTCCGCTGCACCCGCATTGCACTGTCTTCCACTGGAGGCCACATGTCAGCAAGCACTCTCCGCGACAAGCGGGTACTGATCACCGAGGCCGATGAATTCATGGGCCCGATGCTCTGCGAGGTCTTCGCCGGACATGGCGCGTCCGTCATTGGGGACACGCAATCGCTGGTCGATCCCGCGGCGCCTGCCGCGATCGTCGCCGCGGCGGGCCGGATCGACGTGCTGGTCGCCAACCTGGCGCTGCCGGCGCCCTCCACGGCGGCAACCGAAGTGTCCGAAGCCGAGTGGCGCGAGACCTTCGCGGCGCTGGTGGACCCGCTTCCCAGGCTGTTTCGCGCGGCCCTGCCGGCGATGATCCAGCGGCGCGCCGGGAAGATCCTGGTGATGGGCAGCGCCTCCGCATTGCGCGGAATCAAGCGCGCCTCGACCCACAGCGCCGCCCGCGGCGCCTAACCGGCCTATGTGCAAGCGGTCGGCGTCGAGCTTGCCGCGCACCATGTCCGGGTAAACGCCATCGCGCAGAACTTCGTCGACAACGCCACCTACTTTCCGCCCGAGGTTAAGGCCAACCCGCGATTCCAGGAGCGCCTGAAGCGTGAAGTGCCCCTCGGTCGCCTGGTCGGAGCCAGGGAAGACGCCGAGTTTGCGGCCTACCTGTGCAGCGAGGCGGCAGATTGTTTCGTCGGCCAGGTCTTCCCGGTCTGCGGCGGCTGGGTGACGCGTTGATGGAGCCGGCGCCCGGAATTCGAGCCCCTCGGGCGCGCGACGGGAGACTGGCGGGGTGCGAGGCAAGGCGCGGCGGCGACCCGCCGTAAAGCATTGCCCGAGGAGTGCCGTACAATCGGGGCCTTCCACCCCACACCTTCCCTGACAGAGGTACCCGATGGCGAAACCCAATTATTCATTCGAGAAGCGCCAGAGAGATCTGGCCAAGAAGGCCAAGAAAGAGGAAAAGCGCCTGCGCAAGGCTGGCGCACCCGCGAATCCGGAAAACCCGCAACCTGCTGCGGCGCCCCCGGTAGCCGAGGTAAAGACCGTTCCCTGAGGCTCCTCGACCGGGCGGCGTCAGCGCGCAAGGCGGTACACAGCCAGGCTGCCGAGGAAATTGGGCTCTTCGAGCACCAGGCTGCCGGCTTCGTCGAGCACCTGACGCTCCCGGATCACCAAGCCCATTTTGGCGCACAGCGCCTCGAAATCCAGCAGGGTGAAGAAGCGCAGATTGGGCGTATCGAACCATTCAAAGGGCAGGTCCTCGGACACCGGCATGCGACCGCCCATGACCGCCATGCGGTTCTTCCAGTAGGCAAAGTTGGGAAAACTGACTACCGCCTCGCGGCCGACACGCAGCATTTCGCCGAGGATGCGTTCGGTATGGCGCACGGTTTGCAGGGTGCGCGAGAGCACGACATGGTTGAAAGTGCCGTCGTCAATGCCCGACAGTCCCGCCTCGAGGTCACCCCTGGATCACGTTGATGTCATTGGCTATCGCGGCCAGCACGGCGGCGTCTTCGAGCTCGACGCCGTAGCCGGCGGCGCCGCGTTCGTCGATCAGGCGCTTGAGCAGGGAACCATCGCCGCAACCCAGATCGAGTACACGCTCGCCCGGCTGCACCCAACTGGCGATCAGGTCGAAATCGGCACGCTCGGTGGCAAGCTTCATGGCTTTACCCGTTTCAGGTAGGTGTCAACCACGGCGTGGTAGTAGGGATCGTCCATCAGGAAGGAGTCGTGGCCGTGGGCGCTGTTTATCTCGGCATAGGCCACCGCCTGCCCGTTATGCACGAGCGCATGGACGATCTCGCGCGAGCGGGCTGGCGTAAAGCGCCAGTCGGTGCTGAAAGCGATGACCAGAAACTTGGCGCGGGCACGGGCCAGCGCATGCGCCAGATCGTCGTCGAAATCCTGCGCCGGGTCGAAATAGTCCAGCGCCTTGGTCATGCGCAGATAAGTATTGGCGTCAAACACGCCGGCGAACTTGTCGCCCTGGCGGCGCAGGTAGGATTCGATCTCGAACTCGACGCCGAAGCCGTAGCTGCCGGCGCCGGTGCGCAGGCGACGGCCGAATTTTTCGGCCATCTGGTCGTCCGACAGATAAGTGATGTGGCCCAGCATGCGCGCCAGGCGCAGGCCGCGCAGCGGACGCACGCCGTGTTCGTAGAAGTGTCCGCCATGAAAGTCCGGGTCGGTCAGGATGGCCTGACGGGCCACGTCGTTGAAGGCGATGTTCTCGGCCGAGAGCCGGGGCGCCGCGGCGATGACCAGGGCATGGCGCACGCGTTCGGGAAAACTCAACGTCCATTGCAGTGCCTGCATGCCGCCCAGGCTGCCGCCCATCACCGCTGCCCAGGAGTCGATGCCGAGGTGATCGGCCAGGCGCGCTTGCGCGGCGACCCAGTCCTCGACCGTGATCACGGGGAAATCGGCGCCCCAGGGCTTGCCCGTGGCGGGGTTGGCGCTCGCCGGACCGGTGGAGCCGTGGCAGCCGCCGAGGTTATTGACCCCGACGATGAAGAAGCGCTCGGTATCCAGCGGCCGGCCGGGTCCGACGATGTTGTTCCACCAGCCGATGTTGGCGGCGGGGTTGCCAAACTCGTCGGCGGTATGCCCGGCGACGTGATGATGTCCGGAAAGCGCATGGCAAACCAGGATGGCGTTCGATCCTGCGGCGTTGAGCGTGCCATAGGTTTCATACACCAGGTCGAAGGCGGGCAGCACGCTGCCACCCTTCAGGTCGAGAGGCTGGTTGAAGTGCGCGCGCTGTGCGCTGACGATGCCGACATCTGGCATGGGGTCCTACAGCTTTTCCATCTGATCGCCGATCTTGTCGGGTTCGTCGAGTTTCAGGATCCTGGCGACGCGCACCCCAAGCTGCGTTGCGTCGGCCATCATGACCTGCTGCTTGACTTCCAGGAGCCTTGCGCCGGATGCATGGAAAACTCGCGCAGGCCCATGCCGACCAGCAGCCGGGTCAGCTTCGGGTCGCCGGCCATTTCGCCGCAGACCGCCACCGGCATGCCGACCCGCTGCGCGCTCTGGATGGTCTGCGCAATCAGCCTGAGCACGGCCGGATGCAGCGGATCATAGAGGTGGGCCACCGCGCCATCGGTACGATCGATCGCCAGCGTGTACTGGATCAGATCGTTGGTGCCGATCGACAGAAAATCCAGCCGGCGCAGGAAGGGCCCGAGCGACAGCGCGGCGGCGGGGATCTCGATCATGCCGCCGACTTCCACCGCGTTGAACTTCTGCCGCGACTCGCGCAATTGCATCTTGGCGAGTTCGATCAGGGCCAGTGTCTGCTCGATTTCCGTGACATGCGCCAGCATCGGAATCAGCAGGCGAATCCGGCCGTGGTGCGACGCGCGCAGAATGGCCCGCAACTGCACCAGAAACAGTTGCGGTTCGGCCAGGCAGAAGCGGATCGCGCGCAGGCCCAGCGCGGGATTCGGTGCGCTGCGACTCCCGGCGCGATTGCGCAGCGCGCGCGCTTCCTTGTCGGCGCCGATGTCCAGCGTGCGGATGGTGACCGGCTTGTCGCCCATGATCTTGACGACGCTGCGATAGGCCTCGAACTGCTCGTCTTCGTCGGGCAGCTCGTCACGATTCATGAAAAGGAACTCGGTGCGAAACAGGCCGACACCGTCCGCGCCGACTTCCTTCGCCGTTTCGGCGTCCTGCGGCAGCTCGATGTTGGCGTGAAGCTCGACATCCTCGCCATCCAGCGTCCGCGAGCGGCCGGTGACCAGGCGCTTGAGCTTGGAGCGCTCGATTTCCAGCTCGGTCTTGCGCAGCTTGTATTCTTCCAGCACGCCCGAGTCGGGGTCGACGATCAGCACGCCGCGCGTGCCGTCGACGATCAGCAGGTCTTCGTCCTGGATCAGCGGGCGGGCATGCAGCATGCCGACTACCGCAGGGATCGCCAGACTGCGCGCGACGATCGCGGTATGCGAGGTGGCGCCACCCAGATCGGTGACGAAACCGCCGATCTTGAGGCTCTTGAACTGGATCGTGTCCGCCGGCGACAGGTCGTTGGCGACCACGATCAGCAGTTCATCGACCATGACTGCCTTGCGCCGCGCCAGCTTGCGCCGCTTGCCCTGCAAGACCCTGAGCACGCGCTCGACCACCTGCACGATGTCCTGTTGCCGTTCCCGCAGGTAGGCGTCCTCGAATTCGTCGAACTGGTCGACCACCAGCTGCATCTGCTGCACCATGGCCCATTCGGCATTGCAGCGGCGCTCGCGGATCAGCTCGCGCACACCGTCGGTCAGCGCCGGGTCCACCAGGATCATGGCATGGACATCGACGAAGGCGGAAAGCTCAGCCGGTGCGCCGGGAACGCTGGCCTCGGCGCGCAGGGCGTCGAGTTCGGCGCCGGTGGTGGCGACGGCCTTGTCGAAGCGCACCAGTTCGCTCGCCACGTCGCGCTCGCGCAACTGATAATGGGCGACTTCCAGCATCGCATGCGACACCAGATGCGCACGGCCGATCGCAATCCCTCCGGAAACCGCCTGGCCGTGAAGGCAGAAGCTCATCGCGACGCCCCGTTCATTCGTCTTCGCCGAACCGGTTGGCGATGAAACCCAGCATGGCCTGCAAGGCCTCTTCGGCGCGCTCGCCTTCGGTATCGATCATCACGCTGGACCCCTTGCCGGCAGCCAGCATCATCACGCCCATGATGCTCTTGGCGTTGATGCGGCGGCTGCCGCGCTCCATCCACACCTCGCAGGGAAACGAGCCGGCAAGCTGGCAAAGCTTGGCCGAGGCGCGAGCGTGCAAGCCCAGCTTGTTGACGATTTCAGCTTCGCTGCGTGGCATGGTCACGCCTCCGCCGGGCCGCCCGCGCTGGCGCGGGAAAAAAATGAGCACCCCTCCCGTCTGCCCACGGCTTGCTTTGCATAGCAAGCCGGCTTCGGTGGCGCGCAGCAGTGCTGCGCGAATTCCCACCTACGCCCCCCGCCGAGCGGGGGAGGTGACTAGTCACCCCCGCCCACGGGGCGGGGGATGGGGGGTGGGCCGTCATCGGGTCAGTTCTTCAGCATGTTCAGCACGCCATCGCGACCGCCGGACACGGCGCGGGTAAGCAGGGTCTCCATGTCCTTGTCGCGGTACGCAATGGCGCGCAACAGCATGGGCAGATTGACGCCGGCGATGCCTTCGACACGCCCCGGCTCAAGCAGCTTCATCGCCAGGTTGGACGGCGTGGCGCCGTAGATGTCGGTAAGGATCACCGCACCGCGACCGCTGTTGACCAGCGCTAGCATTTCGCGCGCCAGGGGCAGGGCGTCCAGCGGATGTCCTGCGCGGCCATGCCAAGCTGGACGATCTGCGGTGGTCGCTTGTTGAGCACGTGGCAGGCGCACTGGATCAGCGATTCGCCATAGGTGGCATGGGTGAGGAGGAATATACCGATCATCCCGGCATTCTAGCGGATCAGCATCCAGGCCAGAGCGAGCACCGCGGCAAGCACGAAGAAGATCGACAACCGCCTTCCCCATCGGGCCTTTTCGGCCTCCAGCGCGTTGTCGGCATCGACGATGCGCCGCAGGCGGCGCAGCGCTGCGATGCCCACGGTGCGCCGCACGGCGCGCTGGATCTCCGGATCGTCCTTCATTCCACCACCACCAGCTTGAGCTCGGGAACTTCGATTTTCAGGCGTGCGCGCATTGCCGGGGTCGCGCTTGCCGTACCGTCGGCGCCGACCCTCAAGACGGCATCGACCTCGAGCTTGCGAGCCATGGCGCGCCAGTCGCGGCCGGCGATGAAAATCGGCTTGGACAGTGCGTCCGAGCGCATGCCCGCTGCCGGGCCCGGCGCGATCAGGATCGTCACCGCCTGTGTGCCGTCCGCCGGGACGCCGGTGCGCGGATCGAGCAGATGGCAGTAGCGGCGACCGGCCAACTCGAAATAGCGGTGGTAATCACCCGAGGTGCCGATGGCTTCGCCGTCCTTCAGTTCCAGCGAGGCCAGGGGCGCGCCACCCACGCCCTGAGGTCGCGGATGCTGGATGCCGACGCGCCAGGATGCACCATCCGCCCGGCCGTCGCGAGTACCCAGCGCCATGACGTTGCCACCGATGTTGATCAGGGCGTTGGCGACGCCATCCTGGCGCAAAATGGCCGCCGCGCGATCGAGCGCGACGCCCTTGAGATAGCCGCCGAAGTCAATCGCCACGCTCTTGCTTCGACTGCTTACGCACGATCCCCCCGCACCTTTTTCCGGCGAAGGCGGTGACGCAGTGTCGGCGCTGCGCGGCTCCGGGCAAGATCCGGGAACCACGCTCAGATCGGCAATCGAGGGATGCGGGCCCAGCAGCACCTTGACCGCGGCGGCGTCGGGCAGGCGCGGCTGGATGTCATCGGTATGGAAACCCCACAGGGCGATCAGGCGACCGATGCCCGGATCGAACAGATGGTCGCCCGCTGCGGCGACGGCCTGCGCCTCACTGATCAACGCGGCCAACTCCGCGGTGACCTCCCGCTGGCGACCGGCGGCAATGGCCGCATTCAGCGCGAACAGTTCGGAAGGCTGCCAGGCATGATAGCTGCGGTGCAAGCGGTCGAACTCCTGCAACACGCGATTGCCGGCGGCGCGCGCCTGGGCTTCCGGGACTCCCGTGATCAGCAGTTCGACGCGTGTGCCGAACACATAGGATTCCTGGCGCCAGGGCGCCGGCGGCCCGCACGCCGCGAGCAGCCACGCCGCGGTGATCAAGGTCAAACATCCAGCAATTTCCCGAAGCGTCGCCCAATCCCATTTTCGTCGTTCCCGCGAAGGAACGTCACCCCGGACGCCGATCCGGGGCGGGAACCCGGAAGGGCAAGGCGTTGGATGCCCGCCTTCGCGGGCATGACGAACCAAATTCCACAGCGTGGCGCCGGTCACCACGCCTGTCAGGAACCGGGACACTCCCGTTCCAGCGCATCCACCAGCATTGCCGCAACGTCGAAGCGCGTCTGCTGCGCGATCTCGACGAAGCAGGTGGGGCTGGTGACATTGATTTCGGTAAGGCAGTCGCCGATCACGTCGAGGCCGACGATCAAAAGGCCGCGCGCCCAGAGTACCGGCGCCAGCGCTTCGGCGATTTCGCGGTCGCGGCCGAGCAGCGGACGCGCCACGCCCTTGCCGCCGGCGGCGAGGTTGCCGCGCGATTCACCGGCCTTGGGAATGCGCGCCAGGCAGTAGGGCACCGGCTCGCCGGCGATCAGCAGGATCCGCTTGTCGCCCTGGCTGATGGCCGGCAGGTAGCGCTGCGCCATGATGCTGCGACTGCCGAACCGGGTCAGGGTTTCGACGATCACGTTGCGATTGGGATCGTCGCGCAACACGCGAAAGATGTTGGTTCCGCCCATGCCGTCGAGCGGCTTGAGGATGACGTCGCCCAGTTCGTCGATGAAGGCGTGGATGTCGACCGGGTCGCGGGCGATCAGCGTGGTCGGCGTGAACTGCGGGAACTCGGCGATGGCGACTTTTTCGGAATGGTCGCGGATCGAACGCGGCTTGTTCCAGATCCGCGCGCCTGCGGCTTCGGCGCGTTCCAGCAGCCACGTCGCGGCGACGTATTCGAAATCGAAGGGCGGATCCTGCCGCATCAGCACCGCGTCAAACGCGGTCAACGGGGTCAGCGCTTCCTCCGCGACGGCGAACCAGGCCTGATCCGCGCCGCTGACGACAATCCTTTGCGCGCGCGCCGCGACGCAGGCGTCGCGCCAGGTCAGCGCCGCGCGCTGAATCGACCACAGCTCGTGGCCCCGCTTCGCCGCCGTGCGCATCATCGCCACGGACGAGTCCTTGTAGGCCTTGAGGCTTTCCAGCGGGTCGAGGATGAAAGCGATCTTCATCTCGTCCCTCCGGGCCGAAATGAAGATAGCTCCGCAGAATATGCGCACCCCCTCCCGGCCTCCCCCGCCGAGCGGGGGAGGTGACTGATTTGCCCCGCTCTTCGAGCGAGGAAAGGACTACGGATCGTCATTGTTCCGTTGGAGCCGCGCGTTCGAGTTCGAGCGACGCCGCGAGCATGGCCAGCCGCGCCACGACGCCATAGGCATAGAAGCGGTTGGGCGGCGCGTCGGGGTCGAGCTGGGCGTCGGGCAGCGTGCAGCCGGTCTCGAAGGCCAGCGGCTTGAAGGTCATGCCGGGCGCGTTGAGGTTCTCGTCGATGCCGCGCGCGGTATTGACGCGGTAGAAGCCGCCGACCACGTAGCGGTCGATCATCACCGCCATCTTGTTGCGCTGCTTGCGATTGAGGTTTTTCACTTCGCTGGCATCCTTCACCGTCATGATGCCCATGCCGTAGGTGCCGGCGTCGGCCTTGACGATGACGAAGGGTTCGGACTCGATGCCGTATTCCTGGTATCTGGCGCGCATCCGCTGGAGCAGCCTGTCTGTGTTGGCGGCGAGGCATTCTTCGCCGGCACGCTCATGGAAATTCACCTTGCCGCAGACCTCGAACTCCGGATTGATCAGCCAGGGGTCGATGCCGATCTCGGCTGCGAAGCTGATGGCGACATCCTGATAGGCGGCAAAATGCAGCGACTTGCGGCGTACATGCCAGCCGGCCCACAAGGGCGGAATCATGAACTGCTCGTTGACGTCTTGCAGCAGTTCCGGCACACCGCCCGAAAGGTCGTTGTTGAGCAGCACGGCGCAGGGATCGAAGCCTTCCAGCCCCAGCCGGCGACCCTCCGGACCGATGCGTTTCAGCGGTTCCAGCGTGAGCTTCTGCCCGTCGGGCAGGTCTAGCGTCGTCGCTGCGGTGATTTCCGGCAGCAGGCTGCCGATGCGCACGTTGAGACCGGTGCGGTGCAGGATCGTGGCGAGCCGCGCCACGTTCATCAGGTAGAACTGGTTGCGCGTGTGGTTCTCGGGAATCAGCAGCAGGTTGCGCGCTTCGGGACAGATCTTCTCGATGGCCGACATCGCCGCCTGGACGCACAGCGGCAGGAAAGCCGGATTCAGGTTGTTGAAGCCGCCGGGAAACAGGTTGGTGTCGACCGGGGCCAGCTTGAAACCGGCGTTGCGCAAATCGACCGAGGTATAGAAGGGCGGCGTGTGCTCCAGCCATTGCGTGCGCAACCAGCGCTCGACCAGGGTGTCGTTGTCGAGGATGCGCCGCTCGAGTTCAAGCAGCGGCCCGGTCAATGCAGTGGTAAGGCGAGGAACCATGAGTCAGGGAGCACAGTTTGGCAGTGGCAAAGTGTAGCAGGCCGGACTGGATCCAGCGCCGACAGAGCTGGCGTCAGCTTCCACCGAACTTCGTTTTCCGTTTGGCTTGGGATGGCATAATCATTTGGTCGCGCAGGCAGTCCGCGCTCCAGGATTGGTGACGGTTCCGCGCTGGCTGATCACAACTCAACCCTTCGAATCCCGCCAATGCAACTCGATATCTTCGAGCACAGCCGCGACGTGGTCTTGCGCAACGCCGCCATAGATGCCCTGCGCCAGCGTGACGCAGGCGCCTGTGAGCGCTCGCTTGCGGCGCTCGCGGCCGAATACGGCAGCGATCCATTGCTGCCGGCCGTCCGCCTGCTCTGCGAGAAATTGAATTCGCCGATCCCCAGGCCGATTGCACGTGACGCCGCCATTGCTCTCCTGCGAGAAACCGAAGGCGCGGTAGCGACAGCGGCCAATAACGTGTTCGGCAAAGCGGCGCAGGAATGGCTTGCGCCGCTCTGGTCAGACCTGGCGGCAGCCATTGCAGGCTACCGGTTCGATTCCGGCCAGGAGACCCTGCATGCCGCGCCCCTGTTGTTGCTAGCGGAACGCTGGTCGGATGCCGTCGCATTGATCGAGAGCATCGCGTCCTGGCGGCGGCAGCCGGCGCCTTTGGCCTGGATGATCGAGGCCCGATCCCGAATCGCCGGCTTCGATGTGATCTGGCCGCTGCTGGCGGAGCTTGCATGGATGGCTCCGCCGCGAGCTCAGGCGCTAGCGCCACGGCTGAGTCTGCCCGGGCTTGACCGGCTGGTGCGCGGCTTCGATGCCGAGTTTGAGGCAGACGGTACGCCGGATGATTTCGCCTGGTTTCCGGCCTGGGCGCTGATTGCCGACGGCAGCCTGCGGGAGGGCCTGCGGCTTGCCCAAGACGGAGCGAACACGCGACCGGAGGCGTGCGCCCGGATCGTGCTTGGCCTCCTCTCGCTCGAACGCCAGGGGCGCCATGCCGAGCTGGTCGAGAGCCGCAGGAAGCTGCGCGAGGCGCATCCGGGGCTGTTCGCCCGCTACATGCAGAGCAGATAGGGAATCCTGCGCCGTGACCCGACCTTCGCGGCGCCCTCGCGCGCATCGCACGGCGTAGCGCTCCATCCGCCGCAGCGACTGGCAAACGCAAGGCCAGATCCGGATAGGCTGCGTCGTAGCTGCTGAGCTTGTAGCGCCGGGCAAGCGCCATGTTTTCGGCACGGTCGGGTACGTCGCGGTGGACAATCAGCGATCGCGGCACGAACGTCAAACCCTTTCGTAGGGGCGGCCTTGCTCGCTGCGCGGACGACGGGCCGACCGGTATCACACCGGATAGAAGCGCTCTCCCCGCGCCACCATGTCGCGCAGGAGTTGCGGCGGGGTGAAGCGCATCCCATGTTCCGCCGCCAGGCGATCCAGCGCCGCCACGGCCTCGGGCAGGCCCAGCGTATGCAGCCAGCCGACCGGACCGCCGCGGAAGGGCGGGTAGCCCCAGCCGAGGATTGCGCCAACATCGGCATCGATCGGCGCGCGCAGAACCTTTTCTTCGAGGCAGCGCACTGTTTCCACCGACTGCACGAGGATCAGGCGCTCGATGATTTCCTCCAGTGTCGGTTGCTGCACCGTGACGGGGAACTGCGCGGCCAATCCGGGCCATAGGCGCTTCGGCCCGTCCGCCGGATAGTCGTAGAAACCGGCGCCCGACTTGCGCCCAAGCCGACCCAGATCCAACACCATCTTGGCGGCAACGCGATCGGCGGCGCGTTCGACGTAGGCGCTGCCGAGATCGGCCCTCGTCTGTTGGGCGATCTTGTGCACCAACTCGATTGCAACCTCGTCGGCCAGGGCCAGCGGCCCCACCGGCATGCCGGCGATCAAGCCGGCCTTGTCGATCAGCGTCGGCGCCACACCTTCTTCCAGCAGGGCCATGCCCTCCGACACGTAGGGTGCCGAACACGCGGCTGGTGTAGAAGCCGCGCGAATCATCGACCAGGATGGGGGTCTTGCCGATGGCCCGCACATAATCCATGGCCCGCGCCAGCGTGGCGTCGCTGGTGGCCTTGCCGACGATGATTTCCACCAGCGGCATCTTTTCCGCCGGCGAGAAGAAATGCAGGCCGATGAAGTTGGCCGGACGCACGGATGCCGAAGCCAAGCCGGTGATCGGCAGGGTCGAGGTATTGGAGGCGACGATCGCGTCCGCGGCGATCACGGCTTCCGCCTGCTTCGTCACGTCGGCCTTGATCTTGCGGTCTTCGAAAACGGCTTCGATGACCAGTTCGCAAGCAGCGAGGTCCGCATAGCTGGCAGTGGGGTGGATGCGGGCCAGCAGGGCTTCCATCGACTCGGGCTGCATCCGACCCTTCTGCACCTGCCTGGTCCATTGCTTGCGCGCGTAGTCCTTGCCCTTTTCGGCTGCCTCGGCGGTGGTGTCGAGCAACACCACGTCGATGCCGGCCGTCGCGGTGGACATCGCAATGCCCGCGCCCATCATGCCGGCGCCGAGCATGCCGATCTTCGAATACTTCTGCGGCGGCATCGGGTTTGCCGGATTCGCCGGGCGCGCTGCCAGCTTGTTGGCTTCCTGCATGCCGAAGAACAGGCTGCGGATCATGTTCTTCGACACCGGCGACATCACCAGGTTGGTGAAGTAGCGCACCTCGATCGCGAGGCCCGTGTCCAGATTGGTCGCCAGGCCCTCATACATGCAGGAGAGGATGTGCTTGGGTGCCGGATAGTTATCGAAGGTCTTCTCGCGCAGCATGGCATTGGCCGCCATCAGCATCTGCATGCCGGCCGGCGTGCCGGGGCCGCCGCCGGGAATCCGGAAGCCCTTCGCATCCCACGGCTGGAGTGGTTTGGCGCCCACGGCAAGCGTGTCGGCCACCCATTGCCGCGCCGCCTTGCGCTCCTCGCCGGCGGGCACCACGGCGTGGATCATGCCGATCTTCTGCGCCTCCGCCGCCTTGACGCGCTTGCCTTCCATGAGCAGCGGCGCTGCCGCCTGCATGCCGACCAGGCGCGGCAGGCGCTGCGTGCCGCCGGCACCGGGCAAGAGGCCCAGCGTGACTTCGGGAAAGCCGAAGCGCGCTTTGGCATTGTCGGCCGCGACGCGATGGTGGCAGCCCAGGGCCAGTTCCATGCCGCCGCCCAGCGCGCTGCCGTTGAGTGCCGCCGCGACCGGCTTGCCGCCGAGTTCGACGGCGCGCATCAGCTTGTGCCAGTTGCTGATGTCGCGATGGACGATTTCTGCATTGGCGGCGGCGCCCAGTTCCGCAAGGTCTCCTCCGGCGATGAAATCCTTTTTGGCCGAGGCGACGACGATGCCCTTGACCGCCGGATCGGCCAGCGCCTTGTGCATGGCCGCGGCGTAAGCGGCCATCGAAGCCGCGTTGAGGATGTTCTGCGACTTGCCGGGATAGTCGAACTCGACAGTCGCGATGCCGTCGGAATCAACAGAATAGGTGATCATGGGATGTCTTTCCAATAGGTCGCTTCAGCCGGCATATCGGCCAGTACTTCGCGGAACTGTTCCAGCGCCGCTTCGAAGTCATCCACGCGCACCGGGTTGGTCTTCAGCGTGAAATGCTGGTTGGTGCGCAGGTCGTGGATCCACCGCTTCTTGGTCCACGACGTTTCCGACGCCGGCTACTTGTCGAAGAAGATCACGTTGGCCTTGACGCCCTGCGCGTGGAACAGCCCGGTGGGCAGGCGCAGAAGCGTATGCACCCCGCACTCGTGCAGCAGCTTCCGGCGTATGGTCTCCCCGGCGCCGCCCTCGAACAGCACGTTGTCCGGCACCACCATCGCGCGCACGGCCATGGAGTTCGAGCAGGGTCGCGATGTGCTGCATGAAGTTGAGCTGCTTGTTCGAGGTCGTGGCCCAGAAGTCGTCGCGCAGTACGTTGCAGTAGTTCCAGAGTTTCTGGACGAGGGTGGAAGCGTTCGCCAGATCGAATCGCCCTTCGAGCGAGAGCCCCGCGAACTCCGCATCCTTCAGCCGGACCCGGCCGAATCAGCATCAGGCCGATGGCGCTTGCCGCCGTATCCTGCCGCTTGGCCACCCAGCCGTAGACGAAGGCGGCGGTGATCTTTCTCGTTTGCAAGCGGCGCCAGCGCCTCGCGCAAGGGCTCGGCGAGGCCGACCGTCTTCAGCGCAATGCCACACAGTTCGACGTAGATCGGTGAATCCGGGTTGGCCCGGTAGTGCCTCTGGTTGCCCAGCGGATGGACCGTCACCAGGCCGCTCTGAGCCAGGCGGGCCAGCTCGCGCTGCACCGCCCCCGAACCGGCGCCGGTGAGTCCGATCAGCTCGGTGGCGTAGAAGCTGCGCTCGGGCTGGCCGAAAATCAGCCCCAGCACACGCTGCTGCGTGCCCGAGAACAAGGCATCGGCGAGACTGGTCTGCATCGAGGGTGTGTTGCTTTTCATGCCCATTTTGGGAATGTTAATGCCCAAAATGGGCATGGTCAATGGTTGGGAAAGTCGGCGCCGGCGGGACGGCGATTTGGTGCAACCAGGCGTAAGCCACTACCGCGAGCCCAACTCCTGCCCACCAGGGCAGCATGGCAACGAGGTCGAAAAGGTCTTCTGCGGGGCTTTGTTTTCATCGTGCCATAGGCTTGGTCCGCAGCGAACATGCAGCGTCGCGGCAGGATGCCGCATGGGCCAGTGCAGAATTCTCTGAACAGCCCTGTTCCGCCCGTGATTTTTCATCGTGTCGGCATCTCCAGAGAGTCCTGGGTCCTGGGCAAGCGCGCACGATGAGTCGCCGCGTCCGCTGGAACTGCTGTGGCTTGCTTGCCTCTTTTGACGATCCACAACAACAGTGGCCCAATGCGTCTGGATATCGGACGACGGTATCGCGCAAACACGCGATATGCGAAGGACAGAATCGGACTCAACCATCTGCGCGACAACAACCAGGATAATGCGTGCAGGCCTGCTCTGCGATAGGCCTCGGCAAATACCGGGACGCCGACCAGCAATCGCCCGTCGCCCAGGCGGCCATGGATATTTTCCAGCGCCAGGGAACAGGAAATCTGATGCCTGTCCTCGTCGAGGGATGGCTCGGCAAGGTCGACGAAGGCCAGCAAGTTCTCGCGATTGCGCGTCTTCAAGAATTCAATTTCCGCCTGACACAGCGGGCATTGCCCGTCGTAATAGATCGTGAGTTTCTGCATATTCGACCTCAGTTGATTTTTGCCTGTGCGGGACCTTCAGTGGAACCCAGGGTCAGCCAGATCTCGTTCCTTCGCATGAACCAGGGAGTCAGCGGCGGGTTGTATCTTGCGTAAATCGGCTCGCCCGTCCAGGGAATGCCTTTCTCGGCCAGAACCGCCTTCAACCTGGCCAAGTGCTCCTCATAATTTCTGTTGGACCACGAGCCGGAATACACGATCACCGCAACCTCGACCGACGCCACATCTCGCACGCGCACTCGCTGGTCAATGGGCACCGGCGCGGATTCCGGCGATACGCCTTTCGGAAGCACGAACTGGACAACGTGGCTATCCGCGGCTGACCGCGACGCCGAGGGCGTTGTCGGCTCAACCGGGTCCGGCACCCCTGCCTGGATCACCGGGGCAGTCATGGCGAGCTTCGTCCCGCCTTTGTTGTTTCCAAAAATGTAACCCGCGAGTATGGGAAAGGCCTGGCTGCCTGCCTTGTCCGCCGGAGCATCGACCGATAGCTCGGCCACGACGTACGGCGCGTAGCGGCGGATTTCGATGTCATCCAACCTGTTGATGACTTCGTATGCTGGTTCTTCAATGGCCATGGTTAGCGTGGCAGTGGCAATGAGGGCCAAGCCGAAAAATATCTTTGACATAGGTAAGACTCCATCTTGGTTGCCATTGCCCTTTGTACTGCAACAGGGCTCTCTGGTTGTTGCTGCCACAAAGCTTTGCTGAAGCCGGGTGGTTGTGGATCGACTCGAAGTTCTCCGAGCGGGCAAACTGTGCTCAAACGGGTACCCCAAGGCTGCTTCACGGTTTCTCGGCCAGCCAGCGCTCGATGTGGGCGATCAGCGTGCGGCTGTCCGGAGCGGTCAGGCTGCTGTAACTCTCCACCCGGCTGCCGCTACGGTCGATCAGGTATTTGTGGAAATTCCACTTTGGCCGCGAGCCGGTTTTTTCGATCAGTTGCCGGTAGAAGGCGCTGGTCTTCGGCGCGGCGATGTCGGTCTTGGCCATCATCGGGAACTTGATGCCGTAGGTGCTGCGGCAGAAATCGGCGATTTCCTGGTCGCTGCCCGGCTCCTGATCACCAAAGTCGTTGGACGGGAAGCCGATCACCACCAGACCGCGAGACTTGTACTTGTCGTAGACAGATTCAAGGCCTTCGTACTGCCCGGTAAAGCCGCAAAAGCTTGCCGTGTTCACCACCAGGATCACCTTGCCCTGATACTGACAAAGCGATTGCGGAGCCCCGTCCTGCAGCCGCGCCACGCTGTGGTTCAGCAATGGAGGGCAGTTGGCGGCCGCCGGAACCGCCATCGCCAGGCTCGCGATGGCCAGCAGCACTTGGAAAAATCTTGGTAGAGAGATCATGTTGTCGTAGACAAAACAATTAAGTTGACGTAATGTATTGGCTGAAGTTCAGTTTGTCAACAAAATTGTCATGGACAAAGAAGAGGTATGCATGGACAACGCAAAGCCTGAATCCAGCCCTGCGGGAACCGGCATGGGGATTGCCGCAGTCGAGCGCGACACCGGGTTGGGCAAGGACACCTTGCGGGTCTGGGAACGCCGCTACGGTTTTCCGCAGCCGGGTCGCGACGTCTTCGGAGAACGCGTCTATCCGGCCGAGCAGGTCGAGCATCTGCGCCTGATCAAGCGCCTGATGGACCAGGGGCAGCGGCCGGGTGCGCTGCTGCGGCAGCCGATGGCGGCCTTGAGCGAGCAATGTGCCAACGCTTCGGCAACAGTCGGCGCCGACGACGCGGTGGACTGGGTGATTCCGCTGCTGAAACATCGCGATGTCGATCATCTGCGCGCCGAGCTGGCCCAGCGACAGGCGCGCGACGGCCTCGAACGCTTCGTCATCGAAACGGTCCCGGCGCTGAACCGGCGCATCGGCGACGGCTGGATGACGGGGGAGATCGAAATTTTCGAGGAACACCTGTACACAGAGCTGATGCAGAACCAGCTCCGCTCGTCGATCCATGCGCTTGGCAGCCGCGGCGCACGGCCGCAGGTGCTGCTCACCACGGTGAAGGAAGAAGAGCATCTGCTCGGCCTGCTGATGGTCGAAGCTCTGCTGGCCGCGAATGGCGCCTGGTGCCTTTCGCTCGGTGCGCAGACCCCGATTGCCGACATCGTCGGCGCCGCACAGGGAACGACGACCGACATCGTCGCCCTCTCCTTCTCCTCCGCCTATCCGTGGCGCAAGGCCCGCGACAGCCTGGTCGAACTGCGCGCGGCGCTGCCCGCGCGTACCGAGCTGTGGGCCGGTGGCGGCGCCCTGAAGGGTCGCGGTCGCCAGGTTCCCGGCGTGCGCGCCATCGACAACCTGCGCGCGATCACCCCGGCACTCGCCGACTGGAAGGCGACGCGAGCAAGCCTCGGCGAGCATTAGGCGCAAGACGGAGAAACCATTCTGAACGCAGCAGGACTGCCGCAGTGGCAACCCCAGGCATTCCGGCGCGGTAGCGGGGAAACCAGGACCCGGAATGCTCATCCAAAAATTAGTTGACTATTTTTATCGGGTTAAGTAAATTTGGTTCGTCCCAAGGGGGAGTAGCTCTTCGCCGAGGCGTCGTCAATACGGCAATCCTTGCAGTTCGAGGGTTTCCCGGCGCCTCGGGTGGTTGTCGCAAGACAGCCGCGAGCAAGACCTTTGCCGCGATGGCGAAGGTCCCCCAGTCAGCATTACGGCCCTTCGTCCTCGTTGGACAAAGGGCCGTTCTGTTTTGTGCCGGCAGGTGCCAAGCAGACGGAAAACAGGGTCTGACAAGGAGCAACAGGCAATGGAAACAATCGGTACATGGTGGATGTGGGCGGGGTTTTTCGCCATCGTCCTGGTCATGTTGGCGATCGACCTCTTCCTGGTCGGCGGTGGCAAGCAGCATCGGGTTTCGCTCAAGGAAGCGGCGACCTGGTCCGGCATCTGGGTAGGTGTTTCCCTCGGCTTCGCTGGCGCCCTGTGGTGGTATCTCGACGGCTCAGTCGGCCGCGAGGTCGCTAACCAGAAGTCGCTTGAATTCGTCACCGGCTACCTGATCGAAAAATCCCTGGCGGTGGACAACGTTTTTGTCTGGCTGATCCTCTTCAGCTTTTTCGCCGTGCCGCTCGAATTGCAGAAGCGTGTGCTGATCTACGGCGTGCTCGGCGCCATCGTCATGCGCACGGTGATGATCTTCGCCGGCGTCTGGCTGATCGCCAAGTTCCACTGGCTGCTCTACGTCTTCGGCGCTTTCCTGCTGATCACCGGGATCAAGATGTGGTGGTTCGCCGACCAAAAGCCCGACCTTGCCAAGAACCCGGTGATCAAGTGGATTCGCGGCCACATGAAGGTGACCGACGAACTGCACGGCGAACGCTTCTTCGTCATGAAGGAAGAAGCCGGCAAATGGGTACGTTACGCGACGCCGCTGTTCCTGGTGCTGGTCCTGGTCGAGATGTCCGACCTGATCTTCGCCGTCGACTCGATCCCGGCGATCTTCGCGATCACCACCGACCCCTTCATCGTGCTCACCTCGAACGTCTTCGCGATCCTCGGCCTGCGCGCGATGTACTTCCTGCTCGCCGACATGGCCGACCGCTTCTCGCTGCTCAAGTACGGCCTGGCGATCGTGCTGATGTTCATCGGCGTCAAGATGCTGCTGATCGATGTCTTCAAGATCCCCGTGGTGGTGTCGCTGACCGTGGTTGCCACCATCATCGCCACCTCGGTCGTGCTGTCGCTGCGCAAGGATGCGCGCGAGCGCGCACGGCGCGGAACGGCAGTGCCCGACGCGCAGACGAGCTGAGCGAGGCTGCCATGCGACCTCTTCCGCTTGCGGCCGCAGCGTGGCGACATGGCGCCAGCGCCTGGCTCGAAACGCCCCTGGTTCAGCGCAGCCTGATCGCGCTGATCCTGCTCAATGCCGTGATCCTCGGGCTGGAAACCAGTGCCGGACTGATGGCGGCCTGGGGTCCCTGGCTGATCGCCGCCGACCGGACCATCCTCGCGGTGTTTGTCGTCGAAATCGCCTTGCGCCTCGCGGTACACCGGCTCGCGTTTTTCCGCGACCCGTGGAGCGTGTTCGACTTCGCGGTCGTCGCCATCGCGCTGGTTCCCGCCTCGGGTCCGCTGGCGGTGCTGCGCGCCCTGCGCGTATTGCGCGTGTTGCGGCTGGTCACGCTGGTGCCGAGCATGAAGCGCGTGGTTGGCGGGCTGCTGTCCGCGCTGCCGGGGCTCGGTTCGGTCAGCGCGATCATCGGCATCATCTTCTACGTGTCGGCCGTGATCGCCACCAAGCTGTTCGGCGCCGACTTTCCGCAGTGGTTCGGCACGCTCGGCGCCAGCGCCTTTACCCTGTTCCAGGTCATGACCCTGGAAAGTTGGGCAATGGGCATCGTGCGTCCGGTGATGGAAGTGATGCCGCTGGCCTGGATTTTCTTCCTGGTGTTCATCCTGTCCTCGACCTTCACGCTGCTCAACCTGTTCATCGCCGTCATCGTCAACGCCATCCAGCAGGAGCACGACAGCGAGACCATCCCGCCGGCGGACAGCGAGATCGCCCGGCTTCGGCGCGAAATCGTCGCGCTCCGCAAGCAACTGCAAACCACTGGCCCGCCTGTGTCCGGTGCGCGGAGACGACGATGAGCAAGCTCAGCCCCAGGGTCCGCGGACGTGACGCCCTGCATCGCTTGATCGGCGCCAGCGCATGATGCCATTTCGCGCCGTGGCGCTGACCGCCGCTCTCGGCATCGGCGCCGCTTCCCTGATGGTTGCCGGCTACCGTCTGATTTGCCCGACCGGAGTTTGTCGCGCGCTTGCGCTTGACACCGCGGGTCTGGTCCTGCTGCATGACTGGCGCAACCACCGCCTCGATGCGGGATTCACCGCCCTGACCTGGCTTGGCTCGCTCTTCGTGCTGCTCCCCGCCGCCTTGCTGCTGGCATGGCGGCACGGCTGGCGCACGCGCTCGCCGGCCGCTGCCTTTGTGCCGCTTGCGCTGCTCGGCGCGGCCGTCTTTGCCCATCTCGCCAAGATCGCCGCCGAGCGGCCGCGCCCCGACATGTTTCCGGCGCTGGTGGCAATGCCGCTCGATGCGAGCTTTCCCAGCGCCCACGCGATGCAGGTCACGGCCTTCACCTGCGCCTGCCTGCTGCCTCCCGGCGCCCGCCCCGGCTTGGGCGCAGCCCTTGCGGGGGAGCCTGCTGATTGCTTCGGTCGGCGTCTCGCGAGTTTATCTGCAGGTGCATTATCCGAGCGATGTCGCGTTTGGCATGGCGGCGGCCATCCTTTGGGTGCTGGCACTGCGGCGCCTGCCGGTTTGGCGGGAGGACATTCGATGAGACACAAGTTCCTCGCAACGGGGAGCCCGGCTACCATCCGCGGCACAAGATCCGCACGGTGATCTCGGGGCTGCGCTATGCGATGCTTTATGACTCGTCGGTAACCTGCAAGCTGGTGCTGTCAGCCGTCGTGCTCATCGTCGCCTTTGGCTTGCGCGCCTTGGCCGTGGATGCGTCCTTGGTCTAGTCGCCAACCCGCCGGCCGTTCGGTGGCTCACGCCGCTGCGGGATAACAGCGGAAAACGGGAGCATTGCTTGCCCGGCGCAATGACTGGCATCATGCGGCCCGAAATGGGTATCTCGTCAATCCAAAGGCTGTTAACCGGCCGGTCAGACGTCGATCTGCTGTTGTGGGGCGCTGTCTTCCTGTCGATCCTCACCGCGATCGTGTGGGTGCTCCGGTATGAGAAACGCCGGTTCCAGTCCCTCGGCAAAGGCCGTAGCTGGCTATGGCTGCGCCTGCTGTACTTGCCCTTCGCGGCATTGACGGCCCTGGTCGTGGTGGTGCCGGCGCGGCTGGTGTCGGGGCCGGAAGCGCTCGCCGTGTTCTACATAGGCCTGCTCACGGTGGGGCCGCTAAGCTGGTTTGGACTGCACTGGCTGGCCGGTGTGCTGGTGTCGCCGCGCTTGACGCGGGCGGAAAGCAATGGCATCGCGCTGATTGGGCTGGGAATAGTCATTGGGCCGCTGCTCGTGATCAACGGGTTGCAGGGACCGGTCTTCATCGCATCGCATCAGTTGAACGAGCGCATGATGGCCCGTGCCGAGCGGGTACCCCTGGGGCACGTGGCACAGCCGCTGCAACGCTTTCGCCTCGGCGACGCCGGCGAGATTTTCACCCAGTCATTGAACGCGCCTGCCGGGCTTCGTGTCGAGCGCGTGGACGCCGCGGCCGGCGGCGAATGGTTCGACACGCGCAACTCGATGCACCCCACCTTCTGCCGTCAGGGCGACGACCTGCACCTCGTTTGGCCGGTCGGCGCCCGGCCGCCGGCGTTGCGAATCTATTGGCACGACGAACGCGGCGGACGACGCCAGGCGGAATTCCGCGCCGACGTGACCAAGGCATATTCACTGCCGGCGCAGGCGTTTCAGATTGGCTGGCGCATCGATGGCATAGACCTGCCGGCGCCCCTGTCGCGCTACAGCATCCAACTGGCCTGGCCCCCACAGGCAGGAAGGCTTTACTACCGTACGTTGGATAATCTGCAGGCCGGCGAGAACTTCGAAGAGAACTGCATGATGCCGGGCTATCGACGCGTGGCGTGGCGAGACGAGGGACCGATAGCCGGGGTAATACTGCGCTTCCATCCTCCCGCGCCAGCTCAGGCCTGGCAGTACGAAGCTCTCAGACCATCGCCCTCGACGAGCGAAGGCGGGCCTGCCCGCTAGTCGCAACAGATGCGCCATAACAGCGGTGGCCGGTCTCGGCGTCGCGCCGTGCCTCAGGCCGGGTCGGGCGCCTGAACGCTGGCGCTGTCGTCCGACGCGACGCCCATCAGGGAGGCAATGCCGGTGGCCTGTATCGCCGCGACGGCGGGATGCTGAATCCGCCGCCGGGTAACGATCGCGTACCAGTTTTCGCTGACATTGGCGAGAGTGCCGAGTGATCGTGCGCCAAACTGCGCCTGGATGTCGGCATGCATCTCCGATGGTGCGGGGAACAGGCCGAGGCCGGCACGGCCGAAGGTCTTCAGCAGGGCGCTGTCGGAAAACTCACCGACTATTTCGGGCTTCAGGCCGTGCTGATCGAACCAGGCATCGATGGCGCCGCGCAATGGATTGCTGCGCACGGGAAGCAGCACCGGGGCGCCTTTCAACAGGCGCGGGAAGTTCGCGGCGTATTGGCGATGCAGGCCCGCCGCGGCGTAAAGGTCGATGCCGACCGTGCCGAGCAGTCTGGACTGCAATTTCAGGTGGGCTTCGGTCGGCGCCGGGCGATCGGTCAGCACCAGGTCGAGCCGGTTCAGCGCCAGTTCGGCAAGCAGGTGGTCGAAACTGCCTTCGATGCATTCGAGGCGGGCTGATAGCGGCGCCTGCAGCACGGGCTGGAGCAGCCGGAAGGCGACCAGCTTGGGGACAGCCTCGCTGAGGCCCACGGCGAAGCGACGGCGCCCCGATGCGTGATCCGCCACCGCGTGGCGCAGCCGTTCGCCGAGCAGAAAGATCTGATCGGCATAATCAAGCGCGGCGCGGCCGGCCTCGGTCAGCACCAGCGAGCGCCCCTGCGGAGCGAACAGCGCCTGCCCGAGTTGTCGTTCAAGGACGCCGAGCTGGGTGCTGATGGTCTGCACCGAAAGTTTCAGCCGTTCCGCCGCGCGGGTGATGCTGCCTTCCTTGGCCACCGCCCAGAAGTACAGAAGGTGGCGAAAATTCAGATCGTCAGGGCTCATTGATACTCCCAATATTTGGGAACATATTGTCTATATTAATCCATTTATTGGAGATACGAGATTCGCTATAGTGCGTCCTGTCGGGTGCAGATCCGCTGCGCCAGGCTACCTGAGGAAAGACGGATCATGATGACGTTGCAAGCCAGAGACATGCGGGTCCCGCTGATGGAGGCAAGCCGCTCCTTGCGTGCCTACCCGACAGACAGCCCTCGCGCCAAGGCGCGTTTGATCGTGCTGGCGCTGCTCGCCGACGGCCGCGTCGAGTCGGCGGAGCTCGACAGCCTGAACCGGCGGGGAGCCTTCGCGAAACTGGGTCTTACCCGCGAGGACTTTTTCCAGGTTATGTACGACTTCTGCGCCGACCTTGTCGATTTGCCCACCGGCAGCGGCTGCTACCTGGTTTCGCCGGCCGTGCTGGAAGAATTGTTCGCCGAGATCCGCGATCCCGCGGAGCGGCAGAAACTGGTGCGCCTGATCTTCGACGTAATCCGCAGCGACGGTCATCTGGCCGAAGGCGAGGCACGCCTGTTCTGGAATGCGCTGGATGCCTGGAACCTGCGTCTGAACGATGGCGTGGAGATTCCCGCACCAAGAGATCCGGCGACCAGGCAAAGGTCGCGACCGCGGAAACTGAGGCGCCTGTCCTGACGACCGGACTAACGGTTGTGGCTAATCTTGTGACGAGCTGAGTTCGATATGGCCATCAGCAGGACTCATGACGGTGGCCAGTTCTTCCGCATCGAGCGGCTCTAACCACGCCAGTTGCTTTTCGAGCACCGCCACGGTGGCCTCGGATGCGTCGCCGCTGCGCGCCATCAGGCGGCGGCGCAACTCCGCTGTGGCTGCGCTCGTGGCCAGGATGCGGAACTTCACGCCAAGCTCGGTCGCGAGTGTACGGAACGCGCTTCTTTCGTCGCGTCGCAGGAAGGCCGCATCGACGATCACCGGCCAGCCGGCGGCCAGCAGGTCGCGGGCCAGAGAGTACAGTCGCGCATAGGTTCGCATCGTCGCGTCCGCCGCATAGATCCCGCCATCGAGCGTTGAGGCGCTGCTGTCCCGGGGTGCCAGCCCGAACAGGCGCTTTCTTTCGACATCCGAACGCAGACGCACGATGCTGCCGGCTGCCGGGCCGTTCGAGTCGAGCAGTCGTGCCGAGCTGGCCGTGGTCTTGCCCGAACCCGACAAGCCGCAGGTGATGACCAGTGTCGGCGCTGGAGGCTCGGCGATGCGCCCGGCCAGTTGCAGATAGCCACCGGCCGCGTCGAGTCCGGCCAGCCCGTGTGCCGTCTCTTCCTGCTGGGCCCGCAGGGCGGCGACTTTGGCGCGCACCATGGCGCGGTACAGGGCATAAAAGCGCAGCACCGCCAGCGCCTGAAAGTCCCCGCCAGTTTCCAGCCAGGCGTTCAGCAGCCATGCGGCGAGCCCCGGCCGCCGGTGGTCCAGCAGGTCGATCCAGACAAACGCCATCTCGCTGGCCGTGTCGTTCCAGCGGAAATCCTCATTGAACTCGATACAGTCGAAGGGCGTCACGCGGCCGTCGATCAGCACCAGGTTGCCCAGGTGCAGGTCACCATGGCCTTCGCGCACGCAAGCGCCGGCCTTGCGCGCCGCGAATTCGGCGCGCCGACGCACGAACTCCTCTTCAGTCCAGAGCGCCAACTGCTCGATCTGTGGCTGCATGGCAAGGGGCAAAAGCTGGCGCAGCTCGACGAAATTCTCCCGCGCCGCCGCGAGCACCTGGTCCGGCGCGCCAAAACGCGTTTGGGGAGCAGCCACCGCCGCCGCCTGCTGAAACGCGCAGAGGGTCTCGGCGAGTTGCGAGAGCTGTTCCGGCTGCAGTTCGCCGCGTGCGGCAAGGTGGTCGAGCCGGCCGTTCTCGTCGAAGCGCCGCATCCGTACCGCCCACTCGAGCGCCGGTAGCAGGCCGATCTTCGGCTGTCCGGGTGCTCCGCCGATGGGCGTCACGTCGAGATACAGATCCGGGGCGAGCCGGTGGTTCAGCACCAGCTCGGCGCGACAGCAGGTTTCGCGCCGTTCCAGCGTGCCGTAATCGAGGAAGGGCAGGGTGATCGGCTTCTTGATCTTGTAGGCGAAATCGCCGGCCAGCAGCAGCCACGAGGCATGCGTCTCGACCAGGTCGACCCGTTCCGCCGGATGCGGATAGCAGCGCGGATCGAGGAGGCCAACAATCAGGGGAGGCAGCGCATCGGGCATACCGGCATTATGACTCCGCCGCGCTACCAGGTAGTCTCGTGCCAGGGCAATAGCACCAATGGCACGGGCACAATCTCCGCCCCCTTGAAGGGCAGGCGGCGTTAGGCCAGGATCACAGCCAGGCCGGCATCGAGGCGCCCAGTGCCTGGCGCTCGGCCGCCGCACTCCCCGTCAAGGCGAAGCCGACCGGTCTGCCGGCGGCATCTTCGAACAGCGCCTTGACGCCGTCGGCCGTCGGCTCCTCGCGCCATGCTCCCTGGACCCCGGCGGGCGGCGGGCACACTGCCGTGGGGCAGGCCGGTGTCTTCACCACCACAGGCATCGCCGGGTAGGCAACATCGGTCGGCGTTCCGGCGAGCGTCTTGGCCAGTGCCCTGGCCGCCGCCATGATGGGCAGGACGAAGGGCAGTACCAGCCCTCCCGCACCCCCCACTTCGGCGCAGTCGCCGAGGGCGAAGACCTCGGGAAAGTCGGCGCTGGCGAGGCGGCGATCGACCACGATGCCGCGCCCGACTTTGAGCCCCGCCGCCTGCGCCAGCGTGGTTTCCGGCTTGAGGCCGACGGCGGACAGCACCAGATCGGCTGCGTGGCTGCCACCCTGCTTGTCAGTCAGCCGGAAACCATCGCCAAGGCGGTCGATCCGCGCAATGCTGGTGTCGAAGTGGAAGCGCACGCCGGCCGCCTCCAGCTTGCGGCGAAAGAACTCCGCGGCTCGCGGCGGCAGCAGGCGGCCCAGCGGCTGCGGCGCGAGGTCGAAGACATCGACCTCGATTCCCGCGATGCGCAGGTCGTTGGCAAACTCGCAGCCGATCAGGCCGGCGCCAAGTATCGCGACACGCTGCCGCCCTTCCAGCCTGTCGCGAAACACCGCGTAATCCGCAAGATTGTTTACTGCCAGCACCGCCGCCGCACCGTCCCCCTCGATGGGCAGCCGGAGCGGTTGTGCGCCCAGCGCCAGAACCAGTTTTTCATACTCGATACGCCCGCCGTCGGTCTCGATGGCGCTTTCGGCGGGCAGCAAATGCGTCACCCGCGTGTGCGGCCGGATCTCGGCCTTCAACTGCGCGGCAAGGCCCTCGCGCGGAGTCAGCGCCAACTGCACCGCGCTCTTGCCGGAGGCCAGCGCATTGGAGAGGTTGGGCTTCGAGTAGAAGCCGCCGTCGTCGAGGGTGACGATGATGACCGGCCTGGCCGCGTCGAGCTTGCGCAGTTCGCGCACGACGCTGATGCCTGCGAGGCCGCTGCCGAGAATGACGACGGGCTTCATGGGCTAGACCGCGACCATTTCGAAATCCGCCTTGGCCACGCCGCAGTCGGGGCAGGACCACGAACCGGGGATGTCTTCCCAGCGGGTACCGGCGGCGATGCCGTGCTCGGGGTCGCCCGCCACTTCGTCATAAACATAGCCACATACGATGCACATGTACTTCTTCATGATTGATTTCCTTTCTTCTGTCAAATGGGGTCAGGCGCGAGTCAGGCGCCAATTTTCGCGAGCTGCTCGCGATAGTGGCTGGCGTGCTTCTCTTCGACGCGGGCCAGCGCGGCGAAGCGTTTGGCGGCCTTGGCCAGGGTTTCGGCAAACAACTCGGCGTGCTCCCTGGATTCGGCGATCTGCTGGTCGATCTCGGCCACGGCGCAGGCGTCGCGCTCGGCCTCGGCCGCCTTGCGGAACGAGGGGTACATTTCGGTGTATTCGTAAGTCTCGCCGGCGATCGCCATTTCGAGGCAGCGAGCTACCGACATCGCGGCCGGAGGATAAAGCAAATCAAGGTGGCCGAAGGCGTGCTGCACTTCCTGGTTGGCGGTTTCCTCGAACACGCGCGCTGTCGACTCGTCGCCGGCGGCGCGGCAGATCTTGGCGAAGTAGCGGTACTTGATGTGAGCCATCGACTCGCCGGCGAAGGCGGATTCGAGGTTCTGCGGGGTGATGGGTTTGCCGTTCATGCTTGCGTCTCCTTGGGTGGTTGATCGGTGTTGACGCTTTGCATGGTAGAGATCCGACAGTAATAACTCCAATGAATTGTCGGTATAGATATGATAGCGCTTTGCTATCCTCCAGGAATTATCCAAGGCATGATTACTGGCAAGGCCATGAGGCGCCGCAACCTGTGTAGAACCAAGTGATCGGCTCCGTGACCCTGGGAACCAATGCCTTGCCGCTGTCGTCGCACAGGGCGGGGCCGAGACCTCAGGGTATCCCTCGCGGCCAGACGTGCGCGACCTTCGCAGCGGAGCCGCCGGGTCTGCTACGCTACCGCTCCTTGCCCGCCTCCTCGACCCGTGCTTTTCCCTGTGCGCGGTACTGCCGCGCACCCCGTGTTCAACGTTTTGCCGGAATCTCTCATGCGCACCGAAACCCCGCACGCCATCTACCTCAAGGACTACACGCCGCCGGCCTGGCTGATCGATACCGTCGATCTGCATGTCGCGATTCACGATGGCTACGCGGAAATTCGCGCCAGACTGGCCTGCAGGCGCAATCCGCGGGGCGCCGCCGGCGCCCTGATTTTGAACGGAGAAGAACTCGCCTTGCGCGCGGTCGGCCTTGACGGCCAGGCCCTGGCACCCTCGCGCTACACGTTGGCCGACTCCACGCTGACCATTGTCGGCGCAGATTCCGGCCCGCTGCCCGAGGCCTTCATGCTCGAAACCGCGGTACGCATCGAGCCGGACAGGAACACCCGGCTCTCGGGTCTCTATCGTTCGCGGGACGGCTACTTCACCCAGTGCGAGGCCGAGGGCTTCCGCCGCATCAGTTTCTTTCCCGACCGACCCGACGTGATGGCGCGCTTCACCTGTACCGTCGAGGCCGACCGCGAGCGTTTTCCGCAACTGCTTTCCAACGGCAATCTGGCCGCTTCCGGTATCAGCGAAACCGATGCCTCGCGCCACTGGGCGCGCTGGGAAGACCCCTTCGCCAAGCCGGCGTATCTGTTTGCCCTCGTTGCCGCCAGACTCGACGTCCTCGAAGACAGCTTTGTCACCCGCTCGGACCGCACTGTCCGCCTCGCGGTCTATGTCGAACCCGGCAAGCTCGACCAGTGCGGCCACGCCATGGCAGCGTTGAAGAAATCCATGCGCTGGGACGAGGAACGCTTCGGTCTGGAAATGGACCTCGACCACTACATGATCGTCGCCGTGGGCGACTTCAACATGGGGGCGATGGAAAACAAGGGCCTCAACATCTTCAACACCAAGTACGTGCTGGCGCGGCCCGACACCGCCACCGACACGGACTACCAGAACATCGACCGCGTCGTCGCCCACGAGTACTTCCACAACTGGACCGGCAACCGCGTCACCTGCCGCGACTGGTTCCAGTTGTCATTGAAGGAAGGCCTCACGGTGTTTCGCGACCAGGAGTTCGGTGCCGACACGCATTCGCGCGCCGTCACGCGCATCCAGTCCGTACGCACCTTGCGCGTCGGCCAGTACCCGGAAGATGCCGGGCCCATGGCGCATCCGATTCGTCCGGCCTCCTACGCCGAGATCAACAACTTCTACACCGCCACGGTGTACGAAAAAGGCGCCGAAGTCGTGCGCATGATCCACACGCTGCTGGGTCGCGACGGCTTTCGCCAGGGCATCGACCTGTATTTTCAGCGCCACGACGGGCAGGCCGTGACCTGCGAGGACTTCGTCGCCGCGATGCAGGACGCTTCGGGCGTCGACCTGAGCCAGTTCCGCTGCTGGTACGCGCGTGCCGGCACGCCGCACCTGAAAGCCGACGGCAGTTGGGATGCCGCGAGTCGCCGCTACACGCTGACCCTGACGCAAAGCCTGGCGCCAACTGCCTATGAGCAGCGCCTGACGGATGCCGGCGTCGCGATCGAAACCGGTCCGCTGCACATCCCGGTGGCGCTCGGCCTGGTGCTGCCCGACGGCAGCGACGCGCCCTTGCGCCTGGCCGGCGAGCTTGCGTCGCGGGGTGCCACGCGCTGCTTTCCCTGACCGAATGGACCCAAAGCTTCGTCTTCGAGGACATCGAAGCGGCTCCGGTCGCCTCGCTGCTGCGCGATTTCTCAGCGCCGGTGCATCTGGACTGCGAACAGACGGATCTCGAACTCGCCCACCTGATGGCTCACGATAGCGATGCCTTCAACCGCTGGGAAGCCGGCCAACGCCTCGCCACCCGCGTCCTGCTCGCCGGGATCGCGGCCGGCGGCGAGGGTAGCGGCTGGATTCCCGACGCCTTCGTCGCGGCCTGTGCCCTTGTGCTCGACGATGCCCTCGCGAATTCTCCCGCGCTCGCGGCCGAGGCCCTTGTCCTGCCGGCCGAGCAGGTGCTGGCCGAAGAAATGGCCGGCCGCGGCCAGGTCATCGACCCCGAGGCGATCCATCGCGCCCGGATCAATCTGCGCCGCCACCTCGCCGCGCAACTGCGGCCCGGCTTCGAGACCGTGTGGACCGCGCTCGCGCCGTCCGGGCCCTATTCCGCCGATGGCGCGCAGGTTGGCCGCCGTGCCTTGCGCAACCTGTGCCTCGGCTTCCTGGCCGAAAGCGATGAAGCTTATCTGCAAGCTTCGGTGCTGCCGCGCCTGCTGTCGCAGTTCCAACAGGGCGGCAACATGACCGATGTCATCGCCGCCCTGACGGCACTCGCCAACCTCGATCTGTCCGAACGCGAGCAAGCCCTCGCGGCGTTCTACACGCAGTGGCAGGACGAAGCCCTGGTGGTCGACAAGTGGCTGCAGGTTCAGGCGACCTCGCGGCTGCCTGGCACCACGGCGCGGGTGCGCGAGCTGATGCAGCACCCGGCCTTCGACCTGAAGAATCCGAACAAGGTCTATGCGCTGCTGCGCAGCTTCTGCGGCGCCAACCCGCGCCACTTCCACATGGCGGATGGCAGCGGCTACGAGTTGGCGAGCGAGGTCATCATCGAGTTGCAGGCAATGAACCCGCAGGTGGCTTCGCGCCTGGCACGCAGCTTCGACCGCTGGCGCCAGTTCGATGCCGTGCGCCAGCGCCATGCGCGGGCCGCGCTGGAGCGGATAGCCGCCTGCGAGGGACTGGCGAAGGATGTCGCCGAGGTCGTTGGCAGCGCATTGAAGTAGGTGTCGGCGACGCCCCTGGGGTGTGCCAAAAGGCCAGCGAACCTGAAAGCCTCATTTGACTCAGAGGACACGGAGAAAAGCAAAGAGAACTCAGAGAGTTGAATTGCATTGAGGACTCACCTATCAGGTGGGCCAGGGTTTTTTCTCCGTGACCTCTGTGGCTCTGTGTTCTCTGTGTTTGAAGAGGTTGCAACTGCGGTTTCTATGTTGATTCTTCGTCACGCGCCCTCTCCCCGGCCCCTTTCCCGCAAGGAGAGAGGGGTGGAAAATCCGGCGCTTGCGAGCTTGTGTGCATACGTTCCGGCACCAGCCGCAGTCCTGCCGGCAGGGATTCGCCGAAAGCGCGTCCCTGGTCGGCCCGGTCGAGTTCGACGACGTTGGTGACCTGGTCGATCCAGCTTGCAAGGGCATTGGCCGTCCTCAGGCGCGCGAGGAGTTTTTCGCGTATTTCCGCCGGCAGGTCGCGCGAACGGTCGCCGGTCAGGCGGGCGATCTGGGTTGCGGCAAAGGCGGCCGGCTCGACCTTCTTCCAGTTCAGGGCAAGCAGGGCTTCCAGCCAGCGGCCGGCAACTTCTGGCGGCACCACCTGGTGGGCGCTGCCATACAGCGGCTGCCGTGCACCGATGCGGCCGAGCGCCCACCAGCCCAGCGGCTTTTCGGATCCTTTGCGCAGCCTGTCGAGCAGCCAGTCGCCGACTTCGGTCTTGTGCTCGATCGGCAGCCTTTCCAGCGAGGCGAGGAGGCGCAACATGTCGTCGTAACTGCCGGCAATCGCGGTCGCCAGGCGGCTGCGTATCTTGGTTGCGTACGCCTCCAGCGCCGGGCCGAGTCCGGCCAGCAGTTCCTGCTGGATGGGCGCCGGCAAGCCCCCTGCGGCGCGGCGCCACAGTGTCCACCATTCCGACCAGTTCTGGCTCTCGGAGGTGTATTCGATTCCCGGCTCAAGCAGGCTGCACAGTTGCTCGATGCGCCAGCCGTCGAGGGCGTCGCCGAGTCCGGGGCGCAGGCAGAAACCGGCGAGGTTGAGCCATGCGCGTTCGTGTTCGGCGGAGCGGCGCCGACGCCTGGCGCGCTGCATCAGGGCATCGAAGAGTGCGCGCAGCAGCGGCAGTTCCCAGTTCTCGCGCTTGCCCAGAAGCTGCTCGAGCTGGCCGCGCAAGCGGCGCGCCTCCTTGTTGTCCACGGGCTGCGCGCCGCTTCCGAAAATCTTTTCGACGCATTCCACGGCAGCGGCGAAGCCGGAAGGCAGCGACGCCGACTCGACATCGCCAGCTTCGCCGCCGTCGCCGCGCAACTGGAATTCGAGCAGCCAGCGCCGCGCTGCGTCTTCGGTGCTCACGCAGTGAAGTTCCAGCGTGCCGACTTCGGTCATCGCGGTGATCAATTGCACGCGCACTTCGCGCCGGGCGCTGTCGGCCTGGGTCGGCAGCACGGTCGCGATCGGCGGCAGCCGAACGAAGTCCTCATCGTTCAGAACCGCGATCTCGCCGGGCTGGTAGGCGGTATCCGATATCGACGACGCGAGGTGAAAGCGCACCGGGCGGCCAAGCCGCAAGCTGAAGCTGCGCTCCGACAGGCGGATCTCCTGCCCTTCTTCGATGCCGCGCGGCAGGATGCAGATGCCGCGCTGGTCCTTGTCCTCCTCGTCGTCGAGCACCAGAAAGTAGCTGCGCGCCGAGCCGCCGCCGATGCGTCGCCCATGCCCCTGGCGGACCAGCGCATAGGCGACAGCACCCCGCGCCACCGCGACGTCGGGATTGTCGTTGTGCAGGATGCGCAGCGGCGCCCCGCGCCAGTCAGCGAGCGTGTCCCGCAGGCGCTGAGCCAGGGCGTCGGATCGAAACACCCCGCCGTTGAACAACAGCGTATCGGGTACCGGCAGCCGCTGCTCGCTGCTTGGATCGCCCAGGGCCTGGCGCGCGACCGTTGCATGCCTGTTGAGAAAGTCGGCGACATGGCGCGTGATCGCCGGGTCGGCAGGATAGGGCAAGCCGAACTCGACGAGCGCGGCGCGCCGCTGCTGTACCGGCTCATCCGGCGCGACGCGCGGAAAGAAGCCATCGACGATCAGTTGCAGGACTTCGGCCCGCTTCAGCTCGACCGTACGCGCGCCACCGATCAGTCGGGACCCGCCGCCCAGCAGGGTCAGCGGTACGGCATCCGGTGCGTCCGCCGCCAGCAGTTGTTCCTTGGCCACGCGGCAGCGCGCCGTGAGCTGCGAGAAGCGCGCCGCGCCGAGTCGGCCCTCGCTGCCCGGCAAAAGCGATTCGACCTGATGGGCCAGCGCCAGGTCCATGTTGTCGCCGCCCAGCATCAGGTGTTTGCCAACCCCGATGCGTGTCAGTTCCGGCCCACCGTCCTGCATGGCGACCTGGATCAGGGTCAGATCCGTAGTGCCGCCGCCGACGTCGCAGACCATCAGCAGCCGCGTCTCGGCGAGTTCCCCGGCGAGGCCCTCTTGATGGCGGAACAGCCAGTCGTGGAACGCCGCCTGCGGTTCCTCGATCAACTGCAGATGGGGCAGGCCGGCCTGCCGTGCGGCTTCCAGCGTCAGCGCGCGCGCCCCTTCGTCGAAGGAGGCGGGGACGGTCAGGAGGAGCTGCTGCTGTTCCAGCGGCGCCTTGGGAAAGCGGTGCAGCCAGGCGGTGCGGACATGCGCGAGGTAGCTCGCGCTGGCACCGACCGGCGAGACCCTGGCGATATCCTCGTCGGCGCCCCACGGCAGGATCGGCGCCATCCGGTCGACCGAGGCGTGCGACAGCCAGCTCTTGGCGCTGGACACCAGCCGCCCCGGCACCTGGGCGCCCAGATCGAGCGCGAGGCGGCCGGTGATTGCGGTATCGGCGCCGTCCGGCGGTGTCCAGGGCAGTTGCAAATCGCCGGGGCTGATTTCCCCAGCGGCCGGATGGTAACGAACCGAAGGCAGCAGCGGTCTGGCCGCAACCTGGCCCGGACCGACCAGTTGCTCGATCTCGAAAAGCTCGACCTGCTGCTTCCCCGGCGCGGCGTAGGCAACGACCGTGTTGCTGGTCCCGAGATCGATGCCGACGATGTAGCGCTGCTTCATCCAGAGAACCTCACCACAGAGACACAGAGGCACAGAGGCACAGAGAAAAACTATGAATCAATACCTTGTGAGTCGGCAGCCTCTCACCCGTCGGGCGACTCGGCGTTACCGCCCAGCACTTTGATTTTCGTCTGCGTTCTCTGGGCCTCTGTGCTTCAACTGAGGTTTTCAGGTTCATCCCACTTGGTTCGGGGCGCCGCCCCGAACATCGAACTCGACTTTCCAGCGCGCAGAACCGTCGTGCGGCAGCGCTTCGAGTTCGAGGGTTCCGGCCTCGGTTACCCGCGCCTGCAACTTGACGCGTACCACCTCGCCGGCGGCGCGGCCTTCGCTCGGCAGCGTGGTCTTGATCTCGTCCAGCTCCTGGAGTTCATCGGGCTGCCATTCTTCGAGCAATGCGCCGACCTGGTCCTGGCGGCGCACCGACGAGCCGAAGAAGCGGAAGCGCACTTCCTCGCCGACCACCAGGCCGAATTCCTGCGCCGACAAGGCGGCCTCGGTGCCTTCTTCCATGCCGAAGGGCGCCAGGCACAGCGCCTGCACCGGCGGCAGCACGCCGGGTACCGCGGGCATCACCGATTCGACGGCAACGTAATAGGAACGGGCCGTGCCGCCACGGATCCGCACGCCGCCGCCGCGCCGCACATAGCCGTAGTAGGCGGCGCCGCGCGCGACGGCCAGGTCGAGGTCGGCGCCTTCGAGCGGACGCGCGGCCGGTGCGCCCTCGGCGGCGAGCCAGGAATTGACGGTGGTCAGCATGCGCTGGGCCAGCAGATCGGACTTGAAAACGCCGCCATTGAAAAGGATCGCCGTCGGATGGAGGAAGCTCGCACCATCCGGCAGATGGCCGGCGAAACCCTCCAGATCGTCGGTCGCGGCAAGCTGGCGGGCCAGGAAGGCGGCCAGGTGGCGCGTGATCGCGGCGTCCTGCGCGTAGGGCAGGCCGAGCTGGGTCAGGCCGCCGCGGCCGCGACCCTGGGGGCGGTCGACAATGGCGGCGGGCGGGAAGAAACCTTCGAGCAGCGTCGCGGCGAGTTCCGCACGCGTCAGTTCGCTGCGGATCGACCCGCCGATCAGCTTCGCACCGCGACTGGCGATGACCAGCGGCACGGCGGCCATTTCCGCATCGCCGAGCAGGGTTTCCTTGGCCGAGCGGCAGGCATGGGTCAGCGCGCGCAGTTGCCAGGCATCGAGCTTGGTACCCTGCGCGGACAACTTGCCGGCGACGGCATAGGCCAGCGCCAGGTCCATGTTGTCGCCGCCGAGCAGGATGTGTTCGCCGACGGCTACCCGGTGCAGTTCGAGGGCGCCTTCGCGTTCGAGCACGGCGATCAGCGAAAAGTCGCTGGTACCGCCGCCGACATCGACAACCAGGATGATGTCGCCCGGCCGCACCTGCTTGCGCCAGCCGCCGGCGCTTTTCTGGATCCAGCTATACAGCGCCGCCTGCGGCTCTTCGAGCAGGATCATGTGCTCGCAGCCTGCCGCCCTGGCCGCCTCGGCGGTCAGTTCGCGGGCCGCCGGGTCGAATGACGCGGGAATCGTGACGACGATTTCCTGATCGACGAAGGGCGCCGCGGGCCGCGCATGGTCCCAGGCGGCGCGCAGATGGGCAAGGTAGCGCTGCGAGGCCTCGAATGGCGAAAGCCGCGGCACTTCCGGCGGCGCGTCGTTGGGCAGGATCGCCGCGCGTCGATCGACGCCGGCATGACAGAGCCAGCTCTGGGCGCGGGAAACCAGCCGGATCAGCGTCGCCGCGCCGCGGCTGCGCGCCATTTCACCGACCGCAAAATCCTGGTCTGCAGTCCATGGCAGGCTCAGATCGCCGGCCGCCAGTTCGCTCGGATGCGGCAGGTAGAGGAACGAGGGCAGCAGATCCAGCGACTCGACCGAGCCAGGCCCGGTCAACTGCGGAATCGGCAACACGCCCTGGTCGACCGGCTCGTCGTCGGACTTGCCGACCTCGACGTAGGACAGCGCGCAGTGGGTGGTTCCGAGGTCGATTCCGATGGAGAATTGCGGCTGGCTCATTGGACTACCCTCCCCCCAGCCCCGATCCCACGGCCGGCTCTGCATAGCCGGCCGGCTACGGCAGCGCGGAGCAGTGCTCCGCGAAACCCTGCCTTCGCCCCAAGGCAGGGGGTGACAGTGGTTCGCCGCTGCGCGGCTCCGTAGGTTGGCTGCGCCCCCCTTGGGACGGCCCGGCGGGGAGCACTCATAGCTCCACCTCCGCCGGCGCGACAATGCGGAGTTCGTGGCCGCCGGCCAGTTTGGGCAGGCGGGTTTCGACGACGCGCCAGCCGCGGTGAACAATGCTGCCGTGGAAGGGCGGCTGGCCGACGACGTTGCCGATGATGCGAATCGCCGCGGCGTCGAAGCCTGCCGGCAGCGTGATCCGGCTGCCTTCGGCTTCGTCGCGCACCGGGTTGATCGTGAAATTGTCGTGAAGCACCTTGCGGCAGCCTTCATGCACCACGCGCACGGCGGCGCCGATCTCGGCGTCGGCGTAGGCGGTGATGTCTTCGCGGATGAAATCAACGAACCGCGCCTCGCGCTGGAACAGGCCGAGGAGCTGCAAGGCGCCGTCGGGCGCGGCTTCGCGCAGCGGTGCGACCGGAGGCTTCGGCGCGGCGGGAGCCGGGGCCGAGGGCTCGATCCGCTGCTCGCCGGCACGCAGGTCTCGCACGCGGGCGGCAAACCGGCTATCGGAAATGATGCTGAAAAAAGTGCCAAAGGCGAGGGAAATTTTGCTCAACAGGGAAGGATTGGCTTCTGTCATGGAATGGTCCTGATGGTTGCCGCCGAAGCGGCTTGGTGGGGTCCCCCGAGACTCCGCCGCGGCCAAGCCGGGCTTGGCTGGAGAGCGCTGCGCCCGTTCTTCACGAACAGGGGCGGGCGTTCTGACTTGCGCATTACAGCCGTAGCAGGGGGTGATGCAACACCTGACAGGCAAAGCCGCAAGATCCACCGGCAAATCGCGGGGCGCGCGTCAAGCGTGTCTATTGCGTCGCAATATAACCCAATTCATCGGTTTCAGGTGGCGCGGTGAGCGAGACTAGCAGGTCGGCACGTTGAAGATAATGGATCCGTTCTTCCCCGGATCGAGGCCGGGGCAGGCTATTCCGGCGAAAGCCGGAATCAAGCGATGCACCACTGGATTTCGGGTCAAGCCCGGAATGACGGGGCAGGGGGACGGCACTCGCTTCACCTTGACTGACTGCTCGCGGTCCGACTCCCTGCCAACGGCCACAAGCCGGAGCTTGGTTGAAGGCAAAAGCATTTCGCTGACGCGGTTGACATTAACGAACGATCGTTCTATACAGTGTCCATGGGCAAGGGAGAAGAAACACGGCAAGCGATCCTCGACGAGGCTTTCTCGTTGGCGAGTTGCATCGGGGTGAGCGGCCTGAGCATCGGTGTACTGGCCGAGCGCACACACATGTCGAAGAGCGGCTTGTTCGCACATTTCGGATCAAAGGAGGAATTGCAACTCGCCGTGCTGCGCGAATCCCAGCAGCGCTTCGCCGAAGCCGTTCTGCGTCCGGCGCTGCGCGAACCTCGCGGCCTGGCCCGCTTGCGCGCGATCGTGGTCAATTGGCTGAACTGGACACGGGCGGTGAATCTGCCGGGTGGTTGCGTGATCAATGCCGCCGCCGCGGAGTTCGACGACCAACCCGGTGCGCTGCGCGAGGAGGTGAAGAAGAGCCTGCTTGCCTTGCGGCGCACCCTGGCCGATGCGGTGGCCAAAGCCGTCGAAACCGGGGAATTGCGCCGGGACACGGATATTGACCAGTTTGCCTTCGAACTCGCCGGGATCTACCAGGTGACCCAGCAGGGTCGCCGTCTGTTCAACGATCCGGATGCGGACCGCCGGGCACTCGTTGCTTTTGATCGACTGGTTCGCGATAACGCCGCGATTCATGAATGAAAGGGAATACCGTGGAACTGAAACGCAGCCCCGCTTTTTTTTGGCCTATAAATAGCACGATCGTTCGATCTTGGCGCCCCTCGGTCGGCTTGGCGTGGGAGCCGACGTGAGCGTCCGCCAGCCGTGGGCTCACGATCTGCTGGCACCGCCCTTGCGCAACGGATTTCGCGTGATCCCCGGCGACGACAGCAGGGTCGTGATAGTCTCGCGCGAACAACTCGACGCCGCCATGACAGCACCGACAGCCGGTTTCCTTGTTGCCGCGGACACTTATACGAATCCAACGATCTTCCATGACCCTCACCGAACTTCGCTATATCGTCGCGCTGAGCCGGGAACGCCACTTCGGGCGTGCGGCGGACAAGTGCAACGTCTCGCAGCCGACCCTTTCGGTCGCGGTCAAGAAGCTCGAAGACGAACTCGGTGTCGCCTTGTTCGAGCGCAGCTCCGGCGATGTTCGCACCACGCCGGTTGGCGCGCAGGTGGTGGCCCAGGCCGAACGCGCGCTGGCGGAAGCCGCGCGCGTGGCGGAGATTGCCGCTGCCGGCAAGGACCCCCTCGCAGGCCCCCTGCGCCTCGGTGTGATCTACACCATCGGCCCCTGGCTGCTGCCAGCGCTGGTGCCGCGAGTCAAGGCGCGTGCCCCGCAGATGCCCCTGTTCATTGCCGAGGGCTACACCGAAAACCTGCTGGAAAGGCTGAAGTCCTCCGAGCTCGACGTGCTGGTGCTGGCGCTGCCGATCGAAGAACCCGGCCTGGTCGCCCAGCCGGTGTATGAAGAAGCCTTTCGCACACTGGTCCCGGTGGGCCATCCGTGGGCCGGCCTCAAGACACTTCGGCCGGAGCAACTGCTGGATGAACCGCTGCTGATGCTGGGCGCCGGCAACTGTTTCCGCGACCAGGTACTCGACCTTTGCGCTCGGGCCAGTCGCGGCGCATCGCCGCAGGTACTGGAAGGCAGCTCGCTGGAAACCATCCGCCACATGGTCTCCTCCGGCATCGGCGTCACCGTGATGCCGTCCAGCAGCGTCGACGGCATCGCCCCCGACGACCCCTTGCTGCGGGTCAAGCCCTTCATCGATCCGACGCCGACGCGCCGCGTCGGCCTGGTCTGGCGCTCCAGCTTTCCGCGCCACAAGGCCATCGACGTGATGCGCCAGGCGGTGCTTGACTGCCATCTGCCGGGAACCCGGCCGATGAAATGAGCCGATAGCCGATGTCTATCGTGCCAGTCAAAAAATACAATTAGAACTTGTCTGGCCATTGGGCTAAAGTTGAAACAGGTCCGCGAGCGCATGGTTACGGGCGTCGGGCTTGATGCCGTCCAAACCGGCCTCAGCCTGCTCTGAAATCCTGTTACAGCTCAATGACTTGGGGCCGCGCGTCAGCCCGGCGCCTCCAATCCAACGCAGAGGAGTATCAACATGCAACTCAAGGGATCCAAAACCGAAGGCAACCTGAAGGCGGCATTTGCCGGCGAGTCGCAGGCCAACCGTCGCTATCTGTATTTCGCAAACAAGGCCGACATCGAAGGCTTCAACGACGTTTCCGCAGTTTTCCGTTCCACCGCCGAGGGCGAGACCGGGCATGCCCACGGCCACCTCGAGTATCTTGAAACCTGTGGCGATCCGGCGACCGGCCTGCCGATTGGCGGTACCTCCGACAACCTGAAGGCATCCATTGCCGGCGAGACGCACGAATACACCGATATGTATCCGGGCATGGCCAAGACCGCTCGTGACGAAGGCTTCGACGAAATCGCCGACTGGTTCGAGACCTTGGGCAAAGCCGAGCGTTCGCACGCCAACAAGTTTCAGCGCACGCTGGACAGCCTGAACGGCTGATTCTTACCCGGCGACAGGTGGTTCGCCAGGCTCATCAGGATCGGCTCCGAAGGGAGTCACCTGATCGTGAGCTTGTCGAAGGGCGTGTCGCCGGCACCGACTTATGAAATCACGACAACGGACCTGCCATGCGCGAAGGCAACCTCGAAGCTCCGACCCGACATCGGATCGATTGGAAGAATCCCGACTTTCATGATGAAGCAGCGTGCGAGCAGGAGCTCGAGCGCATCTTCGACATCTGTCACGGTTGCCGCCGTTGCGTCTCGCTGTGCAATGCGTTTCCGTTGCTGTTCGATTACATCGACGAAGCAGGCGACGCCGAAACCGCCGGCGTGCCAAAGGAAAAATTCTGGAAAGTCGTCGACCAGTGCTACCTGTGCGACGTGTGCTACATGACCAAGTGCCCCTACGTGCCGCCGCACGAGTGGAATCTGGATTTCCCGCACACCATGCTGCGCGCCAAGGCGATCCAGTACAAGACCGGAAAAATGAAATTCCGCGACAAGCTGCTGACCTCGACCGAACTGGTCGGCACCCTGTCCTCGATTCCGGTCGTGGTTTACGCCGTGAATGCCGCCAACAAGTTCGGCCCCGCGCGCGCCGTGCTGCAACAGGTCCTCGGCGTACAGAAGGAACGTCAGTTGCCGGAATTCGACAGCGCCAATTTCCGCGCCAACGCCACGCCGAGCTACAACCATCCGGTGCGTGATGGCGCCAAGACTTCCGGCAAGGTCGCTGTGTTTTCGACCTGCTACGTGAATTACAACGAGCCCGGCATCGGCCACGACCTGCTCAAGCTGCTCGACCACAATGAAATTCCGTATGTCGTCGTTCAGGGCGAGACCTGCTGCGGCATGCCCAAGCTCGAGCTGGGCAATCTGGAAAAGGTGGAGCAGTACAAGGAGCGCAACATCCCGCTGATGCACGATCTGGCCCAGGCTGGCTACGCCATCATGACTCCCGTGCCCTCCTGCACGCTGATGTTCAAGAGCGAGATTCCGCTGCTGTTCGCCGACGACGCGCGCTGCAGGACCGTGTCGGCAGCCATGGTCGACCCCTTCGAATATTTCGTCCTGCGCAGCAAGGGCGGGTTGCTGAAGAACGACTTCAAGGTCGATCTGGGCAAGGTGTCGTATCACATCCCCTGCCATTCGCGCGTGCAGAACGTCGGCAGGAAGACCGAAGAAATGCTCAAGATGACCGGCGCCACGGTGAATACGGTGGAGCGCTGCGCCGGCCACGACGGCACCTGGGGCGTCAAGGAGGAGTACTACGAACTGTCGATGAAAATCGGCAAGCCGGTGTTCAGGGCCATGGCCAAGGATGAACCGGACTATGTGAGTTCCGACTGCGCGATTGCCGGACGCCACATCCTGCAGGGCATGAACGAGGCCGGCGCCGCCGGCCGCAAAGAGAAGCAGCATCCGCTGACCTTGTTACGCATCGCCTACGGACTTGAATGAAATGGAAACCGCAATGACGATCACCCGTGAATCCCTGATGACCCTGGAAGCTTACGCCAAGGCACGTCCCGCCATCCGCGCCGAAGTGATGGCACAGAAAAAGCTGCGCCGCGTCGCGCTGGGCGAGCACCTGTTGCTGATATTCGAGAACGAAGTGCTGATCCGCTACCAGATTCAGGAAATGCTGCGCGTGGAAAAGATCTTCGAGGAAGACGGCATCGTCCATGAAATGGAGTCCTACGCGCCGCTGGTTCCGGACGGCAGCAACTTCAAGGTCACGCTGCAGATCGAGTACGCCGACGAGGCACAGCGACGGGCGATGCTGGCCAAACTCAAGGGCGTCGAGGACCGGGTGTGGGTTCGCGTCGCCGGCTTCGATCCGGTATTCGCGATTGCCGATGAAGACCTCGAGCGCGAGAACGAGGAAAAGACCTCGGCCGTGCATTTCCTGCGCTTCGAGTTGTCGACGGGCATGATCGCCGCCGCGAAGACCGGCGCCGCGATCTCGGTCGGCGTCGACCACCCAGAGTACGAAGCCAACACCGGCGCCCTGCCGGAAGCGGTCAGGGCGTCGCTGGCTTCCGACCTGCACTGACCTGGACAGTTGGCACTTGCCGGCGCGTGAAATGCTGCGCCGTCAGCTTGCCGTGCGCGGCTTCCCGAAATACGCCCCGCACAACTTTTTCAGATCGGCGAAGCGACCGTTGTTCGGCTCGCGTCGCATCTGGTCGAGGATCCTGCCGGAAGACGGCATGAATCAGTGGTACCAATAGCGGCACCACATTTCAATCAACACTCCGCTGCTTCCCGACGATGTCGTCAGCGGTCTGGACGGCGAAGCATTTCCCGGCGGTGACAATTGCAGGCCGGCTATCCGGTCATGCGCGACAAGTCGGCGCCGGCGACACCGCGACCATCCCCAAGGGCGCGCACGATCTTCGCGCCGTCATTCCGGCGCACGCCGGAATCCAGGCGGCTTACATCCGCCCCCGGCTCACGGCAGTTCCCTGCCCGTCACCGGCCCGGCCAGCGTCGCCGGCGTGGCCGAGCGGCTGTTGCGCCAGTAGGGCACCGCCACCACCCAGGAACTCGCCAGCACCAGCGCCCATGGCTGGATGAACCACGCCAGCGCCGCGAGGCCGAAGAAATGCGCGCGCAGCTCGCGGTTGAAGCTGGCGACGCCGTGCGTCACCAACATCGTCGCGCGCGGCGCGAAATCGGTGCGGTCCGGCGCATCCTTCTCCGCCGGCATCGGCGCCGAGGCGAACAGCATCAGCGTGAGTGAACTGGCGCAGCGACCAGGTGAACTTGAAGAAGGCGAACACGAAAATTCCGATCAGCACCAGGAGCCTGAGCTCCAAAGTCTCCCGCGACGACACGGCGATGAAGCCGATGCCCGAGACCATGGCCTGCACCCGGTCGACCGTGCCGAGCCTGCTGATCAGGCCGGCGATGTTGAACAGCGTGGTGGTGATGAACAGGTTTGCGCGCAGGCCGCTTTGAACGCCGGGTTGCGCGCCGCGATTACAGGGCCGCGATGAATTCGTCGGGCGACACATCGGCCTGGCGCAAGACGCCTGCCAAGGTGCCCACTTTGACTTCGCCGTGCATGGGCACGACGCAGCCTTTCGAACCACGGCGTAGGATGACGTGACTTCCGGATTGGCGCAGCTTTTCGAAACCCAGGCGCTCCAATGCCCGTACTACGGCAGCGCCCGAAACACGCGGCAGCTTAGGCATGCGCGGGAACGCTGAACGTTGTTACCAGCGGATGCCCCGGCGCAGCGATGGGAAACACCGACAGATACAGTTCAGTTGCTTCTTGCAAGTTGGCGACGGCCTCTTCGACGGTTTCACCTTGCGAAGTGGTGCCGGTCTCGGGATTCAGGGCAACGTACCCGCCTTCTTCGGCGGGAGTAAGTACCGCGGTCAGTTCCATGGTTTGACTCCGGTGGAGAAAGCGTGATTCTCGCTCATTCCGGGTAGTGGTGCCCAATCACTCCCCGGCTGACGGGAAGTAGCTGTTGCGTCCGGCCTCGTTTCCAATTCCCTCGAATTCGAGGGGCTTGAATCCCGGCAGCTTGCCGCCGAAGAGCAACCGCTTCCCGCAAAAGTCGGCGCTGGCGGCGCTCTGCGTACCTGGGATTCCGCTGATCAGACCCCTGCGCAGCAGGCCGGGGCAGAAAAACCCTGCCCTCGCCGCTGCGGATTCGCGGGCAGGTAACGGCGACCATCCCCAAAGGCGCGCACCATCTTCGCCTCGTCATTCCGGCGCAAGAACGTCACCCCGGACTCCGATCCGGGGCCGGAATCCAGGCGGCTTACATCCTCCGCCCTCGGCTCACGGCAGTTCCCTGCGCGTCCGCGTAATGCGCGTAGCCGACCCAGCAGAGAAAGTACCAGCCCAGCGCAAGCATGTCGGGCAGCGGCAAGATCGACGGAAGGGGCGAGTTCATCGCGGTCCTTGGTTGCAGTGGATCCGCGGCCCGTAACGCCCTGCCTTGGCGTGCAGGCCGATTGCGCCGGTGGCGTTTATCGTGGAAGTCACGGGCGCTGCGCGACTTTATCGCACAGCGGCCGTGTGGACTGCCGGCTTATGCTGCTGTAAGGACAGCCCGTCGAACGGATGTTGGCAACTCAACGGAAGCAAACAATTCACTGGGGAAAAGGTAGTCGTCCCCGGACTCGTCAAAGACGCGAACAAGCCCATGTTTCGCCGCTGAGGCGTCGGGAATCGCGACGTAAATTTTTCGCTTTTCAAGAGAGACGTCGTAGCCATCGTTCTTGAGGCAGACCACCAAATATCGGGATGAGCGAGCCATAGTCAGTAACCTTCGATAAGGCGCTTTATTTTCAACTCACGTTTACCAATGCCCGTAGCTTCGTACCAATGAATTTCGGCCAGAAAGACCGACCCGTCATCAAGGCGAACTCGGGCAATACCTTTGCGCTTTCGCCAACGTCCTTTTCCGTAGAGCTTTCGCAACCGGGCGATCTCCCGAATTGCGGACCCGACCGCAAACGTTTCGGGGTGGGTAATTTCTCCAAGGATTTGAAAGTGCACCGGGGCGTGGTGACAAAACGGGCATCATGCGTCAATGGCAATTTGCGTCGAAGGCATAACGGAAGTCACGGGCGCTGCGCGGCTTTATCGCGCGTCCGTGCGGCCTGCCGGGTTACGCCGCGATTTCGATGTACTCGACTTTACTGGACGGCGAGGGGACCAGGCTTCCGTCTTCTCGCAAACCTTCGATATGAAACTCGATGGCTTCGCGAATTTCCGCCTCGACCTGCTGAATGCTTGCACCCGTAGCGACGCACCCCGGCAAGTCGGGGACATAGGCAGAGTAATTCGATTCAGCCTTTTCAATTACGATGGCGTAACGCATGGTGACCTCACTTCTTCAAACCGGACTGCTTCATGATGCTGTTCAAAGTACCGGGAGCAACATCATCACTTGGCTTGCCCGGCACCGTAACCCGGCCAGGCTTCACGGGGTGTTTGTACTGTCGATGGCTGCCTCGTGTCGCCACCAGAAACCAGCCATCCGCTTGAAGCATACGCAGAATTTCACTGATTTTCTTCCGCGAAGAATATCAGCTTGCCTACTTGCAAACAATGCGATCAACCGGTTCGCGCATAGCTCGGCGCTGGCTGCGCTCTGCGTACCTGGGATCCCGCTGATAAGACCCCTGCGCAGCAGGCCGGGGCAGGAAAATCCCTGCCCTCGCCGCTGCGGATTCGCGGGCAGGTAACGGCGACCATCCCCAAAGGCGCGCACCATCTTCGCCTCGTCATTCCGGCGCACGCCGGAATCCAGGCGGCTTACATCCTCCGCCCTCGGCTCACGGCAGTTCCCTGCCCGTCACCGGCCCGGCCAGCGTTGCCAGCGTGGCCGAGCGGCTGTCGCGCCAGTAGAGCACCGCCACCACCCAGGAACTCGCCAGCACCAGCGCCCAGGGCTGGATGAACCAGGCCAGCGCCGCGAGGCCGAAGAAATACGCGCGCAGCCCGCGGTTGAAGCTGGCAAAGCCGTGCGTCACCATCATCGCCGCGCGCGGCGCGAAATCGGCGCGGTCCGGCGCATCCTTCTCCGCCGGCATCGGCGCCGAGGCGAACAGCATCAGCGTGATTTGAACTGGCGCAGCGACCAGGTGAACTTGAAAAAGGCAAACACCAAAATGCCGATCAGCACCAGCATCCTGAGCTCCAATGTTTTGCGCGAAGACACGGCGATGAAGCCGATGCCCGAGACCATGGCCTGCACCCGGTCGACCGTGCCGAGGCTGCTGATCAGGCCGGCGATGATGAACAGCGTGGTGGTGATGAACCGCTTGTCGCTGCGCATCACCGTCTGCAGCACCACCGTATCGGCGATCCGGTTTTCCCGTTCCAGCACCCGCCGCATCCAGCGCAGCCGGCATTCGTGCAGCACGCTGGCCAGCTCGCGCGTCCGTGTGGTCTGCCAGGTTATGCCGCGAATTCGAGGGAGTTAAAACCCAGCAGATTGTCGCCGAAGATCAACCGGTTCCCGCAAAAGTCGGCGCCGGGAGCACGGCGGTTGGTCCTTGGGATCGGCAATCAGTGGTCGCAGAATTCCGCTTCAAGCCGCCAGTTTTGCGCTCGCCAGCCGGTTCAGGCTGACGCCCTGCTCGGCGGCCTCGGTTGCCAAAGCGCGATGCACCTGCGGCGGAATGCGCACGCGAAACTCGCCGCTGTAGTGCTTTTCCGCCAGCGGAACGGGAATGTCCTCGCCCGTCGCCTGCAGGTCGGCCACCACTTCAGCCACGACCCGCCGGACACCCTTCAGCGCGGCTTCAGGCGTTTTCGCCAGCCACGACAACGAAGGAAACTCGGCGCACAGTCCGACGTGCTCGCCGTCCTCGGCGGACCAGGTGACGCGGTAGGTGTAATGATCAACGCTCATTGCGCAGCCCTTCCCGTTTGTCGATTGCAAGCAGCACCTGCCTCACCCGATAGGCCTTGGCCTTGCCTTTGTCGTCCTGGATGTTGATTCGCGGATCGCCTACCCAGGGCGTCTTGAAGATGGCGTGGCTGGTGCCGGTCTGGCGGGGGCTTCCCGAAATACGACTCGCACAACTTTTTCAGATCGGCGAAGCGAACATTGTTCGGCTCGCGGCGCATCTGGTCGAGGATTTTTCCGGAAGACGCCATCAATCAATGGTACCAATAATGGCACCACATTTCAACCGATACGCCGGTGCTTCCCGATGATGCCCGCAGCGGTCTGGTCGGTCGTGCGCAAAAGTCGGCGCCGGCGAAACGGCGATGAAGCCGATGCCCGAGACCATCGCCTGCACCCGGTCGACGGCGCCCAAAGGCGCACGATCTTCGCCTCGTCATTCCGGCGCACGCCGGAATCCAGGCGGCTTACCACCGCCGCCCCCGGCTCAGGGCAGCTCGGCAATCCGGTTCTCCCGCTCCAGCACCCGCCGCATCCAGCGCAGCCGGTAGTCGTGCAGCACGCCGGCCAGCTCGCGCGTGCCCCAGCGGCGATGGTCCGCGTACCAGGCGTAGCCGACCCGGCAGAGAAAGAACCAGCCCGGCGCAAGCATGTCGGGCAGCGGCAGGATCGACGTAAGGAGA
>JADJQA010000030.1:60000-76462 GCA_016712985.1 Sulfuritalea sp. | reverse complement strand
GCCTTGAATTTCCCAACTGTTGACCACCCATGCCACGCCGACCTCGCCTGTCCGTTCCAGGAGTCCCCCTCCATCTGATTCAGCGCGGCAATAATCGTGGCGCGTGTTTCTACGCGGACGAAGATTACCGATTTTACCTGGACCATCTGGGCGAACAGGCCGTAAAGCACGGTTGCCAGATCCATGCATACTGCCTGATGACCAATCACGTGCATCTGTTGCTGACTCCATCGCACGAAAGCAGTCTGGGCGGTGTGATGAAGGCGCTGAGCCAGCGCTATGTGCAGTACGTCAATCGGACCTACCAGCGCACCGGCACGCTGTGGGAAGGCCGCTTTCGCTCGTGCTTGATGCAGGATGATGCCTATGTGCTGGCCTGCTACCGCTATATCGAGCTGAATCCGGTCAGGGCCGCGATGGTGGCGCATCCGGCGGACTACCGCTGGTCAAGTTACCGGGCGAACGCGCAGGGTGAACCTGACGCGGTGCTGGCGCCGCAAGCGATTTATCTGGCGCAAGGCGCGGACGTGGAAACCCGGCAAGCCGCCTACCGGGAGTTGTTTCGCCATGAACTCGAACCGGGTCTGGTCGACGAGATCCGCCTGGCGACGAATGGCAATTTCGCCTTGGGTGATTCACGGTTCACGACGCAAATCGAACAGGCACTGGGTCGGCGTACAACGCGCGGCAAGCCCGGACGGCCCATCAAGCCGATTGACGCGCCGCCGCAAGCGCCGCCCGAAACGCCGCCCGAAACGCCGCCCGAAATGCCGCCCGAAACGCTGCCGGAAACGCCGCAGCAGTAAGCTGCTGATCCCTTCCGCGAACGCCACCCTCCTCGTCCGCCAGTTCTTCCACCGTGTCCGACGAACTAGCCCAGGAGGCGTGCATCGACGGTGCCGGGCCGCTGCGCTTCTTCAGGGAAGTGCTGTTGCCGCTGTCGAAGACCTGCAGGGCCGCGCTTTTCGTGATCCAGTTCATCTGCGGCCGGAACCAGTACCTCTGACCGCTCCTGATCACCACGCAGGAGAACATGTACACCACCGAGATCCGCATCAAGCGCATATTCATCAGCGGCGACGCGCTGACCGAATGGCATCTGGTGATGGCCACCGCGCTGCTGCCGACCCGGTGGCGGTGGCGGGCCTCGAAGCCGTCACCGAAGGCGAGACCCCCATCGGCGAGCGCGTGGTCATCCATCTGGACCACTGAAGCAGAAGGACCGCAACATCGCGATGGTGTTCCAGAACCATGCGCGCTACCGGCACCTGTCGGCGCGAGCACATGGCCTGCGGCCTGAAGATTCGGCGTCTTTCCGCCGCGGACATCGAGGGCGCGCGACCTGGTGGAACCGCCGGGCAGCGACACGCTGGTCTATCGTCGCCTCGGCGACAAGCCTGACGCCGCACGCGTCGCGCTGCGCCTACAGCAGTCGTTTGCGGCCCATAGCGGGAAGCTCGCGGCGCACTACGACCTGGCGTTGGAACACGATTTCGACGCGGCAAGCGGACTGCGGATCGAGCTTGGGCCCAGGCAATCCATCAGCTCGCGCTCGGACCGAGCGGAGAAACCGACACGTCGGGTCTTGGAGGAAGCGAGCATGATGTCACCTGTGAAATTCAACAAGCCTCGACATGGCGTTTGTCCACTATCCGTACAACGATTCGGTGGCCACGCTGGCCCGGCCACTCGCTCTGCGGAGAACGTAACCGGACGGCTGGCATCGCAGCCGTTTTCGCCACGCAAGGACAACCGCGACATCGCCGGCGACCCTCGAACCAGCGGCCGGCTTGGAAAGGATTCCGACCTTGGGTCCAAGTCCGACAAGGCGGTCGATCGCGGCTCGTGCCGAATCCTGCCTGCCAACTTCAAGCGCGCTTCGAAATGATTTGAGCCCAGCCTCTTGTTTCGCTTGTTTCTTCGCTTCGATTCCAGGATTTCAGTTTCGGGGGTGGTTTAGAATCAAGCCGAATACGCTAACCGGAGATGAATCATGGCGCTGCCTGCCGAAGTGCCCGTCATTGGTCCCGAAGAATACCTGGCCTGGGAAACCATTCAGATGGAAAAGCACGAATACGTCGCCGGAGAGGTGTTTGCCATGGGCGGCGCCTCAAGACGGCATGTCACGATTGCGCTCAACCTTTCCATAGCGCTCGACGAAGCCCTGACCGGTACCCCCTGCCGTACCTATATGGCCGACATGAAGATCGAGGTCGCCACGAAGCGCAGTTATTTCTATCCGGATGTCTTTGTCACTTGCGATGCGGACGACCATCGTGCCGAACAAACCATGAGCCATCCTGTGCTGGTCGCCGAAGTCCTTGCTCCATCGACGGCCGCCTACGATCGCGGCGACAAGTTCATCGCCTACCGCAGCCTGCCGACCCTGAAGGAATACCTGCTGATCGACCCCGACCACCAGCAGGTCGAGCTTTTCCGCAAAGGGGGGACGGCCTCTGGTGCTGCACGATTTCAGCCCCGGCAGGCACTGGAGCTGGCAAGCGTCGAGGTCGCGATTCCATGGGCACGCCTGTTTCGTAACGTCGACTGATGGTCAATCGAACGTCGTACATGCCCTGTTATTCGTGTCGATTGTTTGTGGAGAAGTTGCCGGCGCTGGAGATCGTGAGCGTGCGGCAATTTGCCGACACGGCAGGACTGGATGGCGCGGCTCGGCCAACAAGAGAAGTGTCGGGCGTTCAATTTGACGGGCGCCACGACAGGCGCGGCGTGAGCCGACGCCGATCACACATGAAGAGTCAGCGCTGGCGAGGCCGCGCAGATTCACAGGGCGATCAGCACACCAGCGAGGGATGCCAAAAGCAAGAAACCGCCTCTTTGCGGGAGGCGGTTTCTTGAGCAACTGTGCCCTCGCTGGCTTGGGAGCCAGGGGAGCGCAGAATTAAACGTGGTCTGTCCCCTATTGTTTTGTTGCCTTGGTCCCTCGCTCAATTGGCTGCTTTTCGCAGATCCTTGATCAGCAGGTAAAGGTGATACGAATCGCTCGGACTGGGATCAAAATCGAAATGCTCGTAAAAGCGCCGGGCATCGTCGTCCTTGGCATGGACTAGTACCGCACGGATGCCGGCGATATCCGCCGCCTGGAGGGTTCTCGCCAGTGCGTCGTACAGCAGGGAAACACCCAAGCCTTTGCCCTTGACCGCGTTGTCGACAGCGAGTCTGGCCAGCAACATTACGGGCACCGGATGGCGGGCCAAGCCCTTGGCCATGCGGGGCGGCGCATCCGTATGCGCCACCGCCCCGACTGCCAGACTGTAATAGCCGACCACGCGTTCAGCAGTGAGCGCCACATAGGTTTGCGCCCCGCCGGACGACGAGTTGCTCAATGCGAAACGGGCAAGGTAGCGGTTGAGGGCTGCATATCCGCAGTCAAAGGGCTCGACCCGATCGGATCGTTCGAGTTTCCGGATGATCCAGTCGTTCGTCGCCACGAATGGCTACTTGCCGGTTTTCATCAGGACGGCGAGGCGCGGTCGCACGCGAGGCGGCGCATTCAACGCGATCTCGAAAGCCGCCCACTGGGCATCATCAAGAAGGAACAGGCGACGATCAGCCAGTGTCTCGGCAGCAGAGGCCAGACCGCTGTCGAGCAGGAACTCGCTGACCGTCTTGTCTTGCGCCTGCGCCGCCGCCTGAATCATCTGCTTGGCGGCAGCAGAGATGCGCAAATCGACACGCTGGGTCTTGGAGGAAGCAAGCATGATGTCACCTCGGCAATTCAACAGATCCCAGTATAGCGTGTGTCCATTATCCGTACAATGATTCGGTGGCCAGGCTGGCCAGGCCACTCGCTCCGCCGAGAACGTAACCGGACGGTTGGCGTCGCAGCCGTTTTCGTCACGCATGGAAAACCGCCACATCGCCGGCGACCCTCGAACCAGGGGCTGGCTTGGCAAGGATTCCGACCTTGGGTCCAAGTCCGGTAAGGCGGTCGATCGCGGCTCCTGCCGAATCCTGCCTGCCAACTTCAAGCGCGCTTCGAAATGATTTGAGCCCAGCCTCTTGTTTCGCCTTGTTTCTTCGCTTCGATTCCAGGATTTCAGTTTCGGGGGTGGTTTAGAATCAAGCCGAATACGCGAACCGGAGATGAATCATGGCGCTGCCTGCCGAAGTGCCCGTCATTGGTCCCGAACAATTCTTGGCCTGGGAAGCCATTCAGATGGAAAAGCACGAATACGTCGCCGGAGAGGTGTTTGCCATGGGCGGCGCTTCAAGACGGCATGTCACCGTCTCCGGCAACCTGTTCGCGGCCCTCGACGAAGCCCTGACCGGTACACCTTGCCGCGCCTATATGGCCGACATGAAGATCGAGGTCGCCACGAAGCGCAGTTATTTCTATCCGGATGTCTTTGTCACTTGCGATGCGGACGACCATCGCGCCGAACAAACCATGAGCCATCCCGTGCTGGTCGCCGAAATCCTTTCTCCATCGACGGCCGCCTACGATCGCGGCGACAAGTTCATCGCCTACCGCAGCCTGCCGACCCTGAAGGAATACCTGCTGATCGACCCCGACCACCAGCAGGTCGAGCTTTTCCGCAAAGGGGGGGACGGCCTCTGGGTGTTGCACGATTTCACCCCCGGCCAGGCACTGGAGCTGGCAAGCGTCGAGGTCGCGATTCCATGGGCACGCCTGTTTCGTAACGTCGACTGATGGTTCTGGAAGTCGCGCCGCGCTTGCATTTCTCCCGCGTTCTCGATACCGAGATCTGCATAAACATTGGTACTGCCCTTTTCGACGTGGTTCATCTCCCGGCTCCTTCCGAATCCTGCCTGGCCAACTTCAAGCGCGCTGCGAAATAATTTGAGCCTGCCCCAATGGCACTATTTCCATGGTCAGGCGATAGCCAGCAGCAAATGCCCAACCGGCTCCGAGGCCGGCTTCACCTTGATTTCGATGTCGTAGCCGAGCCGATTCAGGCAATCCATCAACTTGCGCTCGGACAAATTGGAGAAGTCTCCTCGCATCATGTCGGACACCTTCGGCTGGGTGATTCCCATGCGCTTTGCCGCTTCCTGCTGGGTAAGCCCAACCCGGCGCATGGCCTTCCTGATCTCGATCACCAGCCCGGACTTGATCTTGAGTTTGTCAGCATCCGGCAGACCCAAGTCGGCAAAGACATTGCCAGAACCGCGCTGCACCTCGACACCGTCAATGCGTCGTTTTTTCATTTCGTAGCTCCTTCGCTAGCGTCTCAGCCACTTTCAGCCTCGCGCGGATGATGGCCATATCCTATTTCGGCGTTGCGATACCATCAGGTCTTTGTGGCTGCTGCCTATCCATTCGAGCGGCTTTTCGCGTTCGGGCATGGCTTGATTATATTTGAACAGGTATATTCCGCAAGTGTCTCCGTCTTCGGCCATGAGTCATCGCCGATCTCCATTATCTGAAAACGAGTCAGTCCATCGACTTGACCAGGAAGGGGCCAAGCGGTTGCTAACATGAACAATTTCACCAAATGGGTATTCGTGTCGTGCGACGGTGCCCATGCTACCGCCCAAAACAACAATGCAACAATGGCGCCCGAGGGCGCCGTTGAACGGACTACTGGACGGAACTTTAACCGCGCTTCGAAATAATTCGAGCCTGGCGCCTGATTTCTGCTACAGAATTGACGTGGTCTGACCCCTATTATTGCGCACGGATCGGAGAAGTCGCCACGCCTTCTGCCGGTGGTAACATGTCGTTGTTGTTCAACTCTCTCTTCGGGGAACGGGACGCCATGAAGAAATTCGAGACAGTGAAGCCGGAAAAAGTCACCTACGAGCAGTGGAAAGACGAGCAGATCAAGCTCGGGCTGGCCGATCTGGATGCCGGGCGGGTTGTCAGTCATGCCGACGTGGTGAAACGCGGCAAGGCGCTTGTCGAGCGGCTCAAACGCAAGCATGCCAAAGCGGCTTGAATGGTCGAAACGGGCCGAAGCTGACCGGGACCGCCTGCTTGAGTACTACGCTGAAACGGTATCGGCACATCTTGCGGAAATCGCCGAAGCGTTTATCACGCAAGCGGTGGAAAACCTTGGCTGTACAGGCCTGTTTTGCATCGGCCCGGAAAGCACGGCACGCGCGAATGCGTGCTGGAAACGCTTCCCTAGCACCATCGTCTATCGTGCAACGGCTGGCAGCGTGCTGATTGTCCGCATCCTGCATCAGGCGCAGAAGTACTTCAACTGACCGTCACTCGGGCCGGCATCAGGCCCAGGCTGGCTTCCAGCTTTACTTGCTGCCGGTGGCGGCTTTTCCTTTCGTAGCCCCTCTTGAGCGCTACTTGCCCGTCTTCATCAGATGAGCGAGGCGCGCTCGTGCGCGTGGTGGCGCGTTCGGTGCGGTCTCGAATCCCGCCCACCGGGCATCATCAAGTATGAACAGACGACTATCAGCCAGCGTCTCGGCAGCAGAGGCCAGGCCGCTATCGCGCAGGAACGCGCTGACCGTCTTGTCTTGCGCCTGGGCCGCCGCCTGAATCATCTGCTTGGTGGCGGAGAGAGCGCAAATCGACGTGCTGGGTCTTGGAGGTCGCGAGCATGATGTCACCCCGAAAATTCAGCAGACTTCAGTATGGCCCGTCTTCCGAATCGGTACAGCAATTCGGTAGAGAGGAGGCCGGTCGGTAACTCCCCTCCGAGCGGAACCGGACGGATGGGGTCCAAAAGCAAAAAACCGCCTCTTTGCGGGAGGCGGTTTCTTGAGCAACTGTGCCCTTGGTGGCTCAAGAGCCAAGGGAGTGCAGAATTAAACGTGGCCTGCCCCTCATGGCGCTACGATAGGCGAACAGGATAAAGAATTGGGCTGACGGGTCCGGTAGTTGCTTTGCTGAAGTTGAACGACGAAAGCAAGGCGACAAAGGAGGTCAGCCCGAAATGGATAAAAGCAAGAAGCGAGCAGAGGGCCTGCGGCGCGAGGCATTGAAACTGCGCCACCAATTTGCGCAAGGCGGTCAAGGCATATTTTCGAAGGCATTGCCGGCTGAAACGATAGCCACGGTAATCGCTGCGGAGTGCGGTAGCTATCGGGATCGCCGGTATCCACCGCCGACCACGCTGCGCCTGTTTGTCGGGCAGGTCCTTTCCGAAGACCCTGCCTGTCAGGACGTGATGTGTCGATACTTGGCGGAGCGGACAGCCGAAGGGGTCATGGCCAGCGGACTGAACACCGGCGCCTACTGCCAGGCGCGGCAACGATTGCCGCTGACTGTGCCGCAACGGCTGTATCAGGAGATTGGTCAAGCGCTGGAGGCGAGGATGCCCAAAGCGTGGTGCTGGTGTGGGCGACGCGTCATTCTGTTCGACGGCACCACCGTCTCGATGCCGGACACGGCCGAGAATCAGAACGACTTCCCGCAAAGTTCCGAGCAAAAGCCGGAGTTGGGGTTCCCCGTGGCGCGCCTTGGCGGGCTGATCAGCCTGAGCAGCGGGGCGGTGCTGGGACATGCCGTGGCCGCCTGCAAGGGGAAGGGGACGGGTGAACAAACCCTGTTGTCTGGATTGCTACCCTTGCTCGGGCCGGGCGACATCTTGCTCGCGGATGCGTTGTTAGCCACGTGGTGGATCATCGCCGATGCGCAGGCCCGTGGCATCGACGTGCTGATGCCGCAACAGGGGCGCCGCCTCACGGATTTTGAGCAAGGCCAGTCGCTGGGCCACAAGGACCATGTCGTGAGTTGGCCTCGTCCCAAGCGCCGCCAAGGGATGAGCGTCGAGGACTATGAGCGCTACCCCGCCGCCTTGTCTATTCGGGAATGCGAGGTGGCCGGAAGAGTGTTGGTGACCACCTTGCTCGACCCGCGCATGGCGTCTCCTCGGGATCTGGAGGCGCTTTATCCTATATTCCTCAGTTGCCCCAAGATCCTGAAGGTACTGAGTAGAGAAACACTATTATTATCATGATATTGGCGAAGCTTTTCGGAACTGCGCCACAGTTACCTTTTTGGTAGATTTTTGATCAACGAATGCCTACGAAAATCAATTGGATGCGACGCATCGGCGTCGTCAACTGAGGAAAATAGGTTTATGCATTGCGCTGGAACATTGAGGTGGATTGGCGAACCATCAAGATCACCATGGCGATGGATGTGCTGCGTTGCCTCTCCCCCGGCATGGTCAAAAAGGAGATTGCCGTGCATCTGCTGGCGTACAACCTGGTGCGGTGGGCGATGGTCACGGCCGCCAAATTGTCCGACATACTCCCGCGCGCTCTCGGCTTCGCCGGCGCCAAGCGCGTCTTGCTGGCCTTTGCCAAGGAACTGCGGGGCAGCCCGAAACGGCGTCTCACCTACATGTTTGCCATCACCTTAGCCGCCATTGCCTCCATGCAGCTCCCCCACCGCCCCGGACGCATCGAGCCGCGCGCCAAGAAACGACGACCCAAACCGCTCCCCCTTCTGACAATCCCAAGACGCCTCGCCCGCGAAAACATCCGCGCTCAAAACGCCGCTCGCGGGCTTATCGAGCGACATGAGGGTCAGACCCCTATTGACCCCCTCTTGACCCGGACCCAAAATCGGCCGGGATCTAGAAATCTGAATGTAGGGCGTCCAATTTGACGAGGCGCCATGACAGGCGCGGCGTGAAACGACGCCGACCAAGTACGAAGAGTCAGCGCTGGCGAGGCCGCGCAGATTCACAGATCAATAAGCACACCAGCGAGGGATGCCAAAAGCAAGAAACCGCCTCTTTGCGGGAGGCGGTTTCTTGAGCAACTGTGGTGGCTTGGGAGCCGGAGGAAGTGCGTAATTAAACGTGGTCTGACCCCTATTATTGCCTATTATTGGACCCCTATTATTGGACCCCTATTATTGTGACCCCTATTGACCCCTATTATTTTTGACCCCTATTATTCCTATTATTCTCCGTTATTTTGCTGTTGAACGGACTTGCTAGAACGCAGAATCAGACTTGCCGGCGCTTGCGTAGGCCCACCATACCCATGAGAGCAAAGCCGACGAGCGCGAGCGAACCGGGTTCAGGAACCTGGCTGGGAGGCGTGCCGCAATTCGGGCCGGTTCCACCCACGCAGACAACTCCTGTCACCGATGCCAGCTTCACATAATCGATACCAGTGGCGGTGAACCCGTTGTCAGTACCAGCCAGCGGATTGTAGGCACCGATCAGCCAGTAAGAAGAATAGACATTCGCGGTATTGATTGCATTGTTGGTGCCTGCAACGTGCATTCGCGTAACTGCCGATCTTGTTCCAGTCCGAATTAACTTAACCGACGCCCAAGGTCGTTCCAGTTAGAACCGGCGCAACGCTTGGGTAAACGCCAACCGTGTAATCCGGAATCCGGTACCGACCCAGCCAAATTGACGTTTGTCAGCTTGACTGACTTAAATGAGAGCAACACCATTTCGTATCGCGCTTCGTTATCAATCGCGTGCTCCGGAGCTATCCGATGCTACGATCGCCGGAACTGCAAGTTCCGCCTGTTGCACAACCATCAAGGTTATTGATCCCCAATCCACCCGCATATTTCCTAAAATTTCCCGGCGCAGTTTGTTGCTCCAGAATCATGGGGCTCCCGGTTCCGGTATCTGCCCAGCCTCTTGCAACCACAGTCGAACCGCCTGCCGTAGTAGTATAACCACCTGTCGGATTGGTGGCCGCCGCCAGTAGTCAGCGCCCAATCCGTCGCCGCATAAGCTTGACCCGCCAACGAGAGCGCCACCGCACCACAAAGGAGTTTGAACTTGGTTTTCACTTTTTGCTCCCGGAATTAATTTCTCAGGCACATCAAAGCAATACTAATGCCATAGCTAAGAAATCATTTAACTACAATAGGTTAGATTAGTAAGCCGAGCCTTTGCTGACGCAGTGTAAAAACCGACACTGCGACGCCCCATCAAAGCCCCCATTCCTTCTTCAACTGGTTCTGGCCTCGCTGCCGGGCACCCGACCGGGACCGACCAACGCGGCACCCAGTTCTTCCTTAGCCTCGGCCTTGCGTCCTGCCTTCGACAAGGCGTAGGCCAGATGGAAGCGTATCTCGCCATTCTCCGGGCTGCGCAGGCGCGCTTCGCGCAGATAACGCAATCCGGCATCCACTTGCCCTTTCTGGACCAGGATCCAGCCCAGGGTATCGCCGTAGGACGAATTTCCCGGCGCGAGCTTGAGCGCCTTTTCGGCCGCATCCTGCGCGGCGGGATCATTGAGTTGTTGCAGCAGGTTGGCGTAGTTGTTGAGCGTCGCCGCGTCGTCCGGCTGTGCCGCCACCACCTTCGCATAGCTTTGACGCGCCGCAGCAAGCTGGCCGGCGCGAAACTCGGTTTCCGCCAGCGCCTTTTGCGCCGCCAGGTCGTTTGGCCGGGTCTTGACCCAGCCCTGCAGGAAAGTCGCGGCCTTTGTCGCCTCGCCGGCGGCCAGGTGCGCCCTTGCCAGCGCCAGCGCATTGCCGGTGCTTTCCTCGCGCGACAACGCGGTGCGAAAGGCGGCTATGGCTGCCGCGTACTGGCCTCTGGACATCGCAAGGTTGGCGCTGGTCAGCGCGGTCTCGACCCGGTTCGGGTACTTGGCCGTCAGCGCCTTGAGCGCCGCATCCGCCTTGGCGGCATCGCCGCGCCGCGCTTCGACCTCGACCAGCATCGCCATGGCCGCCGGATCATCGGGGCGGCCCTGCAGGGCCTTCTGCACGCTGTAGGCGGCGCCGTCGGCATGGCCAGCGGCCAGTTGCATGCGCGCAATCGCAACCTGGGCATCGGCATCGAAGTCGGCCAGCCGGCTCGCGCCCGTCAGGACGCTGCGCGCAGTCGCCGCCTCGCCAAGCGCCAGATAGCAGCGCGCCAGGGCCATTTGCACAGACAGGTTGTCCTGCCGTTTCGCTGATAGCGCCTTGGCCACCTCCAGAGCCGCCTCGTTCTGGCGCTGGCCCAGGTAAAGATCGATCAACGCCAGCGCAGGGCGCATATCACGGCGCTGGACTTCGCTGGCTTTCTGCAGATAGCGGATCGCTTCCGGCATTCGACCGGCACGATGCTCCAGCATGCCGTACTCGAACAAGACATCCACGTTGCCGGCGCTCTTGCTCAGGATGCCGTCGAGCCGGCGGCGCGCGTCGTCAAAGCGCTTTTCATTGACGTCGAGCTTGACCAGATTCAGCGACGATGGAAGGAACGCGGGATCCTTGGCCAATACCTGCGGTATAGGCCGCGCGTGCTCCGGCCTTGTCGCCGGTCGCACCCTTGACCGAACCGAGGAAGTTGAGAGTCGTGAGGTTCGTCGGGTCGCGCTTGACCATGGCCTCGGCGGTCTGCAAGGCCTTCTGTGCCTGGCCCTGGCGCATGTACAGCATGGACAGGGTGGTCCCCGCCCGGCTGTCGGCCGGGTTGGCGGCAAAGGCCTTTTCGAGACTGGCCTGGCCGAGTTCGACGCGCCCCAGGCCAAGCTGGCTGAACGCCAGCGTGCGATTCATCTCGGCCGAACCGGTACGCGTCGCGGCTTTTTCGATCAGTTCAGTAGCCATCAGGTAGCGCCCCTGGGCCATATGCACGGAACCAAGCAGGAACATGACTTGCGGATCCTCCGGCACGCTTTTCTGCAGGGGTTCGAGCAGGGACAAGGCGCGTCCGTAGTCCTTCATATCGAGGTAAATCGACGCCAGCAGCTTTTTTGCGCCCAGGTTGCGGCTGTTGCGGGAAACAATCAGGTTGAGGTAATCGCGGGCTTTCTGCAGGTTGCCGAGTCCGTGATGGGCCAGGGCGCCGGCCATCAGCAGTTGTTCGCGGCGTGCCAGCCAGACGGGTGGCAAGGCGTCGATTGACTTGGTCACCTCGGTCAGCGCGGCAACGACCGCCGCGCCGTCACCCTGCTGGCCGGCAAGCACGGCGCGCAGGTAGGCCGCGCGCGGCTCGTCCGACGCGGAAGTACGCAGGAAATCCAGGTCCTTTCTGGCGTCCGCTTCGCGCTTCAAATCGATCAGCAGACCAGCGCGGGCAACACGCGCGTCGACGTGACGTGGTTCCAGCGTCAGCGCCTTGTCGTAGGCGAACAAGGCGCCAGCCATGTCAAAGGACGCATGCGAAACCGAGGCTTTCATGTTCCAGGCATTGGCATTGTTCGGCGCCAGTTCTACCGCCTTGGCGGCATTCTCCTTCGCCCGGTCAAGCTGGCCCGCCGCGATCAGCATCGGGATCTCGGCGATCAGCGGCGACGCCGATTTCGGGTCGATCGCACGCGCCTCGTCGAAACTCTGGGTAGCCAGCCGGGTATTGAAGGACTCGTTATAGGCATTGCCGCGCATGGTCAGGACTTCGACCTGCAAGGCTGGTGGCAGGCCGCTGGCGCTGATGCGCTCGATCACCGCTTCCGGACGACCCAGGGCCAGATAGACCTGGCCCAGCGGCAGCGCGACTTCACCGCGATTGACTCCCTGCTTCAGCGCCTCTTCAAAGGCGGCTTCGGCGCCCTTGAGCTCACCATTCTTCAACAGTGCCTTGCCGAGCAACAAGTGCGCGGCCAGCATTTTCTGATCTTCTTTCAGCGCATTCTTGAGCTGGATGACAGCACCGGGCATGTCGTTCTTCTCATATCTTGCGAGGGCATCCTCGTAAAATTTTGCCGCTTTGTCCGGCGTGGCGAATGCGGGCGGCAGCAAAAGAATTCCCAGGTACATGGCCCAGGCCAAACGCATCAAAATTCCGGGAAAGCTCCAGCGCCGATCTGTGATTGTCTGAATATTCATGGTCTCGGAAGATTCGCCTTTATGGAGGCCTGGATCAGGCCATTCTTGATCTGAATGATGGCGTCGGGAATCTTCCCCCGCCAAAAGGACAGGAATTTCAACCGCTTTGGCGCGAGTATCCCTGACCGCCGCGACCCGGTCAACGTCAGTGTTTCGCGTCGAAGGGCCCGCGGAGGAACGTGACCACGGCCCCGATCCGGAGCGAATAGCCAGTTCGTCACTTTTCTGGGTTCCCGCCTTCGCGGGAACGACGGGTGTGAGGCTGTGCGCTGTTTCTCGAAGCTCTTAGACATTTCACGCCGATAACTACGGATCAGGTGCAGTGCAGAGCGCGGTGGCCGGGGACGCTTGGCCCCGCCTGTCGACTAGCGCTGCGTCGCCAGCGCTGGATCGGCGCGCGACTGCGTCACCCAGACCCACGCCGAGGTATCGATCCCGGCGGCAAAGGCAGCCGCGCTCAGGCGTTCACGCACGGACGCCGGGAGCACCTTGTCCCGGGCCAGTATCCAGGCGTAGTCGCGATCCGGTCCGAGCACCAGCGCCCAGCGGTAGTCGGGGTCAAGCTCGACCACGTGATAGCCGCCGTAGAAGGGGCCGAAGAACGAGACCTTCAGCGAACCTGTCGTCGGCGCGCCGATGAACACCGCGCGGCCGATGGCCTCGCGCCACTCGTCCTTGGCGACATCGAAGCCGCGGTTGCGCACTTCGACGCTGCCGTCCGCCTGCACCCGGTAGGTCGCGCTGACATCGGCCAGGCCGCGCTCGAAGCGGTGATCGAGCCGGGCAATCTCGTACCAGGTGCCGGTGTAGCGGGCAAGATCGAAGCCGTGACCGGCTGCACGCCGGGTGCCGGCCCCAGCGAGCAGCCGGTCAGGGTCAGGATCAGGACAGTTATCCACAGAGGCTTCAGTGAATTTCGCAGCATGTTTGTCATGGACATTTATGGATTTGATAGATTTAATACGGGAACCTGATTGGCAATGATCGTCAGCCAAAGAACAATTCATCGATTAGCCAGTCATTCCGGGGGCTGCCCGCCAGGGCAGACCCCGGAATCCAGGAATTTCCAGACACGTTTCCTGGATTCCGGGTTCCGCTTCGCGGCCCCGGAATGACGGGCTGAGCCTTCTTTCTAATCAGGTACCGGAATTGCTCGGCTACTCATTACCCATTGAAAGATAAAGAATAATTTGTTTAGCCTGAGCTTGTCGAAGGCCTGTTTCGGCCCCAAATCCGCGCTTCGAACGTTCGCCAAGCTCACGACCCACCGCAAACGAAATCTATATAGAAACAATGACTTCAAATAAATCCGCGAACCCTCCCACCGCTTGATGGTCACATTATATTCAAGCGCAGCAATCCTATCCACATTTTTGTCCACAACAAATGACTCGGCTTTCCTTTCCAGTAGCGCTCTTCTTCAATGCCTTCTCCCGTATCGCTCTGGGCATCACGCAGGTTGTTGACCGGACGCGACGGACTCTCGCGGCCACCTTCGCGGCATTCGCGCTCGGCGCTTGTCCGCAGGCCGCACAGGCCGATGGGCCGATACGTCTCGATCGGCAGGGTATCGTCGTGATGCTGCGCCACGCCCTGGCGCCGGGCACCGGCGACCCGGCGAACTTTTCCCTGGCGGACTGCGGCACGCAGCGCAACCTGTCCGCCGAGGGGCGCGCGCAAGCCGTGCGCATCGGCGCCGCGCTGCGCCGCGCCGGCCTGCACGATGCGCGGGTCTTCAGCAGTCCGTGGTGCCGTTGCCTGGATACCGCCAGCGGCCTGGGCTTCGGCGCCGTGACGCCGCTGCCGCTGCTCGGCTCGTTTTTCGAGCAGCCCGAAATCGGTCGCGAGCGCACCCGTGACCTGCGTGCCTGGATAGCGGCGGCGCCCGACGAGCCCTTGATTCTGGTGACGCATCAGGTCAATATCACCGGCCTCAGCGGCATCGTGCCAGCCAGCGGCGAGGCGGTGGTATTCCAGCGCCAGGCCGGGGCCGGGCTCAAGCTGATCGGCCGCTTGCCCGGCGAATAGACCATGCCGAACCTTCTGCCCTTTGCTCGCCCGTGCCGATACCTGCTGCTCTGGGTGGCGCTGGTCGCCGCCCTGCGAGCGGCGTCCGTCGGCGCCGCCGATACGGCGCTTGCCCAGCCCGCCGCAACGGCCCGCACGCCGCATGTCGAAATCAGCCTGGTTGCCGAAGATGCGGTGGCGCAAGCGGGAGGCCCGACCTGGCTGGGACTGCACTTTCGCATTCGTCCCGGCTGGCACATCTACTGGCGCAATCCCGGCGATTCCGGCTACCCGCCCAGCTTCACCTGGAAACTCCCCACCGGCGCGCGCGCGGGCGAGATTGCCTGGCCGACCCCCGCGCGGCTGCCCGCCGGCCCCTTGACCAACTTCGGCTACAAGAACGAGGTCATGCTGAGCGTGCCGCTGGTCCTGAGCGGCGATGCGCGCAGCGGCTCGCTGCCGGTGCGCGTCGAAGCCCACTGGCTGGTCTGCGAGGAAGTATGCATCCCCGAATCGGCAAGCCTGGGGCGGGATCTTGTCGTGGCCGACAGCGCCCGCCCGGACCCCGCCACCGCTGCGCTGTTCGCGGCCGCCCGGCAGCGCTGGCCCGCCGCCGCACCCCCGGCCGACTGGGAACTGCGTGCCGAGGCCGAGGCCGGCGGCGTGGCGCTGCATCTGCGCGTGCCGGGCAGTGCGCCGTCCGGATTGCAGTTCTTCCCCTTCGCCGAGGGCCTGATGCAGCCCGCGGCGGAGCAGACACTGCAGCGCGATGGCGACGACTACCGCTTGCGCCTGAGCAATGCCGAGGTGCCGCTGGCCCCCTGGCAGCGACTGCACGGCGTGCTGGTACCCGCCGGCCATGGCAGCGGACCTGAGCGGGCAGAAGTCGGCGCCGAACGTACGGCGCGGGCCTTCGTCATCGACCTGCCGATCGCGGCCGCCGCCGGCGCCGCGCCGGTTTCCCTGCTGGCGGCGATGCTGCTGGCGCTGGTCGGCGGAGTCCTGCTGAATCTGATGCCCTGCGTGTTGCCGGTCCTGTCGATCAAGCTGCTGGCCCTGCTCAAACCCGAGGCGCCGGCCAGCGTCGAGCGCACTCGCGATGCCCGCAACCACGCGCTGCTGTATGGGCTCGGCGTGGTCGGCTCGTTTCTGCTGCTCGCCGCGCTGCTGATCGGCCTGAAAGCCGCCGGCCACGCGCTCGGCTGGGGATTCCAGTTGCAATCGCCGACGCTGGTCAGCGCGCTGGCGCTGTTGTTCTTCGCGCTCGGTTTGTCGCTCTCGGGGGCCTTGCCGATTGCGACCCTGGCGCAGGACGTGCCGGGGGCCTGGCGCCTGCGTCATCCCAGGCTCGACGCCGTGGCGTCGGGAGGGCTGGCGGTGCTGGTGGCCTCGCCCTGCACGGCACCCTTCATGGGCGCCGCACTCGGTGCCGCGTTTGCGCTGCCGCCGGTGCAGACCCTGCTGGTGTTCGCCGCGCTCGGTGGCGGCATGGCCTTGCCGGTGGCGCTGCTGGTGCGCTATCCGGCCTGGCTGCGCTGGCTGCCGCGCCCCGGCGCATGGATGGAACGTCTGAGGCAACTGCTCGCCCTGCCGCTGTATGCGACAGTGGTCTGGCTGGCCTGGGTGCTGGTCGAGCAGATCGGGCCGGACGCGATCGTGCCGCTCGGCGCCGGCCTCGTCGCGGTCGCCGCGCTGGCCTGGTGCCTGCACCTGCGCGATGAGCACTGGCGCCGCGCAGGCGCGCTGGTCTGCGCCGCCGCA
>JADJQA010000030.1:0-55000 GCA_016712985.1 Sulfuritalea sp. | reverse complement strand
ACACCACCAGGAGAGCAACATGAATCGTCGCAACTGGATTTCACGGGTTTCGGGACTGATGGCCGTGTCCTCGCTGCCCATTCTGCCGTTTGGCTCGGCCAAGGCCGCCAAACCCTTCCCGCTGAGCAAGAGCAAGCCGGAGTGGAAGGGCTTGCTGCCGGCGGATGCCTACCGCGTGCTGTTCGAAGAGGGGACGGAACCCGCCGGCAGCAGTGCGTTGAACGCGGAAAAGCGCGCCGGCACCTTCATTTGCGCCGCCTGCAACCTGCCGCTGTTCGACAGTGCCCACAAGTACGAAAGCGGCACCGGCTGGCCGAGTTTCTGGCAGCCGCTGGAAGCTGCGATCGGCACATCGACGGATTTCAAGCTGGTCTTCCCGCGCACCGAGTATCACTGTTCGCGCTGCGGCGGGCATCAGGGCCACGTGTTCAACGACGGTCCGAAGCCCACCGGAAAGCGCTACTGCAACAACGGGGTCGCCCTGAAGTTCGCCTTGAAGGGTGAACAACTTCCGGCGCTGCGGACATGAAGGCGCTGACAAGGATGGCGGCACTCGCCGCAGCCTTGGCGACCACCGCGTTTGCCGAGGCACCCGCCACGCCCGCCATCGTGCCTGCCGGCGGCGCCACGGCGATTTTCGCCGGCGGCTGCTTCTGGTGCATCGAAAAGGACTTCGAGAAACTCCCCGGCGTGATCGAGGTGGAGTCCGGATATACGGCCGGCCGCACCACCAACCCGAGCTACGAGCAGGTCAGCGCGGGTGGCACCGGACATACCGAGGCGGTGCGGGTGATCTACGATCCGCAAAAAGTCAGCTATCCGCAACTGGTGGATTACTTCTGGCGGCACATCGACCCCACGGTCAAGGATCGCCAGTTCTGCGACATCGGCACCCAGTATCGCAGCGGCATCTACTGGCAGAACGACGCCGAGCGCAAGGTCGCCGAGGCCAGCCGCGACGCACTGCTGAAGAGCGGCAAGTTCAAGACCATCCATACCGAGCTGGCAGCGGCCACACCGTTCTGGCTGGCCGAGACCTACCATCAGGACTACTACAAGAAGAACCCGATCCGCTACAACTATTACCGCAAGTCCTGCGGCCGGGACGCGCGGGTGGAAGAAGTCTGGGCCGGCAAATGATCCGCCGACCTGATTAGCCATGCAGTCCAGCCGCCTCCGACAGGGGTTTAATTTCGACTCCTTTTCATCCGTCATTCCGGCGAAAGCCGGAATCCAGGCGGTTTTCTGCCGCGCTTTCTGGATTCCGGCTTTCGCCGGAATGACGAGCTGAACTTCAGGGTGAATCAGAGCCGCCCATGACCCGCCAGCGCCTGCTGCTGTTCGCCGCGCTGCTGGCCGCCATCACGGCCTTCATCGCGTTCGACCTCGGTCGCTTTTTGAGCCTGGAGTACTTCAAGAGCCAGCAGGCGGCGATCGAAAACTGGCGGGCCGCACAGCCGGCAACGGCGGCGCTGGTTTTCTTCCTCGGCTATGTCGCGGTGACCGGCCTTTCCCTGCCCGGCGCGGCGGTGCTGACCCTCGCCGCCGGAGCGATTTTCGGGCTGCTGTGGGGCACGGTTCTGGTGTCCTTCGCCTCCAGCGCCGGCGCCACGCTGGCCTTCCTCGCGTCGCGCTTCCTGTTGCGCGACTGGGTGCAGCAACGCTTCGGCGAACGCCTGCGGGCGATCAATCTCGGCGTCGGCAAGGAAGGCGGCTTCTACCTGTTCACGCTGCGCTTGGTTCCCGTGTTTCCCTTCTTCATGATCAACCTGCTGATGGGCCTGACGCCGATGCGCGCCGGGACTTTCTACTGGGTCAGCCAGGTCGGCATGCTCGCCGGCACGTTGGTGTATGTGAATGCCGGCACGCAGCTCGCCGGCATCGACAGCCTCAGGGGCATCCTGTCGCCGGCGCTGATCGCCTCGTTCGCCCTGCTCGGCGTGTTTCCGCTGATCGCGAAGAAAATCGTCGCGGCGGTCAAGGCGCATCAGGTGTATGCCGGCTGGAACAAGCCGGCGCGCTTCGAGCGCAACCTGATCGTCATCGGCGGCGGCAGCGCGGGGCTGGTCACCGCCTACATCGCCGCCGCCGTGAAGGCCAAGGTCACACTGATCGAGAAGCACAGGCTTGGCGGCGATTGCCTGAACACCGGCTGCGTGCCGTCGAAAGCCTTGATCCGCTCGGCGAAACTGCTGTCGCACATGCGGCGCTCGAACGAGTTCGGCATCCGCTCGGTGACGGCCGAATTCGATTTCGCCGAGGTGATGGAGCGCGTCCAGCGCGTGGTGCAGACCGTGGAGCCACACGATTCCGCCGAGCGCTACACGAGTCTGGGCGTCGAGGTGATCGACGGCACGGCGAAAATCGTTTCGCCCTGGGAAGTGGAAGTGACCGGCAACGACGGCCAGCACCGGCGCCTGAGCACGCGCGCCATCGTGATTGCGGCAGGCGCCCGCCCCTTCGTGCCGCCGATACCCGGCATCGAAGAGACCGGCTATCTGACCTCCGACACCGTCTGGGCGCTGCGCGAACTGCCGCGGCGACTGATCGTGCTCGGTGGCGGGCCGATCGGCTGCGAACTGACACAGACCTTCGCCCGGCTGGGTTCCACGGTGACTCAAGTTGAAATGGCGCCGCGCCTGATGATCCGCGAAGATCCCGATGCCTCGGCCATCGTCACCCAGCGCTTGCGCGACGAAGGTATTGCGGTGCTGCTCGATCACCGCGCCAAGCAGTTCGTGATCGAGAACGGCGGGAAAGTCCTGATCGCCGAACACGCCGGCGCCGATGTGCGCATTCCCTTCGACGCGGTGCTGGTGGCTGTCGGCCGCGTCGCCAACCTCAAGGGCTACGGTCTGGAGGAACTGGGCATTGCCGTCGAGCGCACGGTCGAGACCAACGAGTTCCTGCAGACGAAATACCCGAATATCTACGCCGCCGGCGATGTCGCCGGGCCCTACCAGTTCACCCACACCGCCGCGCACCAGGCCTGGTATGCCGCTGTCAATGCGCTGTTCGATCCCTTCAGGAAGTTTCGCGCCGACTATTCGGTGATCCCCTGGGCCACCTTCGTCGACCCCGAGGTGGCGCGCGTCGGACTCAACGAAAGCGAGGCGAAGGAACGCGGCATCGCGCACGAGGTCACGGTCTACGGCATCGACGACCTCGATCGCGCGATCGCCGACGGCGAAGCGCACGGCTTCGTCAAGGTGCTGACGCTGCCGGGCAAGGACCGCATCCTCGGCGTCACCATCGTCGGCGAACATGCCGCCGACCTGCTGGCCGAATTCGTGCTGGCGATGCGCCACGGCATCGGGCTGAACAAGATCCTCGGCACCATCCACATCTACCCGACGATGGCCGAGGCCAACAAGTATGCCGCCGGCAACTGGAAGAAAGCCCACGCCCCGCAAAAGCTGCTGGAATGGGTAGGCCGCTTTCACGCCTGGCGGCGCGGTTGAAGCCGGGTGCAGGTCAGTCGGACACCAAGCCGAAAGCCCCTCTACCCTTGCGGGAGAGGAGTTGGGGAGAGGGGTGAAGACACGTGTTCGTCGAACGCTTTCAGATGCCGCCGTTGAAACCTGAGCTTTCCATCATCATCCCGGTCCTCGACGAGGCGCCGCGGATCGTCGAGCGGCTGCAATCGCTGCAAGTCTTTCGAGCCAAGGGCGTGGAATTGATCGTGGTCGACGGCGGCAGTACGGACGGCACCGCGGCGCTGGCGGCGCCGCTGGCCGATCGCGTCCTTGCCGCGCCGCGCGGCCGTGCGGCGCAGATGAACGCAGGGGCCGCCGCCGGCCGGGGACGGGTGCTGCTGTTCCTCCATGCCGATACCACCTTGCCGGCAACAGCCCGGCAAGCGGTGCTGGCGGCCATCGGCGCGGGCGAGTACTGGGGACGCTTCGACGTGCGGATCGATGGCCGCCACCCCTTGTTGCGCGTCGTCGAAGTCATGATGAACGGGCGCTCGCGACTCAGCGGAATCGCCACCGGCGACCAGGCGATCTTTGTCCGGCGCGAGGTTTTCGAGCGCGTGGGCGCGTATCCCGATCTGCCGCTGATGGAAGACATCGCCCTGTCCGCCGCACTAAAGCGACTGGCGCCGCCGGCCTGCCTGCGTGAGACCGTGATCACCTCCGCGCGCCGCTGGGAAACGCACGGCGTGCTGCGGACCGTGCTGCTGATGTGGTGGCTGCGCGCCGCGTACTTCCTCGGCGCGGATCCGGCGCGCCTGGCACGGCGCTATGGATACCAGCCGCGTGCCTCCTGAACCTGTCGAAATCGCCGTCATGGCCAAGGCGCCGCAGCCCGGATATTCGAAGACGCGGCTGATTCCGGCGCTGGGCGCCAGGGCTGCCGCGCGCCTGCAACGGCAACTCACCTTGCGCACGCTGGCCACGGCGAATGCCGCCGGGATCGGCCCGGTCACGCTGTGGTGCGCACCCGATACCGGTCACCGGTTCTTTCGTGCCTTGCAACGGCGCCATGGACTCGACCTGCGCGCCCAGCCCGATTTCGATCTGGGCCGGCGCATGGCCCAGGTGTTTGCCGAAAACGTCGGGGCGCCGCTGCTGCTGATCGGCACCGACTGTCCGGCGCTGAGCGTCGAACACTTGCGCCAGGCCGCGCTCGCACTGCGTTCCCCTGTCGATGCGGTATTCATCACGACGGAGGACGGCGGCTACTTTCTGGTGGGGCTGAAACAGCCCTGCCCCGCGATCTTCGAAGGCATCGAGTGGAGCACTGCTCGCGTGATGGCGCAAACCCGCAGCCGAATGTCGGCGCTGGGGTTGCGCTGGCAGGAGGTGGCAAGGCTATGGGATGTCGATCGCCCGGAGGATGTCGCGCGCTGGCAAGCCCTGCAACGCGGCGAGGCCGGCCTGATCGGAGTCGAGGAATGAAGCGCCTGGTACTGGTGGGCGGCGGCCATGCCCACGTGCACGTCTTGGCGGCGTTGGCCGCACGGCCGTTTGCCGCTACGCAGGTGACATTGGTATCGCCGTACTCGCGGCAGATCTATTCGGGCATGCTGCCCGGCTGGATATCCGGCTACTACGCAATCGAAGACTGCGCCCTGTCGCTGGATTCGCTGACGCGGCGTGCCGGCGTGAACTTCGTGCAAACCTCGTGCAGCGGCCTCGACCTGAAGGCCGGACAGGTTTGCTGCGCCAATGGCAAGGCGATTCCATTCGACTATGCGTCGATCGATGCCGGACCCGCCGCCAATCTTGCCGGTCTCGACGGCGCCATGGAACACGCGCTGCCGGTTCGTCCCATCGAGGGTTTCGTCGCCGCCTGGCCGGGCCTGCTCGAGAAGGCGCGAAACCACACCGGCGAGTTCACGCTGGTGATAGTCGGTGATGGCGCGGCGGCGCTCGAGCTGGCCTTCGCCATGCAGACCCGCTTTACCGCCGAGGGACTGAGCCACGCCCGCCTGACGCTTGTCGGCGGCAACCCCCAGGCGCTGGCGGGCTTTCCGTATCTGCTGCGTCGCAAGGCGGCGAAGCTGCTTGCCGAACAGGGCATCGCCCACCTGGGCAAACGCCGCGTGATCGGCCTGCAACCCGACCATCTGCTGCTCGAAGATGGATCGCGAATTGCCGCCGATGCCACGCTGCTCGCCACCGGCGCCGCGGCGCCAGGCTGGCCGGCGGCCAGCGGCCTGGCCACGGATGATGCCGGCTTCATCCGGGTCGACCCGCTGCTGCAAAGCGTCTCCCACCCTTTCGTGTTTGCCGCCGGCGATGTCGCCGCCTATGCCGATCCCCGACCCAAATCAGGTGTGTTCGCGGTGCGCGCGGGTCCGCCGCTGGCGGAAAACCTGCGCGCTGTTTGCCAGGGGCAGGCGCTGAAACCCTGGCAACCGCAGCGCCGTGCGCTGTATCTGCTCAGCACCGGCCGCAAGCACGCGCTGGCGGCGTGGGGCGGCTTCAGCACCTCGGGGGCCTGGGTGTGGCGCTGGAAGGACGGGATCGACAAACGCTTCATTGCGCAGTTCGGCTCTTGAAGCGCCGGCACAGCCCCGCCGCTTTGTCGCTGCGCGCCGTGTCAGCGCCGCCGCGGTGCCATGGCCTTGAGGCAGACCAGCACGAACATGATGCCGCCGATCACGGCGATCAGGCCGCCGAGACCCATCATGCCCATGCCCATTTTCTGCGGCAGCGTGGTCAGGGCCTGCTCGGCGCCGGCCACCTTGCGCTGCACGCCATAGCCGCCGGACCAGGCCAGGCCAAGGATGTGGATCAACTGCCCGCCGCCATAGACGTAGGGCTGCCAGCGCGCCATGCGGCCCTCCGCGGCGCCGAAGCCGAGTTGCGGCAGCAGCACATAGGCGAGACCCATGAATGCCAGCGTGACGCCGACCGTGGAGCCGTGATAGTGCGCCGGGATGACGACGTTGACGCCCTGGATCATGTAGCCCAGCACGCCGCCCACCGCGAACAGCAGGAACGAGGCGATGAACGCCGACTTGGCCGCATCGGCCGCCGTCTTGCGCGTGGCCCAGAGGCCGAGGAAACCGACCAGAATCAGCGGCGCCATGTAGGGATGCCCCCAGATCATCAGCTTGGCGAAGAGCTCCATGTGCGGCAGCGAGCCCGCCGGCACCGTGAAATAGATCAGCGGCACCACCAGCAGCGGCAGCGCGCCAATCCAGAACATGACCGAAAGGACGCGCGCCGATGCCGCGGACGGGTGGCCAAGTTGCGCGGCGATCCACAGCCAGGCCACGACCATCAGCAGGGCGTGCTGGAACTGCAAGACATGCCCGCCGCCCCAGAACAGCACCTCGAAGTAGATCCTTTCCTCGATCCTTGGCACCACGGCCCAGGACCAGACAAAGGCCGCCAGCGCCAGGAAGGCCGCCACCGCGCCGAGAAAGGCGCCGAGTTGCAGCGGGGCCTCAAGGGCGGGGCGTGGCCAGGTGGTGAACAGTGCGCGCAACACGGCGAGGCCGAAGCCCGCGCCGCAAAGCCACAACGAGGCGTAGAACACCTGCTGCTGCAACACCGGAATGTAGTTGTTGAGCACCGGATCGGCGCCAGGCAGGAAGGGCGAAACCGTCATGACCGCGGTGCCGATCGCCGCCAGGCCGAAGCCGCCCCAGCCCAGCCAGGCCATGCCGCCACGGCCAAGCGCGCTCCAGATCACCGCGGCAAATGCCATGAACCAGATGACCACCGAAAGATCGACATGAACCACCAGCGCGGAGCGGAAGAAATCCTTCAGCGGGAATACCTCCTGGATGCCCGGCGTGCGCGACAGCACCAGCAGGATGGCCAGCAGACCGGAACCGATCAGTGCCATCAGGCCCAGCCACAACCATGCGCGGGCCAGCGCCGTGGGCTCTCCCGCGGAAATCGTCACGCTATGCGAATTCACTACTCTACCCCGCGAAAAGCGTGGAAGTATACGGCAAGGCCGCCTGGAAAACCGGATACACTGTGCACCGGGGGTGTGTTTGCACGTGGTGCTGACTTCATCCCGCCGTTCGGCCTGAGCTTGTCGAAGGCCAGTGTCGCCGCGATGTCTGTGGTTCGACAGGCTCACCACGAACGGTGTGCATCCAACACCTTCAGGCCCACCCGTGCGCTGCCGCGCCCATCCTCATTCGCCCTCTGCTGTTACGCGTCCCATGAAGCTGCTGTCGATCCTGTTGCTCTGCATTGCCCTGTCGCTGGCCGGCTGTTCCGGGCCGCCGGTTTTCGTCTCGACCGATCTTTCGAGCGTTGACTGGGGCAAGGATTTCAGCCTCACCGATCACAACGGCAAGCCGACGCGCCTCGCCGACTTTCGCGGCAAGGTCGTGGTCCTGTTCTTCGGCTATACGCAGTGCCCCGATGTCTGCCCCACCACGCTGGCGAACCTGCGCGAAACCATGAAACTCCTTGGCGACGATGCCAGGCGCGTGCAGGTGCTGTTCGTCACGGTAGACCCGGCGCGCGACACGCCCGCCTTGCTGGCCCAGTATGTACCGGCCTTCGACCCGAGCTTTCTCGGCTTGTACGCCGATGAAAAAGGCATCGCCGCACTGGCGAAGGAGTTCAAGGTGTTCTATGCCAAACAACCGGGATCGACTCCCGGCAACTACAACATCGATCATTCCACGGGCAGCTATGCCTTCGATCCACAAGGGCGCCTGCGACTCCTGGTGCGCCATGGCGAGTCGCCCGGCAACCTTGCCGGCGACCTGAAGCTGCTGCTGGCCGGAAAATGACGCCTGGATCGCCGATGAAACGACTCGTCCTGCTGCTCGGCTGCCTCGCCCTTCCTGTCCCGGCGGCGGAACCCGCGCAGCCGGCAATCAATCTGGACATCGGCACGCCTCCGGTGGTGATCACCAGGCATTCGATCGCCCAGCGCTCTTCGCGCCTGGTGCGCTTTTACGAGGCCGGTGAAATCGGCCTGGGACACGATGGCTTCATCTACCTGCGCGACGGGGTGAAGCTATCGCTGGTTAAGCGCCAGATCGCCGAAAAACTCATCGACCTGGAGAACACCGAACGCAAGACCCTGGTGTTCACGATCGCCGACGGCAACGGCAGGCGCGACGCCCAGCCGGAAGTGTGGGAGCTGATGCGCAGCCGCTGGAACCAGCAATGGAAGTCCGGCTGGTGGCTGCGCGACGCCGCGGGCAAGTGGAGCAGGAAGCCCTGATCCCGGCCGCCGCCGGCGCGACGCTACCGGTGGCCCATCTCCGCTTCAGCATTACTTGCGGCGTTCAGAAGCCCACCGGCGGCCCTTCCCAGGTCCCGGTACGCGGGCGGGCTCGCGCGAGCGCGACTTCGGCATCGCACCAGCCATCGCAGGCGTTGCGTCCCGGCCGGCGACGCCAGAGATTCAGCAGGCCCTTGCATTTCGCATAGAAGTGGAAAAAGCGCAGCACCCTGATGCGTTCGGCGGCTTCCAGCGGCCGGGTGCTGCAGATCAGCTTGTCGTCGCTCATGCCGCGGTCTGCGAGAATCACGGCGCCCCACGCCCTTACCCGCACCTGACTGCCCAGCGGCAAGCGCGGGCCCAGCACCACGGCGTCGAGCAGATCGCCCTCCATGCCCAAGTACCGCGGCACCGAGCCGTAGTTGAACGGGCACGGCAACGGCGAGATGAAGTCCACCTGCCCGGTGGACCCGCGCTTCAGAAAGCTGCCGCGCGGAACCTCGATCACCACTTCCAGTTCAATCGGCTCGGCCAGGCTCCGCGGCACGGCGTTCCTTCGCTCGTTACGCCGCCAGGCTAGGCCAGCAGGGCCTCAAGCATCGATCTGATCTCGGCTTCGGACTCGGCAAGCACCCCTTGGAGTGTCTTTTCTCCCACCTGAAAATCCACCGGTTGCGCCGGTGTCGACGAAGCCGCGAGTTCCAGCCCGGCCAGGGGCGATGGCACTGATGCCAGTTCGTTGGCCAGTGCCAGCACATCCCCCAGGCTTGCCGGCGGATGACTCGACGTGCCCGAGTAGAGGTGTTCCACGGCCAATGTCACGGCTTTGGGTACCTTCAAGACCTGCAGGACACTGTGAGCCAGCAGGCGGCTCGCTTCCTTGCTCGATTCGTCGGGCGCCCCCTGCAGCAGTTCGGGAAACTCCTCGGCGCGGAAGAGCAGGTAGAACCCGCTGATCTCGTGCACGATGGCGGCAAACATCGCCGTCTCCGGGTCGACTTCGGTAAACTCCCGCGCAATGACTTTGGCAATTGCCGCGACGTTCGCGCAGTGCTGCCACAGCAGTTCCGCCTTGCGGAGCAGCGACGCGTCGGCCATCGCACCGGCGAACTGCCGAACAACAATCGCCGCCACCAACGAACGCAAGGTCTTGAAGCCAAGCAGACTGACGGCGGAACGCACATTGCTTATCTTGCCGCCGAAGCGCGTATAGGCCACCGAATTCCCGATAGCAACCAGTCTCGCGGCAATCAACGGCTCGGCGAGCACCAATTCCGCAGCCGCCTCCATATGGCAGCCTGGATCATCCAGCGCCTGCTGCAGGTTCAGCGCGGCCGCCAGGTTGGTTGGGAAGATGAGTTCTCCCCCGACCGGCTTGCCCGACGATAAGGTTTAGCGCTTCAAGTCTGTCCACAGGCTGAAACTATACTCCCAGAAGCAGTCGTTCCAAGGCGCATTGTGGCGTCCGTCGCCAAACTTTGAAGAGCGCAAGATACCGCGCCTGAAACCCGGATCAGTTCCGCGCTAACTGCGGCCCCGGGCGTTTCCTCGATCAAGATGCGCTGGTGCGCAACCGGCGGACAGGTCGTCCCAATGGGGATGGCGCAGTCCGATCGGGAAAGGCAGTGCCAAACCGAGGCGGTTCCGCACCAAGCCGATCACGCGGTACAATCCATCTATCATCGACCGGAGGCTCCCATGCTGGACATGCAAACCATCCGCGCCGCGGCGGCCCGCCTTGCCGCGGCAGCCAGTTCGCCGAGCCGGGTGATCGTTTTTGGTTCTTATGCGCGCGGTACCGCGGTTGAGGGGTCGGACCTCGATCTGATGGTGGTGGAACGCGAGCTTACCGACAAGCCCGGCGAATACTTGCGATTGCGCGAGGCATTGGGCCGCGTCGCGCCTGGTGTCGGCGTCGACCTGCTGCTCTACGCGTTAACCGAGTTCGAGCGCCGCAGCCAGGTTCCCGGCACCATCCTCTTCGAGGCGCGCATGGATGGCAAGGTGTTGCATGACGCCATACATTGACGAAGCGCGACGACTGGTGCGCCTGGCTCGGCGCGATTACCAGACCTGCGCGATTTTGACTTCCCACCCGGAGGCGCAGATTGCTCCCATCTGCTTTCACGCCCAGCAATGCGTCGAGAAATCCCTCAAGGCGGCAATGACAGCCAACCAGGTTTATTTTCGCTACACGCATGACCTTGGGGAACTGACCAATCTGCTCACCAGCGCCGGCATTGCGCCACCCTTCACAGCGGCGGAACTCCAACGCCTTACCCCTTTGCGGTGGAGCTCCGCTACGACGAGGCGATTTCGCTCCTGACAAGGGAGGAAGCCGATCAGATCGCGACCCGCACACTGGCCTGGGCGGAGACGCTGGTGGCGAAAGCCCAATGACCGATCTTGCGGTTCTCGTCGAGCGACTGCACGGCAGCGGCTCGGATGGGATCGCACGTGAAAACCTGCGAAACCTACGCGCCGCGACAGCGCTGGATGGAAAGGCTCGCCGCCTGTCAAATCGTGGTCTATTCCCGGTTTCGCGCAGCTACAGGGGACCGATCCCTTTGGTCCAATGCTCTCTTCGGTTCCTCGAGTCATGACTCTGCCGTCTAACGACACCGAAACTGACGCCGCCTTCCCGCCATCGCCGATAAAGGGTAGCGAGCGGCTCGTGCCAATCGAATCGTGGCTCGAAATGTTTGGTGAAACACAAGCCACTGGAGTTGAGTTCGACGAGTACTGGTATGGGAGCGTTGAGGCCGGTGTAGCTTATTTCTTCCGTTGGCTCGATAAACCTCGGGCCACCGTTCTTGTTGTCTGGAACATGGAGCAGCCGACGCACATTGAGTGCAGGACTATCGGAGACGTTCTCATGGCGGAGATCGACACTGTACCGATTGTTGCGGAAGTGACTCATTTGTTTCGCTGCGCTGGTTTCTGGCGAGGGCAAGCTGTTCAGTAGTACTCAGGAAAATCCAAGGAGAATATATGTCTCGTATTTTCGTTCCTTCAAGCGGTCCTCATAGCTGGCAAACCTTGCTGGCTGATCCGGTGAAACATTGGGCGCGCGGATTTTCTGCCCGTACCCTCGCCCACAGTTGGGAAGATCAGGATGGCTTCCCACCAGAAGTGCAAGCCCTGCTTTTTCAGCATCCGTCTCTGGTCAAGGCAGAACCTCTGCTTATCTTCCCGGAATGGAGGATGGAAGGTCCCGTTACCAGGTGGCTCCCGTCCTTCACAGAACGACGTATGGATTCTTGCCAAGAATGATAGCGGGTTGATCTCCATCACCGTCGAAGGGAAGGTCGAGGAGCCCTTTGACAAGACCATAGGCGAATGGAAGCTCGACTCATCTCCGGGCAAGGATGCTCGTCTGGCGTATCTGTCAGACATCCTCGCGCTCTCAAGCCCGATACCGGATTCGGTTCGCTACCAGCTCCTACACAGAACAGCTTCCGCCGTAATCGAAGCGGAGCGCTTCGGCGCAAGCCACGCAGTGATGCTTGTTCACTCCTTCAGCCCGCTAAATCAATGGTTCGGCGATTTCTCGGACTTTGCGAAGTTGTTTGGACAGACTGCGGAGATTGGACGACTGATAAGCGCTAGGGCAAGAAATGGCCTCCGCTCACCTCGGCTGGGCTCATGGAGACGAGCGGTTCCTTCAGGCGTGACTGCAGGGAGTCCTACACATCGGCGGAGCTTGCGTCGCGTCTACAACGTCGAACCTTTGGCAACCCGGCTCAAAGGCAACACCAGATCGAGCCCGGTGGCGCCGGAACCCAAGGCCGTGATGGATCCGATGATCTCGTCTGCCGAAATGCCCGGCGTGCAAGCGTGACCAAGTGCTCCAGCGACAACGCGGCTACCGGCTGGGGCGGGCACGCGCCGCAATAACATTGCAATTCACGGAACGACACTCCATAATTGCATCGATGATTTCTCGCTCACTTGCTCCCACTCTGATCGATTCGCTGGCCCACTCGCCGGCGGTGGCGCTGCTCGGCCCGCGCCAGGCGGGCAAGACCACTCTGGCGCTGGAAGTGGCCAAAGCCGCCGGACGACCTTCGCTTTACCTCGATCTCGAATCGGAACAGGACCGGGGAAAACTGGCCCAGGCAGAGCTTTACCTGAGCGATCATGTCGACAAGCTGGTGATCCTCGACGAAGTTCACCGCGCCCCTGGCCTGTTTCCGGTGCTGCGCGGACTGATCGACAAGGGCCGACGCGCGGGGAAAACGGCCGGCCGTTTCCTGCTTCTCGGCTCGGCATCGCTGGACCTGCTCAAGCAATCCGGCGAAACCCTGGCGGGGCGCATCGCCTACCTGGAACTTGGCCCCTTCAACGTGCTCGAAACACGCCATCTGGCCGCCGACGAGCTATGGGTGCGCGGCGGCTTCCCGGAAAGCCTGCTGGCGCCGGGTGCGGCCCGCAGCCTGCGCTGGCGCCAGGATTTCATCCGCAGCTACCTCGAACGCGACATTCCGCAGTTCGGTCCGCGCATCGCCGCCGAAACCCTGCGCCGTTTCTGGGGCATGCTGGCCCACCATCAGGGCGGACTGCTCAACACCACCCAGTTCGCGCGCAATCTCGGCGTGGATGCCAAGACGGCGGCAGCCTACCTCGACTTGCTGGTCGACCTGCTGCTGGTCCGCCGGCTACCGCCGTGGCACGCCAACCTCGGCAAACGATTGGTGAAATCGCCCAAGGTGCTTGTGCGTGACAGTGGCCTGGTCCATGCCCTGCTCGGCATTGCCGACAAGGAAACCCTGTTGTCCCACCCCGTGGTCGGACAGAGCTGGGAATGTTTCGTGATCGAAAACCTGCTCGCCTGCTCTCCCGAGGGCGTGCAGGGCCATTTCTATCGCAGCAGCAGCGGCGCCGAAATCGACCTGCTGCTGACTTGGCCAAACGGTGATCTGTGGGCCATCGAAATCAAGCGCAGCCTAGCCCCGAAACTTGAACGCGGCTTCCATGCGGCCTGCGCCGATCTGACACCGGTACGCAAGCTGGTAATCTACCCCGGTGAAGAAGACTTCCGGCTCGCACATGACGTCGAAGCCATGAACCCATCGAACGCGGCAATGCTGGTGAACGGGAAATGAAACCCACCACCCTCGAACTCCTGGCCCCCGCCAAAAACGCCGACTTCGGCATCGAGGCGATCAACCATGGCGCGGATGCGGTGTACATTGGCGGCCTGGCCTTTGGCGCGCGCGCCAATGCCGGTAACGGCATCGCCGACATCGAGCGGCTGGCGGCGCACGCGCACCGCTATTTCGCGAAGGTATTCGTCACGCTGAACACCATCCTGCGCGACGACGAACTCAACGAGGCGCGGCGCATGGCCTGGCAGTTATACGAAGCCGGAGTAGATGCGCTGATCGTGCAGGACATGGGCCTGTTGCAGCTCGACCTGCCGCCGATCCAGTTGCACGCCAGCACCCAGACCGATATCCGCACGCTCGAAAAGGCGCGCTTCCTGCAGGATGTAGGCTTCTCGCAGCTCGTGCTGGCGCGCGAGCTGACGCTGAAGGAAATCGCGAAGATATCGGATGGATTGACGCTCGCTCGACCCTCTCCCTCGGCCCCTCTCCCTGAGGGAGAGGGAAGAAGTGCGGCGCCGGCTGTACTCGAGTTCTTCATCCATGGCGCGCTATGCGTCGCCTACAGCGGCCAGTGCTACATCAGCCACGCCCACACCGGGCGCAGCGCCAATCGCGGCGAATGCTCGCAGGCCTGCCGCCTGCCCTACACGCTGGAAGACGAAGCCGGACGCATCGTCGCCCACGAAAAGCACCTGCTGTCGATGAAGGACAACGACCAGAGCGCCAACCTGCGCCAGCTCATCGAAGCCGGCATCCGCTCCTTCAAGATCGAGGGCGGCTGAAAGACCTCTCCTATGTCAAGAGCATCACGGCGCACTCCCGCGGGCTGCTCGATGCGTTCCTCGAACAGTCACCCGAATATCGGCGTGCCTCGTCCGGGCGTTGTACCTTTACCTTCACACCGCGTCCGGAAAAGACCTTCAACCGCGGCGCCACGGATTACTTCGTCAATCAGCGCCAGGCCGACATCGGCGCGTTCGACACGCCGAAGTTTTCGGGCGAGCCGATCGGCGAGATCAGCCGCATCGCTCCCGACTGGTTCGAAGTCGCCGCATCGGCGCCGCTTCACAACGGCGACGGCCTGAGCTACTTTGATGCCCACCGCGACCTGGTCGGCCTGCGCATCAATCGCGCCGAAGGCAGGCGCCTGTTCCCAACGAGATGCCGGAGGATCTCGCCGTCGGCATGGTGCTCTACCGCAACCGCGACCAGGAATTCGAGCGCCTGCTGGCGAAGAGATCCGCCGAGCGGCGCATCCAGGTCCGCATGCAGTTCGGCGAAGCGCCCGCAGGCTTTGCGCTGCAACTGACCGACGAGGACGGCATCACGACCGGTGCGACACTGGCCCACGCCAGGCAACCGGCGCAGAATGCCGAGCGCGCCGCGGTGGCCTTGGGCGAGGCGCTCGGCAAGCTCGGCGGCACCGATTTCATCGCGGCCGAAATCGTCCAGAAGATCTCCCAACCCTGGTTCCTGCCCGCCGCCGCGGTCAACGCCCTGCGCCGCGATGCGGTGGCCGCGCTGGTGGCAGCGCGTGCCGCGGCTTGCCAGCGCCCGCCGCGCGCCGCGCCGGTCGAGCCGCCGGTGGCGTATCCGGAAAACGAACTTTCCTACCTCGGCAACGTGCTCAACAGCGCTGCCCGCGCCTTCTATCAGGAGCATGGCGTAATGCTGATAGCCGATGCGTATGAGGCCAACAGCGAGAAGGGAGAGGTCTCGCTGATGATCACGCGCCACTGCCTGCGCTACAGCTTCAACCTCTGCCCCAAGGAAGCCAAGGGACAGGGCATCCGTCCCGACCCGATGACGCTGGTCAACGGCAAGGAAAAGCTCACGCTGCGCTTCGACTGCAAGAAATGCGAAATGCACGTCATCGGCAAGATGAAGAAGGGCCGACAAATCAACATCCACCGGTCGCGCGTTGAGCCGCATCGTCCTCGCTCCAATGGAGGGCCTCGCCGACGACGTGCTGCGTTCGGTGCTGACCGCGGCCGGCGGCTACGACTGGTGCGTGACCGAGTTCGTCCGCGTCACCACCACGGTGCTGCCGCATTCCTGCTACACCCGCCTGAGTCCCGAGCTGAAGCACGCCTCGCGCACCGCGAACGGCACGCCGGTGCGCATCCAGTTGCTCGGCTCCGATCCGGCGCTGCTGGCCGCCAATGCCGCCCACCTGGCGCTGCTGAAACCTTCCGGCATCGACCTGAATTTCGGCTGCCCGACGCCGCTGGTGAATCGCCATCGCGGCGCGGCGCTGCTCGAGGAACCCGAACTGCTGCAACGCATCGCCAGCGCCGTGCGCCGCGCGCCCGTGCCGCCAGCGATCCCGGTGACGGCCAAGATGCGCCTCGGCATCGAGGACGCCGAGCGTGCGCTGGATTGCGCGCTGGCCCTGGAGGCCGGCGGCGTACAGGAACTGGTGGTGCATGCGCGCACCAAGGCCGACGGCTACGGGCCGCTGGTGCGCTGGGAATGTATTGCGCGCATCCGCGAGGTGGTAAGGCTGCCGCTCATCGCCAACGGCGAGGTGTGGAACGTCGCCGACTACCGCAACATCCGCGCGGTCACCGGTTGCGCGGATGTCATGCTCGGCCGCGGTGCGGTGGCCGATCCATTGCTGGCGCGGCGCATCCGCAACGGAGGCGAGGAACACCCGAGCTGACGCCGACTGGGAAGAAATCAAGCAGATGATCGCCGCGTTCTGGATTCGGGCGCAGGACAGGTTACCCGCAGCAATCGCCCGGCCGCCTCAAGCAGTGGCTGGGCCTGATGCAGCGCGGCTATCCGCAGGCCGGACGGCTGTTTGGCGAAATCCGTGAAGCGCGACGGGCGGCCGAGATCGATCCGCTGTTGGCGCGCCAGGGCATCGTCGCGAACGGCGGCGCGCTCACGAAGCGCTTTGCCGCGCCAAGCCCGACTGCCGCAGGATTAGCCATGCCAGCAGCAGGCCCGCGCCTACCCACGTTGCTGCGGGAACCCAGACCAGCATCGCGCTGACCGCCGGATCCTTGGTCAACTGCGTCGCCACCAGCACGATGCGCGCCAGGGTGGCGATGGCCAGCAGGGAGAACAGGCCGCCGGTCGCGGCGCCTTCGCGCCCGACATGGCCGATGGCGATAGCCGCGGTCATCGCGCTCATCAGCACCGCCGCCCAGGCGCCGCCCGTAAGGAATTGCAGGACCAGCAGCGCTTCGAGCGACGGCGCCGCGGCGCTCAGCCACGAGGCGATCGCGCCGACCATGCTGCCAGCCGCCATCACGACAACGCCGCCGAAGCGCTCGTTGGCCCGGCACGCGGGAAAGATCAGCAGGTTGAAGCCGATCCAGAATACAGGCATCAGATATTCAAGGTCGGCCGGCTTGGCAAAACGCGGATACAGCGGCGCGGAGTTCAGCGAAATGCACTGTAGCCGAGGCCCAGCAGGGCCACGGCGGCAAAAAAACAGCAGGACATCCTGGCCCACTGGCCTGGTCGTTGCCGCCTCCGCCGCGACTTCCCGCTGCAGGTGCTTCTCCGCCCACAACAGGCCGCTGACCGCGGCGACCAGGGCGATCGAGGACAGCGCAAACGGCAGCCGCGGATCGACGCCGCGCAGGCTGACGGTCAGGTAGGGCGCAAACGCGCCGGCGAGTCCCATGCCGAACAGCGTCAGGGTCGACACCCAAGGGATGGTCGGCGCCGGCGCATACTTTCCCAGCATCACCATCGGCGGCGCGCGCAGGGCCGACGAGGTCATCGCCCAGACCAGCAGCCCCACGAGGAACAGCGCCGCCGAGCCCGTGGGGGCGAGGAAAGGCAGCAACAGGAAGGCGCCGCAGGAGATTGCGGTGGCCCACACCAGCAGCGGCCCCAGGCGGCCAGCGCCGCGCAGGACCCGGTCCGCCGCCACGCCCATGGAATAATCCATCAGCGCGAATACCACCTGGTCGGCCATCAGGATGAAAATCACCCAACGCTTTTCGATGCCGGCCTGCTCCGCCAATTGCGGCAGGAAAATGACATACACCGTCCAGCAGGTGACGAACAGGAACTGGATTATCGAGAAGGTGAGGCCGACGGGCGTCATGATCGGGCCTGGCCGGCTGGCGCCCGCGGCGCGGCGGCGCTGCGATCGCAATGATCGGCGATGACCTGCACCAGGCGCGGCAGCAGCGCGGCCGGCAGATCGTGGCCCATGCCCTCGATCACCAGCAGCGTGGCGCCGGGAATCTGCGCCGCGGTATCGCGGCCGGCGGCCGGCGGCACCAGCGGGTCGCAGGCGCCGTGGATCACCAGCGTCGGCGCACCGATGGTGCGCAGCAGCTTGCGCCGGTCGCCCGAGGCGATCACCGCGAGCAACTGGCGCGCGGTGCCGGCCGGTTCGTAGGCGCGGCGCACGCTGTGCCCCAGGCGCTGGCGCAGTTCCTCGGTGGACGACGGGTAGGCGGGGCTGCCGATCACGCCGAACATCTCCACCATGTAGTCGATCACCGATTCGGGATCCTTGGGGTCGGCGGGCCGGCTCAGCAGCACTTTGCGCGCCTGTTTGCTGGGCCGCGAGACGCGCCGGTTGCCGGAAGACGACATGATCGAGGTCAGGCTCAACACCCGCCCAGGGAAGCGCGCGGCAAGCACCTGCGCGATCATGCCACCCATCGACACGCCGACGATGTGCGCGCGTTCGATTCCCAGGCGGTCCATCAGGCCGAGAGCGTCGCCGGCCATGTCCTCCAGCGTGTAGGGCGTGCGCACCGGCAGGCGGAGCGCCGCGGCAGCCATGGCGAGCACCAGATTGGCACGCTTGCCGCGCGGCCCGCGCCCGGAAAGTCCGCAATCGCGGTTGTCGAAGCGCAGCACGCGGTAGCCGCGCGCCACCAGCCCGTAACAGAAGTCGTCCGGCCAGCCCGTCAACTGCATGCCGAGCCCCATGATCAGGACAATCGCCGGGTGCGCCGGGTCGCCGAGCGATTCGTATTCTATGTGCATGGGCTGCGACATGGCGGCCCCAGCCTAGCAAGTAGTCACGTTGGCGGCAATCGATGGATTCGTCCCCGGATCGAGTCCGGGGCAGGCTATTCCGGCGAAAGCCGGAATCCAGCGGTGTGCCACTGGATTCCGGAGCCTGCCCCGGACTTGATCCGGGGTCAAAGCCCGAATGACGGGCCAGGTGGACCTCGCCCGCTTCACCTTGACTGCCTGCTCGCCTGCGGCAGTCCGGCGCCCTTGCGGCGCTGGGCCGTCGGCCTTGCGGCGACGACCTTGCGCGGCATCCTTGCCACCGGCGCTCGCGGCTGGCGCGGCGCCGCGGGACGCACCAGCGCCAGATACTCCTGGAAGCTGTCGCGCAGGCACTGGGCCAGGACCTGGGGATCGGGCACCTGCTCGTAGCAGGCGGTGAACGAAATGATCAGCATGTCGCTGTAGCTGGTCACCGAAAACACCAGCCCCATGCCATCGGCAATCGGCATGATCGCCGAAAGGTAGCTCAGCCGCGCGCCGTGCAGATACAGCGGCACCCGCGGCCCCGGCACGTTGGTGATGGCGCAGTTGGCCAGCGGCGACCAGTCGCCGAGCAGGGCCGAGGCCGAACGCAACATCTTGCTGGTCACGGCAATCGCCGCGGAGGGCGGGTGTTGCGCCCGACCGGTAAGCTCGCGCGCGCTGACGGCCTGCGCCATCACGGTCGAGGACGAGATGGTCCCCTGGACGGCGACGAGCCGTTGCAGCGGATCGGCGATATTGGTGCCGAGTTCCAGGCGCACCCAGGAAAAGCTCGCGGATCCCGCGGTCTCGCGTTCGCCGCGCACGGCAAGCGGCGTCGCCGCGACCAGGCTGGCTTCAGGCAACTCCCCCTGCATGTCAAGGTAACGCCGCAAACCACCGGCGCATACGGCCAGCACCACGTCATTGACCGTCGCGCCGGGCGCCAGCTCGCGCATGGCCTTGAAATCCCGCAGCGCAAAGCGGCGCGTCTCGAAGACACGGTGCGGCGACACTTCGGTATTGAAACGCGTCATCGGGAATTCGTGCGGCCAGCCGAGGAATTCCCCGACCAGGGTGCGCGCCGCAGACTTCATGATCGCCCACTTGCGGGTCAGCGGCTGCGCCATGCGCAGCGGGAAAGTGGCGAAATTGAAACCGGCGCGACACAGCAGCAGCAGATGGCCCGGCGCCGACTCCGGAAACCAGGGCTCGGGCGGCGCCGGAGGCGGCGAGACGGGCGAGACGTCGCAGCAGCGCGGTGATCTGGTTGCCGCGCGCGACATCGATCGCGGCATGATGAATCTTCAGCAACACCGCGAAACTGCCCACCGGCAAATCGAGGAAACTGTCCAGCCCCTCGATCACGTACATCTCCCACAGCGGGCGCTTCAGGTCGAGCGGGCGGGCGTGGATGCGCGCGGCCTGGATGCAGAACTGGCGCCAGTCGCCGGGCTTGGGCAGGGCGATGTGGCGCACGTGGTATTCGATGTCGAAATTCTCGTCTTCTATCCAGTACGGGTAGTCCAGGTCGAGCGCCACGCGCAGGATCTTCTGACGGAAAATCGGCAACTGGCCGAGGCGGCTTTCGACATGCGCCAGGATTTCCTTGAAGCGCACCATGCCGCCCGGCGCCGTGGACTGGTCGTAGATATGCAGCAGCGTCACGTTCGAATTGGCGTGGGCGCTGTCCGAATAGATATAGGCGGCATCGTGTTCGCTGAGTTGTCGCATGCGGGTCTTTCGTGGCTCGATTCAAACAGCCGGCGACTTCGTGTCGGCGCGAGCATCATGCGCCGAACCCGCTGTCATGCGCCAGACCTGCCCGAGCAGGCCACTCGGCTGAAACGGCTGCCAGCCGTCTTCTGGCTGCGCCAGGCGGTCGGCAACGATGGACAGGACGATGCCGTTGAAGCCCAGTCCGAGATGACTGCCGGGCACCTGGATGTTCTCGTGGAAGGCCGGGTCACCGTCGATGGTGGCCTCCTGCGGCGGCACCACGCCATCGCCCAGCGAGTAAAGGCAACTCGTCGGAATCGCCAAACGGCGGCTTTCCCGAAGCGACTTGGCGCGCGGCTGCATCACATGGGCCGTGGGTCCGAGACGGTGGGATACCAGCCGATACAGGGCCTTCACGGCGGGCGGCGACTGGCTGCCGGCGGCATCGACACTGACAGGGCTGCCCAGCGTGATGATCGAGCGCACGCACTCCTGCGTGCTCTCGGCGCCGTAGAGCGCAAACACCCCGCCCAGGCTCCAGCCGACCAGGCTCACCTTGCGCTTGGCGACATGGTGCAGGTAACGGATCTTCTGCGGCAGGGCGCTGACATGCTTGCTGCGAAAACCCAGATTGCGTCCCAGTCCCCACGCATGCACCTCGTAGCCCTTGCTTTGCAGGAACGTTTTGAGGACAACCAGCGAATTCTCGTCGGCCAGGAACCCGGGCATCAGCAGCACCGGATGCCCGTCGCCGCGCGGCGCCTGCAGCAGCAGCGGCAGCGCGGTGGGCAGCATGGCCATTTCAATCAGGGCGCGCGGTTCCAGAATCGAGTTCAGCGCATAGGGCGCGCCGACATGGGGATGGCGGACAACGGCGCGAGGCGGCATCGGGGGTGCTCCGCTCATTTTGATGACATCGCCTGCTTCGGCGCCTTTGGATTCCGGGTCTTGCGCGGCGCGCTTGCCGGCATCGGCATCAGCTTGCGCAATTCCTCATGGGCGGCGAGTAAATCGTCGGCCAGCTCGCGCGCGTCGGGCACCGCGCAGCGTGCCACGGTGAAGCCGAGAAACAGCTTGCCGGCATAGCTGATCAGCGTGATGTTGAGACCGACGCCATGCTCGACGATGGACAACGGCCAGTAGCCGCTCATGCGCAAGCCATCGACATAGAGCGGCGCGGGCGGGCCGGGCACGTTGGAAACCAGCACGTTGGCCAGCACCGGCAGCCGGTTGACCACCATGCCGCGACCGTATAACGAGGCCAGCGCCCCGAGTATCCAGGGCGCACCGATCAGCGGTATGTCCGTCGGAATCACCGACCTGGCGCGCCGCGCGACCGCCTTGGTGGCGCCCGAGGAATCGCGAATCGCCCGCAAGCGCTTGAGCGGATCGGCGACATTGGTCGCCAGGCTCACCAGGCTCAGCGTGGCCTGGGTGCGAAAATCCGTATTGCCCTGCTCGCGCAGCGAGATCGGCATCGAGGCGATCAGCGACTTGCGCGGTATCGAGGCGTGGCGTTTCAGGTAGAGCCGCAGCGCGCCGCTGCACAGCGCCAGCACCACGTCATTGACCGTGGCGTCATTCGCGGCGGCAATCGCCTTGAGCTCGGCGCGGGGCACCACGGCCGTGGCGAAGCCGCGCTCGGGAGTAATCGCGACGTTCAGCGCGGTGCGCGGACCGAAGGAGAAGCTGCGGCGCAATTCGCTCAGACTTGGCACATCGGCCTCCGCGGCTCCCGCCGAGCGGCGGGACTTGCCCGCGTAACCCCTGAGCGAATCGCCCACAATCGCCGCCAGGGTCCGCACCACACCGGGCAGCGCGCGCACCAGCTTGACGTACTGCGCGGCATCGTGGCGCAGCGCCGCCGCCACCAGCGCCAAGGTTCCCGTCTCACTGCGCGCCGCGCGCTTCCTGCCGGCGGCGGAATCGGCGCCTGGCCGGTCAGCGGAAGCGTCGGCCGAGGGATCGAACAAGGCGGCGGCCAGCGCGATCCCGGCCTGGCCGTCGAGCATGGCATGGTGAATCTTGAAGTAGTAGGCCTTCTCGCCGCTGGCCAGGCCTTCCAGCACATAGATCATCCACAGCGGACGCGAGCGGTCGAGCAGTTGCGCATGCAGGTCGGCGACCACCGCCTCAAGCTGCGCCCAAGCGCCGGGCGGCGGAACCCGTACGCGGCGGATATGCCGCGCCAGGTCGACCTCGCCCTGCAGCCAGACCGGATTCGCCAGATGCAGCGGCAGCGCCGCAAGGCGGCGGCGCAGCACCGGTACCATGCGTTTCGCCATCATGTGCCTGACGGCGGCGGGGAAGTCGCCCTTGTAGCCCTTCGGCGTCTCGAACAGATGCAGCGAACCGACATGCATCGGCGTCGCCGCGGTTTCGAGATTGAGGAAGGCGCCATCGACCCCGCTGAGGGTTTCCATTCCGGAATCAGTTGGGCTTTCCCCGCTCATGCATTTCCCTGTCAGAACGCTCGGCGTCGACCACCGACCCGCCGGCGACGAACTTATGCCATTCGGCATAACCGGCTCGTTTCGGCCAGTATAATCCCAACCGAAGCGCCGCTGCCCGCGGCTCGCAAGGCCACGGACGGCGCCGCGCCAGCCGGCGCCGCGGGCATTCCAAGGAGTATCCCGATGAAAGCCCTGATTTGCGAAGCCTTCGGCCCGATCGATACCCTCGCCATCAAGGAGCTGCCCTCCCCGGCGCCCGGCCCGCGGCAGTTGCTGGTCGAGGTCAGGGCCGCCGCGGTCAACTTTTCCGATGCGCTGGTCGTGCAGGGCCTCTACCAGGTCAAGCCGCGCTTGCCCTTCACGCCGGGCGCGGAGATTTCCGGCATCGTCGAGTCCGTCGGCGCCGAGGTGGCGGATTTCAGGCCGGGTGACCGGATCATCGCGGTAGTCGGTCAGGGCGGCTTCGCGCAGCAATGCATCGCCGATGCGGCGCGCGCGATGCCGCTTCCGGCGGGGATGGATTTCGAATCCGGTGCCGCGCTGGTGCTGGCCTACTGCACCTCGCTGCACGGCCTCAAGGACCGCGGGCACCTGAAGGCCGGCGAAACCCTGGTGGTGCTCGGCGCCGCCGGCGGCGTCGGCATCTCCGCCATCGAGATCGGCAAGGCCATGGGGGCGCGGGTGATTGCGGCGGCCTCGTCGGACGACAAGCTGGCGCTGTGCCGCAAAGTCGGCGCCGACGAAACGCTGAACTATTCGACCGAAAACCTCAAGGACCGCATCAACGAGCTCACCGCGGGCAAGGGCGCCGATGTCGTGTACGACGCAGTGGGCGGGCCCCACACCGAGCCGGCGCTGCGCGCCCTGGCCTGGCGCGGACGGCTGCTGGTGGTCGGCTTCGCCGCCGGCGGGATCCCGAAGATTCCGCTCAACCTCACGCTGCTGAAGGAACGTTCGATCGTCGGCGTGTATTGGGGCGAAGCCATGAAGCACGACCCGGCCGGCCACCTGGGCAACCTGCAGCAGCTTCACCAGTGGTTCGCCGCAGGCACCATCCGGCCGGTGGTCAGCGAGCGCTTCCCGCTTGCCGCCGCGAGGGATGCCGTGGCCAGCATCGCCAACCGCCAGGTCAAGGGCAAGATCGTGGTGCTGCCGAACGACTGATCGAAGGGGAACGACGAGCCAAAGCCATCCGGAACAAGGAAAACACCATGACCGGAGAATCTGCGCGGCAGGAATGTTTCGGCCAATTGACGGTCTTGTCGTCGAGGATTGGCAGGAGCAGTACCGACTACCTGTAGTGTCCGTCCGGAACGCACACTCGAACCGCGAGCCTGGCCCTTTTTCCCTGCCTCTCCTTTCGATTATTGACGGCGGCCAGCATGGGGTAAGTATGTCAATCTTTGACAATATTTGATAGGATTGGTGCCAATGGTCGTGGCCAGGGGGCCGGTACAGCGAAGGATCGAACATGGGCATGAACGTCAATCTCACTCCGCATCTTGAAGAAATGGTGCGCCAAAAGGTCAACTCGGGGCTCTACACGTCGGCCAGCGAGGTGGTGCGCGAAGCCTTGCGTCTAATGGATGAACAGGATCAGCTACGTGCGGCAAAGCTGGCGCGTTTGCGCGAGGATGTTCGTGCCGGCCTGGACAGCGGCCCGGCAACGGCTTGGGATGCCGAAAACGTCAAGCGCGAGGGGCGCGCCAGGCGCCAAGCCAAGCCAGGTTCAACCAAGTCATAGGATGGCGCGCATCCTTCGTCGGCCGCTCGCCGGTGCCGACATTGCTGATATCTGGGCTTACATCGCCGAGGATAGTGTCTCGGAGGCGGATGCCTGGGTCGATCGCCTTGACGGCAAGTTGCGTCTGCTGTCGAGCCAGCCAAAGATGGGCCGTGCTCGCGATGACCTGTCGCCCGGCTTGCGCAGCATGCCGTTCGGCCGCTATGTCATCTTCTACGAGCCGCTCCCCGATGGCATCGACATCGTTCGCGTGTTGCATTCGGCGCGCGACATCGATACGGTGTTCGATCCCGACCCGGACGTGCCGCAGTGACATGGGGTTAAATTCAATTCGAGCCTGGCCCGCTTAATCCGGCAATTTGCGACGCACCAAGCCCCCCACCAGGCCCAAGCCCACGAACATCATGAGCCAGGTCTCCGGCTCGGGCACCGCTGTCACGCTCAGGCGCACCACGTCAGTGGTGCCGACGGCATCGGTCAGATAGGCAAGGTTCCAGGTCAGGTTGGGTCCAAGTGCGGCGAAGCTGCGAGTGCCGAAGCTGCCGCTTATCGTGGATGCGGAAAAAAGGTCGAAGCTATCGCCGGCCTGCGGGGCGAATACACCGCCGCCCAGATTGACGAGAACGACATCGAGCGCACCGGCCAGCGACAAACTGGTGCCAACGTCGAACGCGTCGTACTGTGACCCTCGCGCCCGCCCGCCCAGCTCCATCGTGGTGACCGTCGACGGCAGTAGTGTCAGGTCGCCCTGCACGCCGACCAGCGCCGGGCTGTTGCCCGGCATCAGGTCGCCGGCAAACACCAGTTCACCAGTGCCGGTAAAGCTGCCGGCGCCGCTGTAACTGCCGAAGAACACGGCCTGCGCACCGTTGTTCACCTTGAACTCGGCGCCGTTGTGCACGACATCGTCGTAGAACGTGGTGGTGGTTCCCGCGATCACGATATGTCCATTCGTGCCGTTGGTGACATCCCCTGGATATCGGTGACGGCGGTCGTTGCAAGCGTGCCGTTGTTAGTCAGGCCGCCGGTCGCAATCAGCGCACCGTGGCCGCTGATCAGGCCACCGCCCGTGTTGGCCAGGCCGTTATTAAACGCAGCGGTGCCCCAAGCGGGTTCACCAGACCGGCATTGGTATTGCCGGTTCCGGTGAAGGTCAGCGTGTCGCCCGTGACTGCGCGCACCTGCCCCACCGGGCCGTTGGCCAGTGCCGCGCCGATGGTGCCGTTACCGGTCAGGATGCCGCTGTTGCTGAAGACGGTGCCACTGGCAACCGTGACCGAGCCCGCCAGATCGACCGTGCCGAGGTTGTTGTAGTTGCCCGCCGAGAATGCCGCGTTATTGAGCCCGAGGATGGCGCCGCTGTTAATGGTGACCGTGTTGGCCACGTTCACGGTACGGCTGGCGTCGAATTCGACATTGCCGCCGAACAGGCCACCGGCACCGATCACCAGATTACTGTTGGTCAGATTGAAGGTGCCGCTGTTGAAGGCGAAGCCGCCGTTATTGACCAGCGAACCGGTCGAGAAGGTGCCGCCGTTGATATCCAGCGTGCTGAAATCGTTCAGCGTGGTCGTGCCGCCAACCGTCATGGTGTTGAATTTGCCGAGCACCAGGCTGCCCGGCGCGCCGAAGCCATTCAACGAAAAATTATTGGTGACATTGACCGTACCGGCGTTGAAATTGAAAGCACCGGAGTTATCCAGCATGTCCAGCGAACCGACGTTGAGGGTGCCGCCGTTTAGGTTCAAAGTACCGGCACCCCAGAGTTTGAACACGCCACCGGCAGTCACGGTACCACCGGTGGCGATGGTCAGGGTGCCGGTGCCGCCGCTGTTGAAGGCGGTGCCGCCGACGTACAGGCCATTGTTCACATCCCACAACGCGCCCGCGCCGCCCACCGTGGCTTCGCCAGTTGCGCCCGAAAAGAATCCCAGGAACCCGTTGCCACCCGTGTCCTAAAACCATCGGCATTGATGTTCAACGTGCCGTTCGCGCCGGAGTTCCTGCCGACATAGGTATCGCCAGTGCTCTTCACCGTGCCGCCGCTGTTGACGGTCAGGGTGCCGGTGCCGTTATATCCCGTGTAGAGAGTGGTGGTATCCCAGCGCGCGCCCGTGCCGCCCACCGTGGCCGCGCCGGTTGCGCCCAAACCGAATCCCAGATACCCGTTGCTATCCGTGTCCACAAAGCCATCGGCATTGATGTTCAGCGTGCCGTTCGCGCCGGAGGTCAGGCCGACATAGGTAGCGCCGGTGCTCTTCACAGTACCGCCGCTATTGACGTTCAGCGTGCCGGTGCCGTTCCTTCCCGTGTAGAGATTGCCGGTATCCCAGCGCGAGCCGAAACCGATGCCGCCGATGGTGGCGCTGTCGGCATAGATGCCGGAGAGGGTGTCGGTATAACTGCCATCGACATAGCCGTTGTGACCGGTGGCCTTGCCGCCCCCCTGCAACGTCAGCGCACCGGCGATGTCGATGATGCCGCCGGTGGGGGAGGCGGTCGTTCCGGTCGTGATGCTACTGGCGCTGTTCCACACCGTCAGGCTGCCGGCCTTCACCGTGCCACCACTGTTGACGGTCAGGGTGCTGGTGCCGCCGCTGGAAACGTTATTGCCGCCGACATACAGACCACCGCCCACATCCCACAGCGCGCCTGCGCCGCCCACCGTGGCTGCACCGGTTGCGCCATTGAATACACCCAGATACCCGTTGCCATCCGTGTCCACAAAGCCACCGGCAGTGATGTTCAGCGTGCCGTTTGAATTGAAATAGGTACCCACCTCCAGATTCGCGCTGCTCGTGACCTTGCCGCTGGCGGATACCGTTAAAGTAGCGGTGCCTGTATGGCCTACGCGTACATCATGCGTGATCCATTCAGAGCCTGAACCGGTGATCGTTGCGCCACCACGGGCATACAGGCTGTTTGTGAAATTAGCGTCTGGATCGCCAACAAAACCGTAATAACCAGTGACCTTGCCGCCGCCCTGCAGTGTCAATGCACCGGCGATGTCGATAATGCCGCCGGTTGTGGAGGCGGTCGTTCCGGTCTTGATGCTGCTGCTGCCGTTCCACACCGTCAGGCTGCCAGCCTTCACCTTGCCGCCGGTGTTGACGGTCAGGGTGCCGGTGCCGCCGCTGGGAAAGGTCATTGCCGCCGATACAGGCCGCCTGCCACATCCCACTGCGCGCCCGTGCCGCCCACCGTGGCTGCACCGGTTGCGCCTGGATTAAATCCCAGGATCCCGTTGCCACCCGTGTCCACAAAACCATCGGCATTGATGTTCAGCGTGCCGTTCGCGCCGGAGAGCGTGCCGACATAGGTATCGGTGCTCTTCAGCGTGCCGTCGCTATTAACGTTCAGCGTGCCGGTGCCGGTATATCCCGTGAAGTGAAGGGCGGTATCCCAGCGCGAGTCGGTACCGGTGCCGCCGGTGGTGGCGCTGCCGGCGTAGATGCCGGAGAAGTTGCCGGTATAACTACCGTCGACAAGACCGTAATAACCAGTGACCTTGCCGCCGCCCTGCAGTGTCAATGCACCGGCGATGTCGATAATGCCGCCGGTTGTGGAGGCGGTCGTTCCGGTCTTGATGCTGCTGCTGCCGTTCCACACCGTCAGGCTGCCAGCCTTCACCTTGCCGCCGGTGTTGACGGTCAGGGTGCCGGTGCCGCCGCTGGAAAGGTCATTGCCGCCGACATACAGACCACCACCCACATCCCACAGCGCGCCGCCCACCGTGGCTGCACCTGTTGCGCCCGAATTAAATCCCAGGAACCCGTTGCCATCCGTGTCCACACCACCACCGGCATTGATATTCAGCGTGCCGTTCGCGCCGAAGTTCGTGCCAACGTAGGTATTGGTGCTCTTCAGCGTGCCGCCGCTGTTGACGGTCAGGGTGCCGGTGCCGCTAAATCCCGTGTGGTGATAGGCGGTCTCCCAGCGCGAATCGGTACCGGCGCTGCCGATGGTGGCGGTGTTGGCATAGATGCCGGAGTCGGTACCGGCATAAATGTTATCGACAAAGCCGTAGTAACCAAAGGCATCGCCACCGCCCTGCAGCGTTAGTGCACCGGCGATGTCGATGATGCCGCCGGTGGCGGAGGCGGTCGTTCCAGTCCTGATGCTGCTGCTGCCGTTCCACACCGTCAGGCTGCCTGCTGCCACCACACCGCCCGGACCGGCTTCCAGAAAGCCCGTGCCACCCGTGCTGCTGCCGATATTGATATGCCCCGTGGTATCCCATCGTGAACCGGTACCCGTAACGAGAACGCTGCCATTCGCCGTTGCGTTGAAACCAATATCCGCGGTGCCGCTGGAGTTGAGACGACTGCCGCCCAGGACGCTGAGGGCGGCGGTGGTGAATTCCCAATAACCTACCGTGAGGCCGGTGCCGGCGTTCAGCGTTGCATTGTCGCCCAGGGTCAGGTAGCCATTGCTGGAGCCATTGATTGCCAGCACGGTGCGCGCGGCGTTGACGGTACCGTTGCGAATCGTCAGGCGGCCGGTCTCGCCGTTGTTGATGCCGACTGCCAGGCTCGGATTCGTCACGGAGTTGTCGGTCGTGAGGCTGTAGGTATGGCCGTTCAGCGCCCAAGTGATGTAGTCTTGCCGGATGCGCGCCTTCTGATTGGTGATGTTCCCGGAGAAGGTGACCGTGAAGGGGCTGGCGTGATTGAAATTCCAGGTCGCGATGTCATTCAGTCCGGGCGCAGGGTTGCCGCCGGCACCCCAGCAGTCCACATTGGTGAAGCTGCCGTCGCAGAGAAAACCGAAAAAATGGGACGTATTCCAGAGGCGTTCAACTGCCTGTGCCGACTGGGCAAAGGCCGAAGCCAGCGCAACGACCAACAGTTTTTTATTCAAGTTCATGGTGGTTTCCTTCCTGGGTTAAGGCGCAGCGGGCGCGGTGGGTTCGGCTTCGAGTTGCTTGATGACTTGCGCCACGCGCGAGGTGGCTGCCACGGGTTCGACGGCGATGATGTGGCGGGCGTTGAGCACCACGTAGTCGGGGTTGTGCAGATCCATGCTGCGCTTGACCAGGGTGCGGCGGACTTCCTTGGTGTCGGGGTTGGTCTGGGTTTGCGCGGAGTAGGCGTTGCGCAGCACGGGATAGTCGCTGCCGCCCTGCTCCAGCTTGCCGAACAGCACCTGCCCATTGTCCAGATGGACGGCCTGGTATTCGGTGGTGAACTTGAAGGCTGCCGTATTGGCCGTGGCGGACTCGCCGGCACCCCGATCGCAGCCTGGCAAGGCCAGGACGGCAATCGACAACCAGGCTGCGACTGGCAACAGGCGGTAATTCATGTTCCCTCCTTCGAGGGTGACGCGACGTTGTTGAATTATTGTTATGAATTACCGCTGCATTGACCCGATGCGGCGCTGAACCCGTCCGTGATGCGTTGTGTTCCTGTGATTGCGGATACGGGCACGATGGCCGCTTGATACGCACGATCGGCAAATGGAATTAGAAGCTTGGACTCGATCCTTCGCAGCAATCACGGATAGCGATCGAAAACCAGCACGAGCAATTTCTGTGCCGGCATGAACACATTTCAGGTAAGCAATTGAATATTGTGAATTGGCTTTCAGTATAGGTCATGGTCGCGGCCATCTCTGATTTCGATATGTAAAGTATTTCGACAGTGATCAAACTGGTCGGGCTCGAACTGAATTCACTCCCATGTCACTTCGCCAGACCGGGCCGGGATCGAACACCGCATCGATGTCGCGCGCCGGATGTAGCGCGCGAACGATGCCGATGCCATCGGGGGAGCGGCTCGTAGAAGATGACATCGCGGCCGAACGGCATGCTGCGCAGGCCGGGCGATGGAGAATCGCGGGCACGGCCCATCTTTGGGCTGGTTCGCTGGCAGAAGCAACTTGCCGTCAGGGCAATCGGCCCGGGCATCCGCCTCCAGGACACCGTCCTCGGCGATGTAAGCCCGGATATCGGTAATCTCGGCGCCGGCGAGGGGCCGACAATGGATGCGCGCCATCCTGTGACTGGTCGAACCTGGCATGGCTCGGCGCTTGGCGCGCCCCTCGCGCTTGACGTTTTCGGCATCCAGGGCGGCTGCCGGGCCGCCGTCCGGGCCGGCACGGATGTCCTCGCGCAACTGCACCGGCTTTGCCGCACGCAGATGGTCCTGTTCATCCATCAGGCAGGAAAAGGGGGGGCAAATTCGCGGTTCGACCGTGCGTTCCGGACGGACGCCACGGCTGCGGTAGTCGTTACCGTTCTTGCCAATCCTCGACGACAAGACCGTCAGTTCGCCGCTGCTGCGGACTCCAGATCACTCCAGAGGCACTTGCCCTTGCTCTCCCTGGCGATTTCGGCCAGCACCCGCGCGTGTTCGGCGAGTTCTGCTGCGCTGGCACGCAGCACCACCAGCGGCGGCCGCTGGCGGGTGCCGCCCATCGAGTAATCGACGGCGGGGCTCTCGAACTCGATCTCCAGCGAGTTCTGCCCTCGGGTCATGGCCAGATACACGGCGGCCAGCAGTTCGGCATCGCGCAACGCGCCGTGCAACCGGCGCCCGGAATTGTCCACGCCGAACTCGGAACAGAGCGCGTCGAGGTTGTTCTTCTTGCCCGGCCGCATCTCGCGCGCCATGCGCAGCGTATCGATCACCTCACCGCAGAGCTGGCCGATGCCGTCGTGCTTCAACAGGCCAAGCTCGTTGTCGAGAAAACCCACGTCGAAGGCCGCGTTGTGGATCACCAGTTCGGCGCCGCGGATGAACTCGATGAAGTCCGCGGCGATCTCGGCGAACTTCGGCTTGTCGGCAAGGAATTCGTTGGTCAGGCCGTGAATCGCGATGGCGCCCTGGGGAATCTCGCGTTCGGGATTGATGTAGGCGTGAAAGCGCTGGCCGGTCAGTTGCCGTCCGCGCAGTTCGACGCAGCCGATTTCGACGACCCGGTCGCCGGTGCGGTAATCCAGGCCGGTGGTTTCTGTATCCAGAATGACTTTGCGCATTTGGGCCCCCCACCCTCCGTTGCGGGCGAGTTCGACGCCGCGGCGCGCCAGTACGTCGGCGCGTTCGTTCTCGCTGTGACCGGCATGGCCCTTGACCCAGAACCATTCAATCGAGTGCTGCGCCGCCAGACGATCCAGCTCGCGCCAGAGATCCTCGTTCTTCACCGGCTGCTTGCTGGCGGTTTTCCAGCCGCGCCGCTTCCAGCCGTGGATCCATTCGCTGATGCCCTTCTGCACATACTGCGAATCGGTGTGCACGCTCGCCTGCACCGGCTGCTTCAAGGCACGCAGCGCCTCGATCACCGCCATCATTTCCATGCGATTGTTGGTGGTGAGCTTTTCGCCGCCGAACAATTCCTTTTCGATCGCGCCCTTGCGCAGTATCGCGCCCCAGCCGCCGGGGCCGGGATTGCCGCTGCACGCGCCGTCCGTGAAGATTTCAATCATTGATCCACCTTTTGCGTCACCGCCACCAGCGCCTTGGCGCGCGCCTTGCGATCGCTCCAGGCCGGGGTTATCAGGCGCATGCCGTGCTGGCGCTTGATGGCCTGCACGATATACACGGCGCCGGCAATCGGCCACCAGCGGTCGCCGGCCGCGTCCATGAACTGAAAGCGACGCAGCCATTTTTCCTGGGTCACGGCGGGCGCGTAACAGCCGAAGGCGCCCGCCTGCATTTCGAAGCCGAGCAGCGAAAACCAGTCTTTCAGGCGCGGCACGCTGAGGTAGGCGCCGCGCCACGGCGGCAGGGCCTCGCGCCGCGACAGCTTGCGCCTGGCCCCCCACAGGCTGAAGGGATTGAAGCCGGTGACGATCACATGCCCCTCGGGCACCAGCACGCGCTCCACTTCGCGCAGCACCTGATGCGGATTGGCGTCGAACTCCAGCGTGTGCGGCAGCACCACAAGATCGATACTGTTGGCCGCAAAGGGCAGATAATGCAGGTCGGAGCGCACTTCCGAAGCGCCGGCGTAACGCCCGTCGTCGCAACGGAAGCGCAGCGGCATGCGGTTGGCGCGCAGGAAATCGTGGGCGGGCAGTGAAAGCTGTACTGCATTGAAGCCGAAAATGTCGGCGACCAGCAGGTCGTGCTTCTGCTGTTCCCAGTTGAGCACATACTGGCCGGATGGCGTTTGCAGCCAGTCCTCGAATCCCTGAATTGACATTGCGCCCTGTTTGGAGAAAATTCCCGAATGATTGAGATACGCTTCCTGCACGCTTTCAACGACAACTACATCTGGCTGCTGCACGCCCGAGGCTGCGTCGCGGTGGTCGACCCGGGCGATGCCGTGCCGGTGCTGGACTACCTTGAGCGCAGCGGCGACCGCCTCTGCGCCATCCTCGCCACCCACCATCACGGCGACCACGTCGGCGGCGTGGAGGAAATCCTCGCCCGCTTTCCCGTGCCTGTGTTCGGCCCTGCGCTGGAGAACATCCCCGGTGTCAGCCACCCGCTGGCCGGCGGCGAACGCATTGAAGTGCCGCAAATCGGCCTCGAACTCAAGGTTATCTCCGTGCCCGGACATACCCGCGGCCACATCGCCTATTATGGCCCAAGTCTTGGTAGCGACGGCGCGGTGTTCTGCGGCGACACGCTGTTCGGCGCGGGCTGCGGGCGGCTGTTCGAAGGCACGCCGGCGCAGATGCAGGAATCGCTGGCCAGGCTTGCCGCCTTGCCGGCGTCGACTCTGGTGTACTGCGCCCATGAATACACCCAGAGCAACCTGCGCTTCGCGCTGGCCGTCGAGCCCAACAGCATCGCCGTGCAGCGGCGCTGCGAAGAGGTGGACGAACTGCGCGCGGCAGGCTGCGCGACGATACCGACCAGCATCCAGGCCGAACTCGAAACCAATCCCTTCCTGCGCTGGGACGAGCCTGTCGTGCGTGCCGCGGCCGCCAGCCGACTCGGCCATGTCCCGGTTGACGCGGTGGAAACCTTTGCCGCGATTCGCGAATGGAAGAACCGCTTCTGAGCGGCGATAACAGGCGAGTCGGCAAAAGACGCAGAGCTCGCGGCCGCGGATGCTAAGATGCGCGGCCTTCAAGCGTGCCTTCGATGGTGCCCTCCCCTGGCCAATGCCTCTGTTACGCTGCCTCGTTCCCCCGCTGCTGTTCCTGTTGATCGGCTCTGCCCATGCGCAGCAGGCGCTGCAACTGTCGGCCGACCTCGCTTCACCGCCCGCCGCCGGCAGCAGCTCTGCGCCGCCTGTGCTGACGCTGCTGCCCGACCCCTCCCAGGAAGTCCAGGACGACCTGCCGCCGATCCCGACGATCGACCTGACCACGCCGCCGGACGATCTGTGGCAGCGCATGCGCAACGGCTTTTCGATGCCCGACCTGGACAGCCCGCTGGTGGCAGACCGCCAGGCCTGGTACCTGAACCGGCCCGACCTGCTGAAACGCATATTCGAGCGCAGCCGGCGCTACCTGCACCACATCGTCGGCGAACTCGAAAAGCGCGGCATGCCGACCGAACTGGCGCTGCTGCCGGTGGTCGAAAGTTCCTTCAACCCCATGGCCTACTCAACCGCGCGCGCTCTGGGCATGTGGCAGTTCATTCCGTCCACCGGCAAGACCTACAAGCTGCAGCAGAACGCGTGGTTCGACGAGCGTCGCGACATCATCGCGTCGACAGACGCCGCGCTCGACTACCTGCAGACCATCTACGACATGCACGGCGACTGGCACCTGGCGCTGGCCTCCTACAACTGGGGCGAGAATGCGGTCGCGCGCGCCGTCGCAAAGAATCGGGCGAACGGACTGCCGACTGATTACCGCCACCTCAAGATGCCCGCGGAAACAGCCTACTACGTGCCCAAACTGCAGGCGATCAAGAACATCGTCGCCGAGCCGCAACTCTTCGGCGTCACCCTCGATCCGATTCCCAATCGTCCCTACTTCGGCACGGTCGAGCGCAGCGGCACCATGGACATTGCGCTGGCGGCGCGGCTTGCGGAGATTCCGCTGGAGGAATTCATCGCCCTGAACCCCGCCTACAGCCGGCCGGTGATGCCAACCGCGGCCAACAGCCCGCTGGTCCTGCCGGCCGACAAGGTGCAGACCTACCTCAGCAATCTGGAAAACCACGAAGCGCAGGACCGACCGCTGTCCGCCTGGCACACGTACATCCTGAAGAAGGGCGAGAAGCTCGACAGCGTCGCCAGGACTTTCGGCATCAGCGCGGCGCGCCTCAAACAGTTGAACGGCATAAATGCGCGAACCAAAGTCGCACCCGGCTTCGCCCTGCTGGTGCCCGGCAAGGACGCGATCGGCCACGAGTCCATTGCCGCCCGCCTGCCGCAAACCCCCGCCGCTCCGCCACCCGCAGCGAAAGCCAAGAAGGGCAAGGCGAGCCCGGCGGGCAAGGCCGGCGCGCCACGCAAAGCCGGCAAGACCCGCGGCAAGCCGAGGAACGAAGTCGTGGTCAAGATCCGCAAACCCGCTGCCGCCAAGCCCGCAGGCAAGCCGAAGAAGCGCTAAACCGCCTTGATGCAGCGCACGGCGTGCGTGGCGCCGAACATGATTTCGGCAGGATAGCCGCGCCTGCAGGCTTCATCGGCCAGCGGGCAGCGCGGATGGAAATGACAGCCGGCCGGAGGATTGGCCGGCGATGGCATGTCGCCGACCAGCTTCGGCGTCTCGTTCCTGACCCCGTCGACACGCGGCACGGCGGCCAGCAGCGCCCTGGTGTAAGGATGTCGCGGCGTACGCAGGACCTCGTCGGCGCTGCCGCGCTCCACCACGCGGCCCAGGTACATCACCGCAACATCATGGGCGAGGTAATCCACTACCGCGATGTTGTGCGTGATGAACAGGTAGGCCAGCCCGAGGTCGCGCTGCAGGTCGGACAGCAGGTTGAGGATCTGCGCCTGCACCGACACGTCCAGCGCCGAGGTTGGCTCGTCGCAGATCAGCAGTTGCGGATTCACCGCCAGCGCGCGGGCGATGGCGATACGCTGGCGCTGCCCGCCGGAGAATTCGTGCGGATAGCGACCAGCCATGTCGGCGCGCAGGCCGACCTTTTTCCAGCAGCGGGCCGACCTGCGCCGTGGCGTCCCCCAAGGGGACTTGCCGCGGGGCGCCGCCGCCGACTCGCAGTGCATGGATGCCTTCGGCGATGATGTCGCCGATGCGCAGACGCGGGTTGAGCGAGGCGAAGGGGTCCTGGAAGACCATCTGCATCCTGGCGCGCAGCGGCCGCAGTTCGCCGGCCGAGCGCGTGGTCAGCTCGACACCGTCGAGCCGCACGCTGCCAGCCGTCGGCCGCGGCAGTTGCAGCATGGCCTTGCCCGCCGTGGTCTTGCCGCAACCCGATTCGCCGACCAGCGCCAGCGTGCGCCCCGGCATCAGTTGCAGCGACAGTCCGTCGACCGCGCGCACGGCGCCGACGGCGCGCTGCAGGACGCCGCGCCGGATCGGGAAGTGCACCCGCAAATCGCTAACCTCCAGCAGCGGCTTCGATTCGGCCGCCAGCGCCGTCTCGCCGCCGCCGACTTCAGCGGTAACTGCTGGCGCGGCGCCGGGCAGGAAGCAGCGCACGCGCTGGCCGGACGGACCCGCCGCCACCTCGCGCCACGGCGGCGGCGCGGTGCGGCACTCCGCCATCACCTCGCCGCAGCGCTCGGCGAAACGGCAGCCGGCATGCCGTGCGTCGGCCGGCGGTACGCTGCCGGGGATGGTCGCCAAGCGGCCGCCGCGACGCTCGGCGTCCGGCAGTGCGGCAAACAGGCGCACCGAATAAGGGTGCGCCGGCTGCGTGAAGAACTGCCTGCGCGGGGCTTCCTCCACCAGTTGTCCGGCATACATGACGCCGACCCGGTCGGCCATGCGCGCCACCACGCCAAGGTCGTGCGTGATCAGCAGCAGCGCCATGCCCTGCTTCTTCCGCAGCTCGTCGAGCAGGTCGAGCACCTGCGCCTGGATCGTCACGTCCAGCGCCGTGGTCGGCTCGTCGGCGATCAACAATCTGGGGGAGCCGGCCAGTGCAATCGCGATCATCACCCGCTGGCGCAGGCCGCCGGAAAGCTGGAACGGATATTCGTCGAGCCGCCGCAGCGGATCGGGGATGCCGACCTGGTCGAGCAGTTCGCCGGCGCGCACGCGCGCCGCCGCGCCGCGCAAGGCGGAATGAAGCTCCAGCGCCTCGACGATCTGGCGGCCGACGCTCAGCACCGGGTTGAGGCTGGTGGCCGGCTCCTGGAAGATCATGCCGATGCCGCCGCCGCGAATCTCGCGCATGCCGGACTCGGCCAGTGCCAGCAAGTCGCCGCCCTCGAATTCGACGGCGCCGCCGGTCACCTGCGCGGCCGCGGGCAGCAGCCGCATGATGCCCAGTGCTGTCATCGACTTGCCGCAGCCCGACTCGCCGAGCAGCGCGAAGCACTCGCCGGCCGCGATGTCGAAGGAAACGCCGTCCACCGGGCGCGCGGCACCGATGTGGATTGCCAGGTCCGTCACCGACAGGATCATGGCACCACCTTCCCCCCAACCCCCTCCCCGGGGGCTACCGTATGCACACATCTCAACGGCACCGTCTCCCCGGCGAAAGTCGGGGTCCAGAAGGGCTGAGGCGATGGACTTCGGGACGGTCTTCGGCAAGAAAAGCCAAGACATACAGGGTAAATCGATGTTTTGCGGTCCCCGTCCACTGGTTCCGGCCTGCGCCGGAATGACGGGAGAGATGTGTGCATACGCTAGCCCCGGGGGAGGGGGTGACGTTGGTTCGCGGCCTGCGCCCGCTCCACATGGTTGACTGCGCCATCCTCGGGGCGGCCCGGCGGATGGCGCTCATGCCGACGACCTCGGATCGAAGGCATCGCGCACCGCATCGGCGAACAGGTTGGCCGCCAGCACCAGCGCGAACATGAAGCTGAAGGCGGCCAGCAGCGACCACCAGACCATGGGCTCGCGCGCCAGTTCCATGCGCGCCGTGTTGATCATGGTGCCGAAGGAGATCGTCGTCGGATCGACACCGACGCCGACATACGACAACACCGCCTCGGCCAGCACCAGGCCGGAGAAATCCATCACCAGCGAGATCAGCACGATGTGCATCAGGTTGGGCAGGATATGGCGGCGCATGATGGCGAAACGCCCGACGCCGAAGGCCTGCGCCGCCTGGACGAATTCCAGCTCGCGCAGCTTCAGCGTCTCGCCGCGCAGCAGGCGCGCAACCCCGGTCCAACTGGTCATGCCGAGGATCAGGCAGAGCGCAAGCAGGCGCGCATCGGCGCGCTCGGCCGAGGTGGCGAACCAGTCCGGATGGGTGTCGATCACCACCTGCATCATCAGCACCGCCGCGGCGATCAGCAGCACGCCGGGAATCGAGCTCAGCGTGGTGTAGAGATACTGGATCAGGTCATCGACCCAGCCGCCGACATAGCCGGCCAGGATGCCCAGCAGCACCGCCACCGGCAGCATCACCAGCGTCGTCAGGGTGCCAATCAAAAGACCCGTGCGGATGCTTTTCAGCGACAGGTAGAGCACGTCCTGTCCCACCTTGTCGGTACCGAAAACGTGGTAGCCGCCGCCGAGCGAGACTGCCGCGCCGAACAGCAGGAAAATCACCAGCAGGGTGAGAAGCACTGCACGACTCGCCGTCCCGCCAGCGCCTACGTTCATGGCGCGGCCTCCGGTCGCAACCATCATGGCTCCTCCCCCTTCAAGGGGAAGGTTGGGCGGGAGACGGCTCTTGCCGAGGCGCACCACGGCAACCAGCAATAACCAGATCGCCAGCCCGCCCGCCAGACCTCGCGACAGGCGCACGACGATGTCGAGCCCATGGCCGGACAGGTTCTCGCCGAGGTGTGCACCGCCATGCTTGAGCCGCGGAAATTCGCGCTGCGTCGAGTTCTCGAGTGCCTCCCTGGAGAACAGGTGCGTGGCCAGCGGCGCCGAATAGGTCTTCTCGGTGCGCAGGCGCAGATCGGCCAGCAGCGCATCGAGCGCCGAATTCACTTCCACCGCATACCTTGCCGGCGCACCCGGCTGCGCCGGAAGGAGGGCCCGGTAGTGCAGCGAATCGAGCAGGCCGATCAGGATGAAGACGCCCAGCACGGTCGCCGCCGCCATCGCCACGCCGTCCCGCGCCACGCGCGCCCAGGCTGCCCGCAGGGCGTCCTGCCGCCGCGCCCAGAGCATCAACGCGACGATCACCGCGATCAGCACGAACAGCAGCGCATCCGACCAGAGCAGCACGGGTTGCACGGGCAGTCCGTTCATTGCAATCGCACCCGCGGATCGGCCAGCGTGTAGGACAGATCGGTCAGCAGCAGGCCGACGATGTACAGCACCGAGCCGATGAACACCATCGAGCGCACCACGGCGAAGTCCTGCGCGTTGATGGCGTCGATGGTGTAACTGCCCAGTCCCGGAATGCCGAAGAAGGATTCGGTCAGCAGGCTGCCCATGAACAGCGTCGGGATCACCACCACGACGCCGGTGAGGATCGGAATCAGGGCGTTCCGCAGCACATGGCGGAACAGCACCACGCGCTCGGGCAGGCCCTTGGCGCGCGCGGTGCGCACGTAGTCGCGGCTGATCTCTTCGAGGAAGATGGTGCGATACCAGCGGGTTGATGCGCCGATCCCGCCGATCACGCCGATCACCACCGGCAGGACCAGGAACTTCGCCGCGTCGAGGCCCCCGCTGTAGCCGGAAATCGGCACCAGATGCCAGACCTTGGACACCAGCCACTGCCCGCCGATGATGTAGAACAGGCCCGAGATCGACATCATCGCGACGCACAGCACCACGCCCGCAAAATCCAGCGCGGTGGCGCGGAAGAATATTAGCAGCAGCGCAAACGATATCGCAACGAAGAGACCGAGGACGAAGGTCGGCAGCGCGATCGCCAGGCTCGGCAGCATGCGTGCACCGATCTCGCGGGCGATGTCGCGGCCGTCGTCGGCGCGGCCGAAATCGCCGGCGAACATGCGCACCGACTTGCTGAAGAAGATCGTGTCGGTCAGCTTCGCTCCGCCCGCCGCCGCGCCGTTCCATACCAGCGGCTTGTCATAGCCGCGCTCGGCCTTCCATTTCTCGATCGCCTCCGGCGTCACCCGCTTGACGCCAAGCTGCATGCGCGCCATGTCATCCGGCGTATTGACGACGAAGAACAGCGCAAAGGTGAACAGGTTCACCCCGACCAGGATCGGGATTGCGTACAGCAGGCGGCGGATTATGTAGGCGAGCATCTGCGGTGGGACTATTGCGACGTTGAAATGTCGCGTCCCAGCAGCATAGCGAAAAACTCGCGGCGCATCGCGGGCGGGAAGTCGTGGCGGCTGACAAAATCCGTTGCCGCTGCCGCGCCGCGCCATTCGAGGCCCCAGATCGGCGCAATCGCCGTAGGCTGCATCGCATAGCGCGCATCGCCGACGAAGCCGGGATCCGCCTGGGACTGCACGATGAAGCCGTCGGAGAAGGCGCGAAAGCGTTCGATGTCATGCAGGCGGCGCGCATCGCCCGCCGCGACTCGCCGCGCCCCGGCGGCATCGAGCAGCGTCGCCGATTCACCGGGGTAATGGCGTAGCCTGGAACCCAGATGGAAGGCGTCGACCTGCACGCGACCGTCATGGACATACATGGAACGCCAAAGCACCAGGTTGGCCATCGACGGCTTGACCGAGAGCTGCGCAAACTGATGCCCGCGCGAGTACGCCAGAGCCTCGACCGCCGTTTGCGCGCGCTGCTGTTGGAAAAAACTGAAGCCGAAATAGGCCAGGCCCAGCATCAGGCCCCAGCGCAGCGCAGTCGTATCGGGCCGCCGCAGGCAGAGAAACAACGGCACCGCAAGCAGCAGCGTGAACAACGGATCGACCACCGCGATCAGGTTCCAGGCTTCCCGATGTTCCGAAAACGGCAGCCACAAGTGCGTGCCATAGCTGGTGCAGGCATCCAGCAGAGGATGCGGCAGGTAGCCGGCGAAACTGAAGGCGTAGAGCGCGCCAAACCCGATCCGCCGCCGCAGCAAGGGCCACAGCAGCAGCGCCGCGAGCAGCGCACCGACGGGAACGAAGGCCAGCGCGTGGGTGAAGTGGCGGTGATAGTCCAGCACCAGCAGCGCATCGCCGCCGCTCTGGATCAGCGCATCGGCATCGGGTAGCAGGCCCGCCGCAGCGCCAATGCCGGCCGCCAGCCTGCGCCGTGCCATCGATACCTCTCTACCGGACTGCGAAAGGAGGCCGACCGCTTCCCTCTCGCTCCCGGCGAGGGGATCAGGGAGAGGACTGGCCGACTGCTGGCCGCCGGGGCGGAAGGACGCCACCGCCGCGGCCAGCGCGGCGCCCATCACGGCGCGAGTTACAATATCCATGCGTGAATAGTTACCAGACTGACCGGCAGCCCTGTACCGGAAAAAGTCGTTGCGAGCGGTTCATTGCGCGGACGTTTATGCGCCGCTGCCGGGTTCTGGCGCCACCCGAGCAGTCCGTCGCCGCGAGCGCCCTACTTGAACTTGTACCAGTTCTGGTTCACCCAGGCCGTGACGTGGGCCTCGTCTTCGGGAAACCAGCCTGCATTGGTCTGCGCGGCGCATGCCGCGACGCGCTGCCCCAGCGCCACGGCATCGTTGATCAGGCGTGGCTTGCGCGTGTACATCCCGGAACCGTCACCGCCGAGCAGCTTGACGTGACAGGCCACGCATTGTTTGTCGTGCAGCGGTTTGCCAAGTTTTGGATCACCCGCGGCGAGCACGGGCAGCGACAGCAACAGGCACAGGCACAGCAGCGGCATCGACAGCCCGCGTCCGAGTGGATACCGTCCCTGCGGAACGAAATGCGGAATCCCCTTCACGCAACGCGCAATACGCATGGCATTCTCCTGGAACAGTTTGTGGTTTTGACTACTGGAGGTAGCTGATCTCCATTTCCGAGTCGAGCCCGGTCACCATGTCGAGGATCTCTTCGGTGAATTGCTCGTCCTCGTCGCTCCAGGTGGCATCCGGCGCCGCCGACGTGGTGGCCAGCGGCGCGATGTCGAAATCGACATAGCGTTCGCCCACCTTCAGCACGAAAATGCCGGAAGAATGCTCGACCAGTTCCCAGTCGTCCGGAATTTCCAGCTCTGCATGCAGTTCAATCGACAGCTTCTTCATAACGTTCTCCGACTTCAGGTGTCCAGATGCGCATCCTAATGCATCCGGCCCCGGCGGGGTAGGATGGCGGGCCGAGCCCCAATCAAACCCAACCATGATGCGCCCCCCAATCGCCAACGCCGCATGCGCGCTTCCCCTGCTGCCGGACAACGCCGCCGTGCGCCGGCATCTCTCACTCGACGCCTTGCTACCCGCCATCGAAACCGCGCTGATCGTTGTTTGCGCCGGCCGCGTGGTGCAGCCCATGCGCACCGTGATGGAACTGCCCGGCCCCGGCAGCCTGCTCTTCTTCAAACCGGCGCTTGCCGACTCCCGAGTGGACGTCCCCGGCACGCAAGGCGAAGGCAGAAAGGGGCCACCCTGCGCCCTGGCCGCCACGCTGATTATCCAGATGCATGACGTCGCCACCCACCAGGCCCCGGCGTGATGCAGATCTGGGTCGATGCCGATGCCTGCCCCGGCGTCATCAAGGAGATTCTCTACCGGGCGGCGACGCGCCATTGCCTGCCGCTGATCCTGGTCGCCAACCAGTGGCTGCGCGTGCCGCCCTCCCCGTTCATCCGCGCCGTACAGGTACCGCAGGGTTTCGACGTGGCCGACAGCCATATCGTCGAGCAGGCGGCGCCCGGAGACCTGGTGATCACCGCCGATATCCCGCTGGCGGCACTGGTGATCGACAAACAGGCCTTTGCACTCAATCCGCGCGGCGAGTTCTACAGCGCCGAGAACATCCGCCAGTTGCTGGACATGCGCAACTTCATGGACACGCTGCGCAGCAGCGGGGTAGAGACCGGCGGACCGCAGGCCTTCAACCATGCCGACCGGCAGAGCTTCGCCAATCAACTGGACCGCTTCATCGCCAAACGCCGCAGGCCGGCATGAACGACAAGTTGATTTGTGCTGGCAACGTCGTCGCCCGTTCAACGTGAAACAACTCGTTCGGAGCGACTGGTGATAGCCAAGCGAAGCGAGCGAATCAGCAGCCTCCCCTGGGGGTGAGGCTGGGTTTCCGACCGCACGCGGTGCGCCGCCGCAGCCGGCTGCCTGTGCAAAGCCAGTCCTGGGGCGCACAGCGGAGGTGAGGGTTGATACCAGCGAACTATCCTGGGGCGACCACCCGACCTTCAACCATCGTGAATCCTGCAGCCGTGGGCACGACGGCGCCCGGAGCGAATTCCGTCGCCTTTAGCAAACGATGGATCTCGCTTGCGGTGCGTTGTTTGCCGTCTCGTGAATGCGTCATCATGATGAAATTCCACTGCGCGGTCAGCAGTGGACCGTCTTTGTCTTCATTCCAAAGTCGTTCATGCAGCCACACCGAGCCGCCCTCGGCGAGAGCAAGGCGACAAGCCGAAAGCAGGCGAAGGCAATCAGCGTCGCCAAGATCATGAAGCAGGTTGCCGATAAAAATGCTGTCACCAGCCGGAAGCCCCGACTCGCTGATGACATCCATGCCGAGCACTTGGACTCGTCCGCCAACGCCGTGGGCATTCAGGAAGCGACGAGTGTGCGGAACGCTGCGTGGAAGCTCGATCAGGCTTACCTTGGACGCCGGGCAGCGCTGCGCAAACGGGATGGCGAAAGTGCCACTACCGCCAGCAATGTCGACCAAGTGACGTACGTGATCGAAGGCACTGTGCTGTGCTGCCACGACCGCGGCCGCCAGGTTACGGCTGTGCTGCTCACGCAGGCGCCTGAGGCGGCCGTATGCCAAAGGACGAAACCAGTGTGTCGCGACGTCCGCACAGCGACGGGCAAAGGCTTGTGCCAGGAGCCTTTCGAGGACCGTTACCGGGTGGCGCATGCGCAGGGGTATGCCACGCCGTCGAATACCTCGAAACAAGGAGTATCCGAGATAGTATGGGCTGTCGCGAAGGAGGTATTCCCGTGCGACCGGAAGCAACTGATAAGTGTCGCTGTCGATTCGGCGTGCAAGTTTCATTGCCAAAAAGATACCGAGAAACCCGTCAAGTCCTCGTTCGTTGAGACCAGTATGTCGCTCAAGTTCCGCAAGGGTAACTGGTGTGGCCTGTCCCAGAGATTCGAAGAGTCCGAGTTCGTCTGCCCAGGCAAGGCATTGGATCGGCTGAATCCACGGATTGAGGCTGAGAAGATCGGTGGCGTCTGCCGCGGGTGGCACGAGAATGTCGCGGCGCACGCCTTGTTCCGGTGCGTACTCCCATGACTGGTATCCCGATCTCATTGCGGTGCCTCGGCTAACCCGGCTTCCTTGCAAGCCAGCCGGCAAAATTGAGGTGGCGCCAAAAGCACTCGACCTCGCTGAAGCCGGCGACCGAGAGCAGTTTTTCATTTTCCGATGCCGTAAGTGGCACAAGGACGCCTTGTAGTGATCTTTCCTTCGCTTCGATTGCGTCGTCTGAGTAGCCTTGGCTGCGTTTGAATCGCCGATACAGTTGGATCAACATGGCATCGACGAGTGGCGTCGCTCCTCTTATCTTCTCCACCAGAATCAAACAGCCACCGGCGCAGGTTTGTGCAAGTGCGTCCTGCAGAATCTGCTGACGCCTTTCGACCGGAACGAACTGCAGCGTCAGGACACACAGGGTCAGCGAGGCCCGTGCTTGCGGATATTCGTGCGTCAAATCCAACTGCCGAAAATCGCCATGCGACGACGCATCGAGGCAAGCAAAGCGCGCCCGTGCCGCCGCCAACATCGGCAACGAAAGATCCACCCCCAAGAAATCAATCGCTTTCCCGAAATGCCGTACGAGCGGCTCGAGCCCCTCCCCCCGCGCGCAGCCGAGGTCTACGATCGAGGTTCCCGGCTGAACGAATTGCTTCCCAAGCTGAAAACACAGGTCGCGCATCTGCGCGTAGGCCGGAATCGAGCGGCGAAGCATGTCGTCAAACACCGCCACGACGCGCTCGTCGAATTGCCATGAACCATCAGGGAAATGGTCTCGGGACGAAGGGGAACCGCCGAGGCAACTCGTCACAGACTGCTCCAGATCGGTGCGATTCGTCATGTCCGAAATTCTTCGGCGAGTGCCGTTCAGAGAAAGGTTCTCAGCGATGCGCACTTTAACGCAGTTTGACCGCACTTTGGCCCGGATCGGCACCCACTCCTGAAGTGGGCGCGGCAGGAAGACGGGCGCGCCTATAATCCGCCGCACCGGAGGAATTCTTGACCATTCACCGCTTCCAACTTCAGGGCGAGTTCATCGAGCTGAACGTGCTCCTCAAGTTACTAGGCCTGACGCCCTCCGGCGGCGCCGCCAAGGCGCTGATCGGCGCGGGGGCCGTGACAGTGGACGGCGAAATCGAAACCCGCACCCGGCGCAAGCTGCGACCGGGCCGGACAGTGCGCCTGGCGGATGAAGAAATCCACATCGTTGCCGCCGATGCAGCCGGTTGATTCCACGTCGAACTGATTCCTCCATGACCATACAGTGGTTCCCCGGCCACATGACCTCGGCCCGCAAGAAGGCCGCCGAAACCATGGCGCTGACCGACGTGGTGATCGAGGTGTGCGATGCGCGTCTGCCCGAGGCAAGCAGCAACCCCCTGATCCGCGAGCTGCGCCTGCACCGCCAGCGCCCCTGCCTCAAGCTGCTGAACAAGGCTGATCTCGCCGACCCGGCGGTGACCCAGGGCTGGCTGGATTTCTACAACCGCCAGCCGGGGGTCAAGGCGGTGGCCATATCGAGCAAGAAGCCGGGCGAGGCCGCGCGCGTGCCCGGCCTGTGCAAGGCCCTGGCGCCCCACCGCAATGACGGCATCAAGCCGCTGCGCATGATGATCATGGGCATCCCCAACGTCGGCAAGTCGACGCTGATGAATGCGCTGCTGAAGCGCCGTGTGGCCGCGGTCGGCGACGAACCGGCGGTGACGAAGTCACAGATGTGCATCGACCTCGGCCCGACAATGAGCATCACCGACACCCCCGGCCTGATGTGGCCGAAGATCAGGCACGACAGCGATGGCTACATGCTGGCCGCCAGCCACGCCATCGGCCGCAATGCCGTGATCGATTCGGAGGTCGCGACTTTTCTGGCGGGACTGCTGCTGCAACGCTACCCGGCCATGCTCGTCGAGCGCTATGGCATCGTCGGCGATGGCATGGACGGCATCGGCGTGATCGAGGCCGTGGCGAGGAAACGCGGCTGCATCGTCCAGGGCCGCCGCGGCGGCGAACCGGACCTGGAAAAGGCGGCGATGGTCCTGCTCACCGATTATCGCAACGGCAAGCTCGGCCGCATCAGCCTGGAAACCCCCTCCAGCCGCGCCGCCATGCTGGCGGCCGACAAGTCGGCGATTGGGAATGGTGAATTGACAAGCCCGGCGACGACGGGACGGACCCGTTCGGGACCAAGCTCCCTGTCGTGAAGCCGACGTGCATCACCCTGCCTGGATGAGCCGGGCATCGGCCAGCGCGAGGCGATCGACGAGCGAGTGCAGCAACGCCTGGGAAAACTGGTAGCGACATTTCAGGCTGACCTCGTCGAGGGCTTCCGGCTCGAATTCCGCGAGCAGCACGTCATCCATGGACTCCACCGTCGCTTGTCGGGCGATTTCGCCCTCCTTGACATAGGACATCTCGCCGACGCATTCGCCGGCCTCCAGCAGGTTCAGCAGCCGGCCTTGCTTGGTGACCTTGACCCTCCCGCTGCCAAGAAAGAACAGGCTCCGGCCGGTTTCCCCCTCGCGCACTATCACCGTGCGCGTCGGCACCCGCGACCACCTGCCCTTCTGCACCAGTTCCCATAGCTCCGCGTCGTCCAGGTGGCCGAGCAGCCGCACCTTCTTCAGGGCAACAAATTTGTCGCTGTCGGGAATCGCGCTCTCATAAACGCTGAGACGCCCTATTTTCGCGATATCCAGTGCCAGATCGGCCCAGGTAGGGTAACGTTGCTCCGGGGTCTTGGCGATCATCCGCAGCAGAATCCGGTCGATCTCCTTGCTGAGCTCGGGCCGATGCGAGCTGGGCGCCAGCGGCGCCTCGTTGAGGATCTTCGCCAGCAGTTCCTCAAGCGTGGACGCAACGAAGGGCTTCTGCCCCGTAAATAACTGGTAAAGCACCACGCCAAGCGAGAACATGTCGCTGTGGTGGCCGAGCGGTTCGCCGCGTATCTGCTCGGGCGACATGTACATCGGCGAGCCGATGTCCGCGATCTGCGTTTCCGGAGCCTTGGCCAGGTATGCCGCGCCGAAATCCGCCACCTTGATGTTGGTGCCGCTGACCACGAGAATGTTCGCTGGCTTGATGTCCCGGTGCACAATGCCCTGGCGGAACGCGTAATCGAGCGCACCACAGCACTTGAACGCGATCTGTATGGCGTTCTGCGGCGAGAGCAGTCGCCCGGGATGGGTGTATTGGGATAGGTCGCCACCGGGGACGTACTCGATCGCGATGTAGCCCGAATCCTCGTTGACCGAGGCTTCGAGGATCGACGCGATGTGCGGATGCTTGAGTTTTCCGGCGAGCGACGCCTCGTTCATGAATTGCGCGGTGTTGGTCCGCTCGAAACCCGAGTTCCTGACGACTTCCGAATCCAGTACCTTCAGTGCAACCGTGTTTCCCGAAAACGTGTCGAGGGCAAGATAGACCGTGCCTGACGCGCCCTTGCCGAGAACACCTCGGAGCTGGAATTTGCCTATTCGATCCATGAAACAGTGACCTCCTCATCGCGCCATCGCCATCGGGCCGAATGTGCCTGTTGGCTTTTCGCCGGGCCCGACAAGCTGCGTGACTGAATTATCTCCCGAAAGGCTCCTGAATCACTGATTTGGCGATCCCGGCCGTGGCTGGCGCCCTCTGACCAAATTTGCGCGGGATGGTGGCCCCGAGAATGCTTTACACTTGTGCCCGGCCCTGTCCATGACAGACAGTTTTGTCAGCCGACCAGGATTCGACCTGCACGGAGGGTGAATTTGTGCCGTGCGCCAACAGCCGACGAAAGGAATCCCATGAGCGTCAAGGAATTGTTCGATCTCACCGGCAAGGTCGCCCTGGTCACCGGCGGCTCGCGGGGCCTTGGCTTGCAGATGGCCGAAGCGCTCGGGGAAATGGGGGCCAGGCTGGCCATCACCGCGCGCAAGGCCGACGAACTGGCGGCGGCCAAGGCCCGGCTCGAACAGCAGGGTATCGAGGCGCTGACGGTCATCGGCGACCTGTCGAAGTTCGAGCAGATCCCCGGCCTCGTCGGCAAGGTACTCGAGCACTACGGCAAGATCGACATCCTGGTGAACAATGCCGGCGCCAACTGGGCGGCTCCGGCCGCGGACTACCCGGACGATGCCTGGATGAAAGTCATCAACCTCAATGTCAACGGCATGTTCTTCCTCACCCGCGAAGTCGGCAGGCGCGCCTTGATTCCACGGAAGTCGGGCAAGATCATCGTCACCGCCTCGATTGCCGGGCTGCGCGGCAACCCGCCGCACATGCCGACCATCGCCTACAACGCCGCCAAGGGCGCCGACGTGAATTTCGTGCGCGCCCTGGCCGCGGAATGGGGTCGCTACAACATCAACGTCAACGCCATCTGCCCCGGCTTCTTTCCCTCCAGGATGGCCAGCGGCCTGATGGAAAAGCTCGGCGACCAGATCATCGCGGATACCGCACTGGGCCGCCTCGGCGGCGAGGAGGACCTGAAGGGCGCGGTCGTCTATCTCGCCTCCGAGGCCTCGCGCCACGTCACCGGCCACGCGCTGGTGGTCGACGGCGGCAGCAGCAGCTTCTGAACCGGCGGCCGATGCGCGACATGCGAGCACGACAGCCTGCGCTGCCTGAAATCGCCGTAGCGCCAGCGCCGACTTTTTGCAGCCAATCACCGGAAATCCTCCATCATGAAAAAGAACCAGAAAATCGTCCTCGCCAGCCGCCCTGTCACCTGGGTCGAGGAAAGCAATTTCCGCCTTGAGGAAGCAGACATTCCCGAGCCCGGCGCCAACCAGGTGCTGGTCAGGAACGAGTGGCTGTCGCTCGATCCCTACATGCGCGGCCGCATGTCGGACGCCAAGTCCTACGCCGCGCCGGTCGAGATCGGCGCGGTAATGATCGGCGGCACCGCCGGCGAAGTCGTCAGGTCCAATCATCCGGGTTTTCCCCCGGCGACAAGGTCGTTGGCGCGCTGGGTTGGCAGACCTGGGGCGTGGCCGATGGCAGCAACCTGCGCAAAGTCGATGCCGGCGCCGTTCCGCTTTCCGCCTTTCTCGGTCCGCTGGGCATGCCCGGCGTCACCGCCTGGGTTGGTCTACTGGACATCTGTGCGCCAAAGACCGGCGAAACCGTGGTCGTCACGGCGGCCTCCGGCGCGGTTGGCAGCGTGGTCGGGCAACTCGCGAAGATCCACGGCGCGCGAGCGGTTGGCATTGCCGGCGGCCCGGACAAATGCCGCTATGTGCTTGAGGAACTGGGCTTCGATGCCTGCATCGACTACAAGGCCGGCAATCTGCGCGGCGACCTGAAGAATGCCGCGCCCAAGGGCATCGACTGCCTGTTCGAGAACGTCGGCGGCGAGATATTCGACACCCTGCTGGCGCGCATGAATCCGTTCTCGCGGATCGCTGTGTGCGGCCTGATCTCCGAATACAACAGCCAACCCTACCCGATCAGCAACCTGCGTTCGGTGCTGGTGAATCGCGTCAGAATGCAGGGCTTCATCGTCTACGACGACCTGAGCCGCTGGCCACCGGCGCTGACGGAACTCGGCGCCCATGTGGCATCCGGCCGGATCAAGTATCGCGAAAGCGTGGCCGAGGGACTGGCAGCGGCACCGGCCGCCCTCATCAGCCTGCTGAAGGGCGGCAATTTCGGCAAGCAACTGGTGAAATTGACATGAACACCTCTTTCAACGCAGAGGGCGCAGAGACGCAGAGGACGCAGAGGAAATTCCTGTTTGGCGATTTGATCTTCTCTGCGCTCTCTGCGCCTCTGCGCCCTCTGCGTTTGAAGCGCTTGATTTTTCTGGAATACTCTCAATGACAGACAGTTTCACCGGCACGCGGCCGGTCACCGCGCAGGATGCCTTCGACACTGCGCGCCTCGCGGCGTGGATGCAGGAGCACGTCGAGGGCTTCTCCGGCGCGCTGCACATCGAGAAGTTCCACGGTGGCCAGTCCAACCCGACCTACCTGCTGACCGCCAGCAGCCGCAAGTACGTGCTGCGCCGCAAGCCGCCCGGCAAGCTGCTGCCCAGCGCCCACGCCGTGGATCGCGAATACAAGGTGATCTCGGCGCTGGCCGGCACCGACGTCCCGGTGCCGCGCACCTGGGCGCTGTGCGAAGACGACAGCGTGATCGGCACGATGTTCTTTGTCATGGACTGCGTCGACGGCCGGATCATGTGGGATCCGTCGTTGCCGGGGATCACCGCCGCCGAGCGCGCCGCGATCTTCGACGAGATGAACCGCGTCATCGCCGCCCTGCACAAGGTCGATTACGCGGCCGTCGGCCTCGCCGACTACGGCAAGCCGGACAAGTATCTGGAGCGCCAGGTGGGGCGCTGGAGCAAGCAGTACCGCGCCTCGGAAACGGAGAAGATCGAAGCCATGGACCGGCTGATCGAGTGGCTGCCGCAGAACATCCCGCGTGGCGACGAGACCAGCATCGTGCATGGCGACTTCCGCCTCGACAACACGGTGTTCCACCCGAGCGAGCCGCGCATTCTCGCGGTGCTCGACTGGGAGCTGTCCACACTCGGCCACCCGCTGGCGGACTTCGCCTATCACTGCATGAGCTGGCGGCTTTCGCCCGGCCAGTTCCGCGGCCTCGTCGGTCATGACCTCGCCGCGCTGGGCATTCCGTCCGAGACCGACTACGTTGCCGCGTATTGCCGCCGCACCGGCCGCGCGCCGATCCCGCCGCGCGAATGGGAGTACTACATCGCCTTCAACATGTTCCGCCTGGCCTGCATCCTGCAAGGCATCATGGCGCGCGCCCTGCAAGGCAATGCCTCGAGCGCCGAAGCCATCGAAACCGGCAAGCGCGCGCGGCCACTGGCCGAGGAAGCCTGGCGCCAGGTCGAGCGCCTGCTTGCCAGTCACTGAGCACCCATGAAGCGCCGCTCTGAATGCCGTCATTCCGGGCTTGCCCCGGAATCCAGGTCATGCGTACTGGATTCCCGCTTTCGCGGGAATGACGGCTCATTGCGGCTTCGTCATCCCACCTAACCGGTCACGAGGACACACCATGGATTTCGCCTATTCCCCCAGGGTCAGGGACCTTCAGCAGCGCCTCAACGCCTTCATGGACGAGCACATCTATCCGAATGAGGACGTGTTCCACGACGAGATCGAGGCCAACTCGCGCGAAGGGCAACCCTTGGGTGCCGACCGTTACCATGGAACAGCTAAAGGAGAAGGCCCGCGCCGCCGGCCTGTGGAACCTGTTCCTGCCTGAGTCCAAGTACGGCGCCGGGCTCGCCAACCTCGAATATGCGCCGCTGTGCGAGATCATGGGCCCGCTCCTCGCACTTCGCGCCGGAAGTCTTCAACTGCGACGCCCCCAACACCGGCAACATGGAAGTGCTGGTGCGCTACGGCTCGCCGGCGCAGCAGGAGGAATGGCTGGTGCCGCTGCTCGAGGGAAGGATCCGCTCCGGCTTCGCCATGACCGAGCCGGCGGTGGCATCCAGTGACGCCACCAACATCGAGGCGCGCATCGAAAGAGTCAAAGGCGGCAAGGGCGACGAGTACCTGATCAACGGCCGCAAGTGGTGGACCTCGGGCGCGCCCGACCCGCGCTGCAAGATCCTCATCTTCATGGGCAAGACCGACCCCGACAATCCCAGCCGCCACAACCAGCAGTCGATGATCCTGGTGCCGATGGACACCCCGGGCGTTACCCGCGTGCGCGCCTTCAGCGTGTTCGGCTACGACCACGCGCCGCACGGCCACGGCGAAGTCGATTTCAAGGACGTGCGCGTTCCCGTCTCCAACATCCTGCTCGGCGAAGGCCGCGGCTTCGAGATCGCCCAGGGCCGCCTCGGCCCGGGCCGCATCCATCACTGCATGCGCCTGATCGGCATGGCCGAACGCGCGCTGGAACTGATGTGCAGGCGCGCCATCAAGCGCGTCGCCTTCCACAAGCCGGTGGCCGACCAGGGCGTGACGCGCGAGCGCATCGCCAACGCCCGCATGCTGATCGATCAGGCGCGCCTCTTGACGCTCAACGCGGCGTGGAAAATGGACACGGCGGGCAACAAGCTGGCGAAGCAGGAGATCGCCATGATCAAGGTGGTGGCGCCCAACATGGCCTGCCAGGTGATCGACTGGGCGATGCAGGTGCACGGCGCGATGGGCGTCTGCGACGACGTCTTCCTCGCCGACGCCTACGCCAATTCGCGCACCCTGCGCTTCGCCGACGGCCCCGACGAGGTGCATCGCAACGCGATTGCCAGGCAGGAACTCGGCCGCTACCTGGACAAGTAATCTTGCAGGACGCGGCCCGCAACAGCGGCAGGCGAAATCGTCGCGCGCGGGCTGATTTTCAAGATTCGGCGCTGGCGACACGGCCGTTTGCTAGCCGTGCCGGGCGGGGCGGCCGCATCACCGGCTCTGGCTCGCGGCCCTCCTGGTCCCCATGCCGCGGGGCCGCGCCAAGCCGCTGGCCAAACCAGCCGTGCGTTTGCCGGCTCGTCGCACGCAGGGAACGCCCGCCGCCATGCCAGCGGGCCAGAGCCCCGACCGCCCGGCCGTGCGCACGATGCTGGACGGAGATTTGCCAATGGCGTATTCTGGAAGACCACGCCGAGGGAACCGCCACGCCGGTACGGGCCGGAAATCTTAGGAGGCACTAAATTGGACCAACTCGTTGATTCCTTGCCTCATCTCTTTCGCCAGGACGCATTAGGGGGCGCTACTGATGGTTTGTTTTGCGTCTTTAGGCAGCCGACTTAACGTTGAACTAAACCGCTGACGCGGTGGTGGCGCGAGTCACCGCCGCGTTTTTGCACTTCTGGCAGCGCTTTGTCCGATCCTCTCAATCGGGAATGTTCCCGACCTTGACGAGGAGAACGACATGACGAAACTGCGCCAGCGGATGGACGATGCCATGGTCCTGCGCGGGTTTGCGCTACGCACGCGGGAGACCTATCTGGCCTGCGTTGCGGGGCTTGCCAAGCACTACCACAGGCCCCCCGACCAGCTCGATGCCGAGCAGATCCAGGCCTACCTGCTGCACCTGATCCAGGAACGCAAGCTTGCCTACGCCAGCGTCAACCAGGCAGCCTGTGCCTGCCGCTTCCTGTTTGGGCAGGTTCTGCAGCAACGCAAGATCTGGTTCGAGATCCCGATGGCCAAGGCGCCCAAACGGCTGCCCGTGGTGCTCTCGCGCGAGGACATCGGACGGCTGTTCGCCGCCTGCGGCACCTTGCGCACACGCACCGTCTTGATGACCACCTACGCCGCCGGTCTGCGCGTCTCCGAAGTCTGCGCCCTGCACGTGAGCGACATCGAGTCCGCGCCGGATCGGATGTGCCTCAAGGTACGCCAGGGCAAGGGCGGCCAGGACCGCTATACGCTGCTCTCGCCGCGGCTGCTGGAGACCCTGCGGCTGTACTGGCAGACCTGCCGGCCGCGCCCGTGGCTGTTCCCCAACAAGGCCGGCGACGGCCCCATGAATGACCAGACCGCGCAGCGCATGTACTGGGCCGCCTGCGAGGCCGCCGGACTGACCAACGCCGCCGGCATCCATACCTTGAGGCACTCCTTCGCCACGCACCTGCTGGAAGCCGGGGTGGATCTCCACACCATCCAGCGCCTGCTGGGGCACGGCCACATCAGCACCACCATGCGCTACCTGCATCTGGCGCGGAACCGTCTGACCGGCACCACCTCGCCGCGCGAACTGCTCGATCCCCTGCCCACCTGAGCGGCCGTGGACCGCCGCGTCGGTTTGGCCGGGGTGCGTCGCCACGGCCCGGAGCTATCTCGCCAGCCATCTCTTGTCGTGGGCGAAGGCCAAGGTCTGGCGCGCCATCGTCGCCTGCCGCACCGCGGCGCTGGGCGGCCATGTCGAGACCTGCGACGCCTGCGGCACGACGCGTCACGTCTATCACTCCTGCCGCAACCGGCACTGCCCGCAGTGTCAGACCCGCGCCAAGGAAGCCTGGCTGGCCGAACGCCGGCGCGAACTGTTGCCGGTGCCGTACTTCCACCTGGTGTTCACCTGCCCGCATGATCTGAACGGCTGATCGGCATCGCGCCCCGGGCGATCTACGAGAGGCTGTTCGGCGCGGTGGCGGCCACGCTCACCGAGTTCGCCGCCAACCCGCGCTGGCTGGGCGGGACGCCGGCGTTCTCCCTGGTGCTGCACACCTGGAAGCAGGATCTGGGACGGCATGTGCATGTCCATGCACTGGTGGCCGGCGGGGCGCTGGCGCCCTCGGGCGAATGGCGGTCGAGCAAGCGCGGCTTCCTGTTTCCGGTGAAGGCGCTGTCGAAGGTGTTCCGCGGCAAGTTCGTGGCGGCGCTGAAGGCGGCACGGGAGAAACGAACGTCGGCCGGCGCGACGGCGCTTGACGCGGCCAGTGGCGTGCTTCTTCTGGCGCGGCTGCATGCCCATGAGTGGGTGGTGTATGCCAAACAGCCGCTCGGGGGGCCGGCGCAGGTGCTGGAGTATCTGGGGCGCTATACGCACCGGGTGGCGATCTCGAACGAGCGCATCATCGCGGTCGATGATCACGAGGTGCGCTTCCGGGTGCGCGATTCGGCGCAGGGTAACAAGAAGCGGACCTTGGCTTTGCCGGCCGCGACGTTCATCGACCGCTTCCTATTGCATGTGCTGCCCGGCGGCTTCAAGCGCATCCGCCATTACGGCCTGCTGGGACCGGCGGCCAAGGCGACGAAGCTGGCGCAGGCGCGCGCGGCGCTCTCGGTGCCGGCGCCCGATTCCGTGGTGGTGGAGTCGCTGGCGGCGTTCATGCGGCGCATCGACCGGATCGCGTGGGCGCGTTGCCCGCATTGCGGCGAAGGAACGTTTGTGCCGACGGCGGGGATTGCGCCGACACCCGCACCCGGTCCCCTGTCGCGGGGTCCGCCGTGATGCGTCGCCGCTCAAGCCCGCGGGACTTTCCGGCGGCCGTGTCCGTCACAGCCAGGATGCCTGTCGTCCTTTCGCGCGCAAGCGCCTGTCGCGCCATTGACCACGCGGGTTTGTTCCTCGGAGAACATCTTGGCGCTGCGGATCGGGAGCCCTTCCTGGCTTCCTTGCATCTGGCATCATGCCAAACGCTTGACTCTGCCTCTCCCGGCCTTACAATCCGCTTAACGATCGCCACGCTGGCGGTTCAGTCCAACGAGGTTTATCCGCCGCTATGGCCTTCCGTG
>JADJQA010000029.1 GCA_016712985.1 Sulfuritalea sp. | reverse complement strand
TCTCATGCCTGTTCACCGTTCCCGCACTTCCACCCACGGCCGCAATATGGCGGGTGCCCGCGCGCTGTGGCGCGCCACTGGAATGACCGACGATGATTTCGGTAAGCCGATTATCGCCGTGGTGAACTCTTTCACCCAGTTCGTGCCGGGCCACGTGCACCTGCGACCTCGGCAAACTGGGGCCCGCGAAATCGAGGCCGCCGGCGGCGTGGCCAAGGAGTTCAACACCATTGCGGTGGATGATGGTATCGCCATGGGCCACGGCGGCATGCTTTATTCGCTGCCGAGCCGCGAACTGATCGCCGACTCGGTAGAGTACATGGTTAACGCCCACTGTGCTGATGCGATGGTCTGCATCTCCAACTGCGACAAGATCACCCCGGGCATGCTGATGGCTGCCCTGCGCCTGAATATTCCGGTGATCTTCGTTTCCGGCGGCCCGATGGAAGCCGGCAAGGTCAATGGGAAGGCAAGATCATCCAGCTCGACCTGGTCGATGCGATGATTCAGGGCGCGGACCCGAAAGTCTCTGACTCGCAGAGCGAACAGGTTGAACGTTCAGCCTGCCCAACCTGCGGCTCCTGTTCCGGCATGTTCACCGCCAACTCGATGAACTGCCTGACTGAAGCCATGGGACTGTCCTTGCCGGGCAACGGCTCGCTGCTGGCGACCCACGCTGATCGTAAGGCGCTGTTCCTCAGCCGGCCGGCTCGCCGTCGAGCTGGGCAAACGCTGGTACGAGCAGGACGATGCCTCGGCACTGCCGCGCACGATCGCCGGTTTGGAGGCGTTTGAGAACGCCATCAGCCTCGACGTGGCAATGGGCGGCTCGACCAACACGGTGCTGCACCTGCTCGCCGCCGCACACGAGGCGGGCGTGAATTTCACGATGAAGGACATCGACCGCATTTCGCGCCGCGTGCCCTGCCTGTCGAAGGTGGCGCCGGCCAAGTCGGACGTGCATATGGAAGACGTGCATCGTGCCGGCGGCATCATGGGTATTTTCGGTGAACTGGATCGTGCCGGCCTGCTGAACCGCGACCTGCCGACCGTGCATAGCCGGACCACTGTCCGAAGCGCTGGAACGCCACGACGTGATGCGCACGCAGGACGCGGCGGTTCTGAGTTTATCGCGCCGCACCCGGCGGCGTGCCGACGCAGACTGCGTTTTCGCAGTCGCGGCGCTTTCCGGAACTGGATCGCGACCGCAGCGGCGGCGTGATCCGCGACAAGGCGCACGCCTTCTCGCAGGACGGCGGGCTGGCGGTACTCGGCGGCAACATCGCGCAGAAGGGCTGCATCGTCAAGACAGCAGGCGTGGATGAAAGCATCCTCGTGTTCTCGGGTCCGGCGCGTTCGAGAGCCGGAAGATGCCGACGGGCATCCTCGGCGACCGTCATTGCCGGGCGACGTGGTGGTGATTCGCCACGAAGGCCCCAAGGGCGGCCCCGGCATGCAGGAAATGCTTTACCCGACCTCCTACCTGAAGACCAAGGGCCTCGGCAAGGCCTGCGCGCTGCTGACCGATGGACGTTTTTCGGGCGGCACCTCCGGCCTGTCGATCGGTCACGTCAGCCCCGAAGCCGCGATGGGCGGGGAGATTGCGCTGGTCGAGGAAGGCGACACCATCGAGATCGACATCCCGAGGCGGAGCATCCACCTGGCGGTGGAGGAGTCGGTGCTGGCGGCACGGCGCGCCGCAATGGACGCCAGGGGCAGCCTGGCGTGGAAGCCGCTCAATCGCCAGCGCGCAGTCTCGGCCGCGCTGCTGGCCTATGCCGCGATGACCACGTCGGCCGACACCGGGGCAGTCAGGGACATTTCGCAGCTTTATTGATCTGAATCAAAACTTCATCGGTATGTTGCGGACGTCCCTGGCCGGTGATGGTTTTCGCCATGAACTGCCTGTCGCTGGATGAACTCGACTGCGTGCGTTCCTTATCCGGGATCCAGCTTCGCCAGGCCCGATGTCGTCTTTTGTGGCGCCGGCGGCGGGCTTGCCCCGAGATAGCTAGGCAGTTCCCGCCCGTATTCGCGGTTTTGGCCCCATCCGGCATAAGGCATAGTGCGTGCTACTCGCATCCGCACGGACAAAACCATGCCCGATCGCACTTCACTCAAGTTTCTGGTGGTCGACGACTTCTCGACCATGCGTCGTATCGTGCGCAACCTTTTGAAAGAGCTTGGCTTTTCCAACGTCGAGGAGGCCGAAGACGGCGCCGTGGCGCTGAGCAAGTTGCATGACGGAAGCTTCGAGTTTGTCGTTTCCGCCTGGAACATGCCCAACATGGACGGACTCACGCTGCTGCAGAATGTGCGTGCCGATACCGCCTTGAGGACTCTGCCGTTTCTGATGATCACCGGCGAGAAAAAGAAGGACAGCACTGCCGCCGTGCAGGCCGGAGCCTCGGGTTGCATCGTCAAGCCCTTCACGGCCGCCACGCTGCAGGAAAAGCTCGACAAGATATTCGAGAAAATGGGGATCTAGAGCGACGCTTCACCACGGCGTGCGGATGCCGAGCAAATCCCGGGATTCGCCCGCCACGGGGCAGCGGTCAGCAGCAGGACTGACATTCATATCCGACTAATTCCATCGGGTATAGTGCGGTATCCGCCCTGCCGCCTGCCCGCCATGTCACTGCCAGTATCCAACCGGCTCTCTGCCGAAACCTCGCCTTACCTGCTCCAGCACGCTGACAATCCTGTCCATTGGCAACCCTGGGACGAAACCTCGCTCGCACTTGCCCGCGCGGAGAACCTGCCGATCCTGCTGTCAATCGGCTATTCCGCCTGTCACTGGTGCCACGTCATGGCGCACGAGTCCTTCGAGGATGCACAAGTGGCGGGGGTGATGAACCGCCTGTTCGTGAATATCAAGGTCGACCGCGAGGAACGTCCCGATCTTGACCAGATCTACCAGAGCGCGCACCAGATGTTGACCCGGCGCAGCGGCGGCTGGCCGCTTACCTTGTTCCTTGCGCCGGACGGCACGCCTTTCTTTGGCGGCACCTACTTCCCGAAGCACGCACGCTACGGCCTGCCCGGCTTTGCTGATCTCTGCGAACGCGTGGCGGAGGCCTTCCGGAATCGCCGCGCCGACATCGAAGCGCAGAACAGCGAAATGCGCCGCGCCCTGAACGGCACCATACCGGAGGCGCCGACCCCCGGCGCCGAGTTCGACCCGCAGCCGCTGACGGCCGCCGGAGAACTGCTCGCCCGCGGCTTCGACCCCAGTAACGGCGGCTTTGGCGGCGCGCCGAAGTTTCCGCACCCGACCGACCTCGCATTTCTACTGCGCCGCAGCGATGCGGACTTGCGCCAGATGGCGCTGACCACGCTGACGCGCATGAGCGAGGGTGGCATCTACGACCAGATCGGCGGCGGCTTCTGCCGTTACAGCGTCGACGAGCGCTGGGAGATTCCGCATTTCGAAAAAATGCTCTACGACAACGGGCCGCTGCTTGCGCTCTGCGCCGATGCCTGGGCGCAAACCCGCGACCTGCTGTACGCCCGCGTTGCCGACGAAACCGCGGCATGGGTCATGCGTGAAATGCAAGGCGCCGATGGCGGCTACTTTTCTTCGCTCGATGCCGACTCCGAGGGCGAGGAAGGCAAGTACTACGTCTGGGATCGCAGCGAGGTCCAGAGTCTGCTCAGCAAAGAAGAGTCGGCGCTGGCGCTGCGGCGCTGGGGCTTCGACGGCCCGCCGAACTTCGAGGGCCGCCACTGGCACGCGAGGATTGCCGGCAGCGTGAGCCCCGAGGAAGCGCCGCTGCTCGCATCGGCACGCGAGAGGCTCTTTGCCGCACGCGAAAAGCGCATCCGGCCCGGCCGCGACGACAAGGTCCTGACCAGTTGGAACGCCATGATGATCGAAGGCATGGCCCATGCGTCGCGAGTCTTCGAACACGGGGAGTGGCTGGCGTCGGCGCGTCGCGCAATGGATTTCATACGCCGGACTCTGTGGAATGGTGGGCGTTTGCTGGCGACCGCGAAGGATGGCCGCGCCCACCTCGACGCCTATCTCGACGATCACGCCTTCCTGCTTGCCGCGCTGCTGGAACTGATGCAAGCCGAGTTCCGCCGCGATGATCTGGTGTTCGCCACGGAGCTTGCCGATACCCTGCTGGCGCGGTTCGAAGACCGCGACGCAGGCGGGTTCTTCTTTACCGCCCACGACCATGAGGCGTTGATCCACCGCCCAAAATCAGGCCATGACAATGCCACTCCGGCCGGCAACGGCGTCGCCGCATTTTCCCTGCAACGCCTGGGACACCTGCTGGGAGAAGGCCGCTACCTGATGGCCGCGGAGAGGACGCTGCGGCTTTTCTGGCCGCATATCCGCCGCTCACCGGCCGGCTTTGGCAGCCTGTTGCTGGCCCTTGAAGAAGCGCTCACTCCGCCGGATATCCTTATCCTTCGAGGTCCGGCTGAGTCGCTGGCGGAATGGCGGTGCGCCCTGGGCGCCGACCCCCGGCGGCTGGTGCTGGCCCTGCCCAACGGCATCGAAGACCTGCCCGGGACACTGGCCAAGCCGGAGAGCGATCATGTCAACGCCTGGCTGTGTCGCGGCGTTACTTGCCTTGCCCCGACCGCAAATCTGAATGACCTGATTTCTTGATTTGGCGCGTTTTCAGGGCATCCTGAATCCGGTAACATTGCTCGTGCGTTGCCCTGTTCGTCCATTCTTCTCAACACACAAGGAATTCAACATGAAATCGCTTTTGATCTCCGCACTGGTTGCTACCGGCGTTCTGGCGTCGGCGCCGGCCTTCGCCAACAAGGACCTGGCCACCAAGAGCGGCTGCATGGCCTGCCATGCGGTCGACAAGAAGCTGGTCGGCCCCTCGTATCAGGATGTCGCGAAGAAGTACAAGGCAGCCGATGAAGCCATGCTGGTCGCCAAGGTCAAGGCGGGTGGCAAGGGTGTCTGGGGTCAGATCCCGATGCCGCCAAATGCCGCGCTGAAGGACGAGGACCTGAAGACCCTGGTCAAGTGGGTTCTCGCCGGCGCCAAGTAAGTCCTGCGTTAGACGGAAGCCAGACCGGCGCGTCGCCGGACTGGTTTTTTTTTGTCTCGCCAGGGCTTCCGGACATCAACATTGACAAGTCCATGACAGAACGCGAGAATCGCCCCCGTTGTTTTACCATCCGCCTTACCGCCTGATAATTCCTCGACCCTACCCTAACGGAGCATTGCCATGAATGTGCCCATCAAAAGCCTTTCGCTTTCCACGATTGCCGCTCTTGCCCTGATCGGCTGTGGCAAGGAAGAACCGCCCCCGCCACCCCCGCCACCCCCGCCGGCCCCGCCGCCGCTCGTCGTAGTCAAGATTGGCAGCGTCGCGCCGCTCACCGGCGGCATAGCGCATCTGGGCAAGGACAACGAGAACGGCGCCCGCCTCGCGGTCGACGAAGCCAATGCGGCCGGCGTCAGCCTCGGTGGCAAGAAGGTCAAGTTCGAGCTGATGTCGGAAGACGACCAGGCTGATCCCAAAGTCGGCAACACCGTGGCGCAAAAGCTGGTCGACGCCAAAGTCGCCGGCATTGTCGGTCACCTCAATTCCGGCACCACCATCCCTGCCTCGGCCATCTACAACCAGGCCGGGCTGCCGATGATTTCCGGCTCCGCCACCAATCCCGCGCTGACCGAACAAGGTTTCAAGGGCGTGTTCCGCGTCGTCGGCCGCGACGACCAGCAGGGGCCGGCCATTGCCAACTACCTCGCCAGCCAGAACAAGCCGAAGATCGTAGCCGTGATCGATGACGCGACCGCCTACGGCGAAGGCCTTGCCAACGAAGTCGAGAAGACCCTCAAGGCCGCCGGCGTCAAGGTGCTGCCCCGCGAGAAGGGTAACGACAAGACGGTGGACTGGAAAGCGGTGCTGACCAAGGTCAAGGGCAAGAAGCCCGACGCCGTGTTCTATGGCGGCATGGATGCCACCGGCGGCCCGTTGCTGAAGCAGGCGCGCGAGTTGAAGATGACCGCGGTGTTCGCGTTTGGCGACGGCGCCTGCACCGACAAGATGGCTGAACTTGCCGGCCCTGCCGCCGAAGGCCTGCTCTGCTCGCAGGCTGGCATACCGGTTCAGGCAGCGGGCAAGAAGTTCCTCGACGCCTACAAGGCCAAGTTCAACATCGATCCGATCCTCTACTCGCCCTTCACCTACGATGCGGCCAGCCTGCTGATCGCCGCGATGAAGAAGGCCGACTCGAGCGACCCGGCGAAGTACCTGCCGGCACTCGCAGCCAGCGACTACACGGGCGCCAGCGGCAACATCCAGTTCGACGAGAATGGCGACCGCAAGGATGCCGAGATGACGATCTTCACCTTGAAAGAAGGCAAGATCACCCCGGTAGCCATCCTCAAAAGCGGCAAGTCGATGACGCTGGATGAGTACGCTCAAGCTTCTGCACCGCGCCCGCAGCGGCGCCAGCCGCTGCTCCGGCGCCGGCCGCTGCTCCGGCGCCGGCTGCCGCTCCGGCGCCTGCCGCTGCTCCGGCGCCTGCCGCTGCTCCGGCAAAGTAGTAGGCATACGCTGAACCAAACGGGGAAGTCGCCCTCTGGCGACTTCCCCGTTTTTTTGTTTCCAGCGAAACAGCAACAACAGTAAGCTCCAAGTACCTTTCGAAAAGGCACAAGCTCATGGAGATCCTGCTCCAGCAGATCATCAACGGCCTGACCACCGGCAGCGTGTATGCCGTTGTCGCGTTGGGCTATACCATGGTCTATGGAGTGATCCAGCTCATCAACTTCGCCCACGGCGAAGTGGTGATGATCGGCGCCATGGTGGCCTTTTCGATTATTACCGCGCTGGCCGGCAGCAGCATGCCGCCGTTGATCATCGTCCTCGCGGGCGTGATGGCGGCGATACCGGCCTGCATGTTGATGGGTTACCTGCTCGAGCGCGTGGCCTATCGTCCCTTGCGCCACGCCCCGCGGCTGGCGCCCCTGATTACCGCGATCGGCATGTCGATCATCCTGCAGCACCTGGCCTTGATGGTCTGGGGCCGCAGTCCGCTGGCCTTTCCGCAGATCATCGATAACCGGGTGTTCGGCGTCGGCGGCGCGGCGATCAGCAGCGTGCAGATCGCCATCATTCTTCTGTCATTGACGATGATGGCCGGCCTGAGCTGGTTCGTATATCGCACCCGATTCGGCATCGCCATTCGCGCCACTGCCGAAAACGTGCATGTCGCCGGCCTGATGGGCGTCAATGCCGACCGCGTGATCGCCGCCACCTTCGTCATCGGCGCCGGGCTGGGCGCCGTGGCCGGCGTCATGTATGGCACCTATTACGGCATTGCCCATTACACGATGGGCTTCAGCCTTGGCCTCAAGGCCTTCTCCGCGGCCGTGCTGGGCGGCATCGGCAACATCGCCGGGGCCATGCTCGGCGGCCTCCTGCTGGGTCTGGTGGAAGCGCTCGGCACCGGCTATGTGGGCGAGTTGACCGACCTCTGCACCTGGCCGATGGCGCAGGGGTGGCTCGCCGAGCAATGCGCGGACGGCGGGCACTTCGTGGTGTTCGGCAGCAACTATCAGGAGGTCTTCGCCTTCCTTATGCTGATCCTGGTACTGGTATTCCGTCCCTCCGGCCTGCTCGGCGAACGAGTGTCGGAGCGCGCATGAGCACGACGACGCGCGAACGCATCGGCCTGCTCCTGGTCGCTCTGGCGCTGATCGCCCTGCCCTTTGTGCTGGCGATGGCCGGCACGGCCTGGGTGCGCATTGCCAACTTTGCCGTGCTGTTCGTGCTGCTGTCGCTGGGCCTGAACATCGTGGTCGGTTTCGCCGGGCTGCTCGACCTCGGCTACGTGGCCTTCTATGCGGTCGGCGCCTATGCCTATGCCTTGCTGGCCTCTCCGCATTTCGGGCTGCACCTGCCCTTCTGGGTCATCCTGCCGATCGGCGCCAGCCTGGCCTGCCTTGCCGGTGTGATATTGGGCGCACCGACATTGCGGTTGCGCGGCGACTATCTGGCCATCGTCACGCTGGGCTTCGGCGAGATCGTGCGCATTTTCATGAACAACCTTTCCTCGCCCGTCAATCTGACCAACGGCCCGAAGGGCATCAACCGGATCGATCCGTTCCAGATCGGGCCGCTGAATTTTTCCGCCAGCGACACGATCGGTGCGCTGGTCTTCAGCGGCCCGATCAAGTACTACTATTTCCTGCTGCTGGTGTTGCTGGCAGTCATCCTGGTCAATCGAAGATTGCAGGATTCACGCATCGGTCGCGCCTGGGTCGCCATCCGGGAAGACGAAATCGCCGCCAAATCCAATGGCATCAACACGCGCAACATCAAGCTGCTGGCCTTCGCGATGGGCGCCTCGTTCGGCGGCATCGCCGGCGGCATGTTCGCCGCGATCCAGGGCTTCGTCAGCCCCGAGAGCTTTGTCCTCAACGAATCGATCATGGTACTGGCCATGGTGGTGCTGGGCGGCATGGGAAACATCTGGGGCGTGATTGCCGGCGCGATGCTGCTGTCCTTCGTGCCGGAACTGCTGCGCTACACGGTGGAACCGGCGCAGCGCGCGTTGTTCGGCAAGCTGTTGGTCGATCCGGAAGTCCTGCGCATGCTGGTGTTCGGCCTGGCCCTGGTGCTGACCATGCGCTTCCGTCCCGCCGGCCTGTGGCCGGAAACGCGCCATCGCCGCGAGTTGGACGAGAACCGGGCATGACCGGCGCCAGCCCTCGCGCCAGCCCCAGCCCCGTGGCGGGCCTTGCACAGACCGCTGGCCACGGCGCCAGCGGGCATCCACCCTGGGCCAGCCCGGCGCCGGGCGAGGTCCTGCTCGAAGCCCGCAACATCGGCAAGCGCTTCGGCGGCGTCCAGGCGCTGAAGGATGTCTCGCTGACCATCCGCCACGGCGAGATCTACGGCCTGATCGGACCGAACGGCGCCGGCAAGACCACCTTGTTCAATGTGTTCACCGGACTCTACCCGCGCGACGGCGGCATGGTGCTGTTCTGCGGGGCACCGCTGAACATGGCGAGCCCGCACATGGTCTCCGCCGCCGGGATTGCGCGCACCTTCCAGAACATCCGCCTGTTCGGCAACATGACTGCGCGGGAAAACGTCATGGTCGGTCGCCATGTGCGCACCCATGCGGGAGTCATCAAGGCCATGCTGCGCACCCCCGGCGAGCGCGCCGAGGAAGCGGCGATTCGTCGCCGTGCCGATGAGTTGCTGCACTACGTGGGCATTGCCGATCGCGCCGATGATCTGGCGCGGCATCTGTCTTACGGCGATCAGCGCCGGCTGGAGATCGCCCGCGCGCTGGCCACCGAGCCGAAGCTGCTGGCGCTGGACGAACCCGCCGCCGGCATGAATGCCACGGAAACCGCGGCGCTGCGTGGCCTGATCGAGGGAGTGCGCAACGACGGACTGACCGTGCTGCTGATCGAGCACGACGTGAAGCTCGTCATGGGCCTGTGCGATCGCGTCGCCGTGCTCGACTACGGCGAAAAGATCGCCGAGGACGTCCCCGATGTGGTGCGTGCCGATCCGAAAGTCATCGAGGCGTATCTTGGCGCAGGCACCGGGTAAGATGAGCACTCCGAGCGTAGCGAGCACACTGGTCGCCTCCTTTCTCGAAAGGGGAAAGCGGGGATAGCCATCCCATGCTTGCCGTAATGGAACTGCAGGTCCATTACGGCGGGATAGCCGCCGTGAAGGGCATCTCCTTCGCGGTCGAGGAAAATGAGATCGTTTGCCTGATAGGCGCCAACGGCGCGGGCAAGACCTCGACGCTCAAGGCCCTGGCGCGGATGATTCCCTCGCATGGCGAGATTCACTATGGCGACCAGCGGATCGAAACGCTGCCGAGCCATGAGCTGATTGCCATGGGACTGGCGCTGGTGCCCGAAGGCCGCGGCGTGTTTGCCCGACTCACCGTCGCCGAGAACCTGATGATGGGCGCCTATCATCGCAATGATGCGAAAGGCATTGGCGCCGATCTGGAACGGATTCACGCGCTGCTGCCGCGCCTGATGGAACGCAGGAATCAAGTGGCGGGCACCCTGTCCGGCGGCGAGCAGCAAATGCTTGCCATCGGCCGCGCCCTGATGGGCCGCCCCAGGCTGCTGCTGCTCGACGAGCCTTCGATGGGCCTGGCTCCGTTGATGGTGCAGAAGGTGTTCGAGGTGGTGCGCAAGGTCGCCGCCGAGGGCGTGACGGTGCTGCTGGTGGAACAGAACGCGCGCCTCGCGCTGGAGGTCTGCTCGCGCGGCTACGTCATGGAAAGCGGTTCGATAACCATTGCGGATACGTCGGCGGCGCTGCTCGCCGATGCCCGCGTGCGCACGGCTTATCTCGGCGAGTAGGGGCCCGTTGCGCGCCGCACTCAGGCGGCCGGCGCCGGCGTTGAAGCGTATGTAAACGCATCGGCAAAGAACTCCTCGGCCGGCAGGCCGTGCGCGGCAAAATCGGTACGAGCGGCGTCGATCATGGCCGGCGCACCGCAGGCATAGACCTGATGGTTGGCGAGGTCGGCATGGTCCTCCAGCACGGCGCGATGCACCGGGCCGCCGCGTCCGCTCCATGCGTCCGGCGGCGTGGCGTCAGACAGCACGGGGACATAGCGGATATGGCTGTGCGCGGCAGCCCAGTCCGCGGGCAGGTCAGGCAGGTAGAGTCCGGCGCGGTTGCGTGCGCCCCAGTAGATCTCCATCGGTCGCGTGATGTGCTTGTGGATCGCATGCTCGACCAGCGCCTTGATCGGCGCGAAGCCCGTGCCGCCGGCCAGCAGGATCATCGGCTTCGCCGATTCCTCGCGCAGGAAGAAACTGCCGTAGGGGCCCTGAAAGCGCAGGATGTCCTTCTCCTTCATGGCGGCAAAGACATGCTGGGTGAATTCGCCGCCCGGGATCAGCCGGACATGCAGTTGCAGGAAGCCGTCGTCATGCGGCGCATTGGCAATGGAGAACGCGCGGCGCTTGCCGTCCTTGAGGAGAAACTCGATGTACTGGCCGGCGAGAAACTGCAAGCGCTCGTTGGTCGGCAACTTGAGGCCAAGCACAATCACATCGTCCGCCAGGCGCTCGATCTTCTGCACCCGGCAGGGCATGATCTTGACCGGAATGTCCTTCGCCGAACCCACCTCGCGTGACTCCAGCACCAGATCGGAGAGCGGTCTGGCGCAACAGAACAAGGCCAGACCGCCCGCGCGATCCGCCATGGGCAAGGCCTGTTCCTGTGCCACGCCGTGATCCACCAGGCCGTCGATGACCTTGCCCTTGCAGGCGCCGCAAGCGCCATTGCGACAGCCGTAGGGCAGTGTCAGGCCGGCATCGAGCGCGGCCTGCAAGATCGAGTCGCTGCCGTCGGTGCCGAAGCTGTGCCCGCTGGGCTGCAGGGTGACGCGAAATGAGGCCATGCGATAATTGTCCGATGCGACGATTGCTGATCATTGGCTGCGGTGACGTGCTGCGCCGGGTGCTGCCGCAACTCGTGCCGCGCTGGCACGTGCTGGCGCTGGTGCGTCGACGCGACCCGCACCTGGCCGCGCTGGGCATCACGCAGATCGAGGGCGATCTTGACCGGCCCGACACCCTGGCACGACTTGCCGGCATCGCGGATGCGGTGATTCACAGCGCGCCGCCTCCAACGCATGGCGCCGGCGACACACGCACCCGGAACCTTATCGCCACGCTGCAACGCGGGAAAAGTCTACCACGGCAACTGATCTACATCAGCACCAGCGGCGTCTATGGCGATTGTGGCGGCGCCTGGGTCAGCGAGACGCGCGCACCCGCGGCACAGTCGGCGCGCGCGGCACGGCGGGTGGATGCCGAACGGCGCCTGCGCCAGTTCGGCCGCAAGCGGGGGCGCCGGTGTCGCGTCAGCATCCTGCGCGCACCGGGCATCTACGCGGCCGGGCGCTTGCCGCTGGAGCGCCTGCGCCAGCGCCTGCCCCTGATGCTGCACGACGAAGACAGCCACACCAACCACATCCATGCCGACGATCTCGGTCGCGCCTGCCTCGCGGCACTGGCGCGGGGACGGTCCAATCGGGTGTACAACGTCAATGACGATTCCGCGCTGGCGATGGGCGAATGGTTCGATGCCCTGGCCGACGCCTTTGCCCTGCCGCGCGCGCCACGCCTGCCGCGCGAAGCCGTTCGCCAGGCGGTGCCGCCGATCCAGTGGTCGTTCATGAACGAGTCGCGCCGACTGGACAACACGCGAATGAAGCGGGAACTGCACCTGCGCTTGCGCTACCCGACCGTGGCGACCGGAATCGCGGAGGCGTCATGCTCTGGATAAAGGCCTTCCACATCGTCTTCGTCGTGAGCTGGTTTGCCGGCCTGTTCTACCTGCCGCGCATCTTCGTGAACCTCGCCCTGGCGCCGGCCGACAGCCGCGCTGAACGGGAACGCCTGTTGCTGATGGCGAAAAAACTCTATCGCTTCGTCACGCCGATCGGCGTGCTGGCGATCGGCTTGGGCCTGTGGCTGTGGTTCGGCTACGGCTTCGCAGGTGGCTGGCTGCACGCGAAGACCGCGCTGGTCATCGGCCTCGTCGGCTATCACCTGTGGTGCGGCCGGCTGCTCGCCGAGTTCGCCGGCGGCAACTCGACGAAGACGCATGTTTGGTTTCGCTTCTTCAACGAAGTGCCAGTGCTGGCGCTGGTCGCCATTTGCATACTTGTGGTGGTGAAGCCGTTCTAGGGGCTACCCGGACGGGGCGACGTGACCGGGGGCAAGCTGCCAAGCGCCCGTCACCCGGCAGTTTCCGCTGCGAACTTCTATCTCAGGCGCGGCGAGCGGTTATCGGTCGGATTCCGGTAAGGATCCTGATGGTTGTCCTGGCGAAGTGGCAGCACGACTCGCGGTCTGTCTGCCCGCTCGCCGCCTCTGTCTGGCTTGCAGATCAGTGATCCGTCAGGCAGCCCCGCGCATGCTCCCCGCAAACTTTCATTGCCGCGAAAAAGGAAACTGCAACCGGCGCCCGGAAGCTGGCCCGAACATGCGGCGAAGGCTTCGGCGGGCGGCGCCCGACGACGCTCGTCGGCATTCGACGGCGTTCTATGCGCGGGTTCGTCGCGGGGAGGTTCTTGGGCGTCGGCGGCAATCGGCACGGAAAGGCCGGGAGCCCGGCCAGTGCGGTCATGGGAAATCACCGCGGGTTCTGCCTGGGAAGCGCCGGCCCTGGATCCCGTGGTCGGCGGGATCGCCGGCGGGTTCGACTGTTCCCGCGAGCCCGAACGTGGCGATGAATAAATGGCGATGGCGATCGCCGCCAGTAAGAGCAGCAGGGTCAGGAAGGGGTGAGCAATCATTGTCACCCCGAGGCGTCCCAGCCACCCCGCTGAGGAGTCCTCCGCCATTCGCCCGGTACGCCGAGAGCCAGCGGATTGACCAACTCCGCGACGACCATGACTCGACGAAGCATCGCTTGTCGCGCGAGCGACGTTTCCATCTGCAACCCTGGCTTGATAATGACCCGAATCTGGATCCGGCGCGGCGCGCATTGCCGCATGATCCGCCAACGGCGTATTGGTGTGGATCCCGCTCCGCTTGGCCTCGCTTCCAGGGGCCACGACTACCGCGCCATTGGCCATGCCACGCGTCAGCAACCGCCGCCATTCGCCGATGCTCTGAGGCCGCTTGGTTTCATCAACATTCAAGGCCAAGTCAATCGCCTCGAGAAAACCCGCGCTGAACCGGCCCTTGCCGAGGAACGCCGCCGGAATCAGCGCATCGTTCTTGAGACGGTGAAGGGACAGGGGTGGAACGGCTCCCGTCGCGATTCGGTAGAGCACCCCCGCCATTGCATAGATGTCTGTCCACGCGCCCTGGTTGCCGTGACGCGAATACTGTTCAGGCGGACCGTAGCCATGACTCAATACGACCGTCATCGCCTCATTGGCAACAGCGCTTCGGGCCGCACCAAAATCTAGAAGGACAGGACCCTCGTCGTTGGAGCGAAGAACGATATTGGCTGGCTTGATATCCCGATGCAGAAAACCGGCCTGATGAACCGACTCCAGGCCATCCAGCAAGGGCATGACCATGGCGAGCGTGGTTTGTTCATTCCACTGGATCGCGTCTTCGGACAGCGCCTGCTCCAGGCTCTTGCCTTCTTCGTAGGCCATGACCATGTAGCATGTCCCGTTGCCTTCAAGGTAGCGAAACACCTGGACGATATTCTTGTGGCGAAACCGCGCAAGTGTTTGTGCCTCGCGCATGAAGCGCTCGCGGCCCCACAGGAATTCCGCCTGGGCCCGTTCCGACTTCACTGCGACGGAGCCCGAGAAATGATTTCGCACGGCCGCGCTTGACGGAAAATACTCCTTGATGGCGACCTTTAACTGGAGGTAGTTGTCAGCCGCCAGATAGGTTATGCCAAACGCTCCCATGCCGAGAACTCCGAGAAGGCTGTACTCCTTCAACAGGTAGCCCGCCGACAAGGCTGGAGACAAGGTCTGCGGAAGATCGGAGGTCACGACAAACGCCACCCGTTGATCTGGCTTGATTGGCCGTCAATGGTAGCGCAAAGCGCACCGACGCTGCCGGCTGCACCCCCGCTTCACTCGTGCCAGCGTGATGGCGCCGATATCCGCAAGGGATACCGTCACCGCATCCCGCGGTGACATAATGTCTGCATCGATCGCCACCGAAAATTCGCCTTGAACCACTATTTGGTTACCTGTCCGCGCGTCCTCGAGCCCCTGCTCGCGGAAGACCTCACCGGCGCCGGCGGCCAGGAAATTGCGGTGGCGGCTGCAACGGCATGGAAACGGGTGGCGACCTCATGAAACGACTCTTCCTCGCATTGCTCCTGCTCGGCAATCTGGCCTGGGGCCAGACGCTGGAGATCATCAGCCTCAGGCATCGCAGCGCGGAACAACTGCTGCCGCAGATCGCACCGTTCGTCGAGCCCGGAGGCGCGCTTTCCGGCATGAACGACAAGCTCTTCCTGCGCGCCTCGGGCCGCAACCAGGCCGAGATTCGCGAACTGGTCGCGGCGCTGGACACGCCACCGCGACGCCTGATGATCAGCGTGCGCCAGGACGGTGCCGACAGCGGTGCCGAACGCGGCGCGGGAGTTTCCGGGCGGGTGGACGTCGGCGCTGGGGGCACGTCGATTTCCGGCCGCGGCCATCTTTACCAGTCCGACAACCGTAGCCGACGCGAAGTGTCGCAACAGGTGCAGACCATCGACGGCGGCCTCGCCGCGATCATGGTCGGCCAATCGTTTTTGCTGCCGCTGCGCCAGTTGATCCTGACCCCGCAAGGCGCCGTCGTGGCGGAATCCTTTGTGCAGCGCGACCTCGGTACCGGCTTCGTCGCCGTGCCACGCCTGAGCGGCGAGCGCGTGACGCTGGAAATCCGCCCGCGCGACGACACGCCGGGGCCGCTTCCCGGCTCCGTGAATACCCAACGCCTGTTCACGACGGTCAGCGGCCGCCTCGGCGAATGGATGGAAGTCGGCGGATCCGTCGCGGAACTAAGCGGCAGCGTGGGTGCCAGCGCCAGAGGCGGCGCCGAATCGGCGTCCCGCCAGCGCCGACTCTTGCTCAAGGTCGAGGAATTGCCTTAGCCGACCTGGTTGCCAGCGTGTTCGCTCCCGATACCCGTGCCACGAGCGCCGGGTTCTTGCCCGACGCCTGTCCGGCGCCGCCAAAACGTACGCGCTGTGACTCGAATCGGACCCGAGTCCTCGGGGTCGATGAATGACGATAATATCGGCATCGATCGCCACCGGGATTTCGCCTGAACCACTATTTCGTCACTTGCCCCCGCGGCCTCGAGCCCCTGCTCGCGGAAGACCTCACCGGCGCCGGCGGCCAGGAGATTTCAGTGGTGCCGGGCGGCGCCGGCTGCAATGGCAGCCTGGAAACCGGCTACCGCATCAACCTCGAATCGCGGATCGCGACGCGGGTCTTGTGGCGCATCGCGCAGGGCGGCTATCGCAACGAAGCCGATGTCTATCGGCTGGCCTACGATGTGGACTGGACGCGGCTGTTTTCCGTGGATCGCTCGATTCGCGTCTATGTGACGGCAATCCGCTCGCCGCTCAAGAGCCTCGAATTCATCACGCTGAAGGTCAAGGATGCCGTCTGCGACCGCTTTCGCGCCGAGACCGGACGACGCCCCAGTGTCAATACGCGCAAGCCCGAGGTGCGCATCCACCTGTTCATCACCGAACAACAGGCCACACTGTATCTCGACACCTCCGGCGAACCGCTCTACCTGCGCGGCCACAAGCTGGCCAAGGTCGGCGCGCCGCTCAAGGAAAACCTTGCCGCCGGCATACTGCGGCTTTCCGGCTGGCAGCCGCACGCAACGCCGGCCCAGCCGCTGCTCGATCCGATGTGCGGCAGCGGCACCTTCCTGCTGGAGGCCGCGCAGGTCTGCCTCGACGACGCGCCGGGGCTGTCGCGCGAACCGGGGGATTTCGGCTTCGAACACCTCAAGTCATTCGACGCCGGCCTCTGGCGCACGCTGCAGCGCGAAGCCGCCGCGCGTCGCCGCGAGGCAACGGCCCTGCCAATTTTCGGTAGCGACAATTCCGCCGATGCGGTCGCCCGCACCAGGCAGAACCTCGCCCATGCCGGGCTGGACGGCCTGGTCACGCTGGAAACCTCCGACCTGCTGAAGCGGTCCGCCCCCGCGGCGGCGGGCGTGCTGGTGGCCAATCCGCCTTACGGCGAACGACTGGGCAGCGAAGAGGAACTTGCCGCGTTCTACCCGCTGCTCGGCGACGCGCTCAAGCAGCGCTTCGCCGGCTGGAACTGCTGGTTTCTGTCGGCCGACACGCGGCTGCCCAAACTGATCCGGCTCCAGACATCGCGCAGGATTCCGCTCTACAACGGCGCGCTGGAGTGCCGCCTGTACAACATCGAAATCATCGCCGGCAGCCGGCGCGACAAGTAGCATGTTCGCTGCGCGTTGCTGCCCCTCGGTTCGGCAAAGATTAACGTGACATAACTCCTTCGGAGCGACTGGTGATAATCGAGCGCAGCGAGCCAATCAATAGCCTCCCCGCGAGGGGAGGATGGGAGGGGCGGGCCTCAATTCGCCTTTCGGGTGTTTCATCATCAGCGCGTGTCCCTCGCTGCCATGAGAGTTAGATCAGTGCCATCAAGATCGGCCAGACATAGTGAAGGGCCAGCAACAGCACGATCGCGCCCAGAAGCCACTTGCCCAGCATCCGCAACAAGGCACCAAAACCACGTTCTCGATCATCACGTCCTCGATTCTCGGTACCGCGCGGGACGGCACGCCTGTCGGGGGTGGTGCGCGGGAGGGCACGCCTTCCCAAGTCTACCGACGAACGACTTGCACGCGTTATCGTATCGCGCGAAACCGACGGATCGTCGAGCGCGTCGATCCTGAGCCGCACCTGATCGCCTTCGTCGACCATCCGGTACGCCTCCCTGAGCGGCTGCTTTGCACCTTGGCCAGGTCCATGGCACGGATCAACTTGTTGGTCTGTGCCAGGAACAGAACCTCTTCGGCAACCGGCACCGGCAAGCCCCGACGTGCGCCATCACGCGCATCCATCAGCAGCCCGCTAAGGTAAGTATCCAGTTCGGCCGTTCCCCAGATGCTGCAAACTTTTGCCGTCAGGTGGGCAATCGCTTCCAGGTCGCCGCGGCATTCGGTCTTGCTCGGCTGGCTCTGCGTGTCGGCGACCATGGCGTGTGATGACATCCGGGAAGCACGGCGTCATGCCGCGCGGGCCGCGCGCCCGTGGTGGAACAGCGCCACGGGCAGGCAGTCAATTGCCCACTATACGATATCCAGATGGCGGATCCCGGTTTGGCGATCCATGTCCTGCGAATCCTTGCTGTGCAGTTTGATCATCAGGCGCACTTCATTCATTGAATCGGCGAAACGCAGCGCATCGTCGTAGTTGATGCGACCTTCTTCGTAGAGATCGAACAGCGCCATGTCGAAGGTCTTCATGCCGAGTTCCTTTGACTTCTTCATGACCTCCTTGATGCCGTGCACCTCGCCCTTGTGGATCAGATCGGCAATCAGCGGCGAGTTGAGCAAGACTTCAACCGCCGCCGCGCGGCCCTTGCCCTCCTTGAGGGGAAGCAGTCGCTGTGAAATGACGGCCTTGAGATTGAGCGAAAGATCCATCAACAACTGCGGTCGGCGCTCCTCGGGGAAGAAATTGATCATCCGGTCGATCGCCTGGTTGGAGTTGTTGGCGTGCAGCGTTCCCAGAGCCAGGTGGCCGGTTTCGGCGAAGGCGATGGCGTGCTCCATGACTTCCCGGTCGCGGATCTCCCCGATCAGGATCACGTCGGGCGCCTGGCGCAGGGTGTTCTTCAGCGCAGCCTCCCATGAATCGGTGTCGACGCCAACCTCGCGTTGCGTGATCACGCAGTTGCGGTGCTCATGAACGTATTCGACCGGATCCTCGATGGTGATGATGTGGCCGTAGCTGTTCTGGTTGCGATAGCCGATCATCGCCGCCAGCGAGGTTGACTTGCCGCAACCCGTGCCGCCGACAAACAGCACCAGGCCGCGCTTGGTCATCGCCACATCCTTCAGCACCGGCGGCAGGTTGAGTTCCTCGAACTCGGGAATCTGCACGTTGATGGTACGCAGAACAACGCCGACGCGCCCCTGCTGGATGAAGGCATTGACGCGGAAGCGGCCGATGCTCGCCGGCGAGATCGCGAAATTGCATTCCTTGGTCGCCTCGAACTCGGCGGCCTGCTTGTCGTTCATGATGGCGCGCGCCAGTTCCTGCGTATGCTGCGATGACAGCGGCTGCGTGGTCGCCGGCGTCATCTTGCCGTCGATCTTGATGGCCGGCGGGAAACCGGACGTAATGAACAAGTCCGAGCCCTTCTTCTGCATCATCATGGTCAGGAGCTGGTACATGAACTTCAAACCTTCATCGCGTTCCATAGTGCAAATCTCCGGTAGTTTCTTCGTACTCCAGCCGCGTCAGCGGCTCCATTCAGTCGCCTCCCCTTGAGGGGAGGTCGGGAGGGGTGGGTGTCTTCGACAAGGATAATTTCCCCGGCTGTCAGCCGGGGAAATTATCCTTGTTGGCCGCCTTGGCGCGCGCTTCGCCGGGCGAGATGACTTTCTTCTTGACCAGATCCGACAGGTTCTGGTCCAGTGTCTGCATGCCAAAATTCTGGCCGGTCTGAATCGCCGAATACATCTGCGCCACCTTGGCCTCGCGGATCAGGTTGCGGATCGCCGGCGTGCCCACCATGATCTCATGCGCGGCGACGCGGCCCTGGCCGTCCATGGTCTTGCACAGGGTCTGCGAGATCACCGCCCGCAGCGATTCCGAAAGCATGGCACGGATCATTTCCTTTTCGGCGGCAGGAAACACGTCGATGATGCGGTCGATGGTCTTCGCCGCGGAAGATGTGTGCAGCGTGCCGAACACCAGGTGCCCGGTTTCCGCGCCGGACATGGCCAGCCGGATGGTTTCCAGGTCGCGCATTTCACCGACCAGGATCACGTCCGGGTCTTCGCGCAGGGCCGAGCGCAAGGCGTTGTTGAAGGACAGCGTATGCGGACCGACCTCGCGCTGGTTGATCAGGCACTTCTTCGATTCGTGCACGAACTCGATCGGATCCTCGACCGTCAGGATATGCCCGTACTCATTGTCGTTCTTGTGATTGACCATTGCCGCGAGGGTGGTCGATTTGCCCGACCCGGTCGGCCCCGTCACCAGCACCAGGCCGCGCGGATAATCGGCCAGTTCTTCGAATATCTTCGGCGCCTTGAGATCCTCCAGCGAGAGGATTTTCGACGGAATGGTCCGCATCACCGCCGCCGCGCCCCGGTTCTGGACAAAGGCATTGACGCGGAAGCGCGCCAGATTCGGCACCGCAAAGGAGAAATCGCACTCGAGGTTCTCCTCATAGACCTTGCGCTGGCCGTCATTCATGATGTCATACACCATCGAGTGAACATCCTTGTGCTCCATGGCCGGCAGATTGATGCGCCGCACGTCGCCATGCACGCGAATCATCGGCGGCATGCCGGACGAGAGGTGCAGATCGGACGCCTTGTTCTTGACAACGAAAGTGAGCAGTTCGGTGATGTCCATGCGCGAATTCCTGTAGAGGGGGTGCGATATACTTTGAAGCCGCTATATGACATCAATCGCCGCCAACTTGCAAGCTGTGCGTGCACGCATCGCCGCCGCCTGCGTTGCCGCCGGACGCCCGGCGGGATCCGTGCAGTTGCTGGCGGTTTCCAAGACCTGGCCCGCCGCCAGCGTGCGCGAGGCGGTCGCCGCGGGGCAACGCGCGTTCGGCGAGAATTATGCGCAGGAAGCTGTCGACAAGGCGACCGAACTGACCGACCTTGGACTTGAATGGCATTTCATCGGGCCGCTGCAAAGCAACAAGTCGCGACTTGTGGCCGAAAACTTCGACTGGGTGCACACCCTGGACCGCCTGAAAATCGCCGAACGCCTTGCCGCGCAACGTCCGCCGGCCCTGGTGCCGTTGCAGGTTTGCATTCAAGTGAATGTCTCCGGCGAAGCCTCGAAAAGCGGCTGCGCTCCGGATCAGGCTGCCGCATTGGCGCATGCCGCGGCGGCCCTGCCGAATCTGTGTCTGCGCGGACTGATGGCCATTCCCGAACCAGGCGACGACGTCAGACTGCAACGCCGCCGCTTCGCCCTGCTGCGTCAACTGCACGACCGGTTCAACACGGAAGGTCTGTTGCTCGATACGCTCTCGATGGGCATGTCGCATGACCTCGAAGCCGCGATCATGGAAGGCGCGACGCTGGTCAGGGTTGGTACGGCAATCTTCGGAGAACGGAAACCAGCATGAAAATAACATTCATTGGTGGCGGCAACATGGCCGTTGCCCTGATCGGCGGGCTGCGCAGGCAGGGCTTTTCCGCGGCCGGCATGCAGGTGGTGGAGCCGTTTGCACAGTCGCGCGAAAGACTCACCGAATCCTTCGGCGTGCGCTGCACGGCGGCGGTCGATGCGGCGGCGCTGAACTGTGAAGTCCTGGTGCTGGCGGTCAAGCCGCAGCAGCTCAGGGAAGCCGTCGCACCGTTCAGCGGCAAACTCGACAATCAACTGGTGGTGAGCATCGCCGCCGGCTTGCGCATGACCGACATCTCGCGGTGGCTGGGCAACTACCACAAGCTGGTGCGCACCATGCCCAACACCCCGGCCCTGATCGGCGCTGGCGTTTCCGGCCTGTGCGCCGACCCGAGCGTGGACCTCGAAGGGCGCACCAATGCCGAAAAGATCCTCAAGGCCGTCGGCAGCACCGTGTGGATCGACAACGAAGAGCAGATGGATGCGGTCACCGCGGTTTCCGGCAGCGGCCCGGCCTACGTGTTCTATTTTCTCGAAGCCATGGAGGCGGCTGCGCTCAACCTGGGCTTCGATGCACGCTCGGCGCGCCGCTTGACCGTCGAGACCTTCCTCGGCGCCGCGCGCCTGGCCGAGCAGAGCAGCGAGTCGATCTCGACCCTGCGCGAGCGCGTGACCTCCAAGGGTGGCACCACCGAAGCGGCCCTGTCGTCATTTGGCGCCAGCCGCATTGCCGCCGCGATCGAACACGGCATCATCGCCGCCGAGGCGCGCGGACGCGAGCTCGGCAACATGCTTGGCAAAGATTGATGCTGACGCAAATCGTTCTTTTGATCCTCGACACGGTCTGCGGCTTGCTGACGCTGGCGCTGCTGGTGCGCTTCGCCATGCAATGGGCGCGCGCGCCGTTCCGCAATCCTCTTGGGCAATTCATCGTCGCCGTCACCGACTGGATGGTGCGTCCGCTGCGGCGGGTGATCCCCGGCCTGTTCGGCCTGGATATGGCGAGCCTGCTGCTGGCCTGGCTGTGGCAGGTGGTGTACCAGGGAATTGCGCTGGGACTGTCCGGAGTACTGCTCGCCGTATCGTTCGCGCCGGCTCTGGTGGTGGCCCTGCTGGCGCTGCTGGAGGTAGCGAAGATCAGCCTTTACCTGGTGATGGGTGCCGTGCTGGTGGCAGCGGTGTTTTCCTGGGTAAATCCCCATGCGCCGCTGGCCGATGTCTTCAACATCCTGACGCGGCCGCTGCTGCGACCATTTCGCCGCGTCATTCCGCCCGTGGGCGGCGTTGACCTGTCGCCGCTGGCGCTGTTGCTGCTGCTGCAGATAGCCCTGTTCGTGGTCGCCGGCCTGCGCAACAGCGTGCTGCCCATGATGCTGATGGGATGACCTGGCTGATCGCCGACGATGAGGGCGTAACACTGCGCCTGCACATCCAGCCCGGCGCGAAAAGAACCGAAGTGGTGGGTTTGCATGGCGAGGCCCTGAAGATCCGCCTTGCCGCACCGCCGGTGGATGGCAAGGCCAACGCCTGCCTGATCGCCTTCCTCGCCAATCGGCTCGGGGTTGCCAAAGCCGCGATCAGCCTGTTGACCGGTGACACGTCCCGCGCCAAACGGGTGCGCATCGGCGGCGTCGCTTCGGCGCTGGTCAGAAAAGCATTCCTGCCTCTCGATTGATGCTGATTTGCGGTGCAGCGGCCGTCACCGCCGCTACTGAACGCGCCCGCGACTCCACTCGGATCAAGTGCGTGAAGTATTGCTGTCATGTGAGCTTGATAAAGTGATTTCCCATGCATGAATCGGCGCCGGCACCAACCGACCGGGGCAACTCGTCAACGGTCATGGACTTCAACTCTCGCAAACCAATCCCATGGAAACTCTGCTGCTGACCCTGAACCTGCACACCTACCAACAGCATCCCCGGCACTGCCCGTTCGATACCATGCACCAGCATGAGACGGAAGTGCATATCATCGCCGAGGCAATCGCTCGCTTGGGAATAGATATCGCTTGTTTTCAGGAGGTCGGTGAGTATCTGCATGATCCGATCGTCCATCCCTACGGCGAATCGCCTTCCAACATGGCATTCCGGATCTGCAACAGATTGCGCTCCTGGGGGCATTGGTATCATATTCATCAGGGCTGGAGCCACATCGGGTTTCAGCGTTGGCGCGAGGGCACCGCCATCTTGAGCCGTCATCCAATGCGGCACAATTACTCCGATTACGTATCCTTCGACCGTCGCAAAGACAACCATATGTCGCGTAACGTCACGGTATCGTGCATCGACGTTCCGTGGTTTGGCCTGTTGCACATTGCCAATGTTCACCTGGGTTGGGCAGATCATGGCTTTTTCGAGCAATACAACAACCTGTGTGAGTTGATTCGATCACGCAGGCATTTCGGCGTCAGAGGTGATTTGATCGTCGGTGATTTCAATGCGCCGGCCGGTGATCATGCATATGACCATGTTGTAAGGAACGCCGAATACGTGGATCAATATTGTGAATTGCACCCCCACTGCTTTTTCCAGCCCAGCTATCACGGTCAGATAGATGGATGGATGGACAGCACGCCCAAACGTATCGATTATGTCTTCAAACGCAATGGTGATCCGATGCAAGTCAAGGCCATGGATGTCATTTTCAACGGGAGTTTCTATCCCGTCGTATCCGATCATTTTGGCTATTTGGCCCGATTCCAGATGTTCTGACCTCGGGAAGGAAATCCAACCCTACTCGGGGAACGGCGAAGCCGTCGCCGGCAAGCGGCTAGAGTCGTTCTAACCAAGGGCGCCGCGACAAGAAGCGGGGAAGCCAAGCGGCCCCGGATTTCCTGGTGGACGTCGCGGAAGCCCTGATCGTCGAACGCGGTTCCCTTGAAAAAATCTGGGGATTCCGGCTGCCGGCGGGCGAGGATTGGTCAGCAGGCCACGATTGCGCCCTACTCAATACAACAGCCCGACCGAAGCCGGGCTGTCAATTGCGGAAACGCGAATGCCGTTAAACGTTGCTGGCTTTCGCCTTCCAGCGCCTAAACCCAAGGCCCAGCAGACCGAGACAGAGCAGCCCCATCGTGGCAGGTTCGGGGACGGTGAGGGGAGGTGCATCGCGGGATTCCACCAGGTCGAGGGTTGCGTCCAGACCCGGCGTGGTGGAGTCTACCGTCATGCGGATGGAGTCTGCCGAAGACAGTGCATCCCTGTTGGTAAAGTCGCTGAACGCGAAGAAGAAATTACTACCCTGTGAAAGAGCAGGGAAAGTTTTACTGAGTATGGCGGTGGATTGGCCGTAGTCTTGGATCTCGAACATCAGATCAAGGGCATGGTCCATTGCGACCGGAAAGGCCAAGAAAATTCCATTGGTACCGGGGACGTCAAGGTCGAGATTTCCCAGGCCCAATGTCGAAGTATTGGCATTCCAGGTCAAAACAATCCTGCTTTGTGCGCTCGACGTATTACTGATATCGAGCACACTGGAGATCACCCTGACCTCGGTCTTGGCACCTGCATCGCCTGCATACATCTCGACGTCAGTCTGGCGAGTTCCGCCAATGATGTTGCTGGTTGGCCCGGTTGTCAGCATTGTTGTTGAAGATATTGACGAAGGGCCGTTGAGCGTTATATCGGGTTGACCAACCGTGAAATCATCGATGGTCAATGCGTTTGCGGAAGCGGCCGAGAACAGCGCGGCGAGGGCGGAGACAAGTACTAACTTTCAATCCTTTCAATACTCCTTTGGAAAAATAGTGGGCGACATCTGCATCCGGTCATGTAATTCAATGCAATAAACCGGATACGGGCACAGGGTGGCAGCGCGTGCGGAGGGTGTCTGTGTGCCAGCGCACGGGAGCCCGCGCGGCTTCGCGAAAGGCATTCCGCCCTCCGGCCGCGCCGTTAGAACGGGTTTGCGTCAGACAGCCGGCGTGCGTAGTGGGCGACAAGCTTCCGGGGTGGGGTTAATGATTGCGACGATGACAATGACTGGCGGGCTTGATTCAAGGTGGCCGAAGATGGTGGCGAATGAAATGCCCGCCGCATCGAACGACAGCAAATCCAATGGGCTTTCGTGCGTCGACGGGGCTCTTCGTTGGTTGCCGCAGATTTGCCAGCCCGCCAAGCGGCATTCCAAATACGCAAAGCGAACCTGCTCGTTCAGGCTTGAGCCGAATCGGTGGATGACCTAGCTTTGCCGCATTCGAGATATCAGCTACGGCGGGACGTCTATTGCTCGACCGCCTTGTAGCGCAGTTGTTTCATCAGAGTCGAAATGTCCGTGCGCCGACGGTTCTTCACCGTCTTCCCCGCTGGCGAGTTCCAGCCAGGTTTGGAGGTGGGTCTGGAAGGTGTGATACCACAGCGTCTGCTCGGGTAGGCGGCGCTGGTAGCACTGGGTAGTGGGCGCGGCGCATTGAGCAGCGGCTGCCGTCGAGTAGGCCCATGCGGCCGATCAAGCGATTTGCAAGAGCGCCTTGAGCTTTGCGCGCACGTGCCACATCACTTCGGCGGATACCTCGGCCTTCTTCTTCGCCCGCCTCACCTTCCAGTCGAGCGACTTAACCTGACTAGAGCCGCGCCGCGAGGATGCCGGTGACTTCCGCGTCGTTGAGCACGATGGGATTGGTCTTCATGCTGCCGCCGCGCGAGTTGGCGACGATGCGCGGAAAGTCGGCGGCGCCGATGCGGTAGGCTGACAGGCGCGTCAGACGCAGTTGCTCCTGCCACTGCCGCAGCGTCGCAACCAGGTAGTCGCGCGCGTCCTTGCCGTTCAGGCCCTTCTGCATCGCCAAGCGGCGGCCGATCTCGGCGTACTTGGGCAAGGCCGGGCTGTCGGGCTCGCGCGCTTCCATCGCCTCGATGTTCGCCGCCGTGGCGGCGGCGGCCAGCGTGCCGCATACCACGCCGTGCGGAATCGGAAAGAAGGCGCCGAGCGGAGAAGCCAGGCCATGCACCGCGCCCAGCCCTGTCTGCGCCAGGCAGATGCCGGACATCAGCGCGGCGTAGGCCATTTTCTCGCGCGCCGCGGCCGATTGCTCGTGGTAAAGCGACAACAGCGACTCCTTGATCGCCATGATCCCCGAGCGCGCCAGCGCGTCGGTCATCGGATTGGCGCGCGTGGAAACGAAGGACTCGAGCAATTGGGTGAAGGCGTCCATGCCGTCCGCGGCGATCAGCTCGGGCGGGCAGGTGGCGAGCAGGTCTGGATCAATCAGCGCCCATTCGGCCACCAGCGCGTCGTCGCGGAAGGACTTCTTGAAGCCGCCCTCGCCCTGTACCGACAGCACCGCGTTTTTGGTGGCCTCGGAGCCGGTGCCGGCGGTGGTCGGCACGGCGATGAAGGGCGTGGTCGGTCCGCGGAACGGCAGTTCGGGACCGACGCCCTCCAGGTGGTCCATCACCGAGTTGCCGGGGCGCAGCAAGCCGGCGATGGCCTTGGCGGCGTCGAGCGCCGAACCGCCGCCGATACCGATGACGACGTCGATCTTCGATGCGTGCAGCCCCGCGACCGCGTCGTCGACGAATTGCGGCGATGGCTCGCCAGCGACGCGAACGTGCCGCCATGAAAAGCCCCGCGCCTTGAGATTGGCAAGCAGTCCTGCGCCTGCCGCCGATTCGACGAAGGCGCGCTGCCCGCTGACCAGCAGCAGTAACTTGCCGTAGGTTGCGGCCATCGCCGGCAACTTGCCGATCGCGCCGCTGCCGAACTCGATGCGCGGCACCCGCGCAATGGAAAACGGCGCGATTCGAGAGTCCAGGATCACGGCGCCGGGAAAAGGCCATGCATCGGCTCGCCGCGGCGCGGCTCGGCCATCATGCCTGCCACGGCGTCGCGCCACGCCGCGTAGTGGGCGGTCTGCTTGTGCGCGGCGGCGGCCTCCGCCGACACGTAGGCCTCGTAGAGAATGAAATGCGCCGGGTCCTCGGGCGCCTGTAGCACGTCGAAGCGGCGGTTGCCCGGCTCCTTGATCGACGCCTCATGATTGGCGCGCGTGGCGGCGATGAAGCCGGCGACGGATTCAGGCTTGACGCGAACATGGACCAGCGTGACGTGCATGGTGGCATTCCTCCCTTTCTGCCGGCAAATTGTAAGCCGATGGAACGGGCCTCACAATTCCTGCTGATCTCACGATCCCAATGGAATCGCCACAAAATGTTTTCCGAGAAAAGTTGCATGGCCGCGCCGGCTGGACTCAGTAGATCAACTTATCGGTTACGGGACGACTGCCTTGTGGTCACCCGTCCCGGGCTTTCCACTGCTCGCCCAGACCCGCCCGAAAGCTTGTGAGCAAAGAGCGCATTTTCTGGAAATCTTCATCTCTGGGATCACCACTCGAGTACCCTCCGCGCGAAAGCTGCTCTATCAGGAGGTTGGTCGAGTCGGCGGCAAGCTCCCGGTCCAGAATCGGCAGAAGTACCTCGCTGCTGGCTGCTGAAAGAAGGTCTGCCACATCCCGCCCAAGCAGGCGTGCGGCAGCCAAATCTGCCTCGTAATCTACAACATCCATCAGTCCGGCTACGTCATGCAGGCTGCGCCCGGCGACGGTTTCATAACGGGTCAGTAGCAGGCGTATGTCCTGCGCATCCTTGCCGGCAGGCTGCAAATGCTTGCGATCCTCCCAGGCAAAGACTTTCATCAGCATCAGCCCGGAGGGTGAAGCAAGCTTCACTGGCAAATTAACGTCGGCCAAGACGGTAATCGCCGCCTTGTATGCCTCTTCAAAACCGATGACATTCATTACAACGTCTTGATTGGGCGGCCAGGCAATCTCGGCATTCGCGCCGCCGAGCCGACCAAAGGGAACGAGGGCGATATGAAAACCTCGAACGTGCCTATGGTTCAGGCGATGCTGGGTGCGATCTGGGTCAAACTCGCCCTCAGCAAGAATATGGGTCCGGACTCGCTCGAATTCATTCCACCCGGACAAGGCAATACCAATGTCAGCGTCCCTTGTACCACGAAGGGTGTCGATGCCATGGATTAGCGTGAACACCCAGTCCCGCGCTATGGCGCCGGTGAGGAACCAGTCAGCGTTTACCGCGGCCGCAGCCCGGCCGATGGTGCCCAGTGCCCGTTGGTGAACAGGCTCAATCTTTGCCGTCAGGTCTGGCCAGATACTTTTCATGGATCAATCCTGCTGTTTCGATGGCACGCGGATCGCCGGTTGCCATGAGGTCGGCGTAGACAAGCAGCGGCGGCACGGTATTGGTCTCGGCTTCGACATCGGTCGGCGGAAAGTTCCAGAACTCTTCGATCACGGCCACATCGCCGCGAGGATCGGCACGCATGCGCTGTGCCTGCAACAACGGGCCAGGGGTGCCCTTGGCATAGACGGTTATCTCGGCAGGCTTGAGGTAGCCCGTGAGCCGGTCGCCGGCCACGTCGCCGCCCCACAGTGCGCCAAGCTGACCAAGGTCGGCTGTCTTCCACCACTCCGGGTCTTCTGCCCGGAAGCGACGCACTTTACGGCGGGCGGCAAATTCGCGCACATAGGCGCCCGTCCATTCGTCAATGAGTTTTCCCCGTTGCTGCAGGCGCTTGCCTTCCTTGCCCAAGTCAATTAGGTAACCAAGCTCCTTCATGTCGCCCATCAACCCTGCCACGGTCCCCAAGGCGACGCCTGCGGCATCGGCAATATTCCGGTAGGGACGATCCACGTAGTCTGGCCGCGCAAGAAGTACGAAAAGCACTTTCAGCCCGGTCGGATTGAAAATCCGGGGCGGACGGGTAGCTGCCGGGATTACCAGACCAGGGGGTGGCGGGCAGCCCCTAATGAACAGAAAGAACCCGGGTTCGGCAAGATAGGCATTACCGGCGGCGTCCAGAAATTGGAGTCCGGCATCCTTTAACCTTGCCGCAAGCTCTATAGGGACAAAGTGAGTGATCACTACTTTACGCGCAGCCTGGTCCCGGTCACGAATCAGACGTGTAACTGTTGTTGCATCAAGAGCAGGAACTGGTTCGGTAGCGTAGATTCGGTCGATCTTTGCCCCTTTGGGGCGGAACACCAGCGTGGTATGTGGAATTTCGGCGGTGTCGGGACAGGCGCGCAGAGTGGCCTGTTTTCCGACTTGCTGTCGGAAGGCCTCACAGGCGCGCTCGATCAAATCGGGGAAGTCCATAGTATGTCCCATCGACCTTGTTCAATATACAGACGCGTTCACGATGCATGAACGGACAGGTAATTTGAACACATCGGGAAGGTGCTGACAACTTATTTGTTCAGAAATAGTGTTCGTTCACGCCGCGTGAACAACTTTCCTACAGTGAACATATTGAACCAGCTAATCTGGATCAACCAGCCTCAACGTCGCTGGACTGCCCCCCGACCGGGGGATGCTCCGCCGAAACCCGTACCAGTACGGTTTTTGACGAGGCTGGACTGCCTCTAGCTCCGCGTTCTCATATGAGAACACTTGGCAGTCGGCTGGCTGGACTGCCCTCCAACCGGTGGATGCTCCGCCCTTATCCGGATAAGTGAAGAGGTCTCACGGTTGCCCAGACAGCCGTGACAATGAACCTGCTAATGTTATAACTTTTTGTATTATATGCTTTTTTCAATGCTTCTTTCATGAGCTATTTACTCGTTACCCTTGGTGGATCTGACCTCAAATATGAAGTGCAACACTCGCCAGGAGGACATGCATTGCGCTTGGGGATCCACTTTATGCCCGGAAGGGACGGTATCCCACTCGGACGCCGGCGCCGGCGTCAGCCCAGCGTGCCGTCGAAGGCCAGATGCCCCTCGATCAGCGTGTAGCGCACGCGGCCGGGGAACTCGAAGCCGAGGAAGGGCGTGTTCTTGCCCTGGCTTCTGAGGTTTTCGCGGCTGACCTTGAACTCGGCAACCGGATCGAAAACGCAGATATCAGCCGGCGCACCCGGCGCCAAGCTGCCGGCCTTGACGCCAAGAATGCGCGCCGGATCGCAAGTGACGCGGGCCAGCGCCTCGACCAGCGGCAGCTTCATTTCCTGCGCCCACTTCAGCGTCAGCGGCAGCAGCAGTTCGAGGCCGGTGGCGCCGACCTCGGCTTCGTCGAAAGGAGTCTGCTTGCCGTCGTCGTCGACCGGGGTGTGGTCGGAGCACAGGGCGTTGATCGCGCCCGAGGCCAGCCCGGCCCGCAAGGCATCACGATCGCGCTGCGAGCGCAGTGGCGGATCGAGGCGCGCGTGGGCGTCGAAGAAGCCGACATCCATCTCGCACAAATGCAGGTGATGAATCGCCATGTCGCAAGTCACCGCAATGCCGGCGGCGCGCGCGGCGACAATCATCTCGACGCCGGCCGCCGACGAAATGCGCGTCACGTGCACCCGCGCACCGGTCTCGCGGGCCAGATGCAGAATCGTCGCCAGCGCAATGGTTTCCGCCGCCACCGGAATCCCCGCCAGCCCCAGGCGCGCGGCGACTTCGCCGTCATGGGCGACCCCCTTCCTGGCCAGGAAGGGGTCCTGCGCCTGCAACCAGACCGGGAAGTCGAAGGTCGCGGCGTACATCATCGCGCGCAGCAGCACCTGGGTGTCGACCACCGCGATATTGGCCTGGCCGAAGGCAATGCAGCCGGCTTCGGCCAGTTCCGCCATTTCGGTGAGGTCCTTGCCCTCGAGTTGCATGGTGAGCGCGCCCACCGGATGCACGTGGGCGAACTCGGGCAGGCGCGCGCGATGGCTGAGCATTTCCACCAGTCCGGGCTCGTCCAGTACCGGGTCGGTGTCCGGCGGGCAGGCCAGCGACGTGACCCCCCCGGCGGCGGCGGCCGCCATTTCGGATTCCAGCGTGGCCTTGTACTCGAAGCCCGGTTCGCGCAACCGCGCCGCAAGATCGACGAGTCCGGGGCAGACGATGCAGTCCGTCGCGTCCAGCACGCTGTTGGCCCCGTCCTCGCCCCAGCCCGCTGGCGCGTTGCCGGCGCCGACTATGCGTCCGTCGGCGATGAACAGATCCAGCGCCTTGTCGGTATTGCTCGCCGGATCGATCAGGCGGCCGTTGCGGATGTGGATTTTCATGCTCATCAATTCCCCGCCAGCATCGCCATCACCGCCATCCGCACCGCGATGCCGAAGGTGACTTGCGGCAGGATCACGGCCTGGCCGCCGTCGGCCACGGCGGAATCGATCTCGACGCCGCGGTTCATCGGCCCCGGATGCAGGACGATGGCGTCGGGCTTGGCCAGCGCCAGCTTTTCCGGCGTCAGGCCCCAGGACTTGAAATACTCCTGCGTCGAGGGCAGCAGGGCGCCCTGCATGCGTTCGTTCTGCAGGCGCAGCATCATGATCACATCGACACCACGCAGGCCTTCGCGCATGTCGTTGAACACCCGCACGCCGAGGCGTTCGACGCCGGTCGGCAGCAGGGTCTTGGGCCCTATCACACGCACTTCGGGCACTCCCAGGGTCAGCAGCCCATGGATCTGGCTGCGCGCGACGCGCGAATGCAGCAGGTCGCCGACGATCGCGACGGTGAGCCGGGTGAAGTCCGCCTTGTAGTGGCGGATGGTGTACATGTCGAGCAGGCCCTGCGTCGGATGCGCGTGGCGCCCGTCGCCGGCATTCACCACGTGGATGTGGTCGCGGCCGGTGGCGGCCAGGTGCTGGGCGATCAGGTAGGGCGCGCCCGAGGACGCGTGGCGCACGACGAACATGTCGGCCTGCATCGCCGCGAGGTTGTCCGCGGTGTCGAGCAGGGTTTCACCCTTGCTGGCCGATGAAGTGTTGATGTTGAGATTGATCACGTCGGCGGAAAGCCGCTTCGCCGCGATCTCGAATGTGGTGCGGGTGCGCGTCGAATTTTCGAAGAACAGGTTGAACACGCTCTTGCCGCGCAACAGCGGCACCTTCTTGACTTCGCGTTCGGCGACTTCGGAAAACGGCGCGGCGGTATCGAGGATGCGCGTCAGCACGTCGCGCGGCAAACCCTCGATGGTCAACAGATGCTGCAACTCGCCATGGCTGTTGAGTTGCGGATTGGACTGCCTGCCGAAGGTGCTCATTTCTCCACCAGCCGGAAGGCCAGCCCGCCATCGGCGGCACGCTCCAGCTCCAGTGTCTGCGCGGCGGCCAGGCTCAGGGTATGCGGACAGAAACTCGGCGCGATTGGCAGTTCGCGTCCGCCGCGATCGACCAGCACCGCCAGGTCGATTCTGGCCGGCCGGCCGTAATCGAACAGCTCGTTGAGCGCGGCGCGGATGGTGCGGCCGGTGTAGAGGACGTCGTCGACAATGACGATGTGGGCGCCTTCGACATCGAAGGGAATCTGCGAAGTCTTGGCGTTGGCGCGCAGACCGCGCTGATGATAGTCATCGCGATAGAAGGACACATCCATCGAGCCGGGAGGGATCTTCAGGCCCAGCGCGGCGTGCAGCCGCTCGGCCACCCAGACGCCGCCGGTGTGGATGCCGACCAGAGCCGTTGCCGCGGGGTCCACGTGGGCTCGCATGGCGTCGGCCAGCGCTGCGCAGAGCGCTTCGGCGTCAGGCAATTGCAGGGGCATTCGCGTGGTCATTGGCATGAGTGGCAAACCAGCTTTGGAGAATCACCAGCGCGGCTTCGGCATCGATCCGGGCCTTGCGCTGCTGCCAGGAAAGCCCGCGTTCGCGCAGGCTGGCATCGGCTATGGTTGAACTGAAGCGCTCGTCGACGTACTCGACCGGCAGGCGGAAGCGCCCACGCAACTGCTTGGCGAAGCGCTCGCAACGCGCGGTCATTTCGTGCGGCGTGCCGTCGTCATTGAGGGGACGGCCCACCAGCAGAAGCACCGGCTGCCACTCGGCGATCAGTGTGGCGATCGCGGCGAAGCGGGCATCGTTGGCTTCGCTGTCGATCGTCGCCAGAGTGCGCGCCGGACCGGAGCGCCCCGTTCCGGGCCAACTACCCAGTTGTATGCCAATGGCAACGCCGATGCGTTTGACGCCGAAATCGAAGGCAAGCACCGAACCCGCCTGCGGGAGAACCCCCCCAATCGTTCCCCGCCCAGGATGGGATGAGAAATGTTCGCCGCCAGAGGGCGGCTCCGGTTCGAACGCTGCACTCGCCCTGGGGCGGTCCGACGGCAAGCACTCACGCATGCCCGGCGACTTCGGACAGGTTGGCGAAATCCACGCCGAGCAGTTGCATCGCCGCCGGCAGGCGCTCTTCGGGGGGCAGGTCGAAGATTATGTCGATGTCGGCCTCCACCGTCAGCCAGGCGTTCTGCGACAGTTCCCATTCCAGTTGTCCGGCCGTCCAGCCGGCATAGCCGAGACTGACCAGCACCTCGGCCGGCTCGCCGGTGCCAGCCATGGCCTGGAGGATGTCGCGCGAACTGGTCAGGGCGATGCTGTCGCTGATGTTGAGCGAAGACTGCCACTGCCCCGCCGGGCGATGCAGCACGAAGCCGCGATCAGTTTGCACCGGGCCGCCGAAATACACCGGCAGGGCGGCGAAGCGCATCTCGGCCTGGGGGTCTTCGAGGGGAATGCTGACCCGGTCGAACAGCCCGGCCAGCTTCATGTCCATCGGACGGTTGACGATGATGCCGATGGCGCCCCCGGCGTTGTGCTCGCAGATGTAGGTCAGCGTGCGGGAAAAGTTCGGATCGGCCATGGCGGGCATGGCGATCAGAAAGTGGTTGGCGAGGCTGACGGTTTCCATTGATCTTCCGACATTGTAATCTGTCAGTCCGTTCCCGAGTATCCTCGCTCGATCATCCCCTGTCTCGTCCAATGCCCTCTGCCCTTGTCTGGTTTCGTCGCGACCTGCGCGTGCAGGACCACGCCGCCCTGAGTCACGCCCTGCAGACGCATCAGCGGGTGTACTGCGCCTTCGTCTTCGACACCACCATCCTCGACCCGCTGCCGCGTCGCGACCGGCGCGTCGAATTCATCCTGCGCGCGGTGGAGGAAGTTGCTGCCGCCTCGGAAGAAATGGGCGGCGGCTTGATCGTGCGTCACGGCGATGCACGGCTCGAAATCCCGCGACTGGCCGCGGAACTCGGGGTGAGATCGGTGTATGTCAACCGCGACTACGAACCGACGGCCATTGCCCGTGACGCGGAAATCCAGCGCCGCATGCACGGCGCCGTCCCTGGGGATACCGCTGCGCATATCTGCCTCGATTTCAAGGACCAGGTGATTTTCGACCGCGCCGAGGTGATGACCCTGGCCGGCACACCTTTCTCGGTATTCACGCCCTACAAGAACGCTTGGCTGAAGAGGCTTGAACCGGCCGACCTGCAATCCTGGCCTGTCGAGGAATACGCAGCCCATCTGGCGCGGCCAGGCAGCGACGCCACACTGCCGACGCTGAAAGATCTCGGCTTTGAGCCCACCGATCTGGGCGAACTCCGGCTGCCGACCGGCATGAGCGGCGCCCAAGCCTTGTTCCGCGACTTCATCGAACGCATCGACGACTATGCCGCGAAGCGGGACTTCCTGGCCGTCAAGGGATGCTCGTACCTTTCGGCGCATCTGCGCTTCGGCACCATCTCGATTCGCCAACTCGCCGCCCATGCGCATGCCGAGGCCAGCCGGGGCGCCGCAACCTGGTTGTCGGAACTGATCTGGCGCGACTTCTACCACGCCATCCTCTGGCATCACCCGCGCGTCGCGACGCAGTGCTTCAAGCCGGCCTTCGACGCGCTGCGCTGGGACGCCGCGCCCGAACTGTTCCGGGCCTGGTGCGCGGGCCGCACCGGCTATCCGCTGGTGGATGCCGCGATGCGCCAGTTGGCGTTCAGCGGCTACATGCACAACCGCCTGCGCATGCTGACCGCATCGTTCCTGAGCAAGGACCTGGGGCTGGACTGGCGGCAGGGCGAAGCCTGGTTCGCCGAAAAGCTGCTGGATTTCGACCTCGCCGCGAACAATGGCGGCTGGCAGTGGGCTGCCTCCACCGGCTGCGATGCCCAACCCTGGTTTCGCATCTTCAACCCTGTCACACAATCGGAGAAGTTCGATGCGGAGGGCCGTTTCATCTGCCGCTACGTGCCGGAACTTTCCCGCGTGCCGCAGAAGTTCATCCACGCGCCATGGAAAATGAGCGCCGCCGAGCAGGCCGCCTGCGGTGTGCACATCGGCCGCGACTATCCGGCGCCGGTGGTTGATCACGCGGCGGCACGGGCGCGCACCCTGGCACGCTTCCAGGCTGTTCGCGAATGAACGGCTTCCGGCAAGTTCGGCGTCTCACGTCTCGACGAAGCGCCGGATGAAAGCGGCGACCTCGCTCCGTCCCTGAAATATGCCGTAGTGGCCTTCGCAGAGGATATCGGCCTGCTGCGCGAGCAGTGTTTGCAGTGATTGCTGGTAGTGCGCGGCATTCGAGCGCAGCGAAGCGGCCAGCGGCCCATGGACATCCTGGCCGAACAGGATGCGCCGGCCCCCCGACTCGAACACGTAAGCCACGGAACCCGGCGAGTGGCCGGGAATGTGCAGGGCCTCGATCGTGCTTGTGCCCAGCAGCAGGCTCTCCCGCTCTCCGCGGAGTTTTCGGTCGATCGGGCAGGGCGTGAGCCGGCTGTCGTACCAGCATGCGGCGCTGACTTCGGCGTCGCCGCTTTCGACGAACGTCGCATCGAGTTCGTGGGCGACGGTGATGCAGCCAAGGCGCCGGCGAACTTCCTCGGCGCCGCCCGTGTGGTCGAAGTGGCAATGGGTCAGCAGCAGCCAGCGGATGCTGGCCGGAGCAACGCCCGCGGCCTCGATGTTGGCCAGCAGCAGATCCGTTGCCCGCCCACAGCCGGCGTCGATCAGCGCCGCCTCGGCGCCGACCGTGAGCAGATAGATCGCGGCATCCTCCGGAGCCGTCAGCCCCTGGCCGCCGACCTGAAAGACCTCGCTGCTTATTTCCCTGGCGTGGGGTCCCATGTCATCCTGGAAACTGCAATTGCAACCGCTTCAAACACAGAGAACACCGAGTCACAGAGTCACAGAGGACACGGAGAAGAAGCCTTTGACTACCCGATACATGCCATGCGGCGTCATTGCCCTTTGGCTGCCGGTCGCCGCCGCCCGCGGCGGCAGCAGAAAGCTGCGCGGCGCGCTGCGGAATCGTCGCCCGATCGCGCCGAGCAATGGCATCCAGTGTTCGAACACGATACCGCGGGCGCCCAGCGCGGTGCGCAGCGCCAGCGCAAAGCTGACCGCCAGATTGGTCGCGCCGATCAGCGCGATGCCCAGGGCCGCCCAGAGGACCGCGCTGGGCCGCAACTCGAACTGGAATCCGACCAGGGCGTAACCGAGGTTGGCCGACGAAAAGGCGATGTGCCGGATATCGAGCGGCAGGCCGAGAATCGTGCCGATGATGCCGGACGACCCGAGCATGCAGCCAAAGAGGAAATTGCCCATGATGCCGCCCAGATGATCCTGGACATAGGCGCCGACGCGGCGCGCGCGCGCGCGGCCAAGCAGCCGGCGCAACCAGCGCAGCAGGCCGATGCGAATGCCGATGTCGCTGAACGCCGCGTGATTGTCGAAATAACCGGTGATCAGGCCGGAGAGGAAGAGATAGAAGCCGGCGATCGCCGCATACACCCCCGCCAGGCTCAGCGGCTCGAGGTCAGCCAGCAGGTGCACCGCCTTGTCAAGGGGAATCACCGGCTGCCCGGCGACTTCGCCCAGCACGCTGCCGATGGCGATCGCCACCGGCAGCGCCAGCATCACGTTGCCGGCGATCGCCGCGAGCTGGCTGCGACAGACCGCGGCTACCACATCGACGACGCGCTCGAGATCGGCCCGGCGGGTTGGCCGGATGTCGCCGAGCAGGCCGGCCAGCGTCTGCGCGGTCATCGCCGGCTGCTTGGTGGCGACTGTCATGCCGAGCAGATAGATCAGCACAAAGCCGAGTCCGTAGATCATGCTGAACAGAAAGGCCTGGACGAACAGGGGCGCGTCGAGACCGGCGGCAAAGATCTTCAGCAATGCCATGCCGCCGATCAGCACGCCGGCGGCGGCGGCAGACCCCCACATGTGGCGATAATCGCCCGGCGTTTCGCAGATGTAGTGCTCGCCGGAGCGGGCGGCGTTTTCCGTCACCCGCACCGCCAGCAGGTGGGAAAGCTGGCCCATGTAATACCCGAGGCTATTGCGCCGGTTCTCGGCGAGAAAGGCCTCGCGCGCAAAACGACTCCACGGCACAATCACCTCGCTGCGCCCATGCGCACCGCGCGCCGCCCGAAGGATGGCGACGAGTTCGCGCAGCCGTTCCAGGCTCTGCTCGCTGCGCATCAGCAGGTAGCCGAGCTGCAGGCTGGTGCCGACTGTCTGTGCCCGCCTGCGGATGCGCTGCAAGGTGCTGGCGACCTGATCGGCGATGACCAGCAAATGCCCGCCATCATCGGCAGGGCTCGCCGGTTCGTCCAGCGAGGCCCGAGCGTTGACGAATTCCAGCGCCTCCGAGGACAAGGCGACGAAACAGGGCAGATCGTCGTCAAGGCTGGGTGAAGCACGCAGCAGTTCGGCCTCGACGCCCTGGCCGCTGATACGATGCGCCAGCAACAGCACCGCATCGTGCATCTGCTGTCGGATACCCGCCCAGTCTGCGCTCTGCAACTCCTCGGCAGGCGCAAGCAGGGCCCAGAGGCGCTGCGAATTCTCCGGTGGAATCTGCTCGCGCCAACGCCAGTCGTCGGCGTGGTCGTAGACGATGTTCAGGCAGTCCTTCAAGCGCCGCTCGTCCAGCAGTTCGGGCAGCAGGTAGCTGCCAAGGATCCGCGACCATTCGGACAGGAATCCGCTGCCGGGAAGAATGCCGCTGTCGGTGAAGAAGGTCACCAGGCGCCGGGTGGCGATGAAACGGACAACGTGGTTGCGGAACGCCAGGCGCAAATCGCCGTCCGCTTCGAGACGATCGAGGACTGCGGTGGAGCGATCAGGCGCGCCCTTGTCCTTGCGGCTTTTCGGCCGGATCGCCGCGACCAGGCGCCGGATCAACTGCAGGGGGTCGGCGGCCGGATCGTGAAAGGCTTCGAGAGCCGCCAGCAACGGGTCGCTGCGGGGTTCCCGGTGGCCCGGCAGCCAGCGGGCGAATCTGTCTAGGAAGGACATCGGTCGGTGGGTCCCCCTTGAGGGAGAGTCCGGTCCGGAAACCTTCGATCTAACCTGGAAACCGCAATTGCAACCGCTTCAAACACGGAGAACACGGAGAACACGGAGAACACGGAGAACACGGAGAACACGGAGAACACGAAGGCACAGAGGGCACAGGGATACTCAATAAAATGCCTGATTGACAAGGACCCTCAGCCCGTCATTCCGGGGCCGCGAAGCGGAAACCGGAATCCAGGAAACGCGCCTGAGAATTCCCTGGATTCCGGCTTCTGCCCTGACGGGCAGCCCCGGAATGACGAGCCAATCGACAAATTGTTCGCTGGCTGACGATCATTGCCAATCAGGAATACGATGAGCCACAAGATCAGAGGTGCGCGGACAAGTTTGTGGTTGCGCCATTCATCGGTGGGCAAACCCCTACTTCTCTGCCGGCGGGCTGCTCATCCTGTCGGCTTCCGCCACCCAGCCGCCGCCCATCGCCTTGTACAGATTGGTCATTGCCTGGAACTGCGCCTGTTGCGTTTGCGTATATTGCAACTGGGCGTTGAACAGGCTGCGCTCGGCATCGAGCACTTCGATATAGCTGGTGTAGCCGTTATCGTAGCGAAGCCGGGCAATCTGCGAATACTGGGTCAAGGACTGGACCTGCTCCTTCTGCGCCTTGAGTTGCGCCCCCGTGCGATCCTGGCTGACAAGTTCATCATTGACCTCGCGGAAGGCTTCCTGAATCGCCTTCTGATACCCGAACAGCGCCTGCTGCTGCGTCGCCTCGGCCGCCTGCAACTGACCGGCAAGCCCGCCCGCGGTAAAGATCGGCATGCTGATCGGGGCAGCGTATTGCCATAGCTTCGACTGGCTGTCGAACAGATTGCCCAGGTCGAGACTGGCGAAACCGAACAGCCCGGTCAGCGAGATCCTCGGGAAATATGCGGCCTTGGCGGCACCGATCAAGGCATTGGCAGCGACCAGGTTCTGTTCCGCGCGCCGGAGGTCGGGCCGGCGTTCAAGCAGATCCGAAGGCAGCCCCGCAGGGATGGCCGGAAGGGCAAGTTGATCAATGTTCTTGCCGCGCGGGATCGGCCCCGGATTGCGACCGAGCAGCACACTCAGGCCATTTTCCTGCTGGGCAATGGCCTTTTCGAGCGGTGGAATGCTGGCCAGGGCCTCGTCGTACTGGGACTTGTTCTGACTCAGCTCAAGCTGCGAGATAACCCCACCGGAGAAACGCAGCTTGAAGATCTCGTAGGACTCGCTGCGGCTTTTCGCCGTTACCCTGGCGATTTCCAGTTGCCGATCGAGGGAGCGCAGGTTGATGTAGGCGCCGGCAACACTGCCGACCAGTGACAGGATGACGCCTCGCCGCCCTTCTTCGCTGGCCAGCAGTTGGGCCCGTGCGGCCTCGGTCTGGCGGCGGATGCGGCCCCAGATATCGATTTCCCAAGTTGCGCTCAGCGAAACCTGGTAAGCGTTGTAGATCGATGATTGGCCATCGAGCGGCAGGGTATCCCTTTGCCGGCTTGCCTGGTAACCGGCGCCGACTTGCGGAAAGAGTCCCGAGCGAACGATGCCGTAATTGCCGGCGAACTCTTCGATGCGGGCAGCGGCGATCATCAGGTCCTGTTTTCCCGTAGCGCCGTGACCATCAGGTCGTTCAGCACCGGATCGCCGAACTGTTCCCACCAGACGGTATTGGCCAGATCCTTGGCGTTCTGCTCGGTGAGACGCCAAGCGGGCGGCGATTCCACGGCGGGGCGGAAGTAGTCCGGCCCCATCATGCAGCCGCCGAGCAACAGCGCCAGCAAAGCGGCGAACAAGGGCTTACGCATGGGCATCCCCTTCCTTTGCGACGGGTGTCGCGGACACGTGGCCTTCGCCACCCCCATCTCCGCCATCCCCGGTTTTCCCCTTGCGATTCATTCTTTCGACGACGTAATACGACACCGGAATCATGAAGATCGCGATGCCGGTGGCCGCCAGCATGCCGCCGATCACGGCACCTCCCATGACCTGGCGCGAAATCGCGCCGGCGCCGCTGGCGATGGCCAGCGGCACGCAGCCGAGGATGAAGGCAAACGAGGTCATAAGGATCGGCCGCAGGCGCAGTTGGGCTCCCCTGAGCGTCGCTTCGATCAGCGACAACTCGCCCTTCTCGTACTCCATCTTGGCGAATTCGACGATCAGGATGGCGTTCTTGGCCGCCAGGCCGATCAGCATCACCAGACCGATCTGCGCATAAACGTTGAACTCCTGGCCGCGCAGCAGCAGTGCGATGAATGCACCGGCCACGGCGATCGGGGTACCGAGCAGAACCGAGAAGGGCAATGACCAGCTTTCGTACTGGGCCGCCAGGATCAGGAACACGCAGAGCAGCGAGAAAGCGAAGATGACCGCCGGCGAAATGCCCTGCTGGGCCTTCTGCTCCTGGAATGACATCCCCGAATAATCGTAGCCCATTTCATTGGGCATGGTCTCGGCAAAGACCTGCTCGAGCGCCCGCATCACCTGCGCCGAACTGAAGCCGGGCGCTGCCGACGCATTGATCTGCGCGCTGCGGTAGAGGTTGTAGCGCATCGTGAACTCGGGGCCGGAGACGTTGCGGATCGACGTCAGCGCCGACAGCGGCACCGCTTCGCCCTTGGCATTGCGCACGTAGAACTGTCCGATGTTCTCGATGTTGGTCCGGTAGTCGCCCTCGGCCTGGACGTATACCTGCCATTGGCGGCCGAATCGGTTGAAGTAGTTGATGAAGCCGCTGCCGAGGAAGCTCTGCAGCGTCTTGTAGACATCACTGATGGCGACACCCTGCTTGAGCACCTTGTCCTGGTCCACCTCGATGAAGAGCTGCGGCACGGTCGGTCGGAAGGTCGTCGAAACGCTGGCGAGTTCAGGACGCTTTTTCGCGGCTTCGATGAACTTGGCGGTGTTGCCGGCGAGGAACGCGATGTCCTTGCCGGCACGATCCTGGAGAATGAATGTCGCGCCGCCCGCGGTGCCGACCCCCTGGATGGCCGGCGGTGGAAACGCAAAAGCGATGGCGCCGGTGATGCCGCCGAGTTTCTTGGTCAACTCGCCCTTGATCGAGGTGTATTGCTCCTCGGGCTTCTTGCGCTCCGACCAGTTCTCGAGCGTGATGAAAAAGAACGCGCTGTAGGTGTTCGTCACCTGGCTCAGCAGGCTATAGCCGACGATGGTGCTCACGTACTTGACGCCCGGCGTCGACTTGATCAGTTCTTCGGCCTCGCGGGCTACCTCCGAGGTGCGTTGCAGCGACGAGGCATCGGGAAGCTGGATCGCGGCAAAGAGGTAGCCCTGGTCTTCATCGGGCAGGAAGCCGGAGGGTACGACTTTGCCGAAGAACCCGATGCTCACGGTAACGGCCGCCAGGAAGACCAGACTGATCAGGCTGCGGCGGATGGCGATCCGGCAGATCCCGACGTAACCGCCGGTCACCTTGGTAAACATCCTGTTGAAGCCGTCGTAGAACTTCTGCAACGGTCCGCTGCCCTTGACCTTCGGCTTGAGCAGCATGGCGCAGAGCGCCGGGCTCAGAGTCAGCGCGTTGAAGGCCGAAATGATCACAGAGATGGCGATGGTGACCGCGAACTGCTGGTAGAGCTGGCCGGTGATTCCGGGGATGAAGGCGGTCGGCACGAAAACCGCGGCCAGAATCACGGCGATCGCGATCACCGGACCGGTCACCTCTTCCATGGCCCTGAGCGTCGCCTCCTTGGGCGTCATGCCATGCTCGATATGGTGTTCGACCGCCTCGACGACGACGATCGCGTCATCGACGACCAGGCCGATGGCCAGCACCAGGCCGAACAGCGACAGCGTATTGATCGAGAAGCCGAACAGAGGGAAGAGCATGAAGGTGCCGATCAGCGATACCGGCACCGCCAGCAGCGGGATCAGCGTCGCCCGCCAGCCCTGCAGGAAGATGAAGACGACGAGAATGACCAGCACCAGCGCCTCGACCAGGGTATGCTCGATCTCTTTGATGCCTTCGGTCACCGACAGCGTGGTATCCAGGGCGACGACATACTCGAGGTCGGGAGGGAAGCTCTGCTTGATCTTTTCCATCAGCTTCTTGGCGCCATCCGCCGCCTCGAGGGCATTGGCGCCCGGCATCAGGTAGAGGGCGACGAGCGCGGCCGGCTTGCCGTTAAGCCGACCCTGCAGGCTGTAGGTCTGGGCGCCAAGTTCGATGCGGGCGACATCGCTGACCCGGACGATCGAGCCGTCCGGATTGGCGCGCAACACGATGCGACCGAATTCCTCCTCGCTCTGCAGCCGCCCCTGGGCGCGCACCGCGTAGGTGAATTCCTGGCCCCGCGGCACCGGCTCGGCACCGATGGTCCCCGCGGGATTGACCGTGTTCTGGGCGTTGACCGAGTTGATGATCTCCGGGATCGTGATGTTGAGCTTGGCCAACTGGTCGGGCTTGACCCACAGCCGCATCGCATACTGGCCTGCGCCGAATACGGTGATGCTGGCGATGCCCTTGACTCGCGTCATCTGATCGTTGATGTTGATGTTCGAATAATTGGCGAGGAAGATGTTGTCGTAGGTGCCGTTCGGCGAGTAGAGCGCGAACATCAGCAGCGGCGATGAGGTCGCCTTGGCCGTGGTGATGCCGTAGTTGCGCACGTCCGCAGGCAGTTGCGATTCCGCCTGGCCCTGGCGCATCTGGGCGAGCAACTGGTCGGTATTGGCGTCGGTACCCAGGGCGAAGTTGACGTAGACGGTTGTCTCGCCGTTGTTGGCGTTGATCGAATACATGTAGTCCATGTTATCGACGCCGGACATCTGCTGCTCGATCGGGGTGGCCACCGCCTGTTCGACGGTCAGTGCGTCGGCGCCGGTGTAGGTTGTCTTGACCGTGATCTGCGGCGGAACAATATCCGGGAACTGGGCGGTCGGCAGTCCGGACATGGCGACCAGGCCGATGATGGTCATCAGGATCGAGATGACCATGGCCACGATCGGCCGGTTGATGAAGAACTTGGACATGGCCGCTTATCCCTTGGCTGCCGGCGCCGGCGCCGGCGCCGCGGGTTTTGCTTCCGGGTTGGCCGGGCCGCCGGCAGCGGCTGGCGCTGCCGGCGCAAAGGGTTTCGGGCTGACCATGCTTCCCGGCCTGACCTTCTGCGTTCCTTCGGCCACCACGGTCTCGCCCGGTTTCAGGCCGGCGCCAATGACCCACTCGGTGCCGATGCGCTCGCCGACCGTCACCGGGCGGATATCGACCTTGTTGTCGGCACCGACTACCGCGACCAGGTACCTGCCCTGCATTTCGGTGACGGCGCGTTGCGGGACCAGGAGTGCTCCCTCGGCGACCGACATCGTGACCCGAATCTTGCCGTACTGGCCCGGACGCAGCAGTCTCTTGGCGTCCGGAAACTGGGCAACGGCCTTGAAGGTCCCCGTCGTCGCGTCGACCTGCCGGTCGAGCAGAAGGAACTTTCCGTTCTCCGGGTAGGAAGAGCCATCGACCAGAATCAGCTCGATCGGCACCGGAGCCTTGTTCTCCCCAGGGCGATGCTTCGCGACAAAGTTCAGGTATTCCCGTTCGCTGATGTTGAAATAGACCTTGATCGGATCGATGGCCGAGACGGTTGTCAGTTCCGCCGCCATGCTCGGGCTGAGGAGGTCGCCGATTTGTGCCTTGGCAATTCCTGCAATGCCGGTGATCGGCGACGTTATACGAGTGAAGCCGAGGTTCAGTTGCGCCGTCTTCAGCGAAGCTTCGGCCGCGTCGAGCGCCGCCTTGGCGGATAGTTCGGAGCCGACGGCATCGTCGAGATCCTTCTGGCTGACAGCGTTCTGCGCGGCCAAGGGCTTGATGCGTGCAAGGTTGGCACTGCTTGTCACGTAGCGAGCCTGTTGCTGCGCGCGCAATCCCTTGGCCTCCTCGACGGCGGACTCGAAGGTGCGCCGGTCGATTTCGAACAGCGGCTGCCCCTGTTTCACCAGGTCGCCTTCCCGATAGTTCTGTTTGATCAGGTAGCCCGTTACCTGGGGACGGATCACGGCATTGACGTTTCCATCCAGCGAGCCGATCCACTCCATGTAGATCGGCACGTCCCTTTGCGCTACCGTGACGACCTCGACCGCTGGCGGCGTCGGCGGCGGCGGCGCGGCCTTGTCGCAGGCGGCGGCAAGGATCAAAGCCAGGAAAGCGGCCACGATCGAGGTGGACCGGAGTGCCTTGGCACCGATGGAAGAACGCTGCAATTCGCTTTGCCTCATGACCGCTCCCGCTATCGATTGGATTTCTCGGCGGATTCTAACATTCGAGCATACTTGAATGCACGCCTTCGCGAATCATGAGGCAATTCACGCCAACCCGAAGATTGAAGTGACATCCGGCGTCAGCAACACTCCCGGCAGGCGCCCTGGATTTCCTGTCCTTGAACCAATGCGACACTGTCTCCGATAACCCTATAATCGCGGGCACTGCTTGAGTACGCGATCCGGTCGCGGCCGCGTTTCAAAAGCGGCACCGGGCAGAGATGCTGTAATACTGAGTCGCGCAATTAGCCAGCCGGGGCACCCATGAATCTTCAATTTTTCGCCGCAGCGGCAGCAAGCAGTTTGTTCGCCGGCTGCGCCCCGATCAGCGTGACCGATGTGGCATCAACCTATTACCAGTTGCCCGCCACTACGACGGTCATCGTGCGGCAAACCATCACGATTCCGCCGGGAGCCGCCCACGTCACCCTGCAGGATGGGCGCATCGTCGCCATCGATCACCTGCGTCGCTATGAGCCATTCTGCCAGTTCGAGGTCAATGACGTCGTTGAAACCGAGCAGCAGGTGCGCCCGGGGCGATTTGCCGCGGCACGCATCATTCGACAGCAGAAGTTATACGGCGAGGAGCGCCAACCTTTGCTGCTGGCAGCCAACACGGTGACCGGAAGCCAAAACGACGCCGGCATCGGCACGGTGCTCCGGGCGGACAACGGTTACGACGCTTCTTTTTGCTCAACGAAGTCCGCCTTCGATTGCAGTCCGCCGAGCAACCGCATGTGCGCGAGTTGCGCTGTGCGGGAGGATGGGACTTCCCGTCGGCCGTGGCCTATCCGACACTCGCCGAGATGAGCCGCGTGCTTGGCACGCTCATCAGCATCGAGATCAACTGACGCCGGGCGGCGAGCAGTGATTCGCGCCGGTATTGACATCCATGAATGCCGCGTTTCACAAATCACGGAAAGCATCATTCCAATGAAATGTTCCTGCCGGCATCAACACATCAACGGGGAAAACACGTGATGGACGCGTCGGATCATCGTGTCAGGGAAACGCTGCGCAACGGCCTCGACATTTGCATCCGCCCGGCACGCCCGGATGACAGCGACCTGCTGATCGAGGCCTTCCACAAGCTCGATCCGGAATCCATCTACATGCGCTATTTCGGGTCAAAGAAAGAAATTTCGGCGGCAGAGTTGAAGCGCTTCCGCGAAGCCGATTTCAACAACCGCGTCATCCTGATCTGCACCGTGCAGCAGGAGGGTCGTGAAATCGCCATCGCATCCGGCACCTATGCGCGCGTCGGCGCCGCCGCCGCGGAAGTTGCCTTCCTCGTCGAAGAGGATTACCACCGGCTCGGCATCGCCCGCCGGCTGCTGACACAACTCGGAAAAATCGCCACGGATGCGGGAATCCGGACGTTTCTCGCGGAAGTTCTTCCGCACAACACCGCGATGCTCGGAGTCTTCGGGCGTTGCGGCTGGCCGATGACCACGCATACCGCCGACGGCACCACGCACATCACCCTTGACTTGGCTTGAACTCAATCCCCGCGCTGCAACGCACTCCACACCAGGCCCGGCAGGGCGATCCCGAAGCTCAGAATGTCCATGTTGACACCGACGCTCGGCACGCGTGCCACCCTGGTGCGGTGGGTATCCTGACGGGTGGCGGTGAGCAGGATGGTCCTGGACATGACCACCGCATCGATCCGCTCGATGCCCAGTCCGGGTTCCATCTGCTCCAGACTGGCTTCCACCCGACCGGCATCGGCGCCGTGCTGGAGCAGCAGGCTGCCCGCTTGCACCAGCAGATCGACCATGCCGGAGAGCGACTCTGTTGCGCGGGGCGGCAAGTCGGCCACCGGGCCGGGGATCGAGGGGATCGGGGTGTTGGAGCCGGGGAGGGGCAAGAGTGTTTTCAGACCGGCTCGGGATTTTCACCGAAGCTCTGGCCGGTCGCGGCCAGCACCGCACGCCACCCTGGGCCGGTAAGGTCCAGGCGCTTCTTCTGACTGACAAGCAGCTCGATCGGCACGTGGATGAAGGCGTCGTGCATCAGGCCGATCACCAGGCCGGTCTTGCCGGCCATGGCGGCGTGAACGGCGTTGCGGGCGAAGAAATCGCAGAGAATCGAATCCTCGGCGTCGGCCGGGACGCTGCGGATCAGATAGCTCGGATCGAAATAGCGCAGCGTGACCGGAATCTCCTCCGCCTGGAAGTACCGCTCGATACGTTCGCGCAGGAACAGGCCGATGTCTCCAAGCTTGGCGTTGCCGGAGGCGTCGCGCGCCGCGTCGCTGGCCGCCAGCAAGTCCTGGCCAGCGCCTTCGGCCACCGCGATCAGCGCGTGCGGCCGCCGCAGAATGCGCCGCTTCAGCGCGGCAAGCAGGCCGTTTTCGCCATCAAGCCGGAGCGGCGCTTCCGGCACCAGGACGAAGTTCACGTCCTGGCTGGCCACCGCTGCGCCGGCGGCGATGAAGCCGGCATCACGACCCATCAGCTTCACCAGCGCGATGCCATTGTGCACACTGTGCGCCTCGGTGTGGGCGCAGAGCAGGACTTTCGCCGCTTCCTCGATCGCCGTCAGATAGCCGAAGCTGCGCGTGACGAAGGCCACGTCGTTGTCGATGGTCTTGGGAATGCCGACCACCGCCAGCGCGTGGCCGCGCCGCCGGGCTTCCTGGAACAGTGCGTTGCCGCCGCGCTGGGTGCCGTCGCCGCCGAGGGTGAATAGGATGTTCACACCACGCCGAATCAAATTGTCGACGGCAACGCAGACATCCACCGGACCGCGCGAGGTGCCCAGCACCGTGCCGCCGATGTGATGGATGCGGTTGACCAATTCGGGCGTCAGCATCAACGGTTCCCGCCCGCTCGCCGGGTCGAGACCCTGGTAGCCGCCGCGAAAACCGAGCACCTCCGTGACACCGTAGCCGTGGTGGAGTTCGAGAAACAGCGAGCGGATCACATTGTTCAGGCCGGGGCACAGTCCGCCACAGGTGACGATGCCGGCGCGGGTCTGCGGCGGATCGAAGAACAAGCGGTCGCGCGGGCCGGCCAGTTCGAAGAGGAGTTCGTCCTCTGGCGGCGCGTCCGGGTCGCGGATCAGCCGGGAAGACACGCGCGCCTGGTCGCTGACCGTGCGCCGCTGGGGGGAGGGAAAGCGGGCCTCGCCCAGTGTGGTGATGTTCATGGATACGCCTCATGCATGGACGGGAATCTCAGCGACATCGACGGTACTGGCGGGCTGCACACTAGCGGGCATCGTGCCGGTTATCGCCGCCGATCATTGGCCTGACGTTCCTTCGCGGGAAAGACGAATGTGCGGCTGTGCGTCGATTCACGAAATTGTTCCGCGTTTCACATCAACCGGCGTTCTTCTCGTTCTCCAGCGCTTTCTCGGTGATCTCCCGGAAGAGTTGCGCCGCCCGGCCGACCAGGTCCTGATATTCCGGATGCCTCTCGATCAGCGGCTTTATCGACTGCGCATCCGCCAGCACGCTCTGCAGGAAATTCATGTCCAGGTCATTCAGGGTGCCGCCCGCGTCAATCCTGTCCTTCAGCTCGAGTGCCTTTGGCAGGCGCTGGGTATTGAAGCGTTCGACAAGCGCCATAATCACGCCTTCATCATACTTCGGGTCGCTCATGGGTGAGTCCTTTCTCTTGAGATGGAATACGAAACCTGTCCGGGCTTGGTGTTCGGTCCCGGTTCAATTACAACAGCCTCGCGGCTTCATCGAAGCGCATGCCGCCGCGCAGCAGCTCGGCGCGCGGGAAGCGGACCAGGGCGAAGGCGCGTTCGATCGGCGGGTCGGCGGCAACCCGGAGCAAGCCGGCCTCGATTTCCCTGCCCTGCCCGGCGGCTTCGCCCTCGGCCAGCACATTCAGGGGCGTGAGACAGAGGCGCAGAGCCGAGAAGCGGATCGACTCCGCGGGTGAGGCCAGAACCTCGCAAAGAATCTCCAGCTCGCGATCGAGCGCGTCGGTACTGATCGCGATGCTGTTCAGTTCCCGTTCGTTGTCCTCCAGCCGGTTCTGCAGCTTGCTCAGCGCGTGCTGGCTGGGCGCGTTGCTGGCCAGGCCCGTCAGGCCAACGCCTTCGCGGTCCAGAACCTTGAGCCGGGTCTTCAGCAATTGACGGTTGAGCTTCAGGTCCTTGACCCGCTTCTGGGCGTCGGAGATGCGTGCAAGCGCGATCAGGGCGAATGCCTCGAAGACGCGCGTTCCCACCACGCGCCGCAGTTCCAGCTCGCTCGTGCCGAAGAAGCGGATCCGGTGGTCGGAGAAAAACACGTTGGTCTGTGGAACATCGCGGCGCACGACGTCGCCCTCGATGGCCATTCCCATGACCCTCTGCTGCGTCATCTGCATCCCGAGTACCGCGTGGGCCTCTTGCAGCAGGGGATTGTTGTTGAAGAAGTCGCGCAGCTCGTTCGAGCGGCTGAAGATCTTCGGCAGGTCGTCGGCGGTGGCGAACAGGGCGTGGATGGTCGGGTCGGAGGACCAGGCAGCGCGGGTCGCTTCACGGATCGCGGGCAGCAGCGGGATCTGGTCCCGCAGGAAGCGGATCGATGTCGCGACGGCAGGAGCCAGGCGCTGCCGGTAGCGGCTGACCAGCGTCAGGCGCGGATTGGTCAGTTGGACGGCCAGGTCGGTGGCCTCGGCAAGGAGCGATGGCGCAACCGCCGCCTCGCCCGAGGCATCGGATTCCCGCCGCAGCCATCCCAGAAGTCCCATTGCCAAACCCTTTTTTTCATGCAATTGCCGCGCTATTGCCACCCAATTTCCTTCTACTATAACAGCGCCGTGCGGCCGAAAGGCGCCACGGCAACAAATCGCAACAGCACGGACGATGGACTCCGCATCGGAATGGGCGGGCGCCGAATTTGCCTGCTGATCGGACTATCATGCTGCAAAAGGCCAATTGGCGCGGCCTTCAAAGCATTTGAAACACGCTGTCACTAAACGGCAAGCGACCGACCATGAGGCTCTGACAACTCCGTGCTCTTCGGCCAAAGCGGTCGGCGAAACGGGGATGATTACTTGCCCTAGAACCGCTGCGAGCAGTGTACCGACATGAAGAGCATCTCCACCTTGTCGTATGCGCCACGGACCAGGCGACTCGGATCAGAACTTCCCTTAGCATGCGCATACTCGAGGGCTAGGCCGAGTTCCGACTGTGGCGACAGGGTGTATTGCACCCCGGTCCCCAGGCGCCAGGTTTCCCCACCCGGCAAGGCAAACGACGTCTGGTTCTGGTGCTTGTAGAAACTGGTGTCGTAGGCGATACCGGCATTCACCCTGGTAGTGGCGTTGTATGAGTACTGAGCACCGAAAGCCACATGCCAGGTGTCCTGCACTTGCATCCTGCTGGTCGTCGTCCCGCCATTGACCTCGAGCGTCGTGTTGCCGAACTCGCTCCAGTCCTGCCAGCCGAGGTTACCCATCACGGTCCAGCGGTCATTCAGCCGATGGTAGGCGCTGGCCATGATGTGCTGCGGGGCGGGGACCTCGGCGGAGATTGGCAAACTATGAGTCACGCCAGGAAGAATTCCCCGCACAGTACCGTCGACGTCGAAGTTGTATTCGGTCTTGCTGTTCCACACCAGGCCGAAGCGGGTAGATGGAGAGGGTTCGTACATGACTCCGAGACGGGCGCCATAGGCCCAGTCACCGTCCTCATCTCGATCACCTCCGCCAATGGCAACGCGTTCGATTTTCATGAATCCGTAGCTGGCGGTCACGCCTGCGCCCAACGACCAATGCTCGTTGATGCGGTAGGCAATACTTGGCTGGAAGGTCAGCGCCATGAGTGCCGCCTTGGCGGCCAGGTTTTTGCCTGCCCAGTCATTACCGAAATCCAGCGCCAGACCGAAATTGCCGTAAGCCGCAATGCCTACCTTGAGGCGATCGTTGATGCTGTGGCTGTAGAAGGCGCTCGCGCCGGGTAGCCAGCCGATGGCGTTGTCAGGATTGCCGTCGGGGAGAAGTCCGGCGCCATCGAGTTCGTAGTTGGCCTTGCCGTCCGGACTGATGAGTCCATGGCTCGGTGCCGTCGCCGACGCCAGCGGCCAGCGGCGCCTGATGCTGGGCGCGGCAACCCTGGTTTGCGTGATGGCGACTGCCCTGATGAGCTGGCTCGGTCAGGGCGACATCGCGGCCGGCATGCTGCTTTTCATTGTCGCCCAAGTCACATATTTACTCGCAACGGCACTCTACAACTCCTATCTGCCCAGGATTTCCACGCCAGAAAACTCGGCGCGTGTTTCCGGTTTGGCCTGGAGACTGAGTTACCTCGGCGGCATCGCCTGCTTCCTGCTTTGCCTGCCGTTCATCCGATCGGGCATCGTCGCCGGCAACGAAGTCTATTTCGCCAACGCATTCTGGGTCACTGCGGGGTTTCTGCTGATCCTGGGCATTGCTTCCACGCGGGGGTTGCCGGCGGATGAAACCGGCGACCGCAAGAACGAAACAACACATCCGTACCGTCGCCTCTGGAACACTGTCAGCAACTGGCGGCAGGACCGAGAGGTTCCCAAGTTTCTGCTGGCAGGCGCCGTTCTCCTTGCCAGGGTTCAGCCGGTAAGCGGGCGGGAATGACCGCTGTGAATGTCGCAAACCGACAGCGATTTGGCACCTCGGCATCACGCATGAAAAAGTCGGCGCTGGCGGGACGGCAAGGCAATTCGACCACGGCCTATTCATCACCCGAGGCTGGTGGTGTCGCAAAAACGCAAATGACACGTCCGGACCATATCCTCCATTCAGGCGTCGTCGTGGGCCTGGTCATCTCGATCGCCGGTTCGAGTTGGGAAGGAGCCCTGGTCAGCGGCCAGGTCGAACTGTCGTGGGCCGGCGCTGCGGTCCGGTACGTGAGCAACCCCCTCTTCATCTTCCTGGCGCTGCGCTGGTGGTGGTGGTTTCTGGTCTGGGGCGGACTGCTTTTCCGCATCTCCCGGCTGCTGCAAACACTGATCAGAGTGGCCGGCGCGAACCTCGACAATTGAATCGCAGTGTCACCAATCCAGACTTGAAGTGCCGAACGTCCGTGCTCCGATTGAGCGTTTCCTTAGCCTACTGCAGGCTGAAAAGCGGCAACCGGAATCGGGCGGCTTACGGCAACAGACTTGCGGAGTACTTTGATGCGCTCGATTTCATGCAGAGTCTGAGCAGAAAAATAAGACTCGCCGCAGTTCGGGCAGGAGTACATCGGGATGGCTTCGATGACCAATAAGGCCGCAGCCTTGCCAAAGCTGCGGGTGACGTACTTGATCTGGACTGCCGAACTGCCGCAGTGAGCGCAGAAATGATCAGAGGACATAAACGGTGATGACGATGAGTTTGCCGGTGAGGCCGACTTTGACGACGGCTTGCGCATGATTGCCGCCATGCCCAAAGTCTATAGAGCAGCAATGAAAATGTCTAAAAATCGTCTGTCGGACTGTTTCTGCTGGCCGGTGCCGTTCTCCTGGCCAAGACTCAATCACCATGCAATCGTGTATAAGCAATCCAGCCGTACAGACGGTTTTGGCCGAACACTTGCGCGAATATGAGACAAGCTCAAGGTCAGGTTTCTGATCAGTTTCCAGCCATTCTGGCCGGGTGGCTTTTTGCCCGTCGGAATGGCCACAGTCGGCAAGAAGATGCTTTTGTAACCAATCCACTGGAATGAGCCTCATGGAAGAAATCAGGACACTGCTTCAAACCCAGCCGCTGTTTGCCCTTTTCCTGACGATTGCGCTGGGTTATCTGGTGGGTGAGATCAACATCAAGGGCTTTTCCCTGGGTTCCGGCGCCGTGCTCTTCGTCGGTCTGGCCATCGGCGGCTTCGCCCCCAAGGCGGCGCCGCCGGCGCTGCTGGGCACCCTCGGGCTGCTGCTCTTCCTTTACGGCGTCGGCATCCAGTACGGCGCCCAGTTCTTCCGTGGCCTGACGAGCAGGGAGGGGCTCAAGGCCAACGCGGCCGCGACTCTGGGCGTCATCGGCGCCGGTGGCGTCTCCCTCGCGCTGGTGCCCATGGCCGGAATCCAGGTCGATCAGACGCTTGGCCTGTTTGCCGGATCGGGAACCAGCACCGCCACCTTGCAGGCCATCATTGCGGCGCTCAAGAGCGAAGGTGCGGCGGTCGGCTATAGCGTGGCTTACCCGTTTGGCGTCGCCGGGCCGATCCTCTGCATCTATGCGCTCAACGCCTGGCTCAAGCCGAAGATCGAACAGCCGGCCGCACAGCAGATCGAGACAGCGGAAATCGCCCTGCGCAATACCGCCTTCCTTGGCGTGCGCTTTCCGGAACTCGTCGCCAGGCTGCCCCCCGGCGTCGTCATCGCCGCCGTGCGTCGTGGCGGGCACAATCGACTGCCATCCGACAACCTGGTACTCAAAGCCGACGATGTGCTGCTGGCAACGGCCACTGACCTGGCAGCGTTGCAGCAATCGGTCGCGCTGTTCGGCGAACTCCAGCCGGGGCGCATCGCCAGCGATCGCCAGGATCTGGACTATGTCCGGGTTTTCGCCTCGAAACACAGCGTCGTCGGCTGCGCCATCGGTGACCTTGAGTTCCCTGCCGGCGTGACGTGTTCGATCGTCCATGTCCGCCGCGGCGACAGTGATCTGCTGCCGGCTTCCGACCTGATCCTGGAAGTCGGCGACCGCGTCGGCTTGCTGGTCAAGCGCGAAGCCATCAAGACCATGCGCGCCTTCTTCGGCGACTCGATCAAGGGCACGGCCGATTTCAGCTACATCTCGATCGGCATCGGCGCCGCCCTCGGCCTGCTGATCGGGCTGATCCCGCTGCCGGTCCCCGGACTGGGCAAACTGACCCTGGGCCTCGCCGGCTTGCTGCTGCTCGCCCTGTATCTCGGAAAAATCCGGCGCTCCGGCCCCCTGGTGTGGACCATGCCCCTGTCGGCGAACCTGGTGCTGAGAAATTTCGGGCTGACCATCTTTCTGGCTCAGGTCGGCCTGGCTTCCGGCCCGAAATTCTTTGCCACCGTAAGCACCACAGGCATCACCTTCCTGCTCTACGGTGCGCTCATCTTGCTGGCGCTGGTGTTGATCACCGCATTCTTCAGCCTTTGGGTTTTCCGTCTGCCATTCGACATGGCCCTCGGGGTGATTTGCGGGGCCACGGGCAACCCGGCGATCCTGGCGTTTGCCTCTCGCATTGCGCCGACCGATCGGCCGGATGTCGGTTATGCGATGATTTTTCCGTCGATGACCATCGTCAAGATCCTGTTCGTGCAGATCGCCGCGGTCCTGTTGGGTAGTTGATGTCCAATGCGCTACGACAAACGACGACAAGCTGCTGCGCCATGAACCCCATCGAATCAGTCCCACTTTATTTGGAGCATATCTGATGAAAATCGCCGTATTCAGCGCCAAGCGCTATGACCGGGAATTCCTCGACGCCGCCAATGCCGGCGCCGGCCATCAACTTCGCTATTTCGACGCGCCGCTGGACCTGGAAAGCGTCGCGCTGGCCGCCGGGCATGATGCAGTCTGCATCTTCGTCAATGACACCGCCGATGCCGCCGTGATCGAGGCGCTGGCAAGCGGCGGCACGCGGCTGGTGGCCTTGCGCTGCACCGGCTTCAACAACGTGGACATGCAGGCAGCGGCGCGATTCGGCCTCAAGGTGGTGCGGGTGGTCACCTATTCGCCGTATTCGGTGGCCGAGCATGCCGTGGCGCTGCTGCAGGCGATCAACCGCAAGATCCACCGGGCCTACAACCGGACGCGCGATTCCAACTTCTCGCTCGACGGCCTGATGGGTTTCGATCTGCACGGGAAGACCGTCGCGGTGGTGGGCACCGGCAAGATCGGGCGCGTCTTTGCCCGCATCATGCTGGGCTTCGGTTGCGAAGTGATTGGCCATGACAAATACCCCGCGCCCGAATTTGAAGCGCTCGGCGCCCGCTACGCCGAACCTGGGGAGATCGGCGCCAGGGCGGACATCATCTCCCTGCACTGCCCGCTGACGCCGGAAACCCACCACATCGTCAATAAAGTCACGCTGGCCCGGACCAAGCGTGGCGCCTTGCTGATCAATACCAGCCGCGGCGGACTGATCGACACCGAAGCCGCCATCGAAGCGCTGAAGAGCGGGCAACTGGGCGGGCTGGCGATCGACGTATACGAGCAGGAAGCCGATCTGTTCTTCCGCGATCTGTCGAGCACGGTCATATCCGACGACATCTTCCAGCGCCTGCTTTCCTTCCCGAACGTCATTGTCACCGGACATCAGGCGTTTTTCACCGAGGAGGCAATCAGCACCATCTGCGAAACGACGATCAACAGCGTCACCGAGTTCGCCAACGGGCAGCCGCTGTCGAACGAGATCAGCTAACGGAACGAGTCCTGGCTCCGCCTCGTCTGCTGCGGCCGAATCGCCCGGAGGAACCGGGTGGAGCCTCAGCCGAACACGGCCGGATCGTCCCCCGCGAGCTGCCCGGCAAGCGCGCCTAGATCGCGTCCGCCCTTCAAGGCCCGTTGCACGCCGAGCGACCATTCCGGGCAGCCGATCAGGATCGCGCCGGCGAGGCGACCTTCGCGCAGTACGAACTTGCGGTAGCGCCGCGTCGCCTCGTCCTCGCGGACGACCTCGGTTTCGCCCTCGCCGGCGTCGATCCGGCCGAACGAGGCGACGTCGATGCCGGCAACCTTCAGCGCCGTGCAGGGCGCTTGTGGCACGTAGATCTCGTCACCGCCAACCGCGTTCGCTCCGGCTACCCGTCCCTGCTCCACCGCAGTCGGCCACAAGCCCGGGATTTCGCCATCGAATTCGGCGCAGTCGCCGGCCGCGAAGATCGCCGCGTCGCGCGTCGCCATCCGCGAATCGACGCGAATCCCGCGTCCGACCGCGAGGCCAAGCCGACACGCCAGCTCAACCTGCGGCACGATGCCGGCGCAGACCACGAAGACTTCGCAGGCGAGGTCTTCGCCGGACTTCAGCGTCGCGACCCGCACCCGGTCGTCGCAGACCAGCGCGGCAACCTCGGTCTGGAACAGGATTTCGATGCCGAGCCCGTGCAGGTAGGAGGCGAGCAGCGCCGCCGCGCGCGCGTCAAGTTGCCGGCGCAGCAGCCAAGGCCCGCGCTCGAGCACGGTGACGCGCAATCCGAGCTTGTGCAGCGCGTACGCCGTCTCGAGCCCAAGCAGGCCGCCGCCGGCGACCACTGCCCGCCGGCACGCCTTCTTCTGCACGAACTCGCGGATCGCCATCGCCTCGTCGGCGTCGCGCAAGCCGTAACTGCCGGCGATGCCAAACCCTGGAATTGGCGGAATCAGGCAGGTCGCGCCGGTGGCAAGGACGAGGCGGTCGTAGGCGAGCGTCTCGCCGGTGCCGAGCACCAGCGTGCGCGACGTCGGCGCGACAGCATGCACCGACGTGTTGAGCCAGGCCGTGATGCGCCGTTCCTCGCACCACGACTCGGGGTTCAGCGCAAGGCCCGCCATCGCCGAACGGCCATAGATCAGCCGCGTAATCGCCATCCGGTTGTAAAGCGGGTGGCGCTCGGCGCCGACCAGGTGGATCTCGCAGTCCGGATGCAGGCGCCGCGCGTGGTCGGCGGCCGTGACTCCGGCAATGCCGTTGCCGACGACGACCAGTGCGCGTACCGTTGCATCCGCGCGCGCGGTGGTTGAACGCGGCGCGGCTGCCCCGGCGTCCGCAGCCGCCGGGGCGGCCGCGCCGCCGGTGGCCGAGCCCGGCGCCAGCGACACCGTCACCGGGCCGCGCACCCGGCACATGCACGCGAGCCGCGCCTGGGGGTTCCCTGCCAGACCGATGCGCGCCAGCGTCGCGTTCTCGTCGTCGCCGCGCGGCGGCAGGTGCTCCATGCCCGCGACGATCAGCACCGGGTCGGCGCCGCACATGCCCATCCGGCAACCGGCTTCGAGCGGCAGGCGGTTCGCCTCGGCAATCTCGAGCAGGCTGCGCCCGGCCTCGACCGCGACGCGGCGATCCTGTGGCTGGAACACCACCTCCTGCCCGCCCGCCGCGGCGCGACCGAGAGCGGCCGTCGCGCCGGCCGTCAGCCGCGACCCCTCGCCTTCCGCCAGGCGGCCGACGAAGGCGCGTTCCTTGCGGACACCACGCCAAAGCCAGAGCACCGACGCCGCGAGCAGCCCGGCGCGCAGCAGCCACGCAAGCCAGGACGGCGCCACGACGCCCACGAGCGTCGCGAGGTTCGCAAGCCAGAGCGGCGTCACGTACCAATAGAAAATGTTCAGCGCGACCACCGCGAAGATCGCCGGAAGACGCCCCGGCGGCATCCGCACGAGCGTCGCGACAGCGAAAAAGATGCCGGCGCTAGCGGCAAGATGCAGCGCGAACGCGAGGTGCCACGCACCAAGGCCGATCGCGGTCGGTTCGGACAGGCCGAAGTACGCGATCAGGAAGCCCGGAAAGATCGCCGCGAGCAGCCGCCGGTAACCCGCCCAGGTCGCGTCGTCGTCGTACGCGTCGGAGAGGTTCGCGGCGAGAGGATTGAAGTCGTAGCAGTTCTTCGTGCAGCCGACACAGGGGTCGCAGTGACGATTGGCGACGCGCACGAAGGGGGTCTCGTTGTAGAGCCGCTCGACCGGCAGGACCGGGCAGACCAGGCTGCACCAGCCGCTCTTGCCGCGAAAGAGGACACCGCCCGTAAAGGCCAGCAGCATCGCCGCGACGATCAGTGCGGCGGTCGCCGTGGCACTGTCGTTGAACAGCCATTTGCGCGCGCTCACGGCCACGAGCAGGCCGCCGACGGCCACGAGGTAGCCGTGCCGCAACAGCCATTCCGGCGGGCGCCCGGCGCGCGTGAACCCGGCCGTACGCGGAAGCTGGTTTAGCGCCGCAAGCGGGCAGACGTTGCGCCACAGGCCCGGGGCGACGAAGAACAGCGCCGGCAGGACCGGCACCGCGAGACCCCAGCAGAACTTCAGACCGAGGTCGGGAACGAGGACCAGCAGGGCCACGGTGGCGACCGCGGCGGCGACCGAAGCGACCCGCAACACCGGCCAGAGGCGCGCCGGCAGCCAGCCCCGCTCGCGCAGTTGCAGGTAGTTCGGGAACGCCCCGGGAACCGTCGCGCCTGCCATGCCTGCTAGCGCCCCTCGCGCTCGAGCATCGCGGTGGTCCGACGCAGGCGCAGCGAAACGATGCGCCCGAGATCGAAAAGGAAGCGCTTGCCGAGCGCCGGCCAGTGCCCCGCGAAGGCTTCGAACGCCTCCGGCGTCAGTTGCATCAGCCGGCCGTCCGTGACGGCGCGGATCGTCGCCGAGCGCGGGAGTCCGTCGAGAAAAGCCTGCTCGCCGATGACGCTGCCGGCGTCGCAGCTCTGCCGGCGGACCTCGCGGCCGAACTGCCCGGCGCGAAAGAACACGTCGAGCCGCCCGTCGACGACGATCATCAGGCTGCGCTCGCTCTCGCCGGCCCGGATCACCGTCTCGCCAAGCCGGAACGGTCGTGCCGCCGCGTGCTGTAGCAGGCGCGCCCATTCATCGTCGGTCCAATCGGGCAGGAAGCGCAACTCGGCCGCCGCGCGGGACGCGGCCGAATCGACATCTGGGTAATCGAAAAATCCGGAGTCCATCGAAGCCTCCCGCCGGCAACGCGATCCCAGGATGTTACCCCAGTGCGGGTCGCCGGGAGGCGCCGCAGACCCGGAAACCCCGGAAACCCCTTCCGCGCGCCGGGCCGAATACGGTTGGCCGAAAGACCGTCGCTGCGAGGAATCCCGATGACCCGCCTGACCCTCGACAACCGGCCCGTCGACGTCGATGCCGACGCGGACACGCTGCTACCCTGGGTTCTGCGCGCGCGGCGCAACAACAAAAAGCTTCATACTGCATAATGTCTCGACTCGTCACCAAGAAGTCCAGCATGACCCGGACTGACCGTGGTCCACGCAGCCAAAGCACCGAAGGACTCCGATCGCGGCGAGGCAGCCGGTCGGGTGGCCCTACTGCAGTTCGTACCGGATGCCAGCGCGACATAGGCGATTGGCGGCGACGCACGGCGTCTTTGATCGTTTCTCGAAACCGGTTGGGGTTTCCCTTCCTCAGGAGCAAGCAATGCCGAAAACCCAGGCTGCCCAGCGCAATGGCAATCTGCGCTGTGACGTTGTCGCCGGACTGACTGCCGCGGCCGTGGTCCTGCCCAAGGCGATGGCCTACGCGACGGTTGCCGGTCTGCCGGTGGCCATAGGTCTTTATACCGCCTTCATCCCGATGGCTATCTACGCGCTGCTCGGATCATCGCGGGTGCTGAGCGTCAGTTCCACCACCACGCTGGCGATTCTGGCAGGCACACAGTTGGGTCTGGCGGTGCCGGACGGCGACCCTGCGGAGCTCGTCACGGCGACGGCCACGCTCACCGCACTGGTCGGCGCGATGCTGCTTCTGGCGCGGTTGCTGCGCCTGGGATTTGTCGCCAACTTCATTTCTTCGCCGGTGCTGACCGGCTTCAAGGCAGGGATTGGACTTGTCATCGTGCTCGATCAGGTGCCGAAACTGATGGGCATCCACATCGACAAACAGGGCTTCTTTCGCGACCTGATCAGCGTCGTGCATCATGTTCCCGATACCTCGTTGATCACGCTGGCGGTGGCCGTGGCAACCCTGCTGGTGCTGATCGGAATGGAGCGCCTTTGGCCGCATTCGCCCGCGCCCCTGGTCGCCGTCGGCGGCGGTATCGCCGCAGCCTGGTTCCTCGGACTAGATGCAATGGGCGTTTCGACGGTTGGTTTCATCCCGCAGGGATTACCGTCCCTGACTCTGCCGGATCTGGCGCTCATCGAACAACTGGTGCCGGGTGCGCTGGGGATTGCGTTGATGAGTTTCACCGAGACGATCGCGGCGGGTCGTGCCTTTGCCCATCCGGGAGATCCTCCGAGCGATGCCAATCGCGAACTGGTCGCCAGCGGAGCCGCGAATCTGGGGGGCGCGCTGTTCGGTGCGATGCCCGCGGGCGGCGGCGCCTCGCAGACCGCGGTCGTGCGCTCCACCGGCGGACGCTCGCAGAAGGCGTCGCTTGTGACCGCTGCTGCCGCGGCTGCCACCATGCTGCTGCTGGCGCCGTTGCTGGGCTTGCTACCGCAGGCCACGCTCGCCGCGATCGTCATCGTCTACTCGGTCGGGTTGATCCAGCCGACGGAGTTTTTTGCGATTCGCAAGGTCCGCCTGATGGAACTGCGCTGGGCGATCGCCGCCGCGCTTGGCGTGCTGATCTTCGGAACCTTGAAGGGCATCGTGATAGCGATCATCATCTCGCTGGTTGGTCTGGCAAGCCAGACCGCGCAACCGCGCGTGTCTGTGATCGGCCGCAAGCGCGGAGCCGACGTGCTGCGACCGCTCTCGCCCGAGCACCCGGACGACGAGACCTTTCCCGGCCTGCTGATCCTCCGACCGGAGGGGCGCCTGTTCTTCGTCAATGCGCAGAATGTGGCGGAAAAGATCAATGCTCTCGTCGAGCAGTACCAGCCGCGCGTGCTGGTCATCGACCTGAGTCGCGTACCCGACATCGAGTATTCGGCCTTGCAGGCGCTGATGGACGGCGAAAAGCGCGCGAGGGACAGCGGCTTCGTCGTCTGGCTGGCCGGGCTGAACCCCGGCGTCCTCGAGGTCGTGCGACATGCCGGTTTCGACCGGCAACTGGGCCGCGAGCGCATGCTGTTCAACGCGCGCGAGGCGGTCGAGCGCTACCAGGCGATGCAAGCGGCCGGCGGCACGACCCCGCTCGCCGCATGCTGACCGGCGGCAAGCCTTGCGCGCGATGATCGAACGCGAGCACGCGGCCAACGCCGCTTTACCACGGCCTCGAAGAAGTTCCTCAAGCACGCGCAGGAGGCCATCAACCCCGGCCTCACCGCCGCCGATGTGCGCGAGATGCTGATCCAGCACATCCTCACCGAAGAGATCTTCTCCAAGGTCTTCGACAGCGAATTCCACCGCGACAACAACGTCGCCCGCGAACTCTACAAACTCGAAGCCACCTTTTTCACCGGCGGCCTCAAGAAGAGCACGCTCAAGGGCCTGGAGGCCTACTACGCCGCGATCCGCGCCGCCGCCGCGCAGATTGGCAACCACCACGAGAAGCAGACCTTCCTCAAGGTCACCTACGGGAATTTCTACAACTTCGAGATCATCGGCGAAGCCAGCCACAACATCGAACAGCACTATCCCGCCTTTGCGGCGGAGCATCCCGAATTGCCCTTGGCTATTGCATACCAAATGTGCAATGCGGTGGCGCACGGCTACTTCAAGGTCGACCTGGAGATTGTCTGGAAGACCATCCATGCCGACCTGCCCGGACTGCACGCGCAGGTGCAGGAGATTCAACAAGCCTTGCCATCGGAAAACGACAACGTGGCCGGCGTGCCGAACTGTTCAGTTGCCGGTGACTCGATGAAGCCGACATAGTGGCAGCAATTCAGATCAGTGACGCTACGACAGAGGACCCGGGCTTAGCCGGACCGCGGCGCCGACGCAGGCAATTGTTGCTCGAAGGCCTCACGGGCCTTCTTGACCGAAACGAAGAAATCCCGCCGGCCCATCTTCTCTGACAGTCCCACTCTCGCCAGTTCTTCAAGGAAGGGCCGCGGCGCGTCGGCGATCTTCAATTCCATCCCCTTTTCAGCGAGTTCCCGATCGAGGTCGGCAAAACGCTGCGCCGCGGTCACGTCCATGTCATGGATCGCCTGGGCGTCGATCACCAGCCATTTGACGGGCGGGTCCGCCGCGGCGACCAGTGCCCGGATCCGCGTCATCACATGTCGTGCATTGGCAAAGATCAGTGGCGCGTAGAGCCGATACACCAGCAAACCCGGAACGGTATCCGTCTCTTCTTCATCATCGCGACAATCGTGGAACTTCGCATCGCCGCGACGAATGCGCAGGACGGCGTCAGCCGGGCGCGAGATCCCGACCAGTACCGTGATCAGCGACAGCAGCAAGCCCAGGATGATCCCCGGCACGACGCCGGCAATCAGGATCACCAGGGTCACCCCGACGGCAATGCCGAACTCGACGCGATCGATCTTGTAGAGACCCCTCAGCGACGCCACTTCCACCATGCCGACCGCGGTAACGATCAGGATCGCGCCGAGGGCGACCTTCGGCAGCAGTGCGATCAGACCCGTCAGCAGGAACAGGAAGACCAGCAGACCCAGGGCCAGCAGCAGTTGCGCGACCTGTGTCAGACCACCGGCCGAATCGACGATCGAGGTGCGCGACTGGCTGGCCGAGACCGGGAACCCTTGCCAGACCCCGGCCAGTATGTTCGCCGAGCCCAGCGCGACCAGTTCGCGATTCGGGTCTACCTCGTAGCCGTTTTTCTCGGCAAAGGTCTGCGCCAGAAGAATACCGTCGGAAAAAGCCAGGAAGGCGATCGCCACCGCTGCCGGCGCCAGCGCCGCGACATCCGCCCAGAGGAACGAGGGAATCGTCAGATGCGGCACGCCAGAAGGAACTTCGCCGACCAGCGCAATTCCGTGGCTGCCGAGGTCGAAGGCGAAGGTCGCGACGATCGCCACCGTGCAGACTGCCAGCGCCCCCGGCATGCGCGGCAGCCAGCGTGCCAATCCGACCAGCAGCCCAAGCAGCAGCACCCCGAGCACGAAGGTCGGCGCCTGGGTCTGGGGCAGCTTCCCGAACACCGTGAACACTACCTGGAAGAATTCCTCGCCCTCGGTCTTGATACCGAACATCTTGCCCAACTGCGTTGCGATCAGCACCAGCGACGCGCCGTTGAGGTAGCCGATCAGCACCGGGCGCGACAGCAGGTCGGCGATGACTCCCAGCTTCAACCACGCCGCAAGCAACAACACGACACCCGACAAGATCCCGAGGATCGCAGCCAGCACGACGATGCGCGCCGGATCGCCACCCGACAGCGGCAGAATCGTCGAACCGGCCAGCAATCCGATCGCGGCATCCGGCCCGGCGATGACCTGCCGCGAACTCGAAAACAGGGCATAGCCGATGGCCGCCGCCAACGCCGCGTAGAGCCCCGCAATCGGCGGCAGATGCACCAGCTCGGCATAGGCAATCACCGACGGAATGGAGACGATACAGGCCGAAAACCCGGCAATCGAATCCTTGCCCAGCCATCCGAGTCGGTAGTCCCGCAGGGTCGCCAGCAAGGGCAAGAAGGACACCAGACGGCCGGACAACGCGGAAGCATTCATGTCCGTGATCCTGCGCGCACCGGAACGAATTGGCAACAGACCCGATCAACAGAGCTATAATTCTTCGTGCGTTAGTGCGGCACTAATTTCGGAGGCCTCATGGCAACCATCATTTCTCAACCCAGCGTCAAGATCATCGGCGCCAACGGCCAACTTTCGCTAGGCAAACGTTTTGCGGGGCGGCAGGTGCTCGTCGAGGAACGAGAGCCGGGCGTTTGGCTGGTGCGTACCGCTACCGTCGTTCCCGACAATGAACGCTGGCTGCACGAAGCCCCGAATGCCACGGACCTGCAGAGCGCGCTGGCGTGGGCGCAAGCCAATCCGGCGGACGATGCAGACCTGAGCGCGACCCTGGAGAAAATGGGTGTCTGAGTCGGGTCAGGAAGCCCAGGTCCGGCTAGACCTGAACAACCCGGTATTTCAGATCCATTTACTGACGTTGCAAAAACTCGAGCGGCATGCCGTTCTTGAAACGCTCAACAAGTTGCGCCAGATGACTTGGCATCAGGTTTATCGGGACGCCGGTTTGAAGTGGGAAAAGATCGTCAGCGTCAAACCGCCGACCGGGGCCGACGCCATCTACTCACTACGTATCTCGCAGGCGCGGCGGGCGACCGCCTACCGTGAGGGCGACTTCATCCGCCTGCTGACCACTGCGCCGGACCACGACAGCACCTACGGCAAGAAATAGGATGGCCGGGCCGGTAAGCCGGTAAATTTGTAGCAGCTTCTGGGTGACTAGACCGGCGCCGGCACGTTCGCCATCGCCGTCGCCGTGAAGCAACCAATCAGTTGGGATCCAGCCAAAGTCACGGGCGCTTCGAATCCGCCAAGTTCGCCACTTTGGCTGGCAGAAACCCCTTCATGCTGGCCCCGACCAGAAAAAGCAGCCAGAGGCTGCTTTTTCAGGACTACTCTTCCATCGAGTTGAGACCATAGACGGCAAGCAGCACTGGGCTGGGCTTGAAGGGCGCAAGCCAGCGATTGAAGATCGACAGGATATTGCCCGACCGGTAGGTGTTGGCCAGACCGCGATTCACGGCCAGGCGGAAATCCGGGTCACCGCGACGCAGCGCAAAGGCGTAGGGCTCCATCGAGAAGTCCTCGTCCAGCATCGTGAAGCGCGTGCCGGAAGCATCGCGTGAAACCAGCCCCAACAGCACGATCATATCGCCGGCCAAAGCCTGCACCTTGCCATCTTCCAGGGCCTTGAAGGCATCGTCGCGGTTCTTGAAGGGAACGACTTCCGCGGTGATCTTTCCATTGGAGAGCGCTTCGGTGACGCGTCTTTCGGTCGTCGTCCCCGTAACGACTGCCAATTTCTTGCCGACCAGATCAGTCGCCTTGTTTACTCCGCTATCGCTGCGTGCCAGCAAGGTGGCGGTTTGCAGGAAGGTGACGGTGCTGAAATCGACTTTTTCCTGGCGCTTCAGCGTGGTGGTGGTGACGCCGCATTCCATGTCGGCCTTGCCTTCGGCCACCATCGTGAGGCGCTCGGGCGTGGTTCCGGCAACCCAGTTGATCTTCAGGGCATCGAGACCGAGTTGCTTCTGGATTTCCGTGACAATGCTTTCGCAAAGGCTGATCGAGTAACCCTGGGGCTTGAATGTCTTGGTGTCGTCGAAGGAGAACGGCGCGGCATTCTGGGCATAGGCGAGCGTAATGGTCTTGGACGACTTGATCTTGGCGAGCGTGTTGGGAGCTTCGACGGCATGGGCGCCAACGGCGAAGGCCGCCAGCAAGGTGAAGGTGAGCAGTTTCTTCATGGCACTTTCCGGGTAGTTGGGAGTCAGGGAGGTATTGCCGGCAAGCGCCGAGGACAATCAAGTTCGCATCAGCCGCCTGCGCAGCCATTTTACCTTGGGAAAATGGCCGCCGCCGCAAGCCCGCTCGGGAGGGGTGCGAATTGGCAATTGATTTCCTGATTGGCAAGGAGCCTCAGTCCGTCATTCCGGGGCCGCGCAGCGGAACCCGGAATCCAGGGGACCTTCAGGCACGTTCCCTGGATTCCGGGTTCTGCCCTGGCGGGCAGCCCCGGAATGACGGACTAATCGACAAATTGTTCGCTGGCGGGCGATCATTGCCAATCAGGATTGATTTTGGGTTGGATTTTGACCTGCTGTTGACCGTGATCAAACATCCGTGCCCGCGTCGGCGCAAACTTGTCAAAGAAGGTCTGCGTCACGGAACACTGGCAAGTCCGGATCTTGGGAGAGGGTGGATTTCCTGTTGATCGTTCAGGCCCGGTATCCATCGTTCCAAGGGGAGGTTAATTGGTCATGGCTGAAATCACAGCACGTTGGGAATGGCGTTCTTTTGGTGATCGATTCGGCGCGGCAGAGGAACGGCTGGCGCTGCTGGCGCCCAGTGGCGTCCAGGAAAGCGACGAGATCTACCTGCTTTCGCGCGTCGGCGATAACGTCAAGGTCCGCGATGCGCTGATGGACATCAAGGTGCTGCGGGAGGTCAATGCCGATGGGCTTGAGCAGTGGACGCCGGTCATGAAGGCCGGCTTCCCGCTTCCGGCAGCCGAGGCGGCGAAAGTGCTCGAGGCGCTCCAACTGCCGCTCCCGACGCCCGTCCGCGCGAGCTACACGCAAGACGAGTTCATTGGACAGTTTGCCGCACCGGGCGGGGCAATCCGCGTGGTGAAGGTGCACAAGCGGCGCACCCGCTACACGGTCGGCGGCTGCACGGCCGAACTCTCGGAGGTGGTGGCGAACGGCAAGACCACGCGCACGATCGCCGTCGAGTCGGAGGATGCGGAAGGGGTGATGCGGGCGGTGCGGGAACTCGGCCTCGGTGGCTACACCAACACCAGCTATCCCCGCGGCTTGGCGGCGCTGATCGATGACGAGCCGGTGCGCTACGCGGTGATCGACGCCGGCACCAATTCCATCAAGTTCCACATCGGCGAGCACGACACCGGCGGCATGTGGCGGACCCTCGTCGATCGCGCCGAGATGACCCGCCTCGGCGAGGGGCTCGCGCAAGAGGGCGTCATCATCGCCGCCGCGCTGGAACGGACGGTGGCAGCGATTGCCGGCATGGTCGACGAGGCGAAACGGCACGGCGTGCGGGCGATCGCCGCCGTGGGCACGGCCGGCCTGCGCATCGCTGCCAACGGCGACGCAGTCGTGGCGGCGATCCAGGCGCGCACCGGCGTTCGCATCGAGGTGATCTCGGGCGACGAGGAGGGCCGGCTGGCCTACGTGGCCGCCCGGGGCCGGTCTTGGATTGGACCAGGGCTCGCTGGTCGTCTTCGATACGGGCGGCGGCAGTTCCCAGTTCACATTCGGGCACGACTCCAGCGTGGACGACCGCTTCAGTCTCGACGTCGGCGCCGCGCGCTACACCGAGCGTTACCGGCTCGACGGCGCCGTTTCGTCCGAGGTGCTGCGCGAGGCCATGGCGGCGATCTCGGCCGACCTCTCGCGCATCGGTGGGCGCCCGGTTCCCGACGCGCTGGTCGCGATGGGCGGCGCGGTGACCAACATTACCGCGGTCAACCATCGCCTCGCCACCTATGACCCTGCGATCGTTCAGGGCAGCGTCATCGACCGCGCCGAGATCGATCGCCAGATCGATCTCTACCGCTCGCGGGATGCCGACGCCCGCCGCGCCATCGTCGGCCTCCAGCCGAAGCGGGCGGAAGTCATCCTCGCCGGCGCCTGTATCGTCCGTACCATCATGGAGAAGCTGGGCAAGCAGAGCTTCACCGTGAGCGACCGGGGCCTGCGCCACGGCGTGCTGGCGGAGCGTTTCGGAACCTGAAAGGAATGTTATGACTAACAAAGAAGGCTCCATGTAACAAGAGGATTTCTTACAACCAAAAGGATCCAGGCCATGACTATCGAGACAGCCACAACAACCGCGAAACCCACGCCGAACGCAAAGCCCGTTACGACATCGAAGGCACTAGCGGCCCCGAAGAAGACAGGGACGCCCGGCAAGGCCGCGAAGTCCGCTCAGCCCGCACTGGCGAAAACCCTTACGAGTGAGCAGATGGTCGAAATGTTCAGGCTCGTGAAGGGGGCGACCAGCGTTGAACTGAAGTTGTCGGTCCCGGTCGGCGCCGGGCGCGCGACGGTCAAGAGCCTCGGCTTCGACCCGGTCGAGGCACAGCCACGGCAGGCCTTCTTCTTCGACACACCCGATCTCGCCTTGAACAAGGCCGGCGTCGTCGTCCGGGCGCGGCGTATACAGGGCGGGGGTGGCGATACGGTCATCAAGCTGCGCCCGGTGGAACCGTCCACCATCGACCCGGACCTTCGCCGCTCGGCGGCCTTCAAAATCGAGGTCGATGCGATGCCGGGCGGATTCGTCTGCTCGGCTTCGTTCAAGGGCGTGTGCAGCGGCCAGGAGGTGCTCGACGTGGCCTCGGGCGAGATGCCTTTGCGCAAGCTGTTCTCCAGGGAACAGCGCGCCTTCTATGATGCGCACGCCCCGGCGGGCCTCACGATGGACAAGCTGGTCCTCCTGGGTCCCACCTTCCTGCTCAAGTCCAAGCACCAGCCGAAGGCGAAGGACTTCGACCGCCCCATCGTCTTCGAAGTGTGGATCTATCCTGATGGATCAATCGTCATGGAAGTCTCCACCAAGTGCCTGCCGAAAGAAACCTTCCAGGTCGCTGGCGATTTCAGGGACTACCTGGCCCGCCATGGCATCGTGCTCGGCGCCGACCAGTCTGCGAAGACCAGGACCGCGCTGGACTTCTTCACCGCCAGACTCAAGCAACAGGAACTGGCCGGCTGAGTGCCTCGTGCGAAAGGCATCAAGCCCGGAGTTGGCGTCCAATGAACAGTCTTGCGAACGACGAGGCTTGGCGGTAATTAAACATTAATCGGCAAGGGGTATCATCGGCGATTCCCGGACCGAATCGAGCGGCGAACCGACAAATCACATGTGGAGCAGATCAAGATGACCAAGACACCGAGCAAGAACGCGAGCGACTTACCCGCCGGGCAGATGCCCAATCCGCTGGCCGCGATGGCGAGCATGGGCGCCGGCGGGCCGCTCGGCGAGTACATGACCGATGCCGTGCAGCGCACCATTCTGTTCTGGGACGTGCTGCGACAGCGCAGCGACCAATACTACGCGCAGAAGGAAAAGGCGGTGCCCCACGTGCTGAGCTTCGACGCCGAACTGGTGCTGGATGCCCGCACCTTCGAACGGCCGGCCAATTACCTGATGGTGCGCGTCAAGCCGCCACACGGGGTGGTGATCGACCCGAAAAAGCGCCCGTTCGTGGTCGTCGACCCGCGCGCCGGCCACGGACCGGGGATCGGCGGCTTCAAGGCCGACAGCGAACTCGGCATGGCGATGCGCGCCGGCCATCCCTCTTACTTCGTCGGCTTCACCCCCGACCCGATGCCCGGCCAGACCATCGAAGACATCATGCGCGCCGAAGTGGCGTTCCTGGAAAAGGTCATCGAACTCCACCCCGATGCCGAGGGCAAGCCCTGCGTCATCGGCAACTGCCAGGCCGGCTGGGCGGTGATGATGGTGGCCGCCATCCGGCCGGACCTGTTCGGGCCGATCATCATCCCCGGCTCGCCGCTGTCCTACTGGGCCGGCGTGGAAGGCGAGAACCCGATGCGCTACACCGGTGGCGTGCTGGGCGGAAGTTGGCTGACCGCGCTGACCAGCGACCTCGGCGCCGGCAAGTTCAACGGCGGCTACCTGGTCGAAAACTTCGAGAAGCAGAATCCGTCCAATACCTATTGGACCAAGAACTACGACCTCTGGTCGAAGGTGGACGGCGAAGGGGCGCGTTTCCTCGAGTTCGAGAAATGGTGGGGCGGCCACGTCAATCTCAACGCCGAGGAAATTCAATGGATCGTCGATGAACTGTTCGTCGGCAATCGCCTCGCCACCGCTGAAATCCTCACCAGCGACGGCGCCCGCATCGACCTGCGCAACATCCGCTCGCCGATCGTCTGTTTCTGCTCCAAGGGCGACAACATCACCCCGCCGCAACAGGCGCTGGGCTGGATCGTCGATCTCTACGCCAAGGATGACGACATCCGCGCCTGCGGCCAGACCATCGTCTACGCTGTTCACGAAAGTATCGGCCATCTCGGCATCTTCGTCGGCGGTGGAATCGCACGGAAGGAGCATCAGGAGTTCGCCACCAACATCGATCTGATCGACGTGCTGCCGCCCGGCCTGTACGAGGCGGTGATGACCGCGAAGACCGCCGACGTGGCCAATCCGGACCGGGTCACCGGCGACTGGATCGTGCGCTTCGAACCACGCACCCTCGACGACGTCCGCGCCATCGTTCAGCCCAGCCCCGAAAACGAGCGCCGTTTCGCCGCCGCAAAGCGGGTGTCGGAGATCAACCTCGGCATGTATCGCACCCTGTTCCAGCCGTTTGTCCGGGCGTTCATCAACGAACAGACGTCCGAATGGCTGCAAAAGCTCAACCCCGCCGAACTGCCCTACCAGATCTTTTCCGAGCGCAACCCGCTGATGCAACAGCTTGCCCAACTCGCCGAGCAGGTGCGCGGGCAGCGCCAGCCGGTTTCGCCCGACAATCCTCTCGCGCAGTGGCAACCCATCGTCTCGGATGCAATCATCGCCGCGCTCGACGGCTATCGCGATCTGCGCGACAGCTCCATGGAGCAGATCTTCCTGGCGATCTACAGTTCGCCGTTGCTGCAGACGCTGGTCGGACTGGGGGCTCCTGACAAGCACCCGCGCCCGCATCCCGGTCTGGAACCCGCGCGAGTCAAATTCATCCAGCAGCGCATCGCTGAACTCAAGGCGCGTGTTGCCGAGGGCGGCCCGCGCGAAGCCGCAATTCGCAGCCTAGTCTATATCGGCACGGCCGGGCCGGGGTGGATGAGCGCGCGTTCAACGAGTTGCGCTTGATTCGCGCCGAGAGCGGCGGCCTGACCCTGGAGGAGTTCAAGCAGGTGCTGCGCGAGCAGTTCTTCTCCCTGCTGCTCGACCGCGACGGCGCGCTGGCCGCGATTCCCAAGATGCTGACCGGCGCGGCCGCCCGGGCAGAGGTGCTCGGCAAGATCCGCCAGGTCGTGACCGCCACCGGTGAAGTCACCGGCGAACGGGCCGCACGACTGGCGCAGATCGAGGAACTCTTTGCTGACGGCAAGCCGGCCGAACTGGCCAAACCTGCCAAGCCAGCCAAGCCAGCCAAGCCAGCCAAGAAGGATTCCACAAAGGCGCGGTGACCGGCATCGACACAAAGGAAAAATGATGGAACGCAAACACGAGAAATATGAAAATCTGATCGCCCGCTGCAAGGCCCTTTCCGCGGTACCCACCGCCGTCGCGCACCCATGCGACGAAAGCTCGCTCAGGGGCGCGGTAGAGGCTGCCGAAATGGGCATCCTGCAGCCTATCCTGGTCGGCCCACGCGACAGGATCCAGGCCGTCGCCGCCAAGTTCAAGCTTGACATCTCCGGCTACCAACTGGTGGATACGCCGCACAGCGTCGCCTCGGCGGAGATGGCGGTGCAACTGGCGCGGGAGGGCAAGGCCGAGATGCTGATGAAGGGCAGTCTGCACACCGACGAATTGATGGCCGCCGTGGTGCGCGGCGCCACCGGGCTGCGCACATCGACGGTGGAAGCCGCCGCGCTGTGCAAGATGGCCGACCGCAAGCAGATCACCGGTGGCGTCCTCGACGGCCCGCTGGCGCTCGACAACGCGATCGACCTCACCGCGGCCAAGATCAAGAAGATCGACTCGCCGGTGGCGGGGATGGCCGACATCCTGGTGGTGCCCGACCTCGAAGCCGGCAACATGCTGGCCAAGAGCCTGAGCTTCATGGCCGACGCCGACGCCGCCGGCATCGTGCTGGGCGCCAGAGTGCCGATCATTCTTACCAGTCGAGCCGATTCGGTGATGACCCGGCTGGCCTCCTGCGCGGTGGCGGCCCTTGTCGCCCAGGCACGGCGGGCCAGCGCCGGCAAGGCGGTGTCGTCATGAGCGACGCGATCCTGGTTCTCAATGCCGGTTCCTCGAGCATCAAGTTCTCGCTGTTCCTGGAACGCGGCGAGTCGCTGGAATTGCTCCTCGGCGGGCAACTGGAGGGGCTGTACACGGCGCCCCGCTTCAAGGCCAAGAATGCTGCCGGCGCCGTCCTCGGCGACAAACAGTGGGGCGACCAGGCGCTTGGACACGACGGTTCTCTTGCCTTCCTGGCCGACTTCCTGCGCGAGCAACTCGGCGAACACCGGCTGGCCGCGGTCGGCCACCGCGTGGTGCATGGCGGCCTGAACTATGCCGCGCCGGTGCGGCTGACGGCGGAGATTGTCAAAGACCTCGAACAATTCATCCCGCTGGCGCCGCTGCACCAACCGCACAACCTGACGCCGATCCGCCTGTTGCTGGCCAACCGCCCGGAGCTGCCCCAGGTGGCCTGCTTCGACACCGCCTTCCATCGCGCTCAACCGGCCGTGGCGCAGGCCTTCGCGCTACCGTCGGCGATCACCGAGCGCGGCGTGCGCCGCTATGGCTTCCATGGTCTCTCCTACGAGTACATTTCGTCGGTGCTGGCACAGTACGATCCGAACGCCGCGCAGGGACGCACGGTGGTGCTGCATCTGGGCAACGGCGCCAGCATGTGCGCCGTTCACGCAGGAAAGAGCGTCTCCAGCACGATGGGGTTTACCGCGGTGGACGGGCTGCCGATGGGTACCCGCTGCGGCAGCCTGGATCCGGGCGTCGTGCTCTATCTGATGGATGAACTGAAGATGGATACCCGCGCCATCGAGAAACTGCTCTACCAGCAGTCCGGGCTGCTCGGAGTCTCGGGCGTTTCCAGCGACATGCGGACCCTGCTCGAGTCGACCGAGCCAAAGGCGAAATTCGCGGTCGAGTTGTTTGTTTACCGCATCGGTCGAGAGCTGGGCTCACTCGCCGCGGCCCTGGGCGGACTCGACGCGCTGGTGTTCACCGGCGGCATCGGCGAGCACGCGGTGCCGATCCGCGAACGGATCTGTCAGTCTGCCGCCTGGCTCGGGGTCGAGCTCGATCCGCTCGCCAATGCCGCCGGCGGGCCGCGCATCAGCACGGCAGCCAGCCGGATTCCGGCCTGGGTGATCCCGACCAATGAAGAACTGATGATCGCCCGGCATACCCGCCATATTCTCGACAACCTCTAAGCATCCACTGAATTAGTCCGTCACCCCGGCGAAGGAACGTCACCCCGGACCCCGATCCGGGGCCGGTGTCCAGATCATTGAGGACACTGGATTCCGGCTTCCGCCGGAATAGCCTGCCCCGGACCCGATCCGGGGACGGATTTGGACTTGATCGGCATTTCCATAACGCTAACCAGGAGCACCGCATCATGAACATTGAACCCCCCCGTCCCTTGTTCAAGGGAAAGAAGGTACTGGTCGTCGGCATCGCCAACCAGCATTCGATCGCTTACGGTTGCGCCAAGGCGTTCCGCGAACTGGATGCCGACCTGGCCATCACCTACCTCAACGAAAAGTCGAAACAATATGTCGAACCGCTGGCCAAGGAGCTTGGGGCGCCGCTTTTCCTGCCGCTCGATGTCAGCCAGCCAGGCGAGCTCGAAGCGGTGTTCGAGGAAATCCGCACAAAATTTGGGCGGCTCGATGTTTCT